>NZ_BJNV01000001.1 GCF_006539865.1 Zoogloea ramigera
GGTTGCCGGGGACGACAGCGTGACCACCGCCGAGGACACGCCGGTGGTGGTGGAGGTGGTGGCCAACGATCTCGACGCGGACGGTGACGTGCTGGTGATCAGCGCCACCGGCTCCGCCGCCCATGGCGTGGTGAGCTTTGCCGGCGGCTCCGTGCGCTACACCCCGGACGCCGACTTCCATGGAAGCGACAGCTTCAGCTACACGGTGTCGGACGGGCAGGGCGGCACCTCGATGGCGACCGTCCGCGTCACTGTGACGCCGGTCAATGACCTGCCCCAGGCAGCCGACGACGCCCTGGCCGTGGCTGAAGACGAGCTTCTTGTCGGCTCGGTGGCGGGCAACGACAGCCCCAGCGGCGACGGCGGCAATGTGTGGAGCCTGGTCACTGGCCCCAGCCACGGCAGCCTCGTGCTGGCCACCGACGGCAGCTTCCGCTACACCCCCGACCAGGATTTCCACGGCACCGACAGCTTCATCTACACCCTGACCGACGCCGATGGCGACAGCGTGACGGCGAGCGCCACCCTCCTGATCACCCTGGTCAATGACGCGCCGGTGATGGGCGGCGGGGCCAGCGCGGCTTTCAACATCGCCGAGAACACCACCGCGGTGACCGCGCTCACTGCCACCGACGTGGACCGGCCTGCCCAGGCCCTGAGCTACAGCATCGTGGGTGGCGCCGACCGTGCCTTGTTCTCTGTTGACGCCGGCAGCGGAGAGCTGCGCTTCACCGCCGCGCCCGACCACGACGTGCCGCTGGACGCCGACGGGAACAACATCTACGAGCTGGTCGTCCAGGTCTCCGATGGCGCTGCAACGGCAAGCCAGACCCTGGCCATCACGGTGGACAACCGCAACGAGATGCCCCAGGGCAGCGACGGGCGCGTCGGCATGGCGGAAGACGGCAGCCACCGCTTCACGCTGGCCGATTTCGGTTTCCATGACGACCTCGACCGCGCTGCAAACAGCCTGGCGGCCGTGCAGATCGTCGTGCTGCCCGGGCAGGGCCTGCTGCAGCTGGCTGGCCGGAGCGTGGTTGCCGGTGAGTGGGTGGCAGCCGGCGACATCGCCGCCGGGCAACTCACCTACCAGCCCGCGCCCGACGCCAACGGCAGCGACTACGCCGCGCTGCGCTTCCGGGTGCGTGACGACGGCGGCGTGGCCGATGGTGGCATCGACACCGAGGCGGGCACCCACACGTTGAACATCGATGTGGCCGCAGTCAATGACGCGCCGTCGATTAGCCGCGTAGCCTTCGAGCTACCGGCCGGCACGCGCGTCGTGCTGGGCGCCGGTGCGATCGTGGCTTCGGATGTGGACACGGCGCTGGCGAGCCTCGAATACGTGGTCGACGCCGCCTCCGGAGGCCACTTCGAACGGGCGGGTGCCGCAGGCCAGGCGATCGCCGCCTTCACCCAGGCCGAGCTGACGGCCGGGCGGGTGGTCTTCGTCCACGACGCGGCGCAGGCGACGCCCGTGGTGGTGCTGCACGCCAGCGATGGCCAGGCGGACAGCGGCGCCGTCACCGCGACCATCACGCTCCAGCTGAGCGCCCCGGGCGAGCCCACCGGCCCGGTGGTCACCCCGCAGGAGCCGCCGGTGACAAGCGTCACGCCGGTGGTGACGAAGCCGGTGGTGACGAAGCCGGCGGACACGGACAAGACCACCAAGGCGCCCACCACCGTTAATCGCCCTGGCCTGCTGGATGGGGTGGCGCCCGCGATCAAGCCGGCCTCGCCCGGCGACGGGCCGGTGACGCTTGCCCCGGATGGCGCGGGCATTACCGATCCTGCCTCGCGGATGCGCAACCAGGGTGTCGGTGGCACGCTGCGTTTCGAGCGCGCCCCGGTCCGGCTGAGCCTGGGCGGCGGGCTCGATGGCCCCTTGCTGGACTTCATGCTGCGTGGCGACAGCCTTGCCACCACGTCCAGCACTTCAGCCAGCCTGCGGGTGGCCGAAAGTGGTCTGAGAGAGGGTTTGCAAGGCAAGGATGGTGAGGTGGATGTGCGCGTCGTGCTGCAGGCCATCGAGCTGACCGGGGTCGCGCTGTCGGTGGGCGCGGTGTGGTGGGCCACCCGGGCCGGCGCGCTGGTGGCCAGCCTGCTCATGTCGGCACCGGCCTGGCGCAGCTTCGACCCGCTGATGGTGCTCGGCCCCGAGGATGAGGATGACCGCGACTGGGCGCGGGCGATCGATGATCAGGCGGCACAGGACGAAATGGGGATAGCCGACGTGTTCGATACCAGAACGGGGGCGCAGCCGTGAGACTGCATTTTCTCAGGCTCAGCCCGGTGGCGCGCATCGCGCTGGGGCTGGTGGGGTTGTTGATCTCGCTGCTGATGGCGGTCGACCTGGTGTTCGGTCTGCTGCCGGACCGCTCGGAGATTGCCCGCCAGGTGCGCCAGCAGCTCAGCGAGAGCCTGGCCGTGCAGGCCACGGCCCAGCTTCAGGCCGGTGACATGTCGGCCCTCCAGCACACCCTGCGCGAAGTGCTCGAGCGCAACCACGACCTGCGCTCGGTGGCCGTCCGCCAGAACACCGGCGCGGTGCTCGTGCAGGTGGGCGACCACCCGCAATACTGGCGCCCGCCGGAGGACGGCTCGTCCACGCTCACCCAGGTGCGGGTGCCGGTGTTCTCCGAGGGCAGGACGTGGGGCGAGGTCGAGCTGGTGTTTCGGCCGGTGCTGCCCGAATCCCTCGTCGAATGGCTGACCTACCCGCCCTTCGTGGTGCTGGCGCTGATCGGCGCGCTCGCCTTCGGCGCGTTTTACCTGTATCTGCGCCGGGTGCTCGAATACCTTGACCCGGCCAAGGTGGTGCCCGACCGGGTGCGCACGGCCTTTGACACCCTTGCCGAGGGTGTGATGGTGCTGGATGAGAAGGGGCGGGTGATGCTGGCCAACAACGCCTTCCGCAGTTTTCATCCGGACGCCCGTGAGCTGGCCACCGGCACCCCGGCCAACGCGCTGCGGTGGCTGGTCAGCGGCTTTCACGGTTCGCCCGACGACTTCCCGTGGGTGAGGGCGATGGCCTCCCGCAGCGCCCTGAGCGGCGAGACGGTCGAGATCGGGCGCCCCGGCGATGACGAGCCACTGCGCGCCATCGTCGGCTGCTCCCCGATCCAGGACGGGCAGGGGCGGTTGCGGGGTTGCCTGGTCAACTTCTCCGACGTGACGATCCTGCACCGCATCAACGACCAGCTGCTGGTGACGCTCACCGAGCTCGAAGCCTCGAAGGACGAGATCCGCCGCCAGAACGAGGCGCTGCACCGCCTCGCCACCCGCGACCCGATGACGGGCTGCCTCAACCGCCGCGCCTTCTTCGACGCCGTCGACCCGCTCTATGCGACGCTGCTGGCCGAGGGCGGCGAGGTGTGCTGCATCATGGGCGACATCGACCACTTCAAGTCCTTCAACGACCGCTACGGCCACGCGGTGGGCGACCTGGTCATCAAGTCGGTGGCCAAGTGCATGGGCGCCAGCCTGCGCGATGGCGACCTGCTGTGCCGCTACGGTGGCGAGGAGTTCTGCTTCATCCTGCCCGGCTCCACCCAGGAGCAGGCCGCCGAGGTGGCCGAGCGGGTGCGCTACAGCATCGAGACCCAGGCCGGCGCAGCGGTGCGCGACATCCCCGGGCTCCGCATCACCTCCAGCTTCGGCGTCGCCTCGATCAAGCTGGGCGCCAAGGATGCGCCCGAGCTCATCGACCAGGCCGACAACGCCCTCTATGAATCCAAGAAGAGCGGCCGCAACCGGGTGTCGGTGTGGTCCGGCGCCCGCTCGGTGGGGGCGGAGGCCGAGGCCGAGGCATAGGGCTCACGGCGGCGGCCAGCCGCGTGCCAAAGAGAAACGGCAACGATGGGTTTCATCGTTGCCGTTTTTTTGGGGTCCGGCCCGGGCGGCCTGCCTTACTTGGCCGGCTCCGTCACGAAGGCCACCTTGCCGAGGCCGTGGCGGCTGGCCGTCGAGAGCAGGCGGGCCACGTGGTCGTACTCGGTGCGCTTGTCCACCTGCAGGTGCAGCTCGGGCTGGGGCTGGCGGGCGGCGGCGGCTTCGAGGCGGGCTTCGAGCATCTCGTCGGGCACGCTCTCGCCGTTCCAGCCCAGGCTGCCGTCGGCCTTGATCGACAGGTTGATCTTCTCGGGCTTGATCTCCTCGGCCTGGCTGCTGGCCTTGGGGAGGTCGAGCTTCACCGCGTGGTTGATCACCGGCACGGTGATGATGAAGATGATCAGCAGAACCAGCATCACGTCCACCAGGGGCGTCATGTTGATCTCCGACATCACCTCGCCGTCGTCGTCGAGGCTGCTGTTTCCGAAGCTCATTGTGCTTCCTTGCGGGGGAGGGGATGGACGTTGGCCGACGCGTTCTTCTTCACGCGGCCGCCGGTGACGAGGTAGGCGTGCAGATCATGGGCGAAGTGCCTGAGGCTGGCCAGGATCTCCTTGTTGCCGCGCACCAGCGCGTTGTAGCCGAGCACCGCCGGGATCGCCACCGCCAGGCCGCCGGCGGTCATCACCAGCGATTCACCCACCGGGCCGGCCACCTTGTCGAGGGTCGCCTGGCCGGCCGCGCCGATGCCGATCAGCGCGTGGTAGATGCCCCACACGGTGCCGAAGAGGCCGATGAACGGCGCGGTGCTGCCCACCGAGGCGAGGATCGACAGGCCCGACTGCAGGCGGCCGGTGGTGTCGTCGATGGACTGGCGCAGGGTGCTGGTGAGCCAGTCGTTGAGGCCCAGCACGCCGTGCAGCTCGTCGCGGTGATGGGTGTGGTGGCTGACCGCCTCGGTGCCGCGCTGGGCGAGGTCGCGGAAGGGGTTGTCGGCGGCGGGGGCGAGGGCCGCCATGCCGGCGTCGAAGCTGGTGGCGTGCCAGAACTGCTTGGCGCCGCCGCTCATGCGGCGTAGCTGCACGAGGCTCCAGGCCTTCACGAAGATCACCGACCAGGAGGCCAGCGACATCAGGATGAGCATGATGGCCACGGCGTGGGAGACGCCGTCGCCCTGGGCCCAGATCTGGGCAAGGCTGAAGGTGGATTCGTTCATGGAGGCTTCCTTAGGTGTTGCTGAGGGTGAAATCGATGGGCACCTTGACGGCGCCGGCTACGGCCTGGTCGCCCTGGCGGGCGGGCACGAAGCGCCAGTTGCGCAGCACGGTTTCCCGGGCAATGTCGTCGAGGCGGGGGAAACCGCTGCTTTTGGCGATGCTCACGTCGGTGGGGCGGCCGTCGGGCCCGACCTGCACGCGCAGCAGCACGCGGCCTTCCTCGCCCATGCGCTTCGAGGCGCTGGGGTAATTGGGGGCTGGGTTGGATAGGTAGGCGGCGTCGAAGCGGGGCGGCACGATGGCCACCGGCGCCTCGCGCACCGGCGCGGCGGCGGCCGGGGTGGGCGGCGCTGGTGGCGCCGAGGCTTCCGCCGTGGCTTCGGCGGCGTTGGTGGCCGTGGCGGCGGAGGTGAGCGTCGGCCGCTCGGCCGTTTTTTTGCTGTGGGATGGCGTGGCCTGGGGCTGGACGACGGGCCGGGTTTCCTTGGGCTTCAGCGGCTGGGCCTGCGGGCGGGGCTGGGGCTCCGGCGTTTCGGCGGGTGGGGTGAGCAGGCTCACCGTCATGTAGGGCTGGGGCGGCGTCACGGGGGCCGGCGCTTCGCCGATGGCGCTGATGATCGCCACCAGCAGGGCCGCGTGGAGCAGCACGGCAACGCCGACGCCGGCCAGGTTGCGGCGCGCCGGCGTGGTGGGGCGTGGCCCTGAGAAGGCCAGGAAGGGCGCGGGCAGCGCCGGCGTGGCGGGGCCCCGTGGCGAAAGGGCGGCGGTCATGTCGATCTCCAGAGGGATGGATTCCTGGCTGGCTTGCGACATGCCCTGGGGCGACGCTGGCTGGCTGGGGCTTTGCGACCGCGCGGAGGGTGCTGCAGGCCCTCGCCGCTTGTTGAGATCGCAAATGAGAATGATTCTAATTTTATATGTGAGGGGTGAGCCGCGTCAAGCGCTGCTGTGCGGCATGTTAAGGGTGGTCAATTGATTGGCGGGACAGACGGGCTACATTTGAATGGCATCGACAGGGCGGTCTTCCGGTGATTCACCTTTGTGGGAGATGAAAATGAAAAACCCATCGTTTGTCGAGACGTTTCTCCGTCGCCGCAGCGTGCTCGCCGGGCTGGTAGTAGGGATGGGGCTGGCTTTGGGGGGAGGCCTTGCGTCGGCCCAGCCGGCGCCAGGCGCGGGTGCCGGGCGCGATCCGGCGCTGGTCGGGAGCTGGTTCGGCGAACGGATCGAGAACCGCGTCGGCATGCACCGCTGGAAGGCGGAGCGCAGGGGCGATGGGCGTTACGAGGTGAATCGCGTACTCATCAAGGGCACGCTCGAACAGAACGCTGCCGGAGAGCTGGGGTATCCGCCGCACGTCGAAACCCGGGAGGTGGGCACCTGGTCATCCCGGGGTGGTGTCGTATTCCTGGCGCCGGATAGCGCCGCTGCCTACGCCTATCGCTACACGAGTCTGGCCGATGGTTGCGTGCAGCTCGATCAGGCTGACCCGTCGAGTGGCGAGATGGCCCGTCGGGCGATGTCCTTGGGTGAGTGCAAACCGGCGACGAGTCGCGGGCTGGCTGCGGTGCTCAAGGTGGAGTGCGACATTTCCGAGCCGGAACTGCGGATGTCCCAGATGCTCGATCTGCGCATTGAACAGGATGCGGATGGTCAGCGCTACGCCTCTTACGACGGCAAGCGCGACCCGACGCCGGTGGAGGTGCGAGACTATGCGGTACGCAAGAGCTTCGACCCGGGGCGTGTCGATTCGGCGTCCAGCGCAGGTGAGATGGTGCTGCTGCAGATCAAGCAGCGGGCTGCTGCTGGCAGCGCGTTGGCGGGCAAGCTCGGCTTCGATCCGGCCGCGGTGCGTGTTGCCCGGATGTATCTGCTGATCCGCCGCGGCCCCATCGCCCGATGGATAACATGGGCGGCAGCCGTTCGGTGCTGATCGAGGCCTTCGACGGACAAGACGCCCGCCTCGGAGCGGTGCTCGTCAGTCTCCCGGTGATTGCCGCCTGCAAGCCCCTGCCGTGACGCGACGGCGGTCCGGTCTCGAGCATCCGCTGCCGCGCGTGCCGGCCAGGCCGTCGAGGTCGCACAGGGCGGTGATGGCGTCATCCTTGAGCCTGCAGAAAAGCTGCTCCGGACCGGAGGCTTTGGGGCACACTCGGACCTCCTTCAATTCGGTCCCAGGGAGCTCCCATGTCTGGAACGGCCCGCGTCAGCGCGGTACTTGATGACACGCCTTATCGCGTGATGATTTCCGATGATCTCGGCCACCTGTGGGAGGCCGACGAGCCTGCCGATCTGGGCGGCGCCAATGTGGGGCCGGCGCCGGATAGGCTGCTGCTGGGCAGCCTCGCGGCGTGCACGGCGATCACGCTGAAGATGGTGGCTGCGCGCAAGGCATGGCCCCTGGCCGGCCTGCGGGTGGAGCTGGCGCTCAACCCGGAGGGCAAGCCCGCAGCGGGCAGCGACATCACACTGCAGCTGGTGCTGGAGGGCGATCTGGACGAAGTGCAGCGGGCCGAGCTGCTGCGCATCGCCACCCGCTGCCCGATGCACCGCCTGCTCACCGGAGAAGTCCGCATCCACACCCGGCTGGGGTGATGCGGGCAGGCTGGGTCAGCTTGGGTCAGGCCTCTAGCATCTGGCGGAGTTGCTTGACCTGGGCCAGGCCGTCGAGGTCGCGGAGGGTAGTGAAGGCGTCTTCGGTGGTGTCTAGGGTTTCGACGGCTTCGTCGCGCAGGCCGCCCATCGCCAGCACCTGCACCAGCAGCAGGCCGATGCCGCCGATGGCGTCGGCGTGGCCCTGCTGGCAGCTGATCTGGAAGGCCTCGGTGAGTTCCTCGTAGATCTGCTGCAGGTTGCCGCTTTCGTGTTCGCCGCGGGCGATGCGGATGTTGGCCATGGAGTAGCGGATGTGGGCCAGGCCTTCCTGGTCGCCGAGGGCGGTGACCACCGGCAGGCGCGCCTCCTGCAGCGCCATGGCCTCGTCGAGCTGGCCGGTGGCGAGGAGGATGTCGGCGATGCGGCCCTGGGTGATGGCGGTCTCGCGGCTGTCCTCGAGGCGCTCGAAGACGCTCAGCACTTCGTTCTGCAGGATCTCGAGGGCTTCGTCGAGGCGCCCGGCGGCGGCGATGGCGTCGGCCTCGCTGCGCCGGGCGACGGCGCGGGCGGCGGCTTCGATGTCGTCGGCGGAGGCTTCGCCACGGACGCGGATGACGTGGAGCGGTGTGGCCCGGCCGGCGGCGATGAAGCCCTGCTCGTCGGCGAGGAACTCCCACGGGCAGGCCAGCAGCGCGGCGGCGAGGGCCTCGGTGGGCTCGGCGGCGCGGATCTCAAGGCGCTGCACATCTTCGTTGCGGGCCCACTGGCTGACCCACGCGGGGTTATCGAGCCAGTCGTGGAGTTCGCGGCCGATGGCGAGGAGCGCGGCGTCGTCGTTGGCCTCGACGGCCTTTGCGCAGCGCTCGCCCCAGGCCTGCAGCCGGGCGAGGGCGTCGGCGCGGTCGAGCTGCAGGCTGTCGGGCGCGTCGCTCAGGTGGCAGTGGAGATGGGCGGCGGTGGGCTCGATGATGGCGTGCATGGATGTCGGGTTCCGGGGGGTAGGGCCTTGAAATGGGGCTGTGCGCCGGCTGGGGGCCGGCGCGGGGTGTCAGTGACGGATGTCGTCGAGCTGGGCCACCGAGTCGAACTGACGCTGGTTGGCCTCGTGGCGCAGCTTGACGAGGTACATGGTGCCGGCCACGAAGAGGCCGAAGGCCACCACGACGGTGTTGATCGAGAAGCCGGAGCGGATCAGGAAGGCATACAGCCCGGTCATCACCAGGATCGACAGGTTTTCGTTGAAGTTCTGCACCGCGATCGAGTGCCCGGCGCCCATCAGGATGTGGCCGCGGTGCTGCAGGAGCGCGTTCATGGGCACCACGAAGAAGCCGGACAGCGCGCCGATCAGCACCATCAGGCCCATCGCCAGGGGCATGTCGGTGACGAAGATCATCACATTGACGATGATGCCCATCGCGATGCCGAGGGGGATCACCCGCACCGCCGAGCGCATCGACACCATCCGGGCCGCCAGCACGGCGCCAATGGCCACGCCCACCGCCACGACGCCCTGGAGCATCGAGGCCTTGGAGAGGTCGAGCTGCAGGGCCTGCTCGGCCCACTTGATCACGATGAACTGCAGCGTCGCGCCGGCGCCCCAGAACAGGGTGGTGGTGGCGAGGGAGATCTGGCCCAGCTTGTCCCGCCACAGCAGCTTGAGGCAGTGGTTGAAGTCGTGGATGAGATACAGCGGGTTCGACTTGAGCGCCTTGTGGTCGACGCCGGTGTCGGGCACCTTGAGGTTGAAGAGGGCCGCTATCACATACAGCGTGCCGATCACGCACAGCGCGATCTCGGGCACGGTGTCGATATAAGGCAGATTGAGGGACAGCAGGGTGTCGGCGATGGCCGGCTTGATGAGCACGCCGCCCACCAGGGTGCCGAGGATGATGGCGCCCACCGTGAGGCCCTCGATCCAGCCGTTGGCCACCACCAGCAGGCGTGACGGCAGGTATTCGGTGAGGATGCCGTACTTGGCCGGCGAATACGCCGCCGCCCCGAGCCCGACCACCGCGTAGGCGGCCAGCGGGTGCACCCCGAAGAACATCAATGAGCAGCCGCCGATCTTGATCGTGTTGCTGATCAGCATCACCCGCCACTTGGGCATCGAATCGGCGAAGGCGCCTACAAACGCGGCCAGCGCCACATACGAAACCGTGAAGAAGAGTTTCAGGAGCGGCTCGTATTCCTGCGGCGCCTGCATCTCCCGCAGCATGTAGATTGAGGCAATCAGCAGGGCATTGTCGGCGAGCGCAGAGAAGAACTGCGCGGCCATGATCATGTAGAAACCGAAAGGCATCGCGGGCGAACGGAGGCTCGGTGAATTTGGCGGACCGCGCTTTATACCACGAAGCCCATGCGGTCTTCTGGCGACGGGGTCAATGTTGTGCTCCAATACGGTCATCCATAAATCACGTTTATGATCCATGGCCGATCGTCGCCTTCAGGTTTTCCACGCGGTTGCACGCCAAGGCTCGTTTACGCGGGCTGCGGAAGCGCTGTTCATGACCCAGCCCGCGGTGACCTTCCAGGTCAAGCAGCTGGAAGAAGAGTTCAACACCCGCCTGTTCGACCGGGGCCACGGCCGCGTGTCGCTGACCGCCGCCGGCGAGCTGGTGATGGCCTACGCGGAGCGCATCCTCGGGCTGTCGGACGAGATGGAGATGCGGGTCTGCGAGCTCACCGACGAGCTGTCGGGCGTGCTCCAGCTGGGGGTGAGCACCACCATCGGGGCCTACTGGCTGCCCTGGCTGATCGAAGGCTTCAAGCGGCGCTACCCGCGGGTGGTGCCAAGGGTCTCGGTGGGCAACTCGCAGCTGGTCGAGAACCGGGTGATGGATCGCCAGCTGGATGTCGGCCTCATCGAGATCGTCACCGATCAGCCGACCCTCGAACGCCGCGGCGCCGGGCGGGACGACCTGCTGCTGATCGTCCCGCCGGGCCACCCGCTGGCGGGTGAGAAGTCGGTCAAGGCCGCGCAACTGGCTGGGTTGCCCTTGCTCCACCGGGAGCCGGGCAACGCGATCCGCGAGCTGGTGGACCAGTTCTTCGTTGCTGCGGGCATTGCGCCGGACGGGCTCAATGTGGCGGCTGAGCTGGGCAGCCTCGACACCGTCAAGCATCTGGTCGCCCACGGCTTAGGTTTCGCCATCGCCTCCCGCGCGGCGATCCTCAACGAGATCCGGGTTGGCACGCTGGTGGGCGTGCCCCTCGATCCGCCGCTGTATACTCCCCTCGAAGTCATCATCCTCAAGGACAAGTTCCGGTCCCGTCTCGTCAACACCTTCGCCGACTTCGTCATCGAAGAGATTGCCCGCCTGTCCGCCGACCGCAACCCCTAGCTTCAGGCCCCGCCATGCCCCGTCCCATCCGCGCCTCCATCGACCTCGAGGCCCTGCGTCACAACTATCTTCTCGCCCGCCAGCGGGCTGGCAGCGCCCGGGCACTGGCGGTCGTCAAGGCCAACGCCTACGGCCACGGCATCGGGCGGGCGATCCAGGCCCTCGGCGGCGTGGCCGACGGCTTCGCGCTCCTCGACCTGGACGAGGCACGGGCGCTGCGCGAGGCCGGCATCACCAAGCCGATCGTGCTCCTCGAAGGCTTCTTCGAGCCCGCCGACCTTAGTGACGTGCAGGCCCTCGGCCTCACCCCGGCGATCCACAGCGAAGCCCAGCTGGTGATGCTGGAGCGCGCGGCCCTGGCCGGGCCGGTCGACGTGCTCGTCAAGATCAACACCGGCATGAACCGGCTCGGCTTCACCGCCGACACCTTCGCCCCGGCGCTGGCCCGCCTCAAGGCCGTGCCGGCGGTGCGCGGCATCACGCTGATGACCCACTTCGCCCACGCCGACGACGAAGTGGGGGTGGCCGGCCAGCTGGCCCGCTTCCGGCAGATCAGCGCGGGGCTCGACTGCCCGGTGAGCCTCTCCAATTCGGCGGCGCTGCTGCGCTTCCCCAAGGCGGCTGGGCAGCTGGTGCGGCCGGGGATCATGCTCTATGGTGGCTCGCCGATGCCCGAGCTGCAGAGCGCCGAGGCCATCGGCCTGCGCCCGGTGATGACCCTGTCGAGCGAGATCATCGGCGTCCAGGAGATCTCCGTCGGCGAGCGCGTCGGCTACGGCGGCACCTTCGTCGCCGACGGCCCGACCCGGGTCGGCGTGGTGGCCTGCGGCTATGCCGACGGCTACCCGCGCCACGCGCCCACGGGCACGCCCATCCTGGTCGGCGGCCGGCGCACCCGTACGCTCGGCCGGGTGTCGATGGACATGCTGGCCTGCGATTTGTCCCACCTGCCCGAGGCCGGCGTCGGCACGCCGGTCAACCTGTGGGGTGACGGCCTCGCCGCTGACGAGGTGGCCGCCGCCGCGGGCACCATCAGCTATGAGCTCTTCTGTGCGCTGGCGCCTCGCGTGCCGGTGTCGGTGCGGGGTGCGGGCGCCTGATGGCCAAGCCTAAAACTGTTCACGTCTGCTCCGAATGCGGCGGCAAGTCGCCCCGCTGGCAGGGCCAGTGCCCCCACTGCCAGGCCTGGAACACCCTCGTCGAGTCGGTGGTCGAGCCCGAGGCGCCGGTGGCCAAGCGCTTTGCCGCGCTGGCCGGCGACAGCGGGCGCCTGCAGACCCTGGCCGACATCCGCCCGCGGGAGACCTCCCGGGTGCCCACCGGCATCGACGAATTCGACCGGGTGCTCGGCGGCGGGCTGGTGCCCGGCGGCGTGGTGCTGATCGGCGGCGACCCGGGCATCGGCAAATCAACCCTGCTGCTGCAGGCCCTGGCGCTGCTGTCGGGGCGCCTCAAGGCGCTCTACGTGAGCGGCGAGGAATCCGCCGAGCAGGTGGCCCTGCGTGCCTCGCGCCTGCAGCTCGACGCCCACGGCCTGCAATTGCTGCCCGAGATCAACCTCGAGCGCATCCTCGGCGCCCTGCGCGACGTCAAGCCCGATGTGGCGGTGGTCGATTCGATCCAGACTGTTTACTCCGAAACCCTCAGCTCGGCGCCCGGCTCGGTGGCCCAGGTGCGTGAGTGCGCGGCCCAGCTCACCCGCTTTGCCAAGCAGGGCGGCACCACGCTGATCATGGTCGGCCACGTCACCAAGGACGGCGCGCTGGCCGGCCCGAGGGTGCTCGAGCACATCGTCGACACGGTGCTGTACTTCGAGGGCGACACCCATTCCAGCTTCCGCCTGGTGCGGGCCTTCAAGAACCGCTTCGGGGCCGTCAATGAGCTCGGCGTCTTCGCGATGACCGAAAAAGGGCTGAAGGGCGTCTCCAACCCGTCGGCAATCTTCCTGTCGCAGCACGGCCAGCAGGTGTCGGGCTCCTGCGTGCTGGTCACCCAGGAGGGCACCCGGCCGCTGCTGGTCGAGATCCAGGCCCTCGTCGACAGCGCCCACAGCCCCAGCCCGCGGCGCCTGTCGGTGGGCCTCGAGCAGAACCGGCTGGCGATGCTGCTGGCGGTGCTGCATCGCCACGCGGGGGTGGTGTGCTTCGACCAGGACGTGTTCGTGAATGCGGTGGGCGGCGTCAAGATCGCCGAGCCGGCGGCCGACCTGGCGGTGCTGCTGGCGATCGTCTCGTCCCTCACCAACCGGCCGCTGCCCCGCGAGCTGGTGGTGTTCGGCGAGGTCGGCCTGGCCGGCGAGATCCGCCCGGCGCCGCGGGGCCAGGAGCGCCTCAAGGAGTCTGCCAAGCTCGGCTTCAGCGTGGCGCTGGTGCCCAAGGCCAACGCGCCGAAGCACGACATCCCCGGTATGCGGGTGATCGCGGTCGAGCGTATCGAGGAGGCGCTGGAACGTCTGCGCGAGCTGGCATCCATTTGAAATATCAGCTTCGTGCATTCCTGCACGGCCAAAATGGGGCGAAAAGCTCCAATTTCGTGCCACAGCCGGGGACGGGCAGGGTAAGCTATCGGGCGCGGGTGGTGTGGTGCGCAGCGGTGGCACCGGGCGTCACCTGTTGAGGCTCCTGTATCCACCCATTTCTTTCATCTACACAAGACGAGCTATGAACAAGACTGAACTGATCGAAGCGCTGGCGGGCAAGAGTGGTCTGACCAAGGCGGATGCCGGCCGTGCCGTGGACGGCGTGATGGAGATCATCTCCGAAGCCCTGGCCAAGGGCGAGAGCGTGACTCTCGTTGGTTTTGGCACCTTCTCCGTGGGCGAGCGCGCCGCGCGCGTCGGGCGCAACCCGCAGACCGGCGCAGAGATCCAGATCGCTGCCTCCAAGCAGCCCAAGTTCTCCGCCGGCTCCAAGCTGAAGGACGCGGTGAACTAAAACGTTGCACCGCGCGTACCGGTCGGCCCGATGTTGTGGCCGGCCGCACACATGAAAAAGGCGACCTGCGGGTCGCCTTTTTCATGTGTGCGGGCAAAAGAGGCCAGCCTGGCCCTCAAAGGCGTGAAAGAGCGCACGGCGTGGCTTCGGATAGGCGATTTTCCTACATTCGGTTTGACGTTTCCTGAAACATCAAAAACGAGAATATCACTAGAATGCACTCAAGGCAGGCTTGGCAAGCGGACCGTCGTCATTCGGGCCACCCGGCGAACCAAAGGTGTTCCGGGGAGCCCCGGCGCCGGGCCAGGACAAGCGAGACGGCCTCAACGAGGAGCGCATCATGAACAGCAAGACCGGAGCAGTCGATCCTTCAACCCACGCGGAATCCCCCGCTGCCTTGGCCCGCGTCGACAACCCATCGGCGGACGCTGCGGCGGTGGAGGCGCGAGAGTCTGCCGCCGCCCGGGCCCAGCTCAATCGCCTGATGGGTGAGCTGCAGGATGTACGCAAGCAGCGTGACGAGGCTTTCCGCGCCCTCGAGCAGGCCCATCAGGAGACGCTGTTCCGCCTCGCCCGGGCTGCCGAGCATAAAGATGGCGAGACGGGGGCGCACATGCAGCGGGTGGGCGCCTTTGCGGCCATGATCGCCGAGGCCATGGGTTGCCCGCCGGACTACTGCGAGATCCTCTACAAGGCCGCCCAGATGCACGATATCGGCAAGATCGGCATCCACGAGAGCATTCTGCGCAAGTCAGGGCCGCTGACCTCCGACGAGTGGCGTCTGATGCGTGAGCACCCGCGGATCGGCGCGAGCATCCTGGCCGGCTCCGAGGCGCCGGTGCTGCAACTGGCGGCCGAGGTGTCGATGGCCCACCATGAGCATTTCAGCGGGGCGGGTTATCCCCAGGGCCTGGTCGGTGAGGCGATTCCGTTGTCAGGGCGCATCGTGGCCCTGGCCGATTTCTTCGACACGCTCTCGATCGATCGTTGCTACCGCAAGGCGCACCCGGACGCAAAGATCCTGGAGATGATCCGCGAGCGGCGTGGTCAGCAGTTCGACCCGCGGGTGGTGGACGCCTTTTTTGGGATCGTGGACCGCCTGGTGCTGGCCCGGGAAGCCATCAACGCCGCCGAGGACATCGCCGACGTGACGGAATCCGACGGCGACTGGTGCCTCATTTTCTGAGCGCCCCGGGGCTCGGCATCGCCCCCTGCGGGGGTAATCCAGGCTGAGCCCCGCGTTGCCTCGAGAGGCCGCCGCGGCGGTCTCAGGCCCTTACTCCCGGCTGTCGAGAATGCGTGTGACGAAGCCGGTCACCGCGTCGATCACCGCCGCCGTTTGGTCCTTGTGGGGCGAATGGCGGCAGTCGGCCAGCTTGACCCGGTCCACGTCCTTCGCCTGTCGGGCGATGCGGTCGATCTGGTCGAAGCTGCCGTACTCGTCGTCCTCGCCTTGCAGCGCCATCACCGGGCAGGGGATGGACGGCAGATATTCCTCGATGTTCCAGCTGCGGAAGGCCAGGCTCAGCCAGATCTGGTGCCAGGCCTTGAAGACCGCGCCCGCGTCGGCGTGGTGGCGGCCGAGTCGCTGGAGCAGATCGCTGCGCGCGGCGAGTTCGAGGGCGTCCCGAATGCCCTTCAGCGTCACGTCCTCCACAAGCACATGGGGCGCCATCACGATGATGCCCGACAGGGGCCGCAGGCTGCCGCCGGCGTTGATCAGCGCGATCGAGCCGCCGTCGCTGTGGCCGAGCAGGAAGGGGCGCTCCAGCTCCAGGGCATCCAGCAGCGCGGGCAGTACCTCCAGCGCCTGCACGTGCATGTAGCGCGGCGTGTTGGGCTCGCCCCGCCGCGGGGTGGAGCGCCCGTAGCCGTAGCGTGAATAGACGACGGCCTCGCAGCCGGTGGCGTCGGCCACCTTCTGGGGGAAATCCCGCCACATCGAGATCGACCCGAGCCCCTCGTGGAGGAACACGATGGCCGGCGCGCCTGGCCGCGGGTGGGCCGAGACGAGGCGGACGAACTCCAGGTCGGTGTCGAGGATGCGGATGGTCTTCATCGGGGCTCCGGCAGGGATGCGAGGCGGCGGCGGGTGAGTTTTCTCAAGGTGAGCTCAGTGCAGCTTGACGTGGGGTTCGGTGCGCCGCGTGATCATGCGCGCCAGCGTGTCGAGGGCAACCTTGACCCAGCCGTGCAGGGCCAGCTCGTGCATCTTGTAGAGCGAGGTGTACATCAGCTTGGCGAAGCGCCCTTCGATGAACAGGTCGCCCTTGGCCAGGCCGCCCATCATGTTGCCCACGGTGCTGAACTCGCCCAGCGACACCAGCGATCCGAAATCCTGGTAGCGGTAGTCCTGCAGCGGCTTGCCGTCGAGGCGGCGGCGGATCTGCTTGAGCAGATGCGAGGCCTGCTGGTGGGCGGCCTGGGCGCGGGGGGGCACGAAGCCGTTCTTCTCGGGCCACGGGCAGGCGGCGCAGTCGCCCAGCGCGAAGATGTTGTCGTCCAGCGTCGTCTGCAGGGTCTGGCGCACGAGGAGCTGGTTGATGCGGTTGGTCTCGAGGCCGTCCAGGCGGGTGAGGAACTCGGGGCCCTTGACGCCGGCGGCCCATACCACCAGCTCGGCCGGCAGCATCCGGCCGTCGGCCAGGCGCACGCCGCCCGGCAGCACCTCGGCCACCTTGGCGTTGGTGTGCACATCGACGCCGAGGGAGCGCAGCAGCTTCTCGGTGGAGCTCGACAGCCGCTCGGGCAGGGCCGGCAGCACGCGGGGCGCGGCCTCGATCACCGATAGCTTGATGTCCTTGTCGGCATCGACCCGGTCGAGGCCGTAGGCCACCACCTCGCGGGTGGTGTGATGGAGCTCGGCGGCCAGCTCGACCCCCGTTGCGCCGGCGCCGATGATCGCCACATGCAGCTGTTCCGGCCGCAGCGGCGTGCCCTGGGCGTGGGCGCGCACGCAGGCATTCACCATGCGCACATGGAAGCGGCGTGCGTCGGCGGGGGTTTCGAGCTTCATCGCGTTCTCACGCACGCCCGGGGTGCCAAAATCGTTGCTCTGGCTGCCCACCGAGATGATCAGGGTGTCGTAGGCGAAGGAGCGGGCGGGGGTGACTTCCTGGCCTTCGGCGTCGATGAAGGGCGCCACGTGTACCAGGCGCTGCGCCCGGTCGAGGCCGGTCATCTCACCGATGCGGAAATGGAAGCGGTGCCAGTGGGCCTGGGCGAGGTAGCCGACCTCATGGTCGCCGATATCCATGCTGCCGACGGCGATCTCGTGCAGCTTGGGCTTCCAGATGTGCGTGCGGTTGCGGTCGATCAGGGTGACGTCGGCCTTGCCCCGGCGACCCAGGGTGTCACCCAGGCGGGTGGCGAGTTCGAGGCCCCCGGCGCCTCCGCCGACGATGACGATTCTGTGCGGGCGATTGCCGGCTTGGGTGCCCATCAAAACTCTCCTCGGAAGGGTTTTAAAATCTCGAGATTTTATTGTAGCTAATTTGTGCACTGCAGCAAAGCGGTTTGAACCGCTTTTTTAGCCCGTCGAATCAGGGCTGAACAAGGAAATACGTCGAAATGCACCAAAGGGCTTCCAATTTCTTCGAGCGCATGTATAATCTTGGCTCTTCAACGCGCCCGTAGCTCAGTTGGATAGAGTACTTGGCTACGAACCAAGGGGTCGTGGGTTCGAATCCTGCCGGGCGCGCCAGTTTTACCGGGGTCACTTGAATGTGGCCCGTTGGGTGGTCGATGTAGACCAGACAAGCTTTCGGGGCGAGTGCCTTGTGAATGTCTGGTCGAGATGTTTGTGTGTGTGCGCCCGTAGCTCAGTTGGATAGAGTACTTGGCTACGAACCAAGGGGTCGTGGGTTCGAATCCTGCCGGGCGCGCCAGTTTTTCAGTGATCGCTTCTCTAGAAGCGCTCGCTTTCAGTCGAGGTTGGCGGCGTTTGTCGCTGCAACAACGGTTGAAGTGTTGGGGTCATGCGCCCGTAGCTCAGTTGGATAGAGTACTTGGCTACGAACCAAGGGGTCGTGGGTTCGAATCCTGCCGGGCGCGCCAGACAAGCAAAAAGGGACTGCAGAAATGCAGTCCCTTTTTGTTTTTGTGCGTCCACCGGCGGCAGGGCGGCTCGCGCAGGTCAGCCCCGATCAAGACGGCGCACCGGTGAGGTCGCGCCGGGCGACTGAGGCCCGTCGGCGCCGTGGGATCAGCTCAGGGCAGGGCGCACGGGGTTTGAGCGGGCAGTCGGCCCATGGCTGGAAACCCTGTCACAACGGGCGGATGGCCCGCGGTTCGGCCGTCTGGCGGGCGTCAATTGGGCGTAGGGCGCGCGCGATGCCTTGGTGCCGATCCGGTCTCCGCTCCCGGAGCGGTACTGCCGGTCAGCACTCGGGCTGAATTTGCGCTTGATCAAGGTTACGATGACGAGAATGAATATCATTACCATATCTTTTAAGGGCTGATGATGTTCACACAACTCCGTCGCTGCTGCCTTCTTGTTTGCTGCTTCCCTGGCCTTGCGTGGGCCGACCCGGAGATCATGGTCCACGAGGGCGATCTCGCCGATCGGGGTGAGCTGGTCGCCACGCTCCACGCCAACACGACGCTCAAGGGGCGCGAGGTGGGGGAGGCGCGGGTGTGGCCGGTGCATCGGCTGACTTACCTGATGGCCGAGTTTGCCACCGGGCTCGCGCCGGGCTGGGAGGCGGGCGTGCACCTGCCGGTGATGCGCAGCGGCGTGGATGGCCCGAGTTCCAACAATGGCGCGTGGGGTGGTTCGGCGATCATGTTCCGCCTGAAGCACATTCGCGAGGCGGGGCGATGGTTCTACGGCTTCAACACCGAGTACGACATCAACGCCCGCCGTTACGTGAATGAGCCCCGCAGCGCGGAGTTTCGCGGCATCGTCGGCTACGACGCCGAGCGCTTCCGCCTCACCGCCAATCCGCACCTCATCTGGGGCTGGGGCCGTTCTGGCACCGAGCGTTCGCCCGATCTCAACCTCGACCTGAAAGCCCTCTACAAGGCCGGTGAGCGCCTGGCCTGGGGCATCGAGGCCTACACCGACGGCGGCAAGGTGAACCGCCTGCGGCCGGGGGAGGGCGACCGGACGGTTTATCTGGTGACCGAGTTCGAGACGGCGCTGGGCGCGGTGCATCTCGGCATCGGCCAGGGCTTCAAGGAGACGCCGGAGCGCTATCTGCTGAAGGGCGTGTGGTCGGCGAGCTTCTGAGTGCCTCCAGGGCCAGGCTCTGCCCAGCCCGTTCCCCGTGGAGGGCAAGGAGAGCTGGGGTAGCCGTGTGTTTCCTTGAGTGGGTGTTTCAGGCCGAGCGGTGCCTGTGGGAGACTCATGGCTGCGGTGGCTCTCCACGCCCGGGAGAAGGATGGCTGTGCCCCTGATCACGATTCCCTTTATCGCCCTCGCCGCCATCGGCACGGTGGCGGCGCTCTCGCTGCTGGGCGTGGACAGTGCCGCGGTGCTGGCGCTGTCGGCCGTGTTGCTGGTGCTCGCGTTCAAGGGCGGGCAGCGCTTGATGCAGAAGCGGCGCGCCGAGCGGCTGCAGCAGTTTGCCTTTCCGCCCGGCCTGGCGCGGAAGGTCCGCCAGACTTACCCCCATCTGGACGAGCGTCAGGTGGCCATGGTGATGGCCGGCCTGCGCGATTACTTCCGCATCGCCCAGTCCGCCGGGCGGCAGATGGTGGCGATGCCGAGCCAGGCAGTGGATGTGGCGTGGCACGAGTTCATCCTGTTCACCCGCGGCTACCAGGCCTTCTGCGGCAGGGTGATAGGGCGTTTCCTGCACCACACGCCGGCCGAACACATGGCCTCCGGCGAGGTGGCGCGGCAGGGGCTGCGCCGCACCTGGCGCCACGCCTGCCGCCTCGAGGGGATAGACCCGAAAAACCCCGACCGCCTGCCGCGGCTGTTCGCCATCGATGTGCTGCTGGCGATCCCGGACGGTTTCCGTTACGACCTTGACTGCGCGCGCAAGGACGGCACGGCGGGCGGTGCGGATTCGTTCTGCGCGTCGGGCTTCGGCTGCGGCGGGTCGGGGTGCGGTGGCGACGGTGACGCTGCGGACGGGGGGGACGGAGGCGGCGACGGCGGCGGCGGTTGCGGCGGCGACTGAGGCTGCCCGCCCGGTCGTCGCAGGGCCGGGCTTTGGGGGCTTACAGGAAGCGGTCGAGCATCTTCTTGCTGAGCGGGTCGAGGGCGTAGCGGTCGCGGATCAGGAAGTTGATGCCGCGGCTGTCGGCGATCAGGAGGGCTGGGCGGACGAGGCGGCGGATGTCCTCCTCGCCCTTCAGCACCATCGTGGTCGGGCCGCGGTCGGTGTCGATCTCCCAGGTGCTCGGAGTGGCGAAGCTGGAGACGCTGCGGATGCGCTGGATCACCGGCATGAACTCGCGGCCAGCGAGGTCGTCCTCGAGGGCCTGGCGGGATTCAGGCGACAGGCCGTCGATGCGCTCGACCCAGGCGAGCTCGTCGCCCTCGCCGTTGACCAGGCCGATGCCCTCGGTGGGTGCGGCGATGGGGAAGGAGCGCACCGGGGTGACCGGGTGGGCGGCACCGTCGTCGCCAATGAAGACGAGCTGGCCGAAGGCGTTGTGTTCCAGTTTGATGGCGGCTTGGGACATGGCGTGGGGCTCAGGCGTTGGCGTGGGTGCGGTGCAGCGGCACGCGCGGTTGTTCCTTGGGGTCGCCGTCGTCGAGCTTCCTGGACTGGGCTTCGTAGAGGCGGAAGTAGGCGCCCTGTTTTTCCATCAGCGCCTCGTGGTTGCCGATCTCGACGATCTGGCCGCGGTCGAGGACGACCAGCCGGTCGGCCTTGCGCAGCGTGGACAGGCGGTGGGCGATGGCGATGGTGGTGCGGCCACGGATGAGGTTTTCGAGGGCCGCCTGGATTTCCATCTCGGTCTCGGTGTCGACGGCCGAGGTGGCCTCGTCGAGGATCAGGATGCGCGGGTCGATGAGCAGCGCGCGGGCGATGGAGATGCGCTGGCGCTCGCCACCCGAGAGGGCCTGGCCGCGTTCGCCCACCAGCGAATCGTAGCCGTGGGGCAGGCGCATGATGAAGTCGTGGGCGTGGGCGGCGCGGGCTGCGGCGACGATCTCGTCGCGGCTGGCGTCGGGCTTGCCGTAGGCGATGTTCTCGGCAATGGTGCCGAAGAACAGGAAGGGCTCCTGGAGCACCAGGCCGATGTTGCGGCGGTATTCGGACACCGGTACCGCGCGCACGTCCACGCCTTCGATGCGGATCGAGCCGTCGGTTACGTCGTAGAAGCGGCAGATGAGGTTGACCAGGGTGCTCTTGCCTGAGCCCGAGTGGCCCACCAGGCCGATCATCTCGCCGGCCTTGATGTTGAGGTCGACGCCCTTCAGGATCGTGCGGTTGCCGTGGCGGAAGCCCACCTTGCGCACCTCGATGGCGCCGGTGACGGCGGGCAGGTGCTGGGGCTTGACGGGCTCGGGCACGCTGGAGACGTGGTCGAGGATGTCGAAGATGCGCTTGGCGCCGGCGGCGGCCTTCTGGGTGAAGGACACGATGCGGCTCATGGAATCGAGCCGGGTGTAGAAGCGCGAGATGTAGGTGAGGAAGGCGGTGAGCACGCCGACGGTGATCGACTTGTCGGCCACCAGCCAGATGCCGAAGCCCCAGACGATCAAAAGGCCCACTTCGGTGGCCAGCGTGACGGTGGGCGAGAACACCGACCAGATGCGGTTGACCCGGTCGTTGACCTGCAGGTTGCGCAGGTTGGCGTCGCGGAAGCGGTTGACCTCGCGCTTCTCCTGGGCGAAGGCCTTGACCACGCGGATGCCGGGGATGGTGTCGGCGAGCACGCTGGTGACCTCCGACCACACCCGGTCGACCTGCTCGAAGCCGTAGCGCAGGCGGTCGCGCACGGCGTGGATCAGCCACGCGATGAAGGGCAGCGGCACCAGCGTGACGAGCGCCAGCCACGGGTTGATCGAGATGAGGATCGCCGCCGTCATGGTGATCATCAGCACGTCGGTGGCAAAGTCGAGCAGCTGCAGCGACAGGAACAGCGTGATGCGGTCGGTCTCGGCGCCGATCCGCGACATCAGGTCGCCGGTGCGCTTGCCGCCGAAGTATTCGAGGGACAGGCCCTGGAGGTGCTCGTAGGTGGTGATGCGCAGGTCGGCGCCGATGCGTTCGCTGGCCAACGCCAATATGTAGGTCTTCGCCCAGCCCAGGCTCCAGGCCACCAGCGCCGCGCCGAACAGCCCGCCCAGCAGCATCATCACCTTGTGCTGGTCGATGGGCACGCCGTTCTGGAAGGGGATCAGCACCTCATCCATCAGCGGCATGGTGAGGTAGGGCGGCACCAAGGTGGCCCCGGTGGACAGCAGCGTGAGGATGAAGCCGGCCAGCAGTTGGCCCTTGTAGGGTTTGGCGAAGCGCCACAGGCGCAGCAGCGTCCAGGTGGACGGCGGGGTGTGGATCTCGCGGGCGCAGGTGGGGCACTCGTCGGTGCCCGCCGGCAGCGGCGCGTCGCAGGTGGGGCAGGTGAGGGGCTCGGGCGGCGTCGGCGCGCGGCCGGCGAGCACGCATTCGAGCTGGGCGTGGAAGCGGTCGGCCAGGTTGCGCGCGGCCGGGTCTTGCGCCAGCGTGAAGCGCCAGCCGGCAAGCTTGCCCTGGGGGTCGACGAGGTCGAGGCTGGCCACGCCGGCGTGGTCGCGGTGGCGCAGCTGCATGCCGTCGCGGAACGGCCACGATTGCCAGTCTTGCGTGGTGGCATCCCAGGCCATCAGGCGGCTGTTGGTAAGGGCGACGAGGCCCGGGCGAAACTGCAGGCGGGCGTCCAGGTCGAGGCTCAGGCTGGCGAGCACCTTCTCGCCGCTGGCGAGGGCCTTGTCGAGGGCGGCGCGCCAGCTGTCGGGAACCGCCGGGCCGAGGTAGTCGCTGTAGGCGCCGGAGAGGGCAGAGGCGCTGCCAGCCACGGCGGCCGACGGGGAAGCAGAGTGGGAATTCATTTCGATGAACGCGATTGGGCCACAGGAAAGGGCTTGCGTGAGGCAGAATTGCGTTCGAAGTTTACTGACTCGTTACAAGCGCGTACACCCAGTGTGGGCCGGAATATCCGACTCGCGGAATATTTTTTTCGCAGGTAATCCTGGCCGGGCCTGCTTGCGTTAAGCCCAGATCCAGGTCGCCTCGCGGCGAACCGATGCCAGGCCAGCCCATTCCACACCCTTGCCCATGACCAACAAAACGATCGATTTCCTCAAAGTGCTCCACCTGCGGGGGCCGAACATCTGGACTTACCGTTCCGTCCTTGAGGCGTGGGTCGACATCCACGATCTGGAGGATTGCCCGTCCAACGTCATCCCCGGCCTGCCCGACCGCCTGACCACCCTGCTGCCCACGCTCATCGAGCACCGCTGCAGCATCGGCGAGCGGGGCGGCTTCGTGAAGCGCCTGCATGACGGCACCTGGCCTGGTCACATCCTCGAGCACGTCACCCTCGAGCTGCAGAACCTGGCCGGCATCCCGGGGGGCTTTGGCAAGGCCCGCGAGACGTCCGAGCGCGGTGTGTACAAGGTGGTCATCCGGGCCTGGCAAAAGGATGTCTCGCTGGCTGCGCTGCACATGGGCCGCGACCTGCTGATGGCCGCCATCGAAGATCGCCCCTACGACGTGGACGCCGCCGTCGCCAAGCTGCGCGACCTGATCGACGACTACATGCTGGGCCCCAGCACCCGCTGCATCGTCGAGGCCGCCGCCGACAAGCAGCGCCGCATCCCCTACATCCGCCTGCTCACCGAGGGCAACCTGGTGCAGCTGGGCTACGGCGCCCGCCAGCGCCGCATCTGGACGGCCGAGACCGACCGCACCCCGGCCATCGCCGAGGGCATCGCCGGCGAAAAAGACCTCACCAAGTCGCTGCTGGCCTCCTGCGGGGTGCCGGTGCCGGAGGGCGAGGTCGTCGCCACCGTCGAAGAAGCCATCGCCGCGGCCGAGGACATCGGCTACCCAGTGGTGGTCAAGCCCACCGACGGCAACCACGCCCGCGGTGTGTTTGTAAACGTGATGAGCCCCGAGGAAGTGGCCGCGGCCTTCCCGCTGGCGGCGGCCGAGGGCTCCGAGGTGATGGTCGAGCGCTTCATCAAGGGCACCGAGCACCGCATTTTGGTGGTCGGCGGCAAGATGGTCGCCGCCAACATGGGCGAGGCCGTGTCGGTCAAGGGCGACGGCAAGTCCACCATCGACGAGCTCATCGACAGCCAGATCAACACCGACCCGCGCCGCGGCGTCGAGCACGAGTTCCCGCTGTACGTGATCAGCCTCGACCGCTTCCCGGCCGCCAAGATGGAAGTCGAGCGCCAGGGCTTCAGCGGCAGCTCGGTGCCCGAGAAGGGCCAGGAGGTGATGATCGTCCGCACCAGCAACATGGCCTTCGACGTCACCGACGAGGTGCATCCCGACACCGCCGAGCTGGCCTGCCTGGCAGCGCGCATCGTCGGCCTCGACATCGCCGGCATCGACCTGGTCTGCGAGGACATCTCCAAGCCGCTCGACGTGCAGCGCGGCGCGATCGTCGAGGTCAACGCCGGCCCGGGCCTGCTGATGCACATCAAGCCGGCCGTCGGCCAGCCGCGCCCGGTGGGCGAGGCGATCGTCGATCACCTCTTCGCGAAGGATGAAGACTCCCGCATCCCGGTGGTCGGCGTCACCGGCAGCCGGGGCAAGACGCCGGTGGCGCGCCTCATCGCCCACCTGTCGCGGCTGTCCGGCCAGTACACCGGCCTCGCCTGCAGCGAGGGCGTGTTCCTCGACGGCCGCCAGGTGGAAACCCCCGAGGGCACCAACTGGGACGCCGCCGAGCGGGTGCTGATGAACCGCTCCGTCGAGGCCGCGATCTTCGAGAACAGCTGCCGCGACATCCTGGGCGACGGCACGGTGTACGACCGCTGCAGCGTCGGCGTGGTCACCAACATCGACCCCGAGCTGCACTTCGGCGAGTTCTACATCGACACCCCCGAGAAGGTCTGGAACGCCTTCCGCACCCAGGTCGACCTCGTGCTCGCCAGCGGCTGCGCGGTGCTCAACGCCGAAGACCCGGCGGTGGTCGAGATGGCGCCGCTGTCGGATGGCGACGTGATCTTTTACGGCATCGACGGTGCGGCCGAGGCGATCGTCGCCCACCGCGCCGAAGGCAAGCGGGCGGTGTTCGTCAAGGACGGCGCCATCGTGCTGGCCACCGGCGCGGCCGAAGAGCTGCTCGCGCCGCTGTCGCGCATCAACATGCTGGCGGATGGCCAGGCCGAGCAGCCGGGCGTGCTGTCCAACCTGCTGGCGGCCATCGCCGGGGCCTGGGCGCTCAATATCTCTCCGGCCCTCATCCGCGCCGGCGTGCTGCCCTACAATCCCAAGGCGCCGCTGCGCGGCGACTGAAGCCCGCCCCGCATTGCCCGAGCTGACTCGCCCGAGCTGATATAACCGGCCACCCCTTCGCCCGGGTGGCCGGCCAGAAAAATAGAGACAAGGACTGTTATCCATGGAAGTTTCACGCATCCGGGCACTGCGCGGCCCCAATCTGTGGAGCCGGCATACCGCGATCGAGGCCATCGTTGCCTGCACCGACGACGAGTGCAACATCGAGCTGATGTCGGGTTTCGAGACGCGCCTGCGCAACCTGTTCCCCGAGATGGGCTTCCTCGAGGCCGACGGCCCCCAGGGCCCCAGCTCCGTCGCCCACGCCCTCGAACTCGCCGCCCTCGGCCTGCAGGCCTGCGCCGGCTGCCCGGTCACCTTCAGCCGCACGGCGCCGACCCTCGAGAAGGGCGTGTTCCAGGTGGTCGTCGAATACACCGAAGAAAAAGTCGGCCGGCTGGCCTTCGACCTCGCCATCGCGCTGCTCAATGCGGCCGCCGACGAGAAGCTCGGCTTCGACCTGACCGAGGCGCTCGGCCGCCTCCAGGAGCTCGACGAAGACGTGCGCCTCGGCCCCTCCACCGGCTCCATCGTGCAGGCTGCGGTGGCCCGCGGCATCCCCTACCGCCGCCTCACCGAAGGCAGCCTCGTCCAGTTTGGCTGGGGCAGCAAGCAGCGCCGCATCCAGGCCGCCGAGACCGACCTCACCAGCGCGGTGGCCGAAGCCATCGCCCAGGACAAGGAGCTCACCAAGACCCTGTTGCGCGCCGCCGGCGTGCCGGTGCCCCTGGGCCGCTCGGTCACCGACGCCGACGACGCCTGGCTGGCCGCCCGCGAGCTCGGCGGGCTGGTGGTCGTCAAGCCGCGGGACGGCAACCAGGGCAAGGGCGTGGCCGTCAAGCTGCGCACCGAGGACGAAGTGAAGGCCGCCTTCCGGGTGGCCGCCGAGATCAGCGACGACGTGATGGTCGAGCGCTACCTGCCGGGCCACGACTACCGCTTCCTCGTCATCGGCGACAAGCTCGTCGCTGCCGCTCGCCGCGAGCCGCCGCTGGTCGTCGGCGACGGCAAGCGCACCATCCGCGCGCTGGTCGAGCACGTCAACAGCGACCCGCGTCGTGGCACCGGCCATGCCACCTCGCTCACCAAGATCCGCTTCGACGAGATCGCCATCGCCACCCTCGCCAACCAGGGCTTCGACGCCGAATCGGTGCCGCCCAAGGGCAAGCGCGTGATCCTGCGCAACAACGCCAACCTGTCCACCGGTGGCACCGCCACCGACGTGACCGACGACGTCCACCCCGAGGTCGCCGAACGCGCGATCGCCGCGGCCCGCAACATCGGCCTCGACATCTGCGGCGTCGACGTCGTGTGCGAGAACGTGCTCGAGCCCCTCGAGGCCCAGAGCGGCGGTGTCGTCGAATGCAACGCCGCGCCTGGCCTGCGCATGCACCTGCAGCCGTCCTACGGCAAGGGCCGCCCGGTGGGCGAGGCCATCGTCGGCAACATGTTCAAGCCCGGCGAGAACGGCCGCATCCCGGTGGTGGCGGTGGCCGGCACCAATGGCAAGACGACCACCGTGCGCCTCACCGCGCACCTGCTCGGCGTGGCCGGCAACTGCGTCGGCATGACCAACTCGGACGGCGTTTACGTGGGCAAGCGGCGCATCGACACCGGTGACTGCAGCGGCCCGCGCAGCGCCCGCAACATCCTGCTGCACCCGGATGTCGACGCCGCGGTGTTCGAGACCGCCCGTGGCGGCGTGCTGCGCGAAGGCCTGGCCTTCGACCGTTGCGACGTGGCGGTGGTCACCAACATCGGCATGGGCGACCACCTCGGCCTGTCCTACATCAGCACTGTCGAAGACCTGGCGGTGGTGAAGCGCGTGATTGTGCAGAACGTGGCGCCCCATGGCACCGCGGTGCTCAACGCGGCCGACCCGATGGTCGTCAAGATGGCCGGCGCCTGCCCGGGGTCGGTGCTGTTTTTCGCCCTCGACCCCAACAACCACGTGCTCGCCACCCACCGGGTGCAGGGCCGCAAGGTGGTGTTCGTCGACGGTGGTGACATCGTGGCGGCCGAGGGCAGCGCCGAGTTCCGCGTGCCGCTCGCCGGCATCCCGATCACCCGCAACGGCACCATCTCCTTCCAGGTCGAGAACGCGATGGCCTCCATCGGTGCGGCCTGGGCGCTGGGGCTCGACGTGGAGACCATCCGCCGCGGCGTCGCCAGTTTCGTGAATGACGCCGCCACGGCGCCGGGGCGCTTCAACGTGTTCGACTACAAGGGCGCCACCCTGATCGCCGACTACGGCCACAACCCGGACGCCATTTTGGCGCTGGTGCAGGCCGTCGAGACCATGCCGGCCAAGCGCCGCTCGGTGGTCATCAGCGGCGCCGGCGACCGCCGCGACGAGGACATCCGCGAGCAGACCCGCATCCTTGGCAAGGTCTTCGACGACGTGGTGCTGTACCAGGACGAATGCCAGCGCGGCCGCGCCGACGGCGAGGTGCTGGCGCTGCTGCAGCAGGGCCTGGTGGATGCGCCGCGCACCCGCGACATCGTCGAGATCCGCGGTGAGTTCCTGGCCATCGACACCGCGCTGGGCCGGCTCCAGCCCGGCGACCTGTGCCTGATCCTCATCGACCAGGTCGAAGAGGCCCTCGAGCACATCGCCAAACGGATCGCCGAAACCCAGGCCTGATCCCCCGCCCAGCGCGCGCCGGGCCGTTGCGTTAAAGGAAGCCTTCTGCCACCCGGCGGAAGGCTTCCGTGCTTTCGGCCGTCCGTGCCGCGCTCCAGCCCAGCTCGTCGGCCAGGATGGCGGCGACGACCGGGGCGGCTTCGATGGCCGCCGGGGCGTCGATGAACAGCGCCCGATGGCGGCGGGCGAGCAGGTCGTCCACCGCCCGCGCCTGCTCGCTGCGGGCTGCGTGGCGCACCTCGGCCTCGCTCAGCGTGAAGGCCGGGTGAATGCGCTGCCCGGCGCCGGGCAGGCGGTCGATGATCGCCCGGTCGGTGCCGAACACATCGTCCGACGGCGCCCCGGGGCTGCCGTGGAGCGCCAGCTTCGCCGTGGTGCTGGCCCGAACGGGCAGGCCCGCGACGGCGACGGCACGATCGACGATGCCTTCTGCCATCCGCCGGTAGGTCGTCCATTTACCGCCGGCCACCGAAACCAGGCCAGCCGCCGACACCTCGATCGAATGCTCCCGCGACAGGGCCGCGGTGCTGCCTCCGCCGGCCCCGAGCAGTGGACGCAGCCCGGCGAAGGCGCTACGCACGTCGGCGCGGGTGGGGCGCCGGGCCAGGTAGCGGCCGGCGGTGTCGAGGATGAAGTCGATCTCCGTTGCCAGCGGGCGCGGTTCGAGGGGGCAGTCGGCACGGGGCGTGTCGGTGGTGCCAAGAAGCAGCCGGCCCTGCCAGGGGATCACGAAGAGCACCCGGCCGTCGGGCGTGCGGGGGATCAGCAGCGCGTCGCCGCCGGGCAGAAAGCGCCGGTCGAGCACCACGTGGGCGCCCTGGCTGGGGGCGAGCTGGGCGGGTGCGGCCGGGTCGTCGAGCTGGCGGACCTCGTCGCCCCACACGCCGGCAGCGTTGATGACGACCTGCGCCGCGATCTCGAAGGCCTCGCCGGTTTCGGCGTCCCGGGCGCCGATGCCGCTCACGCGGCCCCGCGTGTGGCGCAGCCCGGTGACGGGCAGGTGGTTGATCGTCAGCCCGCCCAGGTCGAACACCGTGCGCATGAGCGCGATGGCCAATCGGGCGTCGTCGAAACGGGCGTCCATGTAGGCAATGCCGCCCACCAGCCCGGCCGCCTGCACACCGGGCAGCGCGGCGAGGGTGTCATCCACCGACAGCAGTCGGCTGGGCCCGAGGCTGCGCGCGCCGGCCAGCCAGCCGTAGGCGGTGAGCCCCGCGGCGAGCAAGAGGCGATCCCACTGGCGATACACCGGCACCACGAAACGCTGGGGGTGGACCAGGTGGGGCGCGTTGTCGAGCAGGGTCGCCCGCTCCGCCAGGGCTTCGCGCACCAGGCCGATGCGCCCCTGGGCCAGGTAGCGCACGCCGCCGTGGATCAGCTTGGTGGAGCGGGAGCTGGTGCCCTGGGCGAAGTCGTGGGCTTCGAGGAGCAGGGTGGAGTAACCCCGCGCCGCGGCATCGACGGCGCAGCCCAGCCCGGTGGCGCCGCCACCGATCACCAGCACGTCCCAGCGGGGCGTGCTGCGCAGGCGGTCGAGGAGCTGCTCGCGCCGCATCGATGCTCAGGGCGCCGCCCAGCCGCGGGCGCGCTCGACGGCCCGGTGCCACTCGGCCAGCCGGCTCGCGCGCCAGTCGGCGCTGCCCGTGGGGTCGAAACGCCGCTCGGCCCGCCACAGCCCGGCCAGTTCATCCAAGCCCCGCCACAGCCCGACCGCGAGGCCGGCCAGGAAGGCGGCGCCGAGGGCGGTGGTCTCGGTCTGCCGCGGGCGGACCACCGGCACGCCGAGCAGGTCGGCCTGGATCTGCATCAGCAGGTCGTTGCGCGAGGCGCCGCCGTCGACGCGCAGCTCGAGCAGCGGCGCGGCGCCGTCGCGTTGCATGGCGCTGACCAGGTCGACGGTTTGCAGTGCGATGGCCTCGAGCGCGGCGCGGGCGATGCGGGCCTTGCCGACGCCGCGGGTCAGGCCAAGCAGGGTGCCGCGGGCGTGGCCGTCCCACCAGGGCGCGCCGAGGCCGGCGAAGGCGGGCACCAGCACCGCGCCGCCGCTGTCGGGCACCGAGGCGGCGAGGGCTTCGATGTCGGCCGCCCGCTCGATGAGCCCGAGGCCGTCGCGTAGCCACTGGACCACCGCGCCGCCGATGAAGACGCTGCCTTCGAGCAGGTAGTCGGTGCGCGCGCCGATGCGCCAGCCGGGCGTGGTGAGCAGGCGCTGGGTTGATTCAACCGGCTGCTGGCCGGTGTTGAGGGTCAGGAAGCAGCCGGTGCCGTAGGTGTTCTTGGCCATCCCCGGGCTCAGGCAGGCCTGGCCGAAGGTGGCCGCCTGCTGGTCGCCAGCCAGGCCGCCAATGGGGATCGGCGCGCCGAACAGGGCCGGGTCGGTCTCGCCCAGCACGCCGCTGCTGGCCACGACTTTCGGCAGCACGGCGCGGGGAATGTCGAACAGCGCCAGCAGGTCGTCGCTCCAGCACTGGCGGTGGATGTCGAAGAGCATCGTGCGGGAGGCGTTGCTCAGGTCGGTGACATGCCGCCGGCCGCCGGTGAGCTGCCACACCAGCCAGCTATCGATGGTGCCGAAGGCGAGCTCGCCGGCCTCGGCTTGGTGGCGGGCGTCGGGGATGTTGTCGAGCAGCCAGGCAAGCTTGGTGGCCGAGAAGTAGGCGTCTAGCTCGAGCCCGCTGCGGGCGCGGATCAGCCCGGCGTGGCCGGCGGCGCGCAGTGCGTCGCAGTGGACGACGGTGCGGCGGTCCTGCCAGACGATGGCCGGGGCCAGAGGGGCGCCGGTGCTGCGGTTCCACAGCACGGTGGTCTCGCGCTGGTTGGCGATGCCGATGGCTACGACGTCGGAGGCTGCCAGGCCGGCCCGGGCGAGCGCCTCGCGCGCGCAGGCGAGCTGGGTGTGCCAGATCTCGACGGGATCGTGTTCGACCCGGCCGGGCTCGGGGTAGGACTGGCGGAATTCAAGCTGGGCGTTGGCGAGGGCTTCGCCCGTGGCGTCGAAGACGATGGCACGGCTGCTGCTGGTGCCCTGGTCGAGGGCGAGGATGCAGGGCATGGGGCGACGGGCCGGGAAGACGATGCCCCCAGTATAGCCAGCCGCCGGGGTGAGGCTAGCAGCCGCTGCCCTCGGGCCGCCGGGTGAAGCCGAAGCCGCCGTTGCCCGAGCCGGTGGGCTGGATACAGATCATCAGGCCCAGGGAGCGGGCCGAGCGCACGATGTCCGGCGGGAAGGCGGCAAACGGTACCGCCCGCTCGACCACCGACTTGACGAAGGCGATCTCGGCCTGCTGGTCGCCGCTGCGGGTGACGGTGAAGCTTTTGAGGGAGCCGTCCGGGTTGATGCGCACCTCGATGGCCGCCGCCTGCACGCCCCGGCTGCGCGGGTCGTTCTTCACGAAGGAGGCGCTGCGGTTGAGCTTCTTGAGCAGGGAGTCGAGGTAGAAATCGAGGCTGAAGGGGTCGATCGGCGGGCTGCCGGCGATGCGCTCGACGAGCATGGCCGGGTCGTGCTGGGGGCTGCGGCTGCCTTCGCGGTGGGCCTGGCGGCCGGCTTCCCGGGCCATGGCCAGCGAGCGCTCGGCCAGATCCGGCGCGGGCTGCGGCCGGGGCTGGGGTTTGCTGCGGGCCTCGCTGGCGAGTTCGTTGAGGAAGTTGTCCATCTCCTGCTTCTGGGCGACGCTCCAGGTGGGCGTGGAGTGGGGCGCCGTGAGCTGGCGATCGGACGGCTTGCGGGCGGTGAGGATGCGCGGCGCGGCGGGGGCTGGCTTTGGCGGGCGCGGGGTGGCCTGCCGGGGCTTGGCCGCCGCCGCGCGAGTGGCGGGCGGGCGGGTGTCGAC
>NZ_BJNV01000002.1 GCF_006539865.1 Zoogloea ramigera
GGGCGGGCGGGTGTCGACGGGCGGCGCGGTGGGGCGGGGCGCGAGGCGGGCCTGCAGCGTGGTGCTGCGGGGCGGGGCGTCTGGCGGCTCGAGATCGAGCAGCAGCAGGGCCAGGTGGAAAACCAGCGACAGGGCGAGCGCCGCGGCGAGCGTTCGCGACCGCGGGGCGGACGAAGGGTGGAGCATCGGCGCGATTTTAGACGCTGGCCCGGCGGGGCGGGCAGCTTTTTGGCGGGGGCGCTTGCGCGGGTACTGCCGTGCATCGGGCGAAGACAGGGCTACAATAGGCGCCGTTTTTATTCCCTGGCCACACGTCCGCCGGACGCCGGGTGGCCTGCCTGATGGATATAGTTCTGATTCTGCTGCTGATTCTTCTCAACGGCGTCTTCGCGATGTCCGAGATCGCCGTTGTTTCTTCCCGCAAGTCCAGGCTGCAGAACCTGGCCGACGACGGGAGCCTGGGGGCCGAGGCGGCGCTCAGGCTGCATCAGGAGCCGGCGAGCTTTTTGTCGACGATCCAGGTCGGCATCACGCTGGTGGGCATTCTGAATGGTGCGGTCGGCGAGGCCGCCATCGCCGACCCGCTGGCCGAGTGGTTTGCCCAGATCCCGCTGCTGGCGCCCTACGCGCGGGGCGTGGCGCTGACGATCACGGTGGTCGTCCTCACGTATTTCTCGGTGGTGGTGGGCGAGCTGGTGCCCAAGCGCCTGGCGCTGCTGGCGCCGGAGGGCATCGCAGCGCTGATGGCGCGGCCGATGATGATCCTGGCGCGCGTCACCCACCCGCTGGTGGTGATCCTGTCGGGTTCGTGCTCGGCGCTGCTGCGCCTGCTGGGCGCCCGCCGCAAGGAAGAGCCGCCGGTGACCGACGACGAGATCAAGGTGCTGATGGAGCAGGGCGCCGAGGCCGGCGTCTTCCACGAGAGCGAGCAGGAGATCGTCTCCAACGTGCTGCGCCTCGACGAGCAGCGCATCTCGGCGATCATGACCCCGCGCCGCGACATGTTCATCATCGACCTCGACGAGGGCGAAGAGGTGGTGTGGCAGCGCCTGGTGGAGACCTCGTTCTCGCGCCTGGTGGTGTGCCGCGACGGGCTGGAGCACGTGCTCGGCGTGCTCCAGACGGGCGATCTGCTCAAAAAGGCGCTTCCTGGCCACGGCGTCACGCTGGACGATCTCGAGGCCCTGCTGCGCCCGCCGCTGTATGTGCCCGAGTCGGTGACCACCACCCAGCTGCTTGAAAGCTTCCGCCGCGCGCGTCTGCAGTTTGCGCTGATCGTCGACGAATACGGCGAGGTGCAGGGCCTGGTGACCCTCACCGACGTGCTGGCGGCCATCGTCGGCGAGCTGTCGGTGCCCGAGGCCCCCGAAGATCGCGACATGCTGCAGCGCGAGGACGGCTCGTGGCTGGTGGATGGCGACGTGGGCATCGAGCGGCTGAAGTCGGTGCTCGACATCGGCGACGACCTGCCCGGCGAGGAGGAGCACTCCTTCAACACCGTCGGCGGCCTGATAATGCACGTGCTCGGGCGCATCCCCGCGCCCACCGATCACTTCGAGGCCGGCGGCTGGCGCTTCGAGGTGCTCGACATGGACCGCAACCGGGTCGACAAGGTGCTGCTCTCGCAGGTGACGCCGGCCGCCTGACCCCGCGCGGCGGCTAGCGCCCGCACCACTCGCGCCGGTCGCCGCGGCCGAAGGGCAGCGACTGCCGCTCGGTGAGGCTGATGGTGGTGCGCACCTTGCCGCTGGTGGCGTCGAAGAGCACGCTGAAGCGGGCCGGCTCGGCCCAGTCGTCGCAGTAGCGCCACTCCCACACCAGCTCGTCCCGCGCCTTGAAGTAGATCGTCCAGCCCGGATACGACGGGCCCAGGACGCGCAGCACCTCGTCCTGGCTCATGCCGGCCTGGATGCGGGCGAAGTAGCGGGGCTGCATCACGTTGTCGATGCTCACGAGGCGCCCGCCGGCGTCGGTGCGGGCCATCCAGGTGTGCACGCCCATCGGGCCCCGGGGGTAGGCCAGCTGCTCGCCGCCGTCGGTTTCGCGCCAGCGCATGGCCGGGGTGCCGAGGCTGCGCTGCAGGTCGGCGAGGGTGCTGACGCCGGGCTCGAGGGGCGGGCCGCCGAACTGGGCGCAGGCGCCCAGCGCGAGGGCGGCGAGGCTGGTGAGGAGGGGTTTGAGGCCGTGAGCCAATGGGTTCATGGTGCGCTCCGATGGGATCTGCCGGTGCCTGTTGGCGTTCTTACTTCCAAAAAGTAATAAGCAAAGCCTTTTTTATTCGTTTGGGTGGGGGTTCGGCTTTTCTATACTCGCGTTTCTCGACTTTCAATGGAGAATCGCCATGTCCCCGTCCCGTCTCTTCGTGCGCCCCGTCGTGGCTGCCCTGGCCGCCGTGAGCCTGCTGTCTGCCGGTGGCGCACAGGCCGATACTACGCTCCTCAACGTCTCCTATGACGTGGCCCGCGAGCTCTACAAGGAGATCAACCCGGCCTTCGTCGCCCACTGGCAGCGTACCGCCGGCGAGAAGCTGACGATCAACCAGAGCCACGGTGGTTCGAGCAAGCAGATCCAGTCGGTGATCGCCGGCCTCGAGGCCGACGTGGTGACCATGAACCAGGCCGCCGACCTGGACGTGCTGGCCAAGAGCGGCCTCACCGGCGCCGACTGGCGCAAGGCTTTCCCCAACGCGGCGGCGCCCTACACCTCGGCAACCATCTTCCTGGTCCGCAAGGGCAACCCGAAGGGCATCAAGGACTGGGACGATCTGGCCCGCGCCGGCGTGCAGGTGGTGATCCCCAACCCCAAGACCTCCGGCAACGGCCGCTACACCTACCTCGCAGCCTGGGGCTACGCGCTGTCGAAGGGTGGCAACGACGCCAAGGCGCAGGAGTTCGTCGGCAAGCTGTTCGGCAACGTGCCGGTGTTCGACGGTGGCGGCCGCGGCGCGACCACCACCTTCACCCAGCGCGGCATCGGTGACGTGCTGGTCACCTTCGAGAACGAGGCGGTGCTGATCGACAGCGAAGTGGGCGGCGACAAGTTCGACGTGGTCTATCCGTCGCTGTCCATCGACGCCTCGGCGCCGGTGGCGATCGTGAACAAGGTGGTGGACAAGCGGGGTACCCGCAAGCAGGCCACCGCCTACCTCAACTTCCTGTATTCGCCCGAGGGCCAGGAGATCATCGCCAAGCATTACTTCCGCCCGCGTGACCCGGCGGTGGCCAAGAAGTACGCGGCCCGCTTCCCGGCGATCCGCACCTTCACGGTCGAAGAAAAGTTCGGCAGCTGGGAAGCCGTCCAGAAGACCCACTTCGCCGACGGTGGCGTGTACGACCAGATCACGGTGAAACGTTGATGGCTTCCCGCAGCAATCGCGTGTTGCCGGGCTTCGGCCTGTCGCTCGGCTACACGCTGGTCTATCTGTCGCTGATCGTGCTGATCCCGCTGGCGGCGGTGTTCGTCAAGAGCAGCAGCCTGGGCTTCGAGCAGTTCTGGAACGTGGTCACCGCCCCGACTGTGGTGGCCTCCTACAAGCTGTCGTTCGGGGCCTCGCTGCTGGCGGCGTCGATCAACGCGGTGTTCGGGCTGATGCTGGCCTGGGCGCTGGTGCGTTATTCCTTCCCCGGCAAGCGGCTGGTGGATGCGCTGGTGGATCTGCCCTTCGCGCTGCCCACCGCGGTGGCGGGCATCGCGCTGACCGCGCTCTACGCGCCCAACGGCTGGGTCGGCCAGCACCTCGAGCCGCTTGGCATCAAGGTCGCCTTCACGCCGCTGGGCGTGCTGGTGGCGCTGATCTTCATCGGCCTGCCTTTCGTGGTGCGCACCGTGCAGCCCATCCTCGAAGACCTCGATACCGAGTACGAGGAGGCTGCCGTGAGCCTGGGCGCCAACCGCTGGCAGGCCTTCCGCCACGTGGTTTTCCCGACGCTGATGCCGGCGCTGCTCACCGGTTTTGCGATGGCCTTCGCCCGTGCGGTGGGTGAATACGGGTCGGTGATCTTCATTGCCGGCAACATCCCGATGGTTTCCGAGATCACCCCGCTGATGATCATCACCAAGCTCGAACAATACGACTACGCCGGAGCGACCGCGATCGCGGTGGTCATGCTGGTCTTCTCGTTCACGCTGCTGCTCGCCATCAACGGCCTGCAGGCGTGGACCGCCAAACGTACCGGGAGGGAACGCTGATGTCGGGCGCTGCTGCAGTTCTCAAGGCCTCATCCGGCAACGCTGGTGGCCGCTCCACCCGCTACGAGGCCAACGCCGCCACGCGGGAGCCGGCGTGGGTCAAGTGGTCCATCCTCGGCGTCTCGCTCACCTTCTTTGCGGTGTTCCTGCTGATGCCGCTGGTGGCGGTGTTCGTCGAGGCCTTCCGCAAGGGCTGGGACACCTACCTCGCGGCCCTCATCGAGCCGGACGCCCTCTCGGCGATCAAGCTGACTCTCATCGCGGCCTTGATCTCGGTGCCCCTCAACCTCGTTTTCGGCGTGGCCGCGGCGTGGTCGATCACCAAGTTCGACTTCCCCGGCAAGCACCTGCTGATCACCTTCATCGACCTGCCGTTTTCGGTCTCGCCGGTGGTGGCGGGCCTGATCTACGTGCTGGTCTTCGGCGCCCAGGGCTGGTTCGGGCCGTGGCTGTCGGACCACGACGTGAAGATCATCTTCGCGGTGCCGGGCATCGTGCTGGCGACGGTCTTCGTCACCTTCCCCTTCGTCGCCCGTGAGCTGATCCCGCTGATGGAGGCCCAGGGCAAGGACGAGGAAGAAGCCGCGGTGGTGCTCGGCGCGCGGGGCTGGCAGACCTTCTGGCACGTGACCCTGCCCAATGTGAAGTGGGGCCTGCTCTACGGGGTGATCCTGTGTAACGCCCGGGCGATGGGCGAGTTCGGCGCGGTGAGCGTGGTGTCGGGCCATATCCGCGGCCTCACCAACACCATGCCGCTGCACGTCGAGATCCTCTACAACGAATACCAGTTCGCCGCCGCCTTTGCCGTGGCCTCGGTGCTGGCGCTCTTGGCGCTGGTAACCCTGGCGGTGAAGGTGTGGGTCGAGAAGCGCGCCGGTGCCGCCGGCGCCCGCGAAGAATGAGGTTGAAGCAAAAATGAGCATCCAGGTTCGCAACATCCGCAAGCAGTTCGGCGGTTTCACCGCGTTGAAAGACGTTTCCCTCGACTTCCCCACCGGCGAGCTGGTGGCGCTGCTGGGGCCCTCCGGCTGCGGCAAGACGACGCTGCTGCGCATCATCGCCGGGCTGGAATCGGCCGACGGCGGTCAGGTGCTGCTCGACGGCGCCGACGCCTCCGACACCCATGTGCGGGAGCGCCAGGTGGGCTTCGTGTTCCAGCACTACGCGCTGTTCCGCCACATGACCGTGTTCGACAACGTGGCCTTCGGGATGCGCATGAAGCCCCGCGCCCAGCGCCCGTCCGAGGCGGCGATCAAGGCCAAGGTGACCGAGCTGCTGAAGCTCGTGCAGCTCGACTGGATCGCCGACCGCTTTCCGTCGCAGCTCTCCGGCGGCCAGCGCCAGCGTATTGCGCTGGCCCGGGCGCTGGCGGTCGAGCCGCGGGTGCTGCTGCTCGACGAGCCCTTCGGTGCGCTCGATGCCAAGGTGCGCAAGGAGCTGCGCCGCTGGCTGCGCCGGCTCCACGACGAGCTGCACATCACCTCGATCTTCGTCACCCACGACCAGGAAGAAGCGCTGGAAGTGGCTGACCGCGTGGTGCTGATGGACCACGGCAAGGTGGAGCAGGTGGGTACGCCGGAGGAGGTCTATCGCCACCCGGCTTCGCCCTTCGTGTATGGCTTCCTGGGTTCGGTGAACCTCTTCCACGGCCGCGTCGAGAACGAGGCGGTGCATGTGGGCGGCGAACGCCTGTCGGCCGACAAGGTGGCGCTGGATGCCGGCTCGGAGGTGGTCGCCTTCGCGCGCCCCCACGAGCTCAACATCGTTGTCAGCCCCGAGGACGCCAGCGGCGTGCCGGCGCGGATCAGCCGCATCCTGTCGTTTGGCGTCACGGCGCGGGTCGAGCTCGACGGCCTCAACGGGTCGAGCGGCCAGATCTTCGAGGTCGAGATGACCCGCGAGGAGGTCGGCCAGCTGGGCCTCCATGAAGGCCAGGCGGTGCGCCTGGTGCCTTCGCGCCTCAGCATCTTCGAGCGCGGGGTGACCGGCGTGCCGGCGCCCGCCGCGCCCAACTGGGAGATCTGATGAACTTCCAGCAACTCCGCATCGTGCACGAGACGGTGCGCCGCAACTTCAACCTGACCGAGGTGGCGGCGGCGCTGTTCACCTCCCAGTCGGGCGTCTCCAAGCACATCAAGGACCTCGAGGACGAGCTCGGGCTGGAGCTCTTCGTGCGCAAGGGCAAGCGCCTGCTGGGCCTCACCGAGCCGGGCGAGGAGCTGGCGGTGGTGGTGGACCGGATGCTGATGGACGCCCGCAACATCAAGGGCATCGCCGCCCAGTTCAGCAACAAGGACCACGGCCAGCTCACCATCGCCACCACCCACACCCAGGCCCGCTACGCGCTGCCGCGGGTGGTGACGCGCTTCAAGCAGGCTTATCCCAAGGTGCATCTGGTGCTCCACCAGGCCAGCCCCAACGAGATCGCCACCATGCTGCAGGACGGCCGCGCCGACATCGGCATCGCCACCGAGACCCTGGCCGAGATCAGCGATTGCGTCTCCTTCGGCTTCTACGGCTGGCACCACTCCGTGATCGTGCCCGCCGGCCACCCCCTCGAGGGCGTGACGCCGCTGACCCTCGAGGCCATCGCCGAGCATCCGCTGATCACCTACCACCAGGGCTTCACCGGCCGCACCCGCATCGACGAGACCTTCGCCGACGCCGGCCTCGCCCCCGACATCGTGATGTCGGCCCTCGATGCGGACGTGATCAAGGCCTACGTGGAGCTCGGCCTCGGCATCGGCATCGTCGCCTCGATGGCCTTCGACCCGGAGCGCGACCGCAACCTGAGCATGCTGCCGAGCGACCACCTGTTCGGCGAGAACCTGGCCCGCATCGCGGTGCGCAAGGGGCACTTCCTGCGCGGCTTCGCCTACCGGTTCATCGAGCTGTGCTCGCCGGCGCTCGGCGAGTCCGTGGTGCGGGCGGCGCTGCGGCCGGAGACGGAGCGGGAAGCGGTGTTCTGATCGGCGAGTAGGCGTTGTGGCGCGCGGCCGGGCGCCCGCGGCCCTTCGTGGCCCCTAGCTGGCCCTTGGCTGGCCGGGTCGGGGCCAATCCAGGCCCCGATGCGGGACGGGCAAGTTCCCGTAAACCGCAACCGCCTTCCGCCCCGCGAGCCTTGACGTAGGCTCCCCAGGCGGACGCGACGCCGCGCTGGTCAGCGCAAGAATGGCCCGGCGCTGACATCAAACCGTCTAACTCTTCTGCTCCAATACCTTGAGCCCTGTAGGCCCCCGATGTTGCCGAAGGGCGCTGCCGGCGGCGCTTCCACGGGGCGCAGCGGGTGTCCGTGGCATTTCGGGCGCCGGACACCAATCTTTTCACATGCGGCCGGGCGGCGAGTGACTAAGCTCACGGCTCGATCAACAAATCGGGAAGCAGCGTCCCGCGGGCTCTTCGCCGGCGCGCATTTCCGGATCAACCATTGCAGAGAGAAGGCGGTGCGCCGCTGGCGTGCTGCCAATGGGAGCTATGAAAAGAAGCCTTTCGAAGGGCGTCCTCGGCCTGTGCCTGGGCGCTGCCATGGTCGGCCAGCCTGCCCGCGCGGCGGACGACATCACTGGCGCCGGCTCGTCGGCCGCCGCGCCGGCCTACCGGATCTGGGGCCAGGAATACCGGAAGGCCGGCGGCGAGGCCCTTGAGTACGACCCGGTCGGCTCCGGAGCGGGCATGGCGCGCATCAAGCAGCGTCAGGCCGACTTTGGCGCGTCGGATGTGATCGCCCCGCAGGCGGCCCTCGCCAAGGACGGGCTGGTGATGTTCCCGACCGTGGTGTCGGGGATCGTCCCGGTGGTGAACCTGCGCAAGGGCGGGGCACCGCTCAAGCTGAGCGGAGAGGTGCTGGCGCGGATCTTCCTGGGCGAGATCAGCCACTGGCAGGCTCCCGAGATCGTGGCCCTCAACCCGGGCGTGAGCCTGCCGAACGAGGCCATCCGCGTGGTGTGCCGGAGCGACGGCTCCGGCTCGACGCACCATTTCTCCGATTACCTGAGCAAGGTCAGCCCGGCCTGGAAGGCGAGCTTCGGCGTGGCCAGCAAGCACCCGTGGCCGGAGGGCTTCATCGCCGTCAAGGGCAGCGGGGAGGTCTCGAAGACGGTCCGCAGCACGCCGGGGGCCATCGGTTACATCGATTACAGCTACGTGGTCGAGGACCACCTGACCCCGGTTCAGCTGAAGACGGCCAGCGGGCGGTATCTCAGCGCCTCGCCCGAGAGCTTCCGCAGCGCGGTGGTGGGCAGCCGCTGGTTCTCCCACGGGGATTTCTCGGAGGGCCTGATCCAGATGCCCGGCGAGGGTGCGTGGCCGATCACCATGGGCACCTATGTGGCGCTGCCGAAGGTGGCCGCCGATACGGCGCGGACCGCCCGCGCGCTGCGTTTCTTCGTGTGGGCCTACGGCCGCGGCGACGCGCTGGCCCGCCAGGCGAAGTTCGTGCCGCTGCCCGAGAAGGTGCAGGCCAGCGCGTTCCGGGAGCTTTCGAGCGTGGTGGGGAAGAACGGCGAGCCGATCGGCATGAGTGCGGTGAGCGTGCTCGTCAGGTAAGCCCCCACGCCAGCCTTTGCCGCCGCAGTCAACCGGGCCCCGCGGGGGCTGCGCGGCCGGAATGGGAACCAGGCCCGGCCCGCGGCCATGGCATTTCAAATGCCGGCACCAATCTTTTCACGGGGGGGCGGGCGGCGAGTGACTAAGCTCACGGCTCGATCAACGAACCGACAGGCGACGTCCCGCGGCCGGCCCGTCGCGCCGCATTCCCGCGCGAGCCTTGGCAGGCAGAAGACGGGGCGTCCCATCGCAGGAAACCATGAACATAAGTCTTTCGAAGCGTGCCATTGGCCTGGGCCTGGGCGCCATGCTGACCTGCCAGTTTGCCGCGGCCGCGGACGGCATCGGTGGGGCGGGCTCGTCTGCCGCCGCGCCGGTCTACCGGACCTGGGCCCAGGAATACCGGAAGGCTGGCGGTGAAGCGCTGGAGTACGATCCGGTCGGCTCCGGCGCGGGCCTCGCGCGCATCAAGCAGCGTCAGACCGATTTTGGCGCCGTCGATGTGATGGTCCCCAGGAACGAGCTGGCCCGCGACGGGCTGGTGATGTTTCCGACCGCGGTGTCCGCCATCGTGCCGGTCGTGAACCTGCGCAAGGGCGGGGCGCCGCTGAAGCTGAGCGGCGAGGTGCTGGCCCGGATCTTCCTCGGCGAGATTACCGCCTGGAATGCCCCCGAGATCGCCGCCCTGAATCCGGGGCTGTCCTTGCCCAACGAGCCGATCCGCGTGGTGTGCCGCAGCGATGTCTCCGGGACCACCCATCATTTCTCCGACTACCTGAGCAAGGTCAGCCCGGCCTGGAAGGCGCGCTTCGGCGTGGTGGGGAGGCCCGCGTGGCCGGCAGGTTTCATCGCAGTCAAAGGCAGTTCGGAGGTGTCCCGGGCTGTCCGAAGCACGCAGGGGGCCATCGGCTACATCGACTACGGTTATGTCGTCGAGGATGCCCTGACGCCGGTTCAGCTCGCCGCGGCGAACGGCCGCTATGTCGGCGCTTCGCCGGCAAGCTTTCGCAATGCCGTGGTGAGCAGCCGCTGGTTCACCCACGGCGATTTCTCGGATAGCCTCACCCAGATGCCCGGCGAGGGCGCCTGGCCGATCACGATGGGCACCTATGCGGTGGTCCCGAAGGTGGCCGGCGAACCGGAGCGTGCGGCGCGGACGCTGCGTTTCTTTTTATGGGCTTACGATCACGGCGATGCGCTGGCGCGGCAGGCCAGGTTCTCCCCGCTGCCGGAGAAGGTCCAGGCCAGCGCCTTCCGCGAGCTCTCAAGCGTGATCGGCAGGAACGGCGAGCCGATCGGCCTGAACGCGCTGGTCAGATGAGGCTGGGCTCAGCGCCGGCCCTTGCCGCCGCGCCAGGGGCTGCGGCGGGTGTCTTCTTCTTCGACCTTGGGCTTGGGCATCAGCAGGTTCTTGCCGGGCTCCTTGGCGGCGGCGCGCTGGGCGAGCACCGCGGTGTCCACCTGGGCCTGGCCCAGATGCACGCTCTGGAAATTGGCCGGGCCGTCGAAGGCGGCGAGCTTGCCGCGCAGGTGGGTGACGAGGCCGGCGGTGTCGGTTCTTTTGGGCAGCCCGACCATCAGCTGCTGGCCCGCGGCGGTGAGCGAGAAGCGGTCGTCCTCGACCTGCACCAGGCCGTGGGCGGTGAGGCGCCGGATGGTGTCGATCAGCCGGCTGGTGCCGGGCACGGCCTCCAGCAGCGGCTCGAAGCCGGCCATGATCTCGACGAGCTCCGCCGGGCGGCGCTTGGAGGCGAGCGTGGTGGCAAGAAGAAAGAGGGCGTCGGTGTCGGAGATCGGGTGCATGGCTGGCGTGCTGGCGGGCGGTTGCGCGGGGCCATGAGTGTACGCGTTTTCGGGCGCGGCTGCCGCGCTCACTGTGCGGCGAAGCGGATCTGGTTGCGCCCGGCCGCCTTGGCCTGGTACATCGCCCCGTCGGCGAGCTTGAGGATGGCCTCCATGTTGCTCTCTTCGGGCGGGAACAGGGTCACGCCCAGGCTCGCCGAGCACCGATGCTCCACTGTCCGGGCGGGCCCGCCGTCGTCGCCGAGCGCCAGGCTGTAAGGCCGGGCGAGGGCGTCGCGGATGCGCTCCGCAACCTCGACGACATAAGCGCGGGTGGTGGCGTGGTCGGGAGCCACGTTGACCAGCAGCGCGACGAACTCGTCGCCGCCCAGGCGGGCCACGGTGTCTTCCTCGCGCAGGCAGTGGGCGAGGCGCCGGGCGGCCTCCTGCAGCAGCAGATCGCCGGCGCGGTGGCCATGCCGGTCGTTGACCGGCTTGAAGTTGTCGAGATCGAGGTAGATCACCGCGCCGTGCCGCCCGCTGCGGCGGCTTTGCGCCACGGCCTGGGCCAGGCGGTCGAAGAACAGGCGGCGGTTGGGCAGGCCGGTGAGGGCGTCGTAGAACGCCAGCTGGTGGATCTTGGCCTCGTAGAGCTTGCGGTCGGTGATGTCGCGAATCGAGGCCAGCAGGGTCGGCTCGCCGTCGAGGTCCATGGCGCTCAGGACGACATCGACGGGGACTTCGGCGCCGTTGTCGTGGCGCCGCTGCACCCACTCGAAACGGAGATGCCCCAGGCGCGAGGCGCTCGCCATGTGCTCCCCGGCGAGCTCTTCGGAGGTCTTGCCGCAGGGCTGCACGGCGGGGGCGAAGTCCCAGGGATGGAGCTCGCGCAAGGCGTCCCGGCTGGTCACGCCCAGCATGTCGAGGAGGGCCTGGTTGCCGTCGATGATCCGGCCTTGCCGGAGCACCGCCACCGCATCGTGGCTGGCTTCGAAGAGGGTGCGGAAACGCGCCTCCGAACGCAGCGTGGCGGCCTGGGCGTCCTTGAGTTCGGTGATGTCCGAGGCGAAGCCGAGCAGGCAGTCGGGCTGTTCGGGCCGGCGCAGCAGCAGCTTCTTCAGCCAGAAGTGGCGCAGCCTCCCGTCGGCGGTCGGCATGAGCACCTCGGTGGTCTGCTTCTCGCCGCGGGCAAACACCAACTCGTCGGATGCCCGCACGTGCTGGACGACTTCGGGGGGCAGCAGCTCGCTGTCCTGCATCCCCAGGAGCTCCTCCGGCGTGCGCCGAAACAGCGCGGCGGCGGCGCGGTTGGTGTAGGTGTAGCGGTGGTCCTGGCCCTTGGTGTAAATGTAGCCATCCACGCTGTCGAGGATCGCATCGAGGAACTGCTGGTTCTCCTTGAGGGCCTGCTCGAAGTGCTCGCTCTCGGTGATGTCGATGGAGACCCCCGACAGGCCGACGATTTCGCCTTGCGGCCCGACGATGGGCGTCTTGATGGTCAGGTAGCGATGCCGCGCGCCGCTCTTCTTGAAGAAGCGGGTCTCCCGCTGCTGCGTGCTCTGCCCGGAGGCAAGAACCTTTGCGTCATGCTCGTGGAGCAGGGTGGCGGTGTCGGCGTCGAAGAACTCATCGGCCGTGTGGCCCACCACGTTTTCGAGGGGCGCACCCACCAGCTCGCAGAAGTGCTGGTTGGCGTAGGTGTAGCGGTAGCGGTCGTCCTTGCTGAAGATCAGGGCGCCGACGTTGTCGAGGGCGGCCCGGAGGGCGTCCAGTTCACCCTGGGGTGAACGATTGTTGCGCCCCATGTCGCGGCAAGCCATGACAGCCCCCTCTTCGCAAGAAGATCGGAATTGAAAAATTTGTTATTTATTCCCTGAAGCTATTCTAGTACAAGACGTGGTGCCCCCCTTGACGTATCGCGTCCGGTAACAGCCCTTCAGCGCTGGGGCTCCGCATTCCGGTGTATGCGAAGTGGCTTGGGCTGGCGTGGCCTGCTCCTTGGATGTCTTTCTGTGGCGCGGGTTGGCTGCGATGATCCAGCATGAAAATGGCGCGTGTTTGCGATAAATGTCATATTCGCGATATCCGGCGCCCACGCCCGAAGGCGCTGCGCTCGCCGTCCCGATGCGAGCCCGGTGGGGGTGTTTCGCCCCGCTGCGGGTACTATCCGTGTTCAACCACTCAAAAGAAGCCGATTGCCGATGCAAAGTGAAGTCAAAGAGAAGCCCATGTGCGCCGTCGTGGCGGCGGTGCAACTGCCCAACGTGAGCGACGGAGAGTTCGAATCCTCGCTCGCCGAGCTGCGGGAGCTCGCCAAGACGCTGGGCTTCGAGGTCGTCCACAGCTTCATCCAGAAGCGCGCCGGCTTCGACACCACCGGCTACCTCGGAGCCGGCAAGCGGGACGAGATCCGCCGCTTCGTGCTCAACGAGCCCGCCATGGAGGATTTCGAGGGCTTCGAGCAGGTGCAGGCGGCGCTCGGCGGGCGGCCCATCGAGGCCATCCTGGTCGACCACGAGATTTCGCCCACCCAGGCCCGCAACCTCGAGGTGGAGGCCGGCTGCCCGGTGATGGACCGCACCATGGTCATCCTCGAGATCTTCCACCGCAACGCCCGCTCCCGCGCGGCCCGCGCCCAGGTGGAGATCGCCCGGCTCGGCTACATGGCGCCGCGCCTGCGTGAGATGGCCAAGCTGGCCGGGCCCCAGGGCCGCCAGCGCAGCGGGGTGGGCGGCCGCGGTGCGGGCGAATCCCACACCGAGCTCGACCGGCGCAAGATCCGCGACCGCATCGCCGAGCTGCAGCTCGAGATCACCGCGATGGAGCTCGAGCGCAAGACCCAGCGCGCTCGCCGCCAGGGCCGCCAGGGCCTCGCCGCGGTGGCGCTGGTGGGCTACACCAACGCCGGCAAGTCCACGCTGATGCGCGCCCTCACCGGCAGCGAGGTGCTGGTGGCCAACAAGCTCTTCGCCACGCTGGATACCACGGTGCGCGTGCTCTACCCCGAGAGCGTGCCCCGCGTGCTGGTGAGCGACACGGTGGGCTTCATCAAGAACCTGCCCCATGGCCTGGTGGCCTCGTTCAAGTCCACCCTCGACGAGGCCCTCGACGCGGCGCTGCTGCTCCACGTGATCGACGCCAGCGACCCCGGCTTCGAGCGCCAGCTGCAGGTGACCGACGAGGTGCTGGCCGAGATCGGCGCCGACGAGGTGCCGCGCCTCCGCGTCTTCAACAAGATCGACCACGTGGGCGACGCCACCGCCCAGGCCGAGCGCGAGGCGGACCTGCGCGCCCTCTACCCCGGCTGCGTGGTAATGAGCGCTCGCCGCCCCGACGACGTGGCGGCGCTGCACCAGCTGATCGTGGCGCGCTTCCAGCAGGACTTCATCGAGGCCGAGCTGTTTCTGGCCTGGTCGGCCCAGCAGCTGCGCGGCGAGGTGTTCGCCAACTGCGAAGTGCTCGAAGAGCGCGCCGACGAGGAGGGCGCCTTCTTCCGCGTGCGCGGCGGCCGCGACACCTTGGAAGCCCTGCGCGCGCAGATCGCCCGGGCTTGAGCTTGGCGCGGGGGTGGGCTGGGCCCACCCGGCGCCGGGGTGGCCGGCTTTGCCTTTACCTGGTGAAAGCAGCAGCTACTATCAGACGAGGGCCACCCGGCCGGCCAGGCCGACGGGCGGGTTCATGCCGCGGTTCCAACTCTCCGGGAGAAGCTCCATGTCCAAAGTCCTCGTCCTGTATTACTCCACCTACGGCCACATCGAAACCATGGCCGAGGCGGTGGCCGAAGGCGCCCGCGCCACCGGCGCGACGGTCGATCTGAAGCGGGTGCCCGAGACGGTGCCCGAGGCAATCGCCGGGCCGGCCCACTTCAAGCTCGACCAGGCCGCGCCGGTGGCGGCCGTGGCAGACCTGGAGCACTACGACGCGATCATCGTCGGCTGCCCGACCCGCTTTGGCCGCCTGCCCTCGCAGATGGCCAGCTTCTTCGACCAGGCGGGCGGGCTGTGGGCGCGGGGCGCGCTCAACGGCAAGGTGGGCGGCGCCTTCACGTCCACCGCCACCCAGCACGGCGGCCAGGAGATCACGCTGTTCTCGGTGATCACCAACCTGCTGCACTTCGGGCTGATCATCGTCGGCCTGCCCTACAGCTTCCAGGGGCAGACGACCATAGACGAGATCGTCGGCGGCAGCCCCTACGGCGCCACCACCATCGCCGGCGGCCAGGGCCAGCGCCAGCCGAGCGCCATCGAGCTGGACGGTGCGCGCTACCAGGGCCGGCTCATAGCGGAGACGGCCAACAAGCTGTTCGGGTAAGGCCGGGCCGGCATACAAGACAAACGGGCCCAGCGGGCCCGTGTTTTTGCGGCAAATGCAGCAACCCGGGCCGGCGGCAATCGCCCGGCCCGGGTTTTCAGGCCATTCAGCCCGTTCAGGCCACCACGGCACCGATCGCGGCTTCGGCTGCGGCGAAGGCCTTGTCGGCGCTCTCGGGGCCCATCGCCAGGCCTTCGGCGTAGATGAATTCCACGTCGGTCATGCCCAGGAAGCCCAGCACGCCCTTGAGGTAGGGCACTTGCGAATCGGCCGGGGTGTCGCGGTAGATGCCGCCGCGGGCCAGCGCCACGTATACCTTCTTGCCCTTGAGCAGGCCTTCGGGGCCGTTCTCGGTGTAGCGGAAGGTGACGCCGGCCCGGGCGATGGCGTCGATCCAGGTTTTCAGCTGCACCGGCACGCCGAAGTTGTACATCGGCACGCCCAGCACGATCGCGTCGGCGGACTGCACCTGGGCGATCAGCGCGTCGTCGAGGGCGACGCGGGCGGCCTGCTCGGGCGTGCGCTGCTCGGCGGGGGTGAACAGCGCGCCGAGGGCGGCTTCGTCGAGCACCGGGTGCGGGTTGGCGGCGAGGTCGCGCAGCTCGACCACGGCGGCCGGGTTGGCGGCCTTCAGGCGGGCGGTGATGGCGTCTGCCAGGCGGGTCGAGTTGGCGCCGGCGGAGCGGGCACTGCTGTTGATCTGCAGGATCTTCATGGGGTTCTCTCCAGGGTGTGGGGTCAGAAATCGGGGAGTTCGTTGGGGCGCAGGTCGAAGACCAGCACTTCGGCTTTCTCGCCCTGGCTGAATTCGATGCGCTCCGCATTACGCAGGCGGGCGCCGTCGCCGGCCTGCATGGGTTGGCCATTCACCACCAGCCTGCCCTGGGCCAGATGCACATAGGCGTGGCGGCCCGGGGGTAGGGTGAGGGTGTGCTGCTCGGCGCCGTCGAACAGCCCGGCATACACGCGGGCGTCCTGGTACACGCCCAGCGAGCCGTCGGTGCCGTCCGGCGAGATGATCAGGCAGAGGCGCCCACGCTTGTCGGCGGCACTGAAATGCCGCTGCTGGTAGCGCGGCTCGACGCCCTGGCGGTCGGGCACGATCCAGATCTGCAGAAAGTGCACCGGCGCGCGGTTGGAGGCGTTGAACTCGCTGTGGCGGATGCCCGTGCCGGCGCTCATCATCTGCACGTCGCCGGGGCGGATCACCGAGCCGGTGCCCATCGAATCCTCGTGGGCGAGGGCGCCGTCGAGCACGTACGAGAAGATCTCCATGTCCCGGTGCGGGTGGGTGCCGAAGCCCTGGCCGGGGGCGACCAGGTCGTCGTTGATCACCAGCAGGTCGGAGAAGCCCACCTGTTTCGGGTCGTGGTAGTGGCCGAACGAGAACGTGTGGCGGGAATCGAGCCAGCCGAATTGTGCGTTGCCGCGCTCGGCGGCGGGTCTCAGTTCAAACATGGAGCCTCCTTTTTGGTGTTGCCGGGCACTGCCGCGGGGGCTGTGCCCGCGGGCGATCAGCCCTTGATCGCTTCGAGGGAGATCGTGATGGTCACGTCGTCGCCCACGTGGGGGGCGTACTTGCCGGCGTTGAACTCGCTGCGCTTCACCACCACGCTGGCGTCGGCGCCGATGGCGTCCTTCTTGAGCATCGGGTGGGGCATCGCCACGAAGTTGTTCACCTTCAGGGTCACCGGCTTGGTGACGCCCTTGAAGGTCAGGTCACCGGTGATCGACACCGGCTTGTCGCCCTTGAAGACCACCTTGGTGGATTTGAAGGTGGCGGTCGGGTACTTGGCGGTGTCGAGGAAGTCTTCGCCCTGGATGTGCTCGTTGAAGGTGTCGTAGCCGGTGTCCACCGACTTGGTGTCGATCACCACGTCCACCGAGCCGGTCTTGGCGGCCTTGTCGAGCACCACGGTGCCGGTGGTCTTGTTGAACTTGGACAGCTGGGTCGACATGCCGAAGTGGCTGTACGAGAAGCGCGCAAAGGTGTGGGTGCTGTCCACGTTGTAGGTTTCCGGCGCGGCGAAGGCCGGGGCGGCGAGGGTGAGGGCGGCGATGAGGGTGGCGATTTTTTTCATGGAGGACTCCTGTTGGGGGGTGTTGCGGGATTACTTGCCGGAGGCGGCGATACGGAACTTGATCTGGATGTCGTTGGCGACGATGTCGAAGGCGGCCCACGGCCCTTCGCCGATGGTGAAGTCACCGCGGCGGATGGTGAGGCTGCCGTCGAACACGCCGGTATTGCCCTGGGGCGTGAAGGTGGCGGGCACCACCACGTTGTGGGTCTTGCCCTTGATCGTCAGGGTGCCGGCCACTTCATAGCGGTTGGCGCCCAGGCTCTTGACTGCGGTCGACACGAAGCGTGCGGTCGGGAAAGCCTTGGTGTTGAACCACTGCTTGCCGGCCACTTCGGAATCGGCCTCGGCGGTGCCGGTGTCGATGCTGGCCAGGTCCACGTCGATGGTGGCCTTGGCGTTGGCCGGCTGGGCCGGGTCGAAGCTGAGCTGGCTCGCAAACTTCTTGAACTTGCCGTCCATCGCCACGCCCATCTGCTTGTAGCCAAAGCCGATACGGCTCTTGTCGGCCTGAACCTGGTTGTATTCGATGGCGTGGGCTGCCGGGGCGAGGGCGGCACCGAGGGCGAGAGCAAGGGCGAGGGCGGGGCGTTTCATGGCAGGTTCTCCGTGTGGCTGCGATGCGCTGTGGGCACCGGCGATGGATGAACTGTAAACGTCCTTGCCTGCGCTAAATAGACGACAATAAAGAACGAACTGTTTGCACAGAGGCAACAATGAATCAACTCGATGCAATGCGCACCTTCATGCGGGTGGCCGAGCTGGGCAGCTTTGCCGCGGTGGCCAACCAGCTCGGCACCGTGCGCTCGGTGGTCACCCGGCAGGTTGCGGCGCTGGAGGAGCACCTGGGCGTCAAGCTCATGGTGCGCAGCACGCGCAGCCTCACGCTCACCTCGGCGGGCGCCGCCTACCTCGACAAATGCCGGGCCATCCTCGACATGGTCGACGCCGCCGAAGCCGAGCTGATGGAGGAGCGCGCCACCCCGCGGGGCAAGCTGCGGGTGAGCCTGCCCCTCAGCTACGGCCTCAAGCGGCTGGCTCCGCTGATGCTGGCGTTCTCGCAGCTCTACCCCGAGATCCAGCTGGCGATGGACTTTACCGACCGGCGGATCAACCTCATCGAAGAGGGCGTCGACCTCTCGGTGCGCGTCACCGGCCGCCTCGAGCCCGGCGACATCGTGCGCAAGCTCGGCACCAGCCAGCTGCTGGCGCTCGCCTCGCCCGGCTACCTGGCCCTCCGCGGCCGCCCGCAGCACCCGTCCGAGCTCATGCGGCACGCCTGCATCGGCTACGCCCCCCACGGCAGCGGCCGCCCGTGGGTTTTCATGGTGGATGGGCGGCTCGAGAGCTTTGCGCTGTCGTTCCGGCTGCAGGCCAACAACGGCGATGTGCTCGCCGAGGCCGCCGCCCAGGGCATGGGCATCACGATCCAGCCCGACTTCATCGCCGCCGACTACCTGGCAGCGGGCCGGCTCGAGACGCTGCTCGACGCCTTCGCCCCGCCGCCCCTGGGCGTTTACGCGGTGCTCCCGAGCAACCGCTACATGCCCCACGCGGTGCGGCTGCTGATCGAGTTTTTGTCGGAGAGGCTGGGGGCGGGGGAGGGCTGAGGCCGCTTGGCGATGTCGACGAGCGGGCCACCGAGGTTGGTCTGGCGGGTGGGCTCGCCGATCACGGCGGCAGCCAACGCAGGCGTAGGTCGGGTTAGCGCAGCGTAACCCGACACCCCACGACCGGCAGGCCGACAACGGCACCGATTTCAAACGGTCGCAATCTGATAGATTGCGCGGCTTGCGATTGAAACCGTCTTGATACTGGGCGAATCCCATCAGCCAGAGTGCTGCCATGACTGCCCGAACCTCGGGTGTTCGTGGGCCGGATTGCCGAACATCCGGGCGTCACGCGTGGTTCGATCCACCGTAAAAATCAGACGGCACACCGCGCCGGACGGTTGTGGCGGTTCAAAGTGTCCAAGGTGGATCAGTGGGCGCGCTAATGGGGCAAACGAGGTTGTTGGTAACGGTCCGGCCTCGTCCAATGATTGATGGCGTGGCCAAGAAATAGAACAGGAAAAGAACGAGATGCTCACTCAAGATAATTTGGCCGATCTGCTGCACGCCCTCAGTTTCGAGAAAAAGGGGGTGATTCACCGTAAGGCGATCGGCGCTGCGGTTTTGGAAGTGAACTTCAAGACAAAGGAGATCACTTATCCCGAAGCCGCGGGCCTGGTCATCAATGAGCGCCAGACCTGCAACTTCGAAGCCAACGAAAATTTTGTTGTGCTCGAATGCGTCCACCGTCTGCTGGAGAAGGGCTACAAACCTGAGCACATCGAACTGGAGCCCAAGTGGAAGGTGGGACGTGGCGCAAGCGGTGGCCGTGCAGACATTCTGATCAAGGACAACGATGGCCGCCCACTGCTGATCATCGAATGCAAAACGGCGGGAGGCGAGTTCAAGCGTGCGTGGAACAAGACTCAGCAGGATGGTGACCAATTATTCAGCTACGCACAGCAGATCAGCGAAACCCAATTTCTGTGCCTGTATACCTCGGATCTGGATGCTGGTGCGGCCAGTTACACCAGTCACATCATCGCGCACCGCGACAACGAAAAATATCTGGCGGATAACCCGCTGCTCAAAAGCTTCAGATCGGTAACTGATGTGAAAGAGCGTCACGCTGTCTGGCGTGACACGTACAAGCTCGATTACACGACCAAGGGCATTTTCGAAGAAAACATTCAGCCCTACCACATCGGCAAAGACAAATATTCACTAGCTGACTTGCACGCCATCTCTGCCCGCGACCAGCAGAAGAAATACCACGAGTTTGCCACTATCCTGCGCCAGCACAATGTGTCGGGACGCGAGAACGCCTTCGACAAGCTGGTCAATCTGTTTCTGTGCAAGTTGGTGGATGAAATCGAGAACCCATCCGACTTGAAGTTTTACTGGAAGGGTGTTGCCTACGACACCCATTTTGACCTGATGGACCGCCTGCAGCAGTTGTACCAAGCGGGGATGGGAAAGTTTCTCGGGGAAGACATCACCTACATCAACCAGGGCGACGTCAACAACGCACTTCGATTCATCAAGCAGAACCCGGATGCCACGCAGCGCGCGGTATGGAATCTGTTCATTCAGCAGAAATTTTTCACCAACAACGATTTTTCGTTGATCGACGTCCACAACGAAAAGCTGTTCTACCAGAACGCCGAGGTGCTGCTGAAGATCCTGCAGATGTGGCAGGACATTCGCCTGACCGACCCGCACGGCCATAACCAGTTTCTGGGCGATATGTTCGAGGGCTTCCTCGATCAGGGCGTCAAGCAGAGCGAGGGGCAGTTTTTCACCCCCATGCCGATCTGCCGCTTCATCATGATGAGCCTGCCGCTGGCCTCACTCGTCCGGCGCAGCGTCACACCGCCCAAAGCCATCGATTACGCCTGCGGCGCAGGACACTTTCTTACCGAGCTGGCCTTGCAGCTCAAGCCCTTGGTGGAAACGCATCAGCCCGCAGCGGACCTTGCGGCGTATCACAAGGCCCTGTACGGCATCGAGAAGGAATATCGCCTCTCCAAGGTCGCCAAGGTATCGGCCTTCATGTACGGCCAGCAGGGTATCAACATTTGCTACGGCGACGGGCTGATCAACCAGCATGAGGCATTCCCGGACATCAAAGACGGAACCTTTGATCTGTTGGTCGCCAACCCGCCCTACAGCGTGCGCGGCTTTCTGGAAACGTTGCCGGAAGAGGAACGCAAGGCCTATACCCTGACCGAGACCATCAACGACTTCGAAACCTCCAACAGCATCGAAACCTTTTTCATCGAGCGCGCTAAGCAGTTGCTGCGCGCCGACGGCGTGGCCGCGATCATCCTACCGTCCAGTATCTTGTCCAACGGTGGCAGCGCCTACATTCGCACCCGTGAAATCCTGATCCAGTATTTCGACATCGTGGCCATTGCCGAATTCGGTAGCGGCACCTTCGGCAAGACGGGCACCAACACCGTTACCCTGTTCCTGCGCCGCAAGAAAACCGCGCCGGACACTGCCGCGCACTACCGTGAACGCGTGGAAGAATGGTTCAAGGGCTGCGATGCCAGCAAGCGCAAGCAGGTCATCTACAAGGACGAGCACCTGATCGCCCGCTATGCCGCCCATATCAATGTGCCGTTGGATGATTACAAAACCCTGCTCAAGGGCGATCCGGAGGGTAGCTGGACCAAGCATCTGGAGGCCATCTACCTCGAAAAATTCAACACCAGCACCGAGGTCACCAATCTCTACAAGGCAAAATGGTTCAAGGCTTTGCCCCCGGCAGAGCAGGACGTCGAGATCAACAGACGCTACCTTGTCTTTGTCCAAACCATCGAACGCGACAAGCTCTATCACTTCGTGATGGCCTGCGATCAGCCCAATCCGGTGCTGATCATTCGCAGCCCGACCGAGACCAAGGCCATCAAGCAATTCCTCGGCTACGACTGGAGCTCGGCCAAGGGTGACGAGGGCATCAAGCTCATCAAGGATGCCCACGGGCGGCACCTCACACCGCTTTATGACGAGACCAATCGGGACAATACCGGGAAGCTCAATTTTCGCATTGCGGCGAATTTCAACGGAACGTTGGCGGCCATTCCAGCGGCGTTGGAGGGCGTGGCGCGGACGGCTCCTTTGGTGGAAATGCTGGACTTTTCTCGCCCTGTTTTTGAAAAGCAGATTTCTGTCACACCACAGGTGTCTGTTGCTTTGGTTTCAAAGTGGCCTGCCGAACGTCTTGGATCACTTGCCGAAGTCATACCAGGTCAATCACCCGAATCTACCCATTACAACGACCAGAAAAAAGGACTGCCGTTTTATCAAGGCAAGAAAGACTTCGGCATAACAGAACTGCTTCCCCCGACCACTTGGACAACTCAAGTTACCAAGGAAGCAGTCAAGGGCGACATCTTGATGAGCGTCCGGGCTCCGGTGGGAGATGTGAACTTCTGCCCCCTAGATAAGATTTGTATCGGCAGAGGTCTGGCCGCGATTCGGCCAGGAGACAGGATCGACTCGAGATTCCTGTTTGAATTCATTGCTTGCAATAAAGAACTCTTCAAGGGGAAACAAGGAGCGACTTTCGAATCAATATCTGCGACTGATCTCCGTGAGAAAAAACTGCCGCTGCCGCCCAAGGAGGTCCAAATTGCGGCTGCCAAAGATTGTGTTGCCGTAGATGCAGATCGAAATGCATCAGAGGCTAGGATGGTGTCTGCAGAGAATGATCTCGTCAACGCTATAGCTGCCATTTATTCGTCCTCAGCACCAAGGGTGGAGATCGACAAAATCGCTACCAACGTTCATTACGGCCTAAACGAAGCCATGAACGAGGGCGGTGTCGGTTACAAGATTTTTCGCATGAACGAGATCATCCGTGGTCGGATGGTGGACAACGGCAGCATGAAGTGCGCCGACATCAGCGCCGAGGAGTTTGCCAAGTACAAGCTCAACAAGGGTGACCTGCTTTTCAACCGCACCAATAGCATCGAGCATGTGGGCAAGACCGGGCTGTTTGATCTGGATGGAGACTATTGCTTTGCCTCTTACCTCGTGCGCGTGGTGCCCGACACCGGGAAGGTGCTGCCGAAATTCCTGGAAAAGATGATGAATTCGTCAGCCTTCCAAACTGAGGCCAAGGGCAAGGCCTCCAAGTCCATTAATCAGGCCAACATAAACGCGACGATAATGCGCAATATCAAGGTGCCCGTTCCTTCTTTGCCTGAGCAGAAAAAGTTCGTCGCCGAAATCGAGGCGCTGGAAAAGCAGATTGCCGAAGCCCAAGCGGTGATCGACGGCGCTGCCGCCCGCAAGCAGGCCATCCTGCAGAAGTACCTGTGAGTAAGAGGTAAGTCCGAATTCCTGTGTAAACTGAATCGCCCCGGTGTTTCTGTATCGCATGTTCTCGATGAAGGATGTTTGAATGACCGCCATAACGCCACCCGATAAAACCAACCGGATTTGCTCGGTCACCATCGAAGGCTTTCGCAGCCTGAAGAACATCCGCAACCTGGAGCTGCCGCAGCTGACCGTGCTTATCGGGGCCAACGGTGCCGGCAAGTCCACGTTGATCCGCTTCTTCGAGATGCTGGGCTGGATGCTGAAGGCGAAGAACCTGCAGGAATTCGTGCTGCGCCACGGGGGAGGCGATGACCAGTTTTTCATGGGCGCGCGCAAGACACCGCGCATCCATGCCGAGTTGTGTCTGGAGACAGCATCCGGCCACAACGACTATCGGTTTGATCTGGCCCATGTCTCGGCCGGCGATACGGTCATGGTAATGAACGAGGCGATCCGCTTTGCACCAGGCCATATTCAGAATGAGGCGACATGGACAGAAATTGACGCGGTGGGCAAGGAGTCCGGCCTGCTCGACTGGACGACCAAGACCAAGACTGCCCAAACCATCGTCAGCCTGCTGCGGCAATGTTCCACCTATCAGTTCCACGATACCTCCATCAACGCGGCCATTCACAACCGCTGGGATGTCACCGAGTCGTTCCGCCTGCGCTCCGACGGCGGCAACCTCGCGGCCGTGCTGCTGGGCCTGCGTAATAGCGACCGCAAACGCTACGAGCTGGTCGTGAAGCAGATTGGCCGTGTGCTGCCGACGTTCAAGGACTTTGTGCTGGAAGAAGAGGCCGGCAAGGTGCTGTTGCGTTGGGTGGGCCGTCAAAGCGACAAGGTCTTCGGCTCGCACCTCACGTCGGATGGGTCGCTGCGGCTGTTTTGCCTTTTGACCTTGCTGAACCTGCCGCCCGACCGGCTGCCCGACGTGATGTTCTTCGACGAGCCCGAGCTGGGCCTGCACCCCCATGCCATCACCCTGGTGGCCGAGATGTTCAAGCGCTTGTCGAAGAAGCGCCAGATCTTCATCGCCACGCAGTCGCCCTATCTGGTGGACTGCTTCGAGCTGGAAAACATCATCGTGGCCACCGCCAACAACGGCGAAACGGTGTTGCGCAACCTGCCGCGCGAGCACTACCAGCGCTGGCTGGACGAGGAGTATCAGCTCTCCGAGATTTGGTTGCAGCAAGCCACTGGCGGCGTGGCCTGGTTGGGTGACAAGCAGGCTGTCAAGCGGGTCGGGGCCCTGGATGCGGGGCGGGCCGAATGATCCGGATTTGTGTCATCTGCGAAGGCCCCACCGAGGTGGATTTCGTCAACCGCTGCCTGGAGCCCTATCTGCGGCCCAGCGGCGTCAGCGTCTACGGAACCGTGCTGAGCGCCCGGTCGGGGCGGCATCGTGGCGGGCGTGTCACCGTGGATCGGCTGGCCCACAAGATCTCACTGCACTACGGCGAGGCCGACCGCGTCTCCACGCTGGTGGACTTCTACGGTTTTCAAGACCGCGCCGGCCGTACCCGAGCCCAACTGGAAGCCGACATTGCCGCTGCCGCGCGGGCCATCACCACGGGCTACGACCCCCGCTATGTGCTGCCCTATGTGCAGATGCATGAATTCGAGGGCCTGCTGTTCACCAACCCCGCAGACTTTGAATGGGCAGAAGACGGCTGGAGCGAAGACGTGAAAGCCGCGTTGATGGCGGTGGCGCAGGCGTTCCCGAACCCGGAGGACATCAACGACAGCCCGGAGACTGCGCCGTCCAAGCGCATTCTGAAAATCTTTCCCGACGGTACATATTCAAAGCCCGAACACGGCCCATTGATCGCCGAGGCGACGGGCATCGCCGCCATTCGGGCCAAGTGCCCGGCCTTCAACGAGTGGGTAGAGAGACTTCAAGCCTGGGGAGGCGCAGCCTGATATGGCAACCAAAAAACAGGCTGGCCGAGTGGCTGCCAAAAGCGCAGCTTCCAGCAGGAGCTAGTCCTCAACCGGCTGGGTGCTGTGCCTTTTTCAGGGCAATACGCTGGCGGCACTCAAGTAGTGGGGTAAGTCTGAGTTTCTGTGCAACGCTCCGCGTCGCAAGTTATCGCCAACACCACCCGGTATCAATGCGGCCCGCAAAAAAACTGGCGCCCCCTCGGGCGCCAGTTTTTTTATCCAACTCCACAACGCCGGCCACATCACCCGCCTTGCAGATCTGCACATCAACACCTCACGCGCCGTTCCCGTCCGGCTTGCTTTGCCGCTTCGGGGGCTTGCGCTCGGAGGCTTTCTTGAGGCCGATGGAGGCGACTTCGTTGGAGTCGTTGCCGAACTGGGCGCGGACCTGGTTCTTGACGCTCTTGACGCGATCATGGCGCTCGTTCTGGAGGGCGAGGGTTTCGTCGCGGGCGGCGGCGTAGCTGTTGGCGAGGTGGAATTCGCGCTCTTCGGCGGCGGCTACGCGGGTCTGGAGATCGGTGAGGGCGGCGAGGGTGTCGGCGGGGTTGCTGGGGGCGTAGCCTTCGATCACTTTGAGTGCGGTGATGCAGTCGAGGTCGGCTTGCAGGACTTCGGCGGACAGGCGACGATTAACGGCGTTGGGCATGGTTCCTCCGGTGGTGGGGTGGTTCAGGGTTTATTTGTTGTGACTAAAGATACTCCTTCGGCAAGGTGGTGCGCAATAGCAAAATTGAGTACGGGAAGGCCATGGGCATGGTGGGCCCTGTGTGCTTCGGGGGGGCGGGCGTTTGGGCCTGAGTGGAGCGGGTGAACGCCGTGATGGTGGGTGCATTTGCTTCCGTGAAGGGTGCACATCCTTCGAGGGCGGGTGTACTTGCCTTGGTGGTGGGTGCACTTCCTTGTGCGGTGCCTGCCAATGCTGTTGTGAAGCGTGCACTTCCTTCATGCAGGCATCGCAAGGCTGTTGTGAGCCGTCACACCATGATGTGCACGGGTGTACTTTGAGTTGTGACGGCTCACAACAGCCTTGCGATAGTTGCCATTCGAATGTGCAGGCATGTAATCAAGGGAAAAAACTATCGCAATCGTGTTGTCAGGCGTCACAACACGATTGTGATAGTTGCCATTCGAATTTACAGGCGTGTAATTGAGGGAAAAAGCTATCGCATTCGAGTTGTGAAGCGTCACAACAGGATTGTTATAGTTGCCATTCGAATGTGCAGGCTTGCAGGCAAGGAAAAAACTATCGTCGATGGCTGTGCGGGGGGTGTGTCGGGTTACGCTGCGCTAACCACGACCTACGTGGGGGGAGGTGGGCGATGGGGCTGCGCCAGCAAAAACCCCCGGACACCTTGCGGAGCCGGGGGCGGGTGGGTTTGCTAAAACTGCCGCTCAGCGGGCCTTGCGCCCTGTGTTGCCGGCGAGGCGTTTGAGCACGGCGACGAGGGTGTCGACTTCTTCGCAGGTGTTGTAGAACGCCAGCGAGGGCCGCACGGTGGCTTCCTGCCCGAAGCGGCGCAGGATGGGTTGGGCGCAGTGGTGGCCGGAGCGCACCGCGATGCCTTCTTCGTTGAGAGCCTTGCCGACTTCCTCCGGCCGGTAGCCATCGAGTACAAACGACAGCACGCTGGCTTTGTCCTGCGCGGTGCCGATCAGCTTGAGGCCGGGCACCGTGAGGAGGCCGCGGGTAGCGTACACCAGCAGGTCGTGCTCATAGCGGGCAATGTTCTCCAGGCCGATGCGTTCCACGTAGTCCAGCGCCGCACCCAGGCCCACGGCGTCGGCGATGTTGCCGGTGCCGGCTTCGAAGCGGGTCGGGGCGCCGTGGTAGACGGTCTTCTCGAAGGTGACGTCGGCAATCATATTGCCGCCGCCCTGCCACGGGGGCATGGCCTCCAGGATGTCGCGCTTGCCGTACACCACGCCGATGCCGGTGGGGCCGAAGATCTTGTGGCCCGAGAACACGAAGAAGTCCGCGTCGATGTCCTGCACATTGACCCGCATGTGCGACACCGACTGGGCGCCATCGACCACCGCCACCGCGCCGAAGCGGTGGGCCTCGGCCACGATCTCCTTCACCGGCACCACGGTGCCGAGGGCGTTGGAAACCTGGGTCACCGAGACGATCCTGGTGCGGCTGGTGAGCAGCTTGCGGTATTCACCAAGCAGCACCTGGCCGCTGTCGTCCACCGGGATCACCTTGATCTTCGCCCCCTTGGCCGCGGCGAGCTGCTGCCAGGGCACGATGTTGGCGTGGTGCTCCAGGTGGGAGACGATGATCTCGTCCCCTTCGCCCACGTTCTGCGCGCCCCAGGTCTTGGCGATCAGGTTGATGCCTTCGGTGGTGCCGCGCACAAAGATGATCTCCTCGGTCTGCGCGGCGCCCAGAAAGCGGGCCACCTTGTTGCGCGCGCCCTCGTAGGCATCCGTGGCGCGGGCGGCGAGTTCGTGGGCGGCCCGGTGGATGTTGGAGTTCTCGTGCTGGTAAAAATACGCCAGCCGGTCGATGACGGCCTGAGGCTTGTGGGTGGTGGCGGCGTTGTCGAACCAGATCAGCGGCCGGCCATTGACCCGCTCCTGCAGGATGGGGAAATCCCGCCGCACGGCCTGCACGTCGAAGGCCGGGCGGGGGCTTTGGCCGATGGCGGGGGCGGCTTCTTCCTGGCTGGGGGCGAGGAAGTAGAAGGCCGGTGCACCGGGTGCCGCCGGGGCGTGCTCCCGCTTGCCGCCGTCGAGCCCGGCGAGCAGGGCGCGCAGCTCGGTGTCGCCTGGCAGGCCGAAGGAGCGGGCGGTGACCCGGTCTTCCGGCACGTCCGGGCTGGCGTCCTTGTGGGACGGCAGCGCGGTGGGCGCTGTTGAAGCGGTTGACGCTGTGGAGGGGTAGGCGCTGGCCTCGCCCAGGAAGTAATAGGGCGAGGACGGCGCGCTCGGGCCCCGCGGGGGCTCGGGCGATTCCACCCGCGGCAGTGCGGCGGCATAGGCCTCGGGCACGCCGTACACCGGGTTGGCGGCGCGGCCGGTGCCGGTGGCGGCGTCGACAGCTTCGTCGGGGGCCGCGGCCGGGCGGGCCGGCGCCGGGGCGAGGGCGGGTGCGCGGTTGGCCAGGGCCAGCTCGGTCTGCGGCGGCTGGGGTGGGGCGCCAAAGGGCAGGCGCGCGTCGTGGCTGCCGCTGGGCAGGGCGGCGAAGAACTCGCCGGCCAGCTGCGCTAGCAGCGTCACGTCGGGCAGGCCCGCCGGTGCGCCGCCGAGGCCGCTGAGGCCGGCGAGGCCGTCACTTGTAGGTGTCGAGGGCACTGTAGTCATGGTACTTGCCGACCTCCACGTCATCGAGCACAGCCAGCGCATCTTCGGTGTGCACCACCAGAGAGCAGTAGAGGGAAATCAGGTAGGACGCGATGGCGTTGCGGCTGATGCCCATGAAGCGTACCGACAGGCCCGGGCCCTGCTCGCCGGCCACGCCGGGCTGGAACAGGCCGGTGACGCCCTGGCGCTTTTCGCCGACGCGCATCAGCAGGATCTTGGTCTTGCCGTCTTCCACCGGCACCTTGTCGGAGGGCACCAGCGGGATGCCGCGCCAGGTGAGGAACTGCGAGCCGAACAGCGACACGGTGGGGGGCGGCACGCCGCGGCGGGTGCATTCGCGGCCAAAGGCGGCAATGCCCAGCGGGTGGGTGAGGAAGAAGGCGGGTTCCTTCCACACCTTGGTGAGCAGGTCGTCGAGGTCGTCGGGGGTGGGCGCGCCGGTGAGGGTGGAGATGCGCTGCTCGTCGGCCACGTTGGCCAGCAGGCCGTAGTCGGGGTTGTTGATGAGCTCGGATTCCTGGCGCTCCTTGACCGTCTCGACGGTGAGGCGCAGCTGCTCCTTGATCTGGTCGTGGGGGCTGCTGTAGAGGTCGGAGATGCGGGTGTGCACGTCGAGCACGGTGGTGACCGCGTTGAGGAAGTATTCCCGCGGCTGGTCTTCGTAATCGACAAAGATCTCCGGTAGGTCGCCTTCGTCTTCGCGCTGGGAGCAGCTGACGCGCACGTCCTGGGGGTTCTTGACCGTGTTGAGCCGGTAGATGCCGGCCTCGACCGGCAGCCATTGCAAAAAGTGCACCAGCCAGCGCGGCGAGATCGTGGAGAGCTGGGGGACGGTCTTGGTGGCGTTGGCCAGCTGACGCGCAGCGGCATCGCCCAGTGCGTGATGCACCCTGTTTTCTACTGCCATGACTTACTCCTTGTTCCTGCCTGGGCAGGTGTGGTTGAAACCTGAAACCCATGGCGCCGTTGCCGGTGCCGGTCGGGTTTTGCGAAACACGTATCCGCCTTGTGTAGGGGCGACTTCAGTCGCCTTCAGCCGGTTGAACCGGGGTAGATCCTTCAATGTGGCCTCCGCGGGCGACTGAAGTCGCACCTACAGGGGGGTGTGCCGGTTGGGGGCGTTATCACGGGGGGGCGCGGGACGACTCCTTATATGTAGGCTCCGTCGCCGGCGGCGGGCTCCTGTTGCAGGCCGGCCTGGGTGACGTGGCTGCCCGGCGGCAGGCTGCGGGTGAGCCACACGTTGCCGCCGACGCTGGAGCCGCGGCCGACGGTGATGCGCCCGAGCACGGTGGCGCCGGCGTAGATCACCACGTCGTCCTCGATGATCGGGTGGCGGGGCAGGCCCTTCTCGAGGCTGCCGTCGGCACCCACCGGGAAGCGCTTGGCGCCGAGGGTGACGGCCTGGTAGAGGCGCACCCGGGCGCCGATCACCGCGGTTTCGCCGATCACCACGCCGGTGCCGTGGTCGATGAAGAAGCTGGGGCCGATCTGCGCGCCGGGGTGGATGTCGATACCGGTGGCCGAGTGGGCCAGCTCGGCGACGATGCGGGCGATCAGCGGCACGCCCAGGCGGTAGAGCTGGTGGGCGAGGCGGTGGTGGATCACTGCGTGGATGCCGGGGTAGCACAGCACCACCTCGTCCACGCTGCCGGCGGCGGGGTCGCCCCGGTAGGCGGCTTCGACGTCGCTGTCGAGGAGTTCGCGGATCGCCGGCAGGGCGGCGGCAAACTCGCGCACGATGCGGGCGGCGGCGTCGGGGCCGGCGTCCACATCCGGGCGGCCGTGGCGTTGCTGGTAGTCGAGCTCCAGCGCCACTTGTTCGGCGAGGCCGTTGAGGGCGGCGTCGAGGGTGTGGCCAACGTAGAAGTCTTCGTTCTCCTGGCGCAGCTCGGCGGGGCCGAGGCGCATCGGAAAGAGCGCGCCGCACAGGCCGGCCACCACGTTGCGCAGGGCCTCGCGGGAGGGCAGCTCGCGGCCGCCCCATTCCCGCTGGCGCTGCTGGGAGAGGCGCCAGCGCTCGCGCACGCTGCGCAGGCCGCTGACGACGGCCTCCAGGTTCCACGAGGCCGTGGCCACGGCGGCGGCGGGGTGCAGCCGGGTGACGGGGGCCGGCGTGGCGTCGCCGGGGGCGGGGCGTTCGGGCTTGCTGAGGGCAGCGGTGCTCATGGCTCAGTCCTGCACCCAGGGCAGGCCGTGGAAGCGCCAGCCATCCAGGCCGCCGCGGCGGGTGTCGGCATCGAGTTCGCCCTCGAAGCCTTCGAGCACATTGAAGACGGCGCTGAAGCCGGCCCGGGCGGCGGCTTCGGCAGCGGCCGCCGAGCGCTTGCCGCTGCGGCACAGCAGCAGCACCACCGCGTCCTTGCCCACCTTGGCCTCCAGCTCCTTCACGAAGCGCGGGTTGCGGGTCATGCCGGTGCCGGTGGCCCAGGCCACATGGACGCTGCCCGGCACATGGCCGACAAACTTGCGTTCTTCGTTGGTGCGCACATCGACGAGCACGGCAGCGCCGGCGCTGAACAGCGTCCAGGCGTCGTTGGGCGCGAGGCCGCCGGCGTAGGGCAGGCCGGCGTCGCGGGCGGTGCGGCAGGCGTTGTCCAGGAGGCTGTCGAGGAGGGCGTCGTCCGGCTGGGCGTGGGCGGCCTGAAAGCGGGGCTGAAGGGCTTCGGTGGGCTGAGAGGCGAGCATGATGTTCTCCACGGGTTTGGCTGGCGGGCGCTCGGCTGCGCCCTGTCCGGTGGAGAAACATTAACGGCCCGCCCGCCGCTGACGAACCAATAAGAATTCAGATCGATTGCAGGCGGGATCTGATAAGCATTGCAGGATTGGTGGGGAGCGTCTGCGCAGGCGCGAAGGCAGGCGTATGCGGGTCGGCGTGTTGCAGGGGCGGCCGCGGCCGCACGCAACAGTTGATGAGACCAGGAGTCCTTGTCTGCCCCCACGGGTGGCCTGGCGAGACAGGCACGCCCGCCCAGCAAGGTTCCCCCCTGCCAAGGGGGGACAGGGGGGGCTGCCGCTGCGAGGGCGCGAAGCAACTTGCGGGGCTCGGATTGGGCGAGTCCGCGCTCACTCTCCACCAAACCCCTCCCCGACCCTCCCCTTGTCAGGGGAGGGAGACGTCAGCTGCCGCGCGGGTCGAACAGGCGGCCGTCGTTGCGGGTGCCGTGGCGCAGGCGGGCGAGGGCGCCGTGACGGCCGCGGCGGTTGTGGGGCGCTTCGTCGAGGGGGCCTAGGGGCAGATTGTCGCTGGCGGCCTGCAGGGCTTGCAGGCGTTCGAGGCCGTCGGGCCAGGGGCCGTGGCCGGAGTCGGTGTTGATGTGGCCGGCGGGGCCGATCTGGTCGAGCCGGCTGCCCCAGCAGTCGGCCCAGTAGGCCGCCGACGAGAGGCGCACCCACGGGTCGTTGGTGCTGGCGACGACGATGCTGGGGGCGCCAAGGGGCGTGCGGGGGATCCAGCGGGCCAGGCTCTCCTGTTCGGGGTGGGCGTTGCTGTCGCGCAGGCCCGCGAGGCTGAAGCGTTCGGGGTCGGCGGGGGCGACCAGCATCAGGCCGGCGACGCGTTCGGGCCGGTCTGCGGCGGCGACCACCGAGGCGAGGCAGCCGAAGCTGTGCGCCACCACCCACACCGGGCCCGGCGCGCGGTCGATGGCGTCGCGCACGGCGCCGGCCCAGCGCGCCAGCACGGGGGCTTCCCAGTCGATGCCGATGACCCGCCGGGCGTCCGGCAGGCGGGCCTCGAACCAGCTCTGCCAGTGGGTCGGGCCGCTGCCGTGGAAGCCGGGGATGATGAGGGTGGTGTGCTGCATGATCAGCGCCGGTTGATCTCGTCGAACAGGCCGCCGTCGGCAAAGTGGGTCTTCTGGGCGTTGGCCCAGCCGCCGAAGACTTCGTCGATGGTGAACAGCTTCACCGGGGCAAACTGTTTGGCGTATTTGGCGGCGATCTTGGCGTCGCGCGGGCGGTAGTAGTTGTCGCCGGCGAGGGTCTGGCCTTCGGGGGAGTACAGGTATTCGAGGTAGGCGGTGGCCACCTTGCGGGTGCCGCGCTTGTCCACCACCTTGTCGACCACCGCCACGGGCGGCTCGGCGAGGATGGACAGCGAGGGCGTGACCAGCTCGAACTTGTCCGGGCCGAGCTCCTTGAGGGCCAGGTAGGCTTCGTTCTCCCAGGCGATCAGCACGTCGCCGATGCCGCGCTCGACGAAGGTGGTGGTGGAGCCGCGGGCACCCGAGTCGAGCACCTTGACGTTGCCGAAGATCTTCTTGACGAAGTCCTCGGCGGTGGCGTCGTTGCCGCCCGGCTGCTTGAGGGCGTAGCCCCAGGCGGCCAGGTAGTTCCAGCGGGCGCCGCCGGAGGTCTTGGGGTTGGGGGTGATCACATCGATGCCGGGCTTGGCCAGGTCGTTCCAGTCGCGGATCTTTTTGGGGTTGCCCTTGCGCACCAGGAACACGATGGTCGAGGTGTAGGGGGCGGCGTTGTGGGGCAGGCGCTTCTGCCAGTCGGCGGGGATCAGCTTGCCCTTTTCGTGGAGGGCGTCCACGTCGTAGGCGAGGGCCAGCGTGACCACGTCGGCCTCAAGGCCGTCGATCACCGAGCGGGCCTGCTTGCCGGAGCCGCCGTGGGACTGCTTGATGGTGACCACCTCGTTGTTGCGGTTCTTCCAGTATTTGGCGAAGGCGGCGTTGTAGTCCTGGTAGAGCTCGCGGGTCGGGTCGTAGGAGACGTTGAGCAGGGTCACGTCGGCGAGGGCCTGGCCGGCGATGCCGAGGGACAGGATGGCAGCGAGCAGGCCGCGGGCGAAGCGCGGCGTGGAGGGCTTGGAGCGCATGGTTTCTTCCTTGGTTTGAGTGGATGGGGCGAGTCTAGGGACATCGCCCAGCGCCACGAACCAAGAAAAATGACGAAGCTAATCGGGAATCGTGAAATGGCGGCGCGGGCGGCGGGCGGGGTAAGCTCACGCCGGCCCGGCGGGCTTCCCCTGCGGGGGCGACTTGCAGGGGCGACTTCAGTCGCCCCTACAATCATCGCTTTAAAGATCGCCGCTGCCACGACAACCGGACCCTCCCATGCCTGCTCCTGCCACCAATCCCCCCACCCGACGCCCCCGCTGGCAGCGCTGGTTGATCGACGCTGCGCTGATCGCGCTGGTGTTTGCCGCCGTGCAGCTGTGGCAGACCCGCCACGTGCCCGCCGGCCCCGCGCCGGCCTTTGCCGGGCTGCTGGCGGCGGGCGGGCAGGGCAGCCTCGCCGCCTGGCGTGCCGCCCACCCGGGCGGGCCGGTGGCGGTTTACTTCTGGGCCGACTGGTGCCCGATCTGCAAGGCCCAGCAGGGCAGCATCAGCGGCCTCGCCGAGGGCTGGCCGGTGCTCACGGTGGCGATGCAGTCCGGCGACCCGGCAGACGTCGCCAAGGTGCTCGCCGAGCGCGGGCTGCACTGGCCGACGGTGGTGGACGAGGACGGCGCCATCACCGCCCGCTACGGCCTCGCCGGGGTGCCGGCGCTGGCGGTGATCGACGCCGACGGGCAGCTGCGCTCGGTGGCGGTGGGCTACACGACGGCCCTGGGAATGCACCTGCGCCTGTGGTGGGCGAAGGTGGTGACGGGGTGAGCGGGAGTGTTTCTGGTTTGTAAAGTGATCTAAATCAAGATGTCGCCGCTCTGTGGTGGGCAGCAAAGATTTTCTGTACGGCATAAAAGATTTTTTTGAGAAACTGGGTTTCACTTCGTGAAAATACGTTTCTCAATTCATCGATGCTCTCCAGCCCGACGCAGCGTTTTTTCGGCAGCGAGGCCGGGCCTTCGGTGCACACATTAATACCCGTCTGGGTACAAGGTTCGCCCCAGGAGACCGGGCGCCGCTCGAAGCCTGGCCATTGGTCAGGCAGCGATGGGCGCGTTTCCGGGGCGTCCTTCGCCCGGCCCGGGCCGCTTCATCGTGCCGGCCTGGGCTGGACGGGAGTTTTCTGGATGCAATCACGCGTGAGCACGACTCGCTCCGCGACCGGCGGTTTCCGGTTCCGCTGCGCTCGATATGCGAGGGGCCTCGCCGTGGTCGCCTTCGCGGTCTTGCTGTTCCCGCAGCTCGCGCCGGCTGCCGGGGGCGCAGCCACTCCCCCTGGCGGTGAGGGCGGCACGGGGCGCCCGGCGATGGCCCAGGGCGCTGAGCACAAGAGCGTGCTGATCCTTTCCGGGACACAGTACGGCCTGCCTGTGTCGGATGCCGTTAACGCCGGTGCGGTGGCTGCGCTCAAGGAAAAGGGTGTCAGTGTCAATGACATCTACGTCGAATCCCTGGACATCGTCCGCGCCCCCGATGCGCACCGGCGTGCCGTGCTGGCGAGCCTGCTGAAGGACAAGCTGGCGACTAAGAATGTGGCCCTCGTGATCGCCGCCAACCAGTGGGGGCTGGATTTTCTGGCCCGGGAGGGCAACGAGCTCGCGCCGCCCGACACACCTGTGGTGGCGACCTTCATCACGACCGCCGCCGTGCCCTGGCAAGGTACGCCGCGCCCCATCCTCGACCTCTCCGACCGGGCCGACGTTGCGGGCACGATCCGCTATGGGCTGGACCTCTTTCCGCGCACGCGGCGGCTGGTGACCGTGTTCGGTGCGGACGACCGGCAAGCGCCCACTTCCGTGCAGGTCGCCGATGCGCTGGCGGCGCTGCCCGGCAGGCTGGAGGTCGAGAACACGGCGGCCCTGTCCCACGATGAGATGCTGCAGCGCGTTGCCGCCTTGCCCGCCGACAGCCTTGTCCTGCTGGGGACTTATTTCCGGGACCGGACAGGGCGCAGCTTCATTCCGGCCGAGGTCGCCGCCGAGATCGCCAGGCGGGCCAATGCGCCGGTGATGGCCCTTTACGATGCCCACATCCGGGAGGGGCTCGTCGGCGGGGCCGTGGTGACGTCCGCCGCGATCGGCCGGCGTGCCGGCGAGATCGGCTTCGAGATCCTGAGCGGTGCGCGCGACCTCCAGGCGGGTGTCGGCAAGCTGGCGCTGCCACCGCAGCCCCTGTTCGACTGGTCGCAATTGCAGCGCTGGGGGGCCGACCCGGCGAAACTCCCGGCGGACACCGTGTTCCTGAACCGCCCGCGCACGCTGTGGAGCGAATACCGGGACACCGTCATCGGCGCGTCGGCCGTCATGCTGGCCTTGTTGGCCCTGGCCGTCGCGCTGGCTGTCCAGAACCGCCGCTGCAGGCGGGTCGAGGGCAGGCTGCGCCTTCAATCGCTGGTGCTGGATCAGATTCAGGACCAGGTCATGGTCTCCGACCTCGAAGGGCGTGTGACTTACGTGAACCGGGCCGCCACGATGCACCGGGCGCAGGGCAGTGAGGCCCTTCTCGGGCGGACCGTCGCGTCCTTCAACGACCAACCGGAGGCGCCGGCGACGCACGCCGGGATTATCGAGGAGACACGACGAACGGGTGGATGGCGTGGCCGGGTGGTCAGCGCGCGGGCGGACGGCGCCCAGAGGCTGCTCGATCTCCGGACCACGCTCGTCACCGACGAGACGGGCAAGCCGGTTGCAACGGTTGGGGTGGGGACCGACATTTCCGATCGAACGCAGGTCGAGCAGACGCTCCACGACAGCGAGGAGCGCCTGCGCCGGGCCCAGGAGGGCGCCCACGTGGGCGTGTGGGACTGGGACCTGAAGACCGGCCAGATTTACTTCTCGCCCGAATCTGCGCGACTCCTCGGTTTGCCCGCCGAGGGGGTGTTTGCCAACGAGGCATGGCGCGCCCGGGTGTTCGAAGAGGATCTGGCCGCGGTCGATGCGCGGGTGATGGAGGCGATCGCCCAGGGCGATTTGCTGGAGGTGGAGTTCCGTGTCTGCGTCGGCCCGGATGAAACGCGCTGGCTGTTGTCGAAGGGCAAGGCCCAGTTCGACGGCGCCGGCCAGGCGGTGCGGCTGCTGGGCATCAATCTCGACATCACCGAGCGCAAGCAGGCGGAGGCGGCACTCGACACCTACCGCCAGCAGCTCGAGGCGATGGTCGAGGCGCGCACCGCCGAGCTGGTCGAAGCCACCCGCAAGGCCGAAGGTGCCAACGTGGCCAAGAGCACCTTCCTGGCCAACATGAGCCACGAGATCCGTACGCCGCTCAACGCCATCGTCGGCATGTCTCACCTGATCCGGCGCGCCGGGCTGGCGCCGGAGCAGACGCTGCGGATGGAGAAGCTCGAGGCCGCCGCCGGGCACCTGCTGGCGATCATCAACGCGATCCTCGACCTCTCCAAGATCGACGCCGGCAAGTTTGTGCTCGAGGAGATCCCGCTGCGCGTCGAGTCGGTCGTCTCGAACGTGGTGTCGATGCTCGACGACCGCGCCCAGGCCAAGGGGCTGCGCCTGGTTAGCGTGGTGGACCGGATGCCGCGCAACCTTGTCGGCGACCCCACCCGGCTGCAGCAGGCCCTGCTCAACTACGCCAACAATGCGATCAAGTTCACCGAGGTCGGCTTCGTCACACTGAGCGCCCGGATCGTCGACGAGGACGCGGACAGCGTGCTGGCGCGTTTCGAGGTCGAGGACACCGGCAGCGGGATCGAGCCGAGCGTCATCGCCAGGCTCTTCTCGGCCTTCGAGCAGGCGGACAGCTCGACCACCCGCAAGTCGGGCGGCACCGGGCTGGGGCTGGCGATCACCAAAAAGCTGGCCGAGCTGATGGGCGGCGACGCGGGCGTGCGGAGCGTCCCGGGGGTGGGCAGCACCTTCTGGTTCACCGCCCGCATCCGGAAGGGCGAGGTTGCGGCGCCCGGCGACGACGAGTCGAACGCAAAAGCCGCGGCGGCGATCCTCAGCCGCGACCATGCGGGCACCCGTGTCCTGGTGGTCGAAGACAACGATATCAACCGCGAGGTCGCCCAGGCCGTCCTCAAGGACGTTGGCCTCGTCGTCGACCTGGCCGAGGATGGCCTGCAGGGCGTGGCGATGGCAGATGCCGACGCCTACAAGCTGGTGCTGATGGACATGCAGATGCCCAACATGGACGGGCTGGACGCCTCGCGGGAGATTCGCAAGCGGTGGTCCAAGGAGCGCCTGCCCATCATCGCAATGACCGCCAACGCCTTCAGCGAGGACAAGGCCCGCTGTTACGAGGCGGGCATGAACGACTTCGTCAGCAAGCCGGTGGTCCCCGACGACCTCTACGCCGTGCTGCTGAGCTGGCTGGAAAAGGCTTCCGGGGCGGCGAAGGCGGGCTGAACGGCCAGACTGCCGCTGTCGGGGCTGGCAGCCGTTGGTCCACGCCCTGTCGATCGCCCTGGTCGGGTGGGCGGGCAGCCCGCCATCTCTACCCTTTACGGCTTCACCGGCGCTGGCCGTGATCGCCGCCGACAGGCCACCGTGCCCGGCCCGGACCCGCCCAAGGCGAGCCAAAGCTTCGGAATAAATTGAGGGTTCCTAAGAAAGATACGGATTTAATGAATAGGTAGATCGCGCTAAGGTATTGTCCATGCAGCATTTTTGCTGTGGCTTAGAGGAGCATCAGATGCGAGTTCAAATCCAGGTCATCGGCCTTCAGGGGGCTGCAAAGCTGCGCCGTTTCGCCGCGCAGAAGCTTGACGTCGCGCTTGCCTGTTTCCCGGATGGAATCGAGGCGGCCTCGGTCCGCCTGCGCGACATCAACGGCGCCGATCGCGGCGGTGTCGACAAGCTGTGCCGCGTCGTGCTCACCCTGAGAGGCGATGCCGTGCTCGTCATCGAAGAGCTGGGCAGCAACATCCTTCAGGCCATCGAGCGCGCCGCCGAGCGCTTGCGCCTGCGCGTTTCACGCCAGCTGTCGCGGGCCCACACCTGAGTATCAGTGCATCGGGGCTTCCCCGCCGGCGGCCTCGTTGATCTTGCTTAGGCAACGCGGTGCGCGCCGCAGCTGGGCATAGCCCCGCTTGTTTGCCCTGCCGCCGTCCAACCGCCGCGTGAGAATGCCATGACGCCGCCGCTCCCGCCCGCAGGCTGCCTTTACCGGCAAGCCGGAGCGGCCGACCGAAGCTGAAGCCATGAGCATCGCCCTTGATGATCTGTTTGCCGTGCTCGCTGCGGTCGTTCTGGCCGTGGTGGGCGGCGAGGCTTTCCTCAAGTCCATTCTTGGGGCCGCCATTCACCTGCGGGTGCCCAAGCGGGTGGTGGCGGTGACCCTGGCGGCCTTCGCCACGTCCAGCCCCGAACTCACCGTCTCCAGCGTCGCCGCCCTCGCCGGCCAGCCGCAGATCGGCCTCGGCGACGCGCTGGGCAGCAATGTGGTCAATATCGCCCTGATCTTCGGTCTGGCGCTGCTGTATGGGGCGGTACCCACCAGCCGTGGCGATTTCGGGCGCGATTACTACCTCGCCCTGGCGGTGCCCGTGCTCACCCTGGTGTTCGCCGTCGACGGGCAGATCGCGCGCGCGGAGGCGCTGCTGCTGATCGTGGCCTTCGCCGTCTGGCTGGCCGTGACCCTCCGTCAGGCCCTGCGCGAGCGCGACGCGCCGGCGGCGCTCGACGCCGGCGAGATGTCGGCGGTGCGCAGCCTCATCCTCGGCACGGCCGGCCTCGCGGCGCTGATCGGCGCCGGCCGCCTGTTTGTCGGCGGGGCGACGGGCATCGCCTCGGCCTTTGCTGTCGACACCTATGTGGTCGGCGTGGTGCTGGTGGCGATCGGCACCTCGCTGCCCGAGCTCGTCACCGTGCTCCTGTCACGCCTGCGCGGCCATGACGACGTGGGCGTGGGCACCCTGATCGGCAGCAACCTCTTCAACGGGCTGGCGATCGTCGGCGTCGCCGGCGTCATCCATCCCATCTCCGCACCGCTGACCGAAGTGGCCCTCACCCTGGCCTGCGGCATCGCCGCGCTGCTGTTGCTGCGCCCCGACCGGGGCGGCCTCATCGGGCGCGGTCGGGGCGTCCTGCTGCTGATGCTGTATGCCGGCTTCGTCTGGCTGACGCTCACTTCCTGAACCCGGAAAACATCATGAACCGCGCCCCGGACACCGCCTGGCACGCCCTCAGCCCCGACGAGGTCACCCGCCGGTTCGAGCTCGACGCCGCCCACGGCCTGATCGCCGACGAGGCCAGCCGGCGGCTCGATGCCCACGGCCCCAACCGGCTCGCCGAAAGGCGCCCGCGGCCGGCGTGGCTCAAGTTCTTCGACCAGTTCCGCAGCGTGCTGATCCTCATCCTGCTCGGTGCGGCGGTGCTGGCCGGGGCCATCGGCAACCTCAAGGACGCCGGGGTGATCGCGGTGGTGGTGCTGCTCAACGCCAGCCTCGGCTTCCTGCAGGAGCACCGCGCCGAGGCGGCGCTGGCGGCCCTCAAGAAGATGCTGGCGCCCTCCGCCCGGGTGCGCCGCGACGGCGAGGTGCAGCAGATCGAGGCCGCCGCGCTCGTCCCCGGCGACCTGCTGCTGCTCGAGGCCGGCGACCGCATTCCGGCGGATGCGCGGGTGCTGTCGGCCCACAGCGCCGAGGTGGCCGAGGCTGCCCTCACCGGCGAATCCCATGCCGTGGCCAAGCAGCCCCACGCCGTGGCCGAGCACGCGGTGCTGGCCGAGCGCCACGGCATGGTGTTCATGAACACGGTGGTGACCCGCGGCCGCATCGAGGCCGTCGTCACCGCCACCGGGATGGGCACCGAGATGGGCCGGCTGGCCGGCCTGCTGGCCGAGACCGCCGAGGGCGAGACGCCCCTGCAGCGCCAGCTCGACGGCCTCGGCAAGCGGCTGGCGCTGATCGCCTGCGGCGTGGTGGCGGTGATGTTCGGCATGGGCGTGCTGCGCGGCGAACCCCTGGCCCAGACCGCGATGACCGCCATCGCCCTGGCCGTGGCGGCGATCCCGGAGGGCCTGCCGGCGGTGGTCACCGTCACCCTGGCCCTCGGCATGCACCGCATGGCCCGCCGCCACGCCATCGTCAAGAAGCTCGCGGCGGTCGAGACGCTGGGCTGCACCACCGTCATCTGCTCCGACAAGACCGGCACCCTCACCCTCAACCAGATGACCGCCCGGGCGCTCGTCTGCAAGGGCCGGCACCACGCGGTGAGCGGCGAGGGCTACGGCAGCGAGGGCGCCATCGCCGGCGCCGGCGACCTGCGCGAGGTGCTGCTGCCGGCCGCCCTGTGCGTGGACGCGCGCATCCGCGACGGCGAGCTGATCGGCGACCCCACCGAGGGGGCGCTGCTGGCGCTGGCCGCCAAGGCCGGGCTCGACGCCGCCCGGCTGCAGGCGCAGCTGCCGCGGATCGCCGAGATCCCCTTCGATTCGGCCACCAAGTTCATGGCCACCTTCCACCACGACGGCGATCAGGTGCGGCTGTGCGTGAAGGGCGCGCCGGATGTGCTCCTCGGGCTGGCCGGCCAGTGCCTGACCGACGCCGGGCCGCAGCCCCTCGACGCGGCCTTGCGCGCGCGCCTCGCGGCCGACAACGAGGCCCTCGCCGCCCAGGCCCTGCGCGTGCTGGCGGTGGGCGGGCGGCTGATCCCCGCCGGCCGGTTCGACCCCGCCGGCGACCTGCTGCCCTGGGTGCAGGGCATCACCCTCCACGCCCTCGTCGGCATCATCGACCCGCCCCGTGCCGAGGCCCGTGAGGCCATCGCCCGCTGCCACGCCGCCGGCATCGAGGTGAAGATGATCACCGGCGACCACCGCGTCACCGCCGCGGCCATCGCGCGGGAGCTCGGCCTCGCCGGCGAGACCCACGAGGGCCGCGAGCTCGACGGCCTCGCCCCCGACGACATCGCCGCGCTGGTGGAGAAGAGCGCCGTCTTCGCCCGCGTCGCCCCCGAGCACAAATTGCGCATCGTCGAGGCCCTGCAGGGGCGCGGCCACGTGGTGGCGATGACCGGCGACGGGGTGAACGACGCGCCGGCCCTGAAGGCCGCCGACATCGGCGTGGCGATGGGCATCACCGGCACCGAGGTCACCAAGGAGGCCGCCACCCTGGTGCTCACCGACGACAACTTTTCGTCCATCGTGCGGGCGGTGGAGGAGGGGCGCACCCTCTACGAGAACATCATCAAGTTCGTGCGCTTCCAGCTGTCCACCAACATCGGCGCCATCCTCACGGTGCTGGCCGCGCCCTTCCTGGGTTTCGCGACGCCCTTCACGGCGATCCAGATCCTGTGGGTGAACATCATCATGGACGGCCCGCCGGCCATGACCCTCGGCGTCGAGCCGGGCCGCGTCGGCATCATGGACGAGCCCCCGCGCAGCAAGACCGCCGCCATCCTGTCGGCCCAGCGCCTGTGGCGCGTCGGCCTTTACGGCGTCACGATGGCCGTCGGCACCCTGGCCGCCTACGCCTGGGCCCTGCAGGGCGGCGACGCCACCCGCGCCGGCACCCTGGCCTTCACCACCTTCGTGCTGTTCCAGTTCTTCAACATCTTCAACGCCCGCGCCGAACATGGCAGCGCCTTCAACGCCCAGTTCTTCAGCAACGGCAAACTCTGGCTGTCCCTCGCCGGCGTGCTCGGCCTGCAGGTGGTCGCCGTGCATTGGCCCCCGGCCCAGGCCATCTTCGACACCGTCGCCCTCAGCCCGCTCGAATGGAGCGTCGCCATCGCCATCGCCTCCACCACCCTCGTGCTGGACGAAGCGCGCAAGCTGCTGATGTGCTTGTTCCGGAGGGTGAGCCGGGGCTGACGCAGCCGGCGGGCGCTAGCGATTCCCCTGGCAGTGCGCCGGCAACCGCTGTGGGTGGTGGTGTTTAGGTGAAAAACACTGGCGCTCTGGCTTGCGGTAAGGATGTTATGGAAAACATCGTTGTTTTTCGGTGAAGGATTTAGTTTTACGGCGAAAAACAAAATCTTTCTGTGAAAAAACTCAATTGTTCGGGCTGTAGATTGAGTTGTCGGAGCTGTAGATTGAATTGTTCGGGCTGTCGATAGAGTTTCACGCCGAAAAACTCAATCGTCAGGCCTGTCGATGACGATGTTTGGGCAAACAACAACGTTGTCGGCGCTGTCGATGACGTTGCAGGCGGGAAAACAGTGTTGTTCGGGGTGGTGGTGATGTTGTCGGTGCGACGGGGCGGCGTGTGCGGCGGGTGGGGAGAGTTTGAGGCGGTGTGGGCTGCGGGACGGGGGCGAAGGACTGCGGCGGAAAGCTTGATGGCGGGGGTGCTCAATGTGGGGCTGCGGGGGGATGAGCGGATGGTGTGGCGTGTTATGTTGTGGGGGTATGATTCGGGGGAGTCGTGGGAGTGGTGGGGCGGAGTTCGGCCAAGATCGGACGGTCGCCGCCCGATCCAGATAACGGCCATTCGGGCGAGGTGGTAGGCTGTTAGCCTGCGCGCCACATGGATCGAATCATCCTACTATGCCGTCGGCTGCTGCTTTCCCTGCCGTGTTATTTTGCATTGTGCTTAGTTTGCGTTTTTGAACAATAACTTGCCGGCCGTGTTATCCGGCATTCCGATGTTACGCGGCAGAACTGTCGCCCTAAAACAAAGTTAGCCAGCAAAGGAATCGCCTATGGATGTCAATTTGATCACTGCAGTTTCAGCGGCCGCAGGGGCTGTTTTATCTGGCGTTGCTACGACAATAGCGATCATCGTTGCCTACAAAGTGCATCAGAACCAGAAATTACTTTCTCAACGGCAACTACTCCTTCCTTTGTGGGACTACATGGCAACGTTAAGCAAAATTGACTCAAACACTCCGGTTACTCCGGATGTAATCAAGGTCGTCAATACGCTTGAGTTAGTGGCCCTTTGCTGTGAGGGTGGAATGATTGATGAAAAAGTTATACGACGAACATTCAAAGATCAATTCATCGTGCACTACGACGATGTCAAGAGATGTCGCTCAATTCCAGGGCTTTCAGTTGATGGTGAGGGGCTGCTCAAACAAAACAGGGCAGCCACTGAGTTTTACAACTCGCTTGAGAGTGAAAGACTGTCGCAGGATCGTGTTCAACGTGCTTAATCAATAGGAAATCATATGAATGAAAAAACCGTAGTCCAAACTGTTCGTGAGTTTGCAAAGAGTGGCGATCAAAGATTCAAGAAGTCCTTCTCTGTGTCGGGAAACTCGGATGAAATTATTACCGTCACAATCGAGCGTACCCGGCGAGTTCTGGCAACAGAGAGCCTTTCGTTTGAGGCCCGTGCCAATACAATCTCAGCCCTCCCATCAGGTGCGCCCTGCGGTTGTTGCGGGGGCTCAGGGAAAGCTGGCTAACCCATCATTCCACCGGACCTTGCGCATAAAGCCGCGCAAGGCCGGTGAATTCAAACGTTATGCCACTCACACCCTACAGCAAGGAAAAAATTCGAATGAATAAGCCACTTACGCACGAACAGTTGGTTCAAGAAATCAGCAAAAAAATTACACGAATGCGTTCATATACACCAAAAGTTGGTGTTTTTGGAAATTCTGGAGTTGGAAAATCAAGCCTTTGCAACGCAATCTTTGGAAAAGAAGTAGCAAAAATAAGTGACGTTGAAGCTTGCACAAGAAAACCCCAAGAAATTCTGATTGGATCAGAAAATAGCGGAATCGTTCTTGTAGATGTTCCTGGTATCGGTGAGGATCCGACCCATCAAAAAGAATACACCGCTCTTTACAAGAGCTTGGCTCCAGAACTTGATTTGGTTCTATGGACTATAAAAGCCGATGATAGAAACTACGCATCAGCTCTGGATGCTTACAAGGAAGTATTTGGTGCTAATGAAAAATCACCACCTATTTTATTTGTGGTCACACAAACAGATAAAACTAACGACATCGAAGACTGGGATCATCAAGAATACAAGCCCGGCGGATCACAGAATGGAAATATTGCCATCAAGGAAAATGACATCTCCAAGAGATTCGGCGTTAGTACAAATCAAATAATCTCTGTCGCTGTCTCTAAAAAAGGAAGAGCATACAACCTAAGAGAACTCGTTGAACTCGTTGTGGAGGCGCTCCCAAACGAAAAAAAGTTCTCTTTCACTCGCGAAGCAAAACAAGAAAACGTAAGCGAGGAGGCAAGAAAAGGCGCTGAAAAAGGAATCTGGGACTCTGTTAAGGAGTTTGCCGGAGAAGCATGGGATACAGTTAAAGACAAGGTGGTTGATGTCATTATTGCTTCTGCTCCAAAAATAATCTCCTCTATTGGACGCTGGATCAAGAGTTGGTTTTAAGCATAACAATTCAATCCAGCCGACGCCCGCAAGCGGGCGCGGCTGATTTCAAGCGTTGAACGACAGCTTTCCTCAAGGCTCAACGGCCGCCTTGGGTCGATAACAGACATCCCAAACATAAAGCCATAGCATCCCCTTCACCCCAAAACCGCCCCACGCACCAAAAAAAGGGAGCCTCTCGGCTCCCTTTTTTATTCCAGCCCTCTGGCCCCGCATCACGTCAGGGACGCGACCTCACGGGGCCTTCACGCCGAAAGTCGGCGCCGCTTACGCGAAGTTGGCGGCGGCGAAGTCCCAGTTGGCGAGGCTGTTCAGGAAGGTCTCGACGAACTTCGGGCGCAGGTTGCGGTAGTCGATGTAGTAGGCGTGTTCCCACACGTCGATGCACAGCAGGGCCTTGTCGCCGGTGGTCAGCGGGGTGCCGGCGGCGCCCATGTTGACGATGTCGACGGAGCCGTCGGCCTTCTTGACCAGCCAGGTCCAGCCAGAGCCGAAGTTGCCCACGGCGGAGGCCTGGAAGGCCTTCTTGAACTCGTCGAAGGAGCCCCACTTGGCGTTGATGGCGTCGGCCAGGGCGCCGGTGGGCGCGCCGCCGCCGTTCGGCTTCATGCAGCTCCAGAAGAAGGTGTGGTTCCAGACCTGGGCCGCGTTGTTGTAAACGCCGCCAGCCGGAGCCTTCTTGACGATCTCTTCGAGGGACAGGGCTTCGTACTCGGTGCCCGGGATCAGGTTGTTGAGGTTGACCACGTAGGCGTTGTGGTGCTTGCCGTGGTGGAACTCAAGGGTCTCTTCGGAAATGAAGGGAGCCAGGGCGTTCTTGGCGTAGGGCAGTTCGGGCAGGGTATGAGCCATCTTGTTCTCCGGGGTTGTTGGTTATGAAGCGGGCTTGTGTGTCCGACGATTTTAGTCGGGTTTTGTGTGCCTGCACAATCCGCGGCGGCCGGCGGATTGAATCGGGCTGGCCGGGCGCGGCTTGTGGTTAGTCATTGTGCGGGTTCACCGTGGCGTCCACGCTGCCCTGGTGAAGCTCGACGTGGATGCCATCGCCCGGGGACAGCGTGCCGGCGTCGCGCACGATTTCGCCGGCGGCGTTGCGGGTGATGCTGTAGCCGCGGGCGAGCACGCCGCGCGGGTCGAGGTGGGCGAGGTGCTGGGCGAGGGCGTCGAGGCGGCTGCGGCGGCGCTCGAGCAGGTTGCTGCCGGCGCGCTCGAGGCGCTGGGCGAGGGCGTCGAGGCGGGCCCGCCGCTGGGCGAGATCAGGCTTGCGGGCGGCGAGACGCAGGCCGAGGGCGCCCACCCGGGCCTCCCCGGCGGCGAGCTGGCGCGCCATGCGGGCGTGGAGCGCCTGCGTCAGGGTTTCGAGGCGCAGGCCGGCCTGCACGAGGCGCTGGCGCGGGTGGGTGAGCCGGGCGGCGACGCGGTCGAGGCGCTGGGCTGCGGTCTCAACGCGACGCTGCATGGCGCGCGTGAGGCGGGCGTCCAGCAGGGCCAGCTTGTCGTGGAGCTCGACGAAGCCGGCGCTGGCCAGCTCGGCGGCGGCGGTGGGGGTGGCGGCGCGCAGGTCGGCGGCGAAGTCGGCGATGCTCACGTCGGTCTCGTGGCCGACGCCCACCACCACCGGCAGCGGGCAGGCGCGGATGGCGCGGGCGACGGCTTCGCTGTTGAAGGCTGCGAGGTCTTCGAGGCTGCCGCCGCCGCGCACCAGGAGCAGCACATCGGTGCCGTCACGGGCGGCGCTGCGGCCAGCCCGCCGGATGGCCGCAGCGATCTGGGCCGGCGCGCCGTCGCCCTGCACTGGCGTGGGGTAGAGGGTGATCGGCACGTGGGCCGCCCGGCGGGCGAGCGCCGCGGTCACGTCGCGCCAGGCGGCGGCCTGGGCCGAGCTGACCACCGCGATGCCGCGCGGAAAACGCGGCAGTGCCCGCTTGGCGGCCGGCTCGAAGAGCCCCTCGGCCTCGAGGCGGGCCTTGAGGCGCAAAAAGGCTTCGTAGAGGTTGCCGACCCCCGCGTGGCGGACGGCCTCGACATTCAGCTGGTAGTCGCCGCGGGGCTCGAACAGGCTCACCAGCGCCCGCACCTCGACCTGCATCCCGTGCTCCAGGCGGAAGGGCAGGAGCTGCGCGCGGTTGCGCCACATGGTGCACCGCACCTGGGCCTGCTCGTCCTTCAGCGTGAAATAAACATGGCCGGAGGCGGCGCGGGTGAGGGTGGATACCTCACCGGCTATCCACATCAGCGGGAAGCTTTCTTCGAGCACATTGCGGGCGGCCCGGTTGAGCCAGGACACGGAGACGACCTCGCCGGGCTTGACTTCGGCAGAATTTCGGGGGGTGTTCATGGGGCTGGATTCTACCGGAATCCACATCTTCGCCTTCCGGGTGCAAAAAAATCCCGTTGCCGGGCTTGACTTGGGTGGAAACAGTTAAGTCTTTGATTTGTATGGGATGTTGCCGTAGCCTATTTTTTGACCCGAGTAGGAAAAACCCTTGCTGGGCGCGGGTTTAGGGCGTTCGATCAACAGCAATCCACAAAGTTATCCACAGATTTTGTGGATTGTCGTGAAGCGCTCGCTGGTTGCCCTGCGCCGTGGGGCGGGTTACATTCTCGGGCTTCATACGATTCGCAGGAGTGTTCGCGTGTTCGCCATCATTCAGGCCGCCGGCTGGCCGATCTGGCCCTTGTTGTTTGCTTCCATCGTCGCGGTGGCCCTGATCATCGAGCGGCTCATCACCCTGCGCCGCAGCAAGATCCTCCCCGAGGGCTTGCTCGAAAAGGTCGTCGGCGAACTGCGCACCTCCGGCGCCACCCCCGAGATGGTCAACCGCGTCGCGCTGTCGTCGCCGCTGGGCCGCGTGCTGGCCGCCGGCCTGCGCAACGTGCGCAGCCCCCGCGAGGTGATGAAGGAGTCCATCGAGGAAACCGGCCGCGCCGTGGTGCACGACCTGGAGCGCTTCCTCACCACCCTCGGCACCATCGCCTCGATCAGCCCGCTGATGGGCCTTTTTGGCACCGTGGTGGGCATGATCGAGATCTTCGGCTCCCAGACGCCGGGCGGCTCCAACCCCCAGCAGCTCGCCCACGGCATCTCCATCGCCCTCTACAACACCGGCTTCGGCCTGGTGATCGCGATGCCCAGCATGATCTTCTGGCGCCATTTCAGGGCCACCGTGGATGGCCTCGTCGTCGAGATGGAGCAGCAGGCCATCCGCCTCGTGGAAGTGGTCCACGGCGACCGTCGCTGAGGCGCCCGCCATGAACTTCGGCCGTGGCCGCTCCCGCGAGGAGCCCGAGATCAACCTGATCCCGATGATCGACGTGCTGCTGGTGATCATCATCTTCCTGATGCTCACCACCACCTATTCGCGCTTTGCCGGGCTGGAGATCAACCTGCCCACCGCCGACGCCCAGGCCAGCAACGCCAAAACCGTGGAGGTCAACGTGGCCGTCACGGCGGCTGGCGACGTGGTCATCAACAAGCGACCGGTGAATGGCTCCGGCCAGCCGGCCATTGTGGCGGCCCTGCAGGCGGCGGTGCCGCCCGACGCCAAGGATCCGGTGGTTATCATCAACGCCGACGCCAAGGCGGCCCACCAGCGCGTCATCGACGTGATGCAGGCGGCCCAGCAAGCCGGGTTGGTGCATATCTCCTTCGCCACCCAGGCGGCCCAGCAGTAACGCGTCCGCGCGTCCATCATGCCGCGCAGCGCCCCCGGATTCTGGCTAGGCCGTGGGCTTGCGGCGTACTGCCTGCTTCCCCTCTCATTGCTTTTTGCGTTCCTCGCCGGCCTGCGTCGCCGGCTGTTCGCGCTCGGCGTACTCAAGGCGGAGCGCCTGCCGGTGCCGGTGATCGTGGTCGGCAACATCGCCGTCGGCGGCAGCGGCAAGACGCCTATCGCCCTGTGGCTGGCCGACACGCTGCGCGCCCGCGGGCACCGGCCGGGCATCGTCAGCCGGGGTTACGGTGGCTCCGTCGAAGGCACCGCGGAGGTGCCGCCCGGTGGCGATCCGGCGCGCTACGGCGACGAGCCGGTGCTGATGGCGGCGCTGTCGGGTTGCCCGGTGTGGGTGGGCCGCGACCGCCCGGCGGCGGGGCGCAGCTTGCTGGCGGCGCACCCCGAGGTGGATGTGATCATCGCCGACGACGGCCTGCAGCATTACCGCCTGGCCCGCGACGTGGAGATCATCGTGGTGGACGAGGCGACCCTCGGCAACCGCTTCCGCCTGCCCGCCGGCCCGCTGCGCGAAGGCGTCGGCCGGCTCGCCGAAGCCACCGTGGTGCTGGCTCAGGGCGGGCTTTCGCCTCGCCTGCGCGCCGCAATGGGGTGTGCGCCGGTGTTCGGCTTCGAACTTGCCGGCGTGGCCTTCGAGCGGGTCGGTGCCCGCAGCGAGCGACGGCTGCCGGCGGATTTCCGCGGCCGGCGCGTGCACGCGATGGCCGGCATCGGCCGGCCGGAGCGCTTCTTCGGGCAGCTCGAAGCAATGGGGCTGGTGATCGAGCGACGGCCGTTTGCCGATCACCACGCCTTCACGCCCGCCGATGTGGCCGTGCCCGATGGCGATGTGCTTCTGATGACCGAGAAGGATGCGGTAAAATGCGCGCCTTTCGCCCCGGCTGAAAGCTGGGTGTGGCCGGTTCGGGCGCAGCTTGCGCCGGAAGCCGCAGAACTGATTGTGGAGAAGCTCGATGGACCCCCGACTGCTTGAAATCCTCGTTTGCCCGATCACCAAGGGCCCCCTCGACTTCCACAAGGACAAGCAGGAGCTGTGGAGCGTGAGCGCGCGCCTGGCCTATCCGATCCGCGACGGCATCCCGGTGATGCTCGAAGAGGAAGCTCGCCCGCTCACCGAAGAAGAACTCGCCCAGGCGCGCTGAGATGGGTTTCCGCATCGTCATCCCGGCGCGTCATGCGTCGAGCCGCCTGCCGGGCAAGCCGCTGCTGGATATCGCCGGCAAGCCGATGATCCTGCACGTGCTCGACCGGGCCCGCGAGGCCGGCGCAGACGATGTGTGGGTGGCCACCGATCATCCAGGCATCGCCGCGGTTGTCGAGGCGGCGGGCGGTCAGGTGATCGTCACCGCGGCCGAGCACCCGTCGGGCACCGACCGCCTCGCCGAAGTCGCCACGCGCCTTGGCTGGGCCGATGACGACGTGGTGGTCAATGTGCAGGGCGACGAGCCGCTGATCCCGCCCGAGCTCATCGCCGCCGCCGCCGCCGCGCTGGCCGCCGACCCCGAGGCAGCCATCGCCACCGCCTGCCACCCGCTGCATTCCGCCGACGAGTTCTTCAACCCCAATGTGGTGAAACTCGTCCTCGATGCCCGCGGGCGGGCGCTGTATTTCTCCCGGGCGCCGATCCCCTGGGCGCGGGACGCCTTCGCCGCCGACCGGGGCACGCTGCCGACGGGCCTGCCGGCCTATCGCCACATCGGCCTTTACGCCTACCGGGCGGGCTTCCTCAAGCGCTACACCAGCCTCGCACCGTCGCCGCTGGAGCAGTGGGAAGCCCTCGAGCAGCTGCGGGCGATGGCCCACGGCTATCCGATCCAGGTCATGGTGCTCGATCACGCGCCTCCTGCAGGCGTCGACACCGCCGACGATCTCGAGCGGGTGCGCAGAGTGTTTGACCGGGTGTAAGCTTCGCGTTAGTTTCGCCATTCAACATCGCAACAACAATAACCACTGGAGGGAAAGCATGCGTCTGATTCTGTTGGGACCGCCGGGCGCCGGCAAGGGCACCCAAGCCAATTTCATCAAGGAAAAGTTCGGTATTCCGCAGATTTCCACCGGCGACATGCTGCGCGCAGCGGTCAAGGCCGGCACGCCCCTGGGCGTCGAAGCCAAGAAGGTGATGGACGCGGGCGGGCTTGTGTCCGACGACATCATCATCGGCCTCGTCAAGGATCGCCTGAAGGAAGCCGATTGCCAGTCGGGCTACATGTTCGACGGCTTCCCGCGCACCATTCCCCAGGCCGAGGCCATGAAGGCTGCCGGCGTGCCCATCGATTTCGTGCTCGAGATCGACGTGCCCGACGAGGAGATCATCGGCCGCATGTCCGGCCGCCGCGTGCATGTGGCCTCCGGCCGCACCTACCACGTCAAGTTCAACCCGCCGAAGGCTGAGGGTGTGGACGACGAAACCGGTGAGCCGCTGATCCAGCGCGACGACGACAAGGAAGAAACCGTCAAGAAGCGTCTCGACGTCTATCATTCCCAGACCAAGCCGCTGGTGGCCTACTATTCCGACTGGGCTGCCAACGGTGACGCCAACGCGCCCCAGTATCGCAAGATCGCCGGCCTCGGCAAGGTCGAGGAAATCCGCGACCGTGCCTTCGATGCGCTGAAGTAATCAGGCCGCAAGCAGGTTCGCAGGGCCGGCCGCCAACGCGCCGGCCCTTTTGTTTTTGCAGGGTTCATTGGAGTGCGCAGCGCGCTGCCGTCATGACAGGAAATCTTCTATACGCCCAGTCCGGCGGGGTGACGGCGGTCATCAACGCCTCGGCGGCCGGTGTCATCGCCGAGGCGCGCCTGCAGCCCGAGCGCATCGGGCGTGTGCTGGCGGCCCGCAACGGCATCCTCGGGGTGCTGCGCGAGACCCTGGTCGATACCGCCAGCCTCCTCGACCCCGATCTGCGCCGCCTGCGGGCGACGCCCGGCGGGGCCTTCGGCTCCTGCCGCTTCGATCTCGACCCCGAAGAGAGCAACCCGGCCCAGTACGCGCGCCTGTTCGCGGTGCTGGCGGCCCACGACGTGCGCTACTTTCTTTACAACGGCGGCAACGGCTCGATGGAAACCTGCCGCCAGGTGCAGGCCGCCGCCGACGCGCGGGGCTATGCGCTGATCGTGGTGGGCGTGCCGAAGACCGTCGACAACGACATCGTCGGCACCGACTGCTGCCCCGGCTATGGCTCGGCAGCCAAATACCTCGCCACCTCGGTGCGCGAGGTGGGCCTCGACCTTGCCGCGATGACCACCAACGCCGGCCGGGCCTTCGTGCTCGAGGTGATGGGGCGCAACGCCGGCTGGCTGGCCGCCGCCTGCGGGCTGGCCGCCGAAGACGACAGCGCGGCGCCGCACCTGATCCTGCTCCCGGAGGTGCCCTTCGACGAGGCGCGCTTTCTCGAGCGGGTCCGCGACACCGTCGCCCGCTGGGGCCATTGCTCCGTCGTGGTGGCCGAGGGGCTGCGTCGGGACGACGGGCAGATCCTGTCGATGCAGGACCGTAGCCAGAAGGGTTACGTCCAGCTCGGCGGCGCCGGCGAGGTGGTGGCCGAGCTGATCCACCGCAGCCTGGGCTACAAGGTGCATTACGCGGTGGCCGACTACCTGCAGCGCTCCGCCCGCCACCTGGCCTCCAAGACCGACACCGCCCAGGCCTTTGCGGTGGGCAAGGCGGCGGTGCGCCGGGCGCTCGCCGGGCAGCCGGGCGTGGTGGGCATGAAGCGCCTCTCCGACGTGCCCTACCGCTGGCGCACCAACCTGCTGCCCTTCGAGGCGGTGGCCAACCTCGAACGAAAGCTTCCGCCGGAGTTCATCGCCGCAGACGGATTCGGCGTCACCGAGGCTTTCCGCCGCTGGTGCCGCCCTTTGATCAGCGGTGAGGATCTGCCCGCCTTCCGCGACGGGCTCCCCGATTACCTGCGCCTGCAGCTCCCGCTGTTGCCGCCGGCGCTGCCTGCCTATGGGGCCTAGCGCCAGACGGCTGGCCGCGCTGGCCGGCCTGCTGCTGGCCGGCCTGTGCGCCGCCGAGCTACCGCCGCCCCCCGAGGCGGCGACGGCCTACCTTCCCCAGCCGCCGGCGCAGGGCCGGCGCTTCATGGCGGTCACGGCCAACCCCCACGCCACCGCGGTGGCGCTCGAGATGCTGCGGGCCGGTGGCTCGGCGGTGGACGCGGCGATCGCCGCCCAGATGGTCCTCGGCCTCGTCGAGCCTCAGTCCTCGGGCCTCGGTGGTGGCGGGTTGATGCTCTTCTTCGACGCCCGCCGCAAGCGCCTCGACGCCTGGGACGGCCGTGAGACGGCACCCCTCACGGCCTCCGCCGGGCAGCTGAGCGACAGCGCAGGCAGGCGTCTCGACTTTGCCCGCGCGGTGCGCGACCCCCGCGCCGTCGGCACGCCGGGTTTGCTGGCGATGCTCGGCCTGGCTCACCGCGAGGCCGGCCGGCTGCCCTGGGCGCGGCTTTTCGAGCCGGCGATCCGCCTGGCCGAAGAGGGCTTCGCGGTGTCGCCGCGCCTGCACGGCCTGCTGGCCCTCGAGGGGCGCTTCGCCGATCCGGCGGCCCAGGCGCTGTTCTTCGATGCCGACGGGCGGCCGTGGCCGGTGGGCTACACGCTGCGCAACCCGGCCCTGGCGCGCAGCCTGCGCCTCGTTGCCGCCGAGGGCCCGCGCGTGCTGCATCGGGGCGAACTCGCCGGGCGCGTGCGGGACGCGGTGCGCGGTGATCTGCCCGCCGACGAAGCCGACCGGCGCGGCCTGCTCGGCTATCCCGATCTCGCCCGCTATCAGCCGCTCCGGCGGGAAGCCCTGTGCCGGCCCTACCGGGGCTACCGGGTGTGTGGCTTTCCACCGCCGAGTTCGGGGGGCTCGACGGTACTCGCCACCCTGGGCATCTGGCGCCAGCTGCCGGCCGCGCCAGTGGGCTCGGTGGAATTCATCCATCGCTTCGCCGAAGCTGGGCGGCTGGCCTACGCCGACCGCGCGGCCTGCGTGGGTGATCCGATGGCGGCGCCGGTGCCAGTCGGGGCGATGCTCGACGAGCACTACCTGACCCGCCGGGCCGCGGCGATCGGCGCCCGGGCTGGCCCCCTGCGGCGGGCTGCGGGCCTGTGCGGCGAAGGGGGCGAGGCAGAGGGGGAGAGGCCGTCCACCAGTCACCTGTCGATCGTCGATGCCTTCGGCAACGCGGTGGCGCTCACGTCGTCGATCGAGGATGCCTTCGGCAACCGGCGCATGGCGGGGGGCTTCTTCCTCAACAACCAGCTCACCGATTTCTCGGAGACAGGGCCCAACCTGACCGCGCCGGGCAAGCGGCCACGCAGCTCGATGGCGCCGACGCTGGTGTTCGACCGCCAGGGGCTTTATGCGGTGCTAGGCTCGCCGGGGGGCAGCCAGATCCCCAACTTCGTCTCCCAGGCCTTGATCGGCCTCCTGGACGAGCGGATGGACGCGGTGGAGGTGGTCGCTCAAGCCCGGGTGGGCAGCCGTAACGGGCCACTGGAGGTGGAACAGGGGCGGCTGGCGCCGGCGGTGAGGGAGGCCCTCGAGGCCCGCGGCCATGGGCTGCGCGAGGTGGAGATGACCAGCGGCATCGCGCTGATCGTGCGCCAGGGGCGCGGCTGGGTGGGGGCCGCCGACCCGCGGCGGGAAGGCACCGCCGGCGGCGATTGAGCTCGCCACCGGCGCCGGGTTTCAGGCCTTCAGGCCGGGACGGCCGGGTTGAGGCTGTAGGTGCCGGTGAGGCTGGCCTGGGCCAGGACGTGGCCGGCGATCGCTTCGCGCACCTGCTGGCCGGTGAAGGTGCCTTCCACTGGCACGCGCGGGATGTCGAGGGCGAACAGCGTGAATACGTAGCGGTGGCGGATGCTGTCGTTCCACGGCGGGCAGGGGCCGTCGTAGCCGAAGTAGTTGCCCTTCATCTGCGTGTCGCCGGCAAACCAGCCGGTGTAGTCGTTGATGCCGTGGCGGCTGCCGCCGGGGCCGTCGGGGCCAGGCTTGCCGTTTGGGGTAACGGCACACGAGTGACTGCCAGGGGCAATGGCGGTGGTGGAGGCGGGCAGGTCGACCAGCACCCAGTGGAAGAAATCCACCCGCGGCAGCTCGGCGGGCACGCTGCGGCCCTCCTGGTTCACGTCGTCGCCGCGGCTGGGCACGTCGGGGTCGTGGCAGATCAGCGCAAACGACTGGGTGCCGGCGGGGGCGCCGGCCCAGGCGAGCTGCGGGTTGAGGTTGGTGCTGAGGGCCACGTGGCCCTCCCGGGCCGGCACGCAGAAGGCGAACTCGCCCGGAATCACGGCGCCGTCCTTGAAGCTCTCACTGCTCAGTTGCATGGTTTTCTCCTCCGGATGATGGGTAAATTCTAGCAGCCCGCCGGTGCTGCGCCGCGCGATAATGCCGGCTGTGAACTGACCGAGCAGAGAGCCGCTTCCACTCAGTCGGCCACCATCCTGTGTTCAGCCCCAAAGCAGAAAAACATCCACGAGGGGAGGGCAGGCGCAGCGGGGGCCCAAGTCACAGGAGACACCCAGTATGCTGCGAGAGAACTGGAACGACGCCGGCCCGGGCTTTCATCCGGTCAGTTCGTCGGACTACCTGCCCGCCGCCCAGTTGCGCGACCTCCAGTTGCGCCGCCTGAAGAGCATCGTCGGCCGTGCCTACGCGCATGTGCCCTTGTTTCGTGAGCGCATGGACGCGCGCGGCCTGACGCCGGCCAGCATCGAGTCGCTGGCTGATCTGGGGCGCCTGCCGTTCACGGTGAAAGCCGATCTGCGCGACACCTATCCCTTTGGCCTCTTTGCCAGCCCGATGTCGGAGATCGTGCGGCTGCACGCCTCGAGCGGCACCACCGGCAAGCCGATCGTGGTGGCCTACACGGCCGAGGACATCCAGGTGTGGTCGTCGGTGATGCTGCGCACGTTTGCCGCGGCCGGCATCAGCCGGGGCGACATCGTGCAGAACGCCTTTGGCTACGGCCTGTTCACCGGCGGCCTCGGTGCCCACTACGGCCTCGAGGCGATCGGCGCGACGGTGGTGCCGGTATCGGGCGGCAACACCGACCGGCAGGTGATGCTGCTGCGCGACTTTCGCGTCAATGCCATCTGCGCCACGCCGAGCTACTTTCTGCACCTCATCGAGCGGGCCGCCGAGCTCGGCATCGACCTGCGCGACTTGCCGCTGCGGGCGGGGGTTTTCGGCGCCGAGCCATGGACACCGGAGATGCGCCAGCGCATCGAGGCGGACGCGGGCATCAAGGCCTTCGACATCTACGGGCTCTCCGAGATCATCGGCCCGGGCGTCGCCAGCGAATGCAGTGCCCAGAGCGGCCTGCATGTGTTCGAGGACCATTTTTACCCCGAGATCATCGACCCGGAAACCGGCGCGGTGCTGCCCGACGGCGAGGAGGGCGAGCTGGTGCTCACCACCCTGTCGAAGCGCGCGATGCCGATGATCCGCTACCGCACCCGCGACATCACCCGCCTGGTGGCCGAGCCCTGCGCCTGCGGCCGCACGCTCCGCCGCATGGAGCGCGTCGGCCGACGCAGCGACGACATGATGATCATCCACGGCATCAACGTCTTCCCGTCCCAGATCGAGGCCGCGCTGCTGGCTGTCGAGGGCGCCTTGCCCCACTACCGCATCGTGCTGCGCCGCGAGCACGGGCTCGACCAGATGCACGTCGAGATCGAGGTCAGCCCGGAATTCTTCAGTGACCGGATCGGGGCGATGGAAGAGCTGCGCCGCCGCATCGCCCATTCGATCCACAACGTCACCGGCCTCAACGTGGCGGTGCGCCTCGCCGAGCCCCATTCGCTGCCGCGCAGCGAAGGCAAGGCCAAGCGGGTGTGGGACGAACGCCAGGACAGCCAGTGAGGACCGCCGCCATGAAAATCAGCCAGCTCTCGACCTTCATCGAAAACCGCAGCGGCCGCCTGCGTGCCGCCTGCGAAGCCCTTGCCGCCAGCGGCATCAACATCCACACCCTGTGCCTCGCCGACAGCCGGGATTTCGGCATCCTGCGGCTGATCGTCGCCGACCCGCTGGCCGGCAAGGCGGCGCTGGAGGCGGCGGGCTACGTGGCGCAGCTCACCGACGTGCTGGCGGTCGAGGTTGCCGACAGCGCCGGCGGCCTCGCCCGGGTGCTCGCCACCACCGACGAGGCGGGGCTGGACATCGAGTACATGTACGCCTTCAGCACCGCGCCCGGGCAGCAGGCGGTGGTCATCATCCGCTTCAGCGACCCGGACCGGGCGCTGGCCGAGCTGCAGCGGCGCGGCCTCAATGTGGTCGAGCCGGTGAAGTTGCTGCAGGGCTGAAGCCCCGTGCCGCTGGGCTCAGGTGGCGGCCCGGCGGCGGAAATCGCGCACCCGGAAGCCGAGGGCGAACAGGGTCGCAAAATACACCGCCATCCCGCCGATCACCAGCGCCGACAGGCGGGCCAGGCGTTCAAGGCCGGAGGCCTGCAGCCACAGGCTGTCGCTGCCCACGGTGAACCAAACGGCGACGCCCAGCACGCCCAGCGCCGCCAGCAGCTTGACGAAGAACAGCCCCCAGCCCGGCTGGGGCTGATACACGCCGCGCTTGCGCAGGCCGCGGTAGAGCATGCCGGCGTTGATGCACGAGGCGAGGCCGATCGACAGCGCCAGCCCAGCGTGCTGCAGCGGGCCGATGAAGACGAGGTTCATCAGCTGGGTTGCCGTCAGCGAGATCAGCGCGATCTTCACCGGCGTGCGGATGTCCTGGCGAGCGTAAAAGGCCGGCGCCAGCACCTTGACGAGGATCAGCCCGGCCAGGCCGACGCTGTAGGCGATCAGCGCCGTGCGGGTCTGGAACACGTCGTTGGCCGTGAAGGCGCCGTGGTGGAAGAGGGTGGCGATCAGCGGCACCGCCAGCAGCGCCAGGCCCAGTGCGGCGGGCAGGGTGATCATCAGCGTGAGGCGCAGGCCCCAGTCGAGCAGCGACGAGAACTCGGCCGGCTTCTCGTCGGCGTGCATCTTGGACAGGCTGGGCAGCAGGATCGTGCCGAGGGCCACGCCGAGCATGCCGGCCGGAAACTCCATCAGGCGGTCGGCGTAATACAGCCACGACACGCTGCCGCTGGGCAGGAAGGAGGCGAACACGGTGTTGATGAGCAGCGAGATCTGGCTCACCGACACGCCGAGGATGGCCGGCGCCATCAGCTTGAGGATGCGCCGCACGCCCGGGTCGGAGAAATCCAGCGAGAAGCGCGGCAGCATGCCGATGTTGGCCAGCGGGCGCAGCTGCAGCAGCACCTGGGCCAGCCCGCCGATGAACACCGCCCAGCCCAGCGCCATCACCGGCGGGTCGAAGTAGGGCGCCGCCAGCAGCGCCATGGCGATGAACGACAGGTTGAGCAGCACCGGCGTGAAGGCCGGGATCGCGAAGCGGCTCCAGGTGTTGAGCACGCCACCGGCCAGCGCCACCAGCGACATGAAGAAGATGTACGGGAAGGTGATGCGGGTGAGCTGCACCGTCAGCTCGAACTTGCCGGCGTCGGCCGAGAAGCCCGGCGCGGTGGCGTAGATGATCAGCGGGGCGGCGATGGCGCCGAGGATGGAGACCAGCAGCACGACCAGCCCGAGGCCGCTCGCCACGTGGTTTACCAGCCGGTGGGTCTCCGCCTCGCCGCGCTTGTTTTTATACTCGGCCAGGATCGGCACGAAGGCCTGGGAGAAGGCCCCCTCGGCAAACATCCGGCGCAGCAGGTTGGGCAGCCGGAAGGCGACGAAGAAGGCGTCGGTCTCCACGCCGGCGCCGAAGGCCCGGGCCACCACGAAATCCCGCACGAAACCGAGGATGCGCGACAGCAGGGTCATGCCGCTGACCGTGGCGAGGGCGCGGAGGAGGTTCATCGAGGCCATGGGGACGCTGCGGAGGGCAAAAAGGGGGTGAACTTTAGCCCTCGTTGCGCTCTGCAGCAATGCAATTTCCATGGGGCGCGTGAGGCTTTTCCGGGGCGGTGCGCGTCCCGGCGGGCGTTGGGGTAAAATGCGCAAAATTTTCACTAGTCTGGCCCCCCGATGAAGACCACGTTCCTGGATTTTGAACAGCCCATTGCCGAACTCGAGGCGAAGATCGAAGAGCTGCGCTTCGTGCAGGACGACTCGGCGGTGGATATCTCCGAAGAGATCGCCCGCCTGGAACAGAAAAACTATGGCCTCACCAAGGACATCTACAGCAAGCTGAGCCCGTGGCAGTGCGCGCTGGTGGCCCGCCACCCGCAGCGGCCCTACACGCTCGATTACGTCGAGCACATCTTCACCGACTTCGAAGAGCTCCACGGCGACCGCGGCTTTGCCGACGACAAGGCGATTGTCGGCGGCCTGGCCCGCTTCAACGGCCAGCCCTGCATGGTGATCGGCCACCAGAAGGGCCGCGACACCAAAGAAAAGATCTTCCGCAACTTCGGCATGCCGCGCCCCGAGGGCTACCGCAAGGCGCTGCGCCTGATGAAGCTGGCCGAAAAATTCGGCCTGCCGGTGTTCACCTTCATCGACACGCCGGGCGCCTACCCGGGCATCGACGCCGAGGAGCGCGGCCAGTCCGAGGCCATCGGCCACAACCTGTTCGTGATGGCCGAGCTCAAGGTGCCCATCATCTGCACGGTGATCGGCGAGGGTGGCTCCGGTGGCGCACTGGCCATTGCGGTCGGTGACCAGCTGATGATGCTGCAGTACTCCACCTACTCCGTGATCTCGCCCGAAGGCTGCGCCTCCATCCTCTGGAAGAGCGCCGAGCGGGCCCCCGATGCCGCCGAGACGATGGGCATCACCGCCTCCCGCCTCAAGTCGCTGGGCCTCATCGACAAGGTCATCAACGAGCCGGTCGGTGGCGCCCACCGCGACCACCGGGCGATGGCCCAGAGCCTCAAGCGCGCGCTGCAGGATTCCCTGCGTCAGGTGTCCGACCTGTCGCCCTCCGAGCTGCTCGAGCGGCGCTTCGAGCGCCTGATGAGCTACGGCAAGTACAAGGAAATTGCCGTCGACTGAGCTCGCCGGGCGTGTCGCCGGCAGCTGGCGGCAGCTTCCCCAACCGGCCCGGCGCGTTCGGGTCGGCCTGAGCGGCGGGCTCGACTCCACCGTTCTGCTTCATCTGCTGGCCAGCCTGCGCCAGACCCTTCCCCTTCAACTCTCCGCCGCCCACGTGCAGCACGGCCTCGTCGCGGGCTCGGCGGCCTGGGCAGACGACTGCCGGCGCCTGTGTGACGGCCTCGGCGTGCCGTTGGTGGTGTCCGCGGTGCAGGTGGATCGCCACCACCCGGGCGGGCTTGAGGCCGCTGCGCGGGATGCCCGGCGGGAGGCCCTGGCTGCCCTCGGCGACGAGGTGCTGGCCCTGGCCCACCACCGGGACGATCAGGCCGAGACCGTGCTGTTCCGGGCCATCCGCGGCGCCGGCGTGCGGGGCGCCGGTGGCATGAGGCCCGTTGTGGCGGCCGGCCCGGGGCCGCTCGTCTGGCGGCCGCTCCTCGACGTGCCGCGTTCGGCGCTCCTTGCCTACGCCCGCGCCCACTGTTTGGCGTGGGTCGATGACCCAAGTAACGCCGACAGCGGTTTTTCCCGCAACTTTCTCCGCAACGAAGTGCTGCCGCTGGTGGAATCCCGTTTCCCTGGCGCGGCGGCGGGGCTGGCCCGTATGGGCCGCCTGTGCGGCGAGGCCGCCGGCATGCTCGACGAGCTGGCCGCCCTCGACCTCACCGCGCTGCGCCTGCCCGGCAGCCAGCGCCTGGGGCGGGAGGCCACGCTGCGCCTGTCGTCGGCCCGGCTGCGCAATCTGTTGCGCTTCATGCTGCTTGAGGCTGGCGAGGCGATGCCCGACGAGGACCGGCTGCGGGAGATCGAGCGCCAGTTGTGCAGCCCGGGGGCGGCGGAGGGCCTGTGCCTGCCGATTGGAAAGTCGGCCCTGTGCGTGTATCGCGAGGCCTGGTGGCTGGCGCCCGCCCGCCATGACGCCGCGCTGGTATCGCTGGCCTGGAGCCTCGAACCGAGCGTGCGGTGGGCGGGCGGCGTGGTGGAGTGGCGTGAGACGGTGGGTGAGGGCCTGGCGGCGGCTGCGCTCGCGGGCGGGGTGTGCGAGCTGCGCCGGCGGGCCGGGGGCGAGAGGATGCGCCTGCGCGCCGGTGGCCCGTCCCGGTCCCTCAAGAATTTGCTGCAGGAGGCCGGCGTGCCGCCCTGGCTGCGGGACAACCTGCCGCTGTTGTGGGTGGATGGCCGGTTGGCGTGGATCGCCGGGGTCGGTGTGGCGGCGGAGTTCCGCTGCCGCCCGGGGGAGTCGGGGGTGGTGCTGAACTGGTCGGTGCTGGCCGGTTGAGCGATTAAGGGCGCAGCGCCGGCCTGCTGCTCAGTCCCGGGGTTGTGCCAGCAGCTGGGCGAGCTCGACGGCGGAGCGGACGCCCATCTTTTCGAAGACCCGCGAGCGGTGCACCTCGACGGTGCGCATCGAGATGTTGAGCTCGTCGGCGATGACCTTGTTGAACTTGCCGGCCAGCACCAGGCGCATTACCTCGTGCTCCCGCGGGGTGAGCTGGCTGATGCGGGTGGCGACGGTGGCCTGGCTGGCCTCGCTGGCCTGGCGGCGGGCGTCGGCGGCGAGGGCGCGGATCACCCGGTCAACCAGGGCGTTGTCATCCACTGGCTTCTCGAGGAAATCGAAGGCGCCTTTCTTGAGGGCGCCGACGGCCATCGGCACGTCGCCGTGGCCGGTGAGGAAGATCACCGGCAGGCTGTTGCCCTGTTCGCGCAGGGCCTCGAAGCACTCCAGCCCGCTCATCTCGCGCATCCGGATGTCGAGCACGATGCAGCCTCGCCAGTCGGGCTGCCAGGCTTCGAGGAAGGCCTCGGCGGATTCCCAGGCCCGGCAGGCGACCTGGCGGGTGCGGAACAGCCAGGTGAGGGCGTCACGGATGGCTTCGTCGTCGTCGACGATGTGGGCGAGGGCTTGGCTCATGGATGGGGCACGGGAAGCGTGAAGCGAAAGATCGTACCACCGTCCGGATTGGGCTCGAAGCTGAGGCGGCCTCGGTGCAGCTCGGCAATGGAGCGGCAGATGTTGAGGCCCATCCCCATGCCCTCTTCCTTGGTGGTGAAGAAGGGCGCAAAGAGCTTCTCGGCAACCTCCGGGTCGATGCCCCGCCCGCGGTCGGTGACCGAAAAGACCAGCATGCCGTCCTCGGCGCGGGTGGCCAGGTGGAGGCGACGTTCGCGCCGGGGCGTGTCGGCCATCGCGTCCATGCCGTTGCGGATGAGGTTGATCGCCACCTGTTCGATCATCACCGGGTCGGCCAGCACCGGCGGGAGGCCGTCGGCGAGGTCCACGTCGATGCCCACGCTGCGCCGGGCGGCGTCGGGTTCGACGAGGCCGACCGCCTCGCGGATCACCCCGTTGAGGTCGACGGTTTCGAACTTGGGCTCGCTGCGCCGCACGAAGGCGTGCACCCGCCGGATGATCTGGGCGGCACGCTGGGCCTGCTTGCCGATCTTCTGGAGCACGCCGGTGAGCTCGTCGGGGGCGATGCTGCCGTGTTCGAGCATGTTGAGGCAGCCGGTGTTGTAGCTCGAGATGGCGGCCAGGGGCTGGTTGAGCTCGTGGGCGAGGGTGGAGGCCATCTCGCCCATCGTGACAAGGCGGGCGGTGGCCTGCAGCCGCTCCTGCTGCTGGCGGGCGAGCTCCTGGGCGCGCTTCTGCTCGGTCACGTCGACCACCGAGCCCATCCAGCCGATGTGCCGGCCCTGGTCGTCGATCAGCGGGGCTTCGATCAGGAGGGCGTCGAAGCGCTCGCCACTCTTGCGCATCAGGCGGACTTCCAGCCCCTGGGCCGGCGCGTTGCCGCCCAGGATCTGTTGATGGACCCCGCTGGTGTGTTCGATGGCCTCCGGCGCCCAGTAGGGCATCGGCGGCTGCATGCCGACCAGCTCTTCGGCGCTCCAGCCGACCATCCGGCAGAAGGCCGGGTTCACGTAGGTGATGCGGCCGTTCAGGTCGCGGGCGCGCATGCCGGTCTTGAGGGAGTCTTCCATCGCCTTGCGGAAGGCGTGCTCGCCGCTCAGGGCCTGCTCGGCCGCCTGGCGGCGCTGCATGTGGCGACGCAGCTGCCACAGGCTCCACACGATGGCGGCGGCGAGCACGCCGAGGGAGCCCATCAGGAGCAGGGGAATCCAGCGCACTTCGCTCTTGTAGGCGGTGATGACGAGGTTGAGGCCGTGGCCGGGCGGCTCGAAGGGGATCTCGTAGGCGAGGGTGGCCAGCGGCGAAACCTTGGACTTGGCGGCGATCTCGACGCCCAGGTTGTTGGTCACCGAAACCCTGTAGCGCTCGGAGAACCACCAGGGCACCTGCCGGGCCAGCAGGGCGTTGAGGGAATACACGCCGACAACAGTGCCCAGGTGGCGCCCGCCTTCGAAGATAGGCTGGTGGACCTCGAACTGGGTCTGGTTTTCGAGGACGGCGTAGGACTCGCTATAAACCGGCCGGCCGAGGGAGCGCGCCAGACGGAAGGCCGCGGCGGAAGGAAAGGTGCCGGTGGTTTCCCCCACCATTTCATGGTTGGTGAAGGGCGGCGCCGCGCCTTTAACCTTGCCGTCGGGGTCTAGCCAGAGCACCCGTACGATGCCGCTTTCCGGGTCGAGGGCGCGCTTGAGGCGGGCCTCGGTGGTCGTCCCGGCGGGGCTGTCAGCGAGCAGTTCGGGGCCGAGCTGGACGAGGAGGGCATTGTTGCGCTCGAACTGGAACGAGAAGTTCTGCTCCATCCACAGCACGTCGGTGATCAGGGTGGCGCGCTGCTCCTCGGCGTCTTCCCGGTGGATCAGCCACAGCAGCGCCGCCATCGCGGCGATGAAGAGGGCTACCGCGGCGTAGGGCAGGCTCCAGTACCAGCTGGGCGGCGGCGGTGTCGAGGATGCGGGCGGCAGGGCGGTGTGGGGCACGGGTCGAGTCTCTCCTGGTCGTCGGCTGCATGGTGACGGAGAAGGCCGGCGCTGGCCTGAGGGCTTTCCACAATTGAGCGCCCGCCGCGCCAGAAGCTACTTTTCGGGCATCTGCCGGCTTGAGGTTTTGGGTCGGGGGAGTTCGGTTGGTCAAGCACGCAGCACCCAAATATAAAGGAGACTTCCATGAAACTTCGTACCATTCTGTTCAGCCTCGCCGCCGTTGGCTTCTGCACCGGTGCCGCCGCCCAGGCGCCGATCGTGATCAAGTTCAGCCACGTGGTGGCCGCCGATACGCCGAAGGGCAAGGCCTCCGAGTTCTTCAAGAAGCGTGCGGAAGAGCTGAGCAAAGGCAAGGTGAAGGTGGAAGTCTATGCCAACAGCGCGCTCTACAAGGACAAGGAAGAGCTCGAGGCCCTGCAGCTGGGCGCCGTGCAGATGCTGGCGCCGTCGCTGGCCAAGTTCGGCCCGCTGGGGGTGAAGGAGTTCGAGGTCTTCGATCTGCCGTACATCTTCGACGATTACGCCGACCTGCACCGGGTCACCCAGGGGCCGGTGGGCGCCGGCATCCTGAAGAGGCTCGAGCCGAAGGGCATCGTCGGCCTGGCTTACTGGGACAACGGCTTCAAGTCGTTCTCGGCTAACACGCCGATCCGCAGCCCGGCCGACCTGAAGGGCAAGAAGCTGCGCATCCAGTCGTCCAAGGTGCTCGAAGAGGAAGTCCGCACCATCGGCGGCCTGCCCCAGGTGATGGCCTTCTCCGAGGTGTACCAGGCGCTCCAGACCGGCGTGGTGGATGGCACCGAGAACCCCCATTCCAACATGTACACCCAGAAGATGCACGAGGTGCAGAAGCACCTGACCGTGACCGACCACGGCTACCTGGGCTACGCGGTGATCGCCAACAAGAAGTTCTGGGACGGCCTGCCCGCCGACGTGCGCGGCAACCTGGAAACGGCGATGAAGGAAGCCACCACCTACGCCAACAAGATCGCCCAGGAAGAAAACGACAAGTCCCTCGAGGCGATCAAGAAGAGCGGCAAGACCCAGGTGTACGTGCCCACCAAGGACGAGAAGCTGGCCTTCAAGAAGGCGCTGGTGCCGGTCCACCAGAAGATGGAAGGCCGCATCGGCAAGGGCCTGATCGAGTCGATCTACAAGGAAACCGGCTTCGACCCCGCGAAGCTGTAATTTCGTCCGCTCGAAGTTCCTTTTGTTGCAGGGCAGCCCCCGCCGCCGCGGGCGGCCCTGCCTCGCCGTCACGTTTCGCGAGGTGCAAGCATGAAATTACTCGATCACCTTGAGGAGTGGATCATCACGCTCCTGATGGGCAGTGCCACGGCGATCATCTTCGCCGCGGTCGTTCATCGCTACCTGGCCGGGCTCAGCATCCCCGGCCTTCAGGACTGGCTCCTGTCCCTCAACTTCAGCTGGGCCCAGGAGCTCTGCATCATCATGTTCGTCTGGATGGCCAAGTTCGGCGCGGCCTACGGCGTGCGCACGGGCATCCACGTGGGTGTCGACGTGCTCATCAACCGCCTGTCGGATGGCATGCGCGGGCGCTTCATCATCTTCGGGCTGCTCGCCGGCGCGCTGTTCACCGGCATCGTTGCCACCTTGGGCGCCCATTTCGTGTGGGAGAACGGTGCCCACTATGCCTTCCTGACCTTCACTGGTGCGGAAGTCGGCGACATTCCCGAAGGCCCGACGACCCCCGACCTCGAATGGCCCACCTGGATCGTCTATAGCGCCATCCCGCTGGGCTCCAGCCTGATGTGCTTCCGCTTCCTGCAGGTGGCCTGGAACTTCCTGCGCACCGGCGAGCTGCCCCACCACGACCACGGCCACGTCGATGGTCTCGAGCAAGAGCAGCTGCCGGTGGACGTGGATGTGTATGGCATGGACGACAACCTGCACATGCACGATCTCAAACACAAGCCCCTCGGCGACTCTCGCGGGCCGGGCAAGGGAGGCCGTCAATGAACGCCGCAATCATCTTCGGCATCCTGCTTGTGCTGATGCTGACGGGCATGCCCATCTCGATCTCCCTCGGCCTCACGGTGCTGAGCTTCCTGTTCACCATGACCGAGGTGCCCCTCGAATCCGTGGCGCTCAAATTGTTCACCGGCATCGAGAAGTTCGAGATCATGGCGATCCCCTTCTTCATCCTGGCCGGCAACTTCCTCACCCACGGCGGGGTGGCCAAGCGGATGATCAACTTCGCCACCTCGATGGTCGGCCATTGGTACGGCGGCCTCGGCCTGGCTGGCGTGTTGGCCTGCGCGCTGTTCGCGGCGGTGTCGGGTTCGTCGCCGGCCACGGTGGTGGCGATCGGCTCGATCCTGCTGCCGGCGATGGTGCGGGCGGGTTTCCCCAACAAGTTCGGCGCGGGCATCATCACCACCGCCGGCGCGCTGGGCATCCTGATCCCGCCGTCCATCGTGATGGTGATGTACTCGGTGGCCACCAACACCTCGGTCGGCGCGCTGTTCATGGCCGGCGTGGTGCCGGGCCTGGCCCTGGCGGCAACCCTCGGCGGCGTCACCTGGTACCGGGCGCGCAAGTTCGACTACCCGCGCCAGCCCAAGGCATCCATCGCCGAGCGGGTGAAGGCCTTCCGCGAGTCGGTGTGGGGCCTCTTGCTGATCGTGGTGGTGATGGGCGGCATCTACACCGGCATCTTCACCCCCACCGAAGCGGCGGCGATGAGCGCGATGTACGCCTTCATCGTGGCGGTCTTTGTTTACAAGGACATGCCGCTGAAAGACGTGCCGAAGGTGCTGCTCAACTCGGCCAACATGTCGGCGATGCTGCTCTACATCATCACCAACGCGGTGCTGTTCTCCTTCATCATGACCAACGAGAACATCCCGCAGGCGCTGGCCGACTGGATGCTGGGCCACGGGCTGGGGGTGATCGCCTTCCTGCTGGCGGTGAACGTGCTGCTGCTCCTGGCCGGCAACTTCATGGAGCCGTCGAGCATCGTGCTGATCTTTGCGCCCATCCTGTTTCCGGTGGCGATGAAGCTGGGCATCGACCCGGTGCATTTCGGCATCATCATGGTGGTGAACATGGAAGTCGGCATGTGCCACCCGCCGGTCGGTCTCAACCTGTACGTGGCTTCCGGCATCACCAAGATGGGCATCACCGAGCTCACCGTGGCCGTCTGGCCGTGGCTGTTGTCGATGCTGGTGTTCCTGGGGCTGGTCACCTACTGGCCGGGTCTTTCGCTGTGGTTCCCGCGGATGCTGGGCGTGATGTAAGCCTGGCGGCGGCAAGCATGGAGCGCGTGCCGGCCGGCGCGCCCCGGCTGCAGGGCTTCCCAGCCTTTTGCTGCGCCGCAGCTTTGTGATAAAAGATCGGGTTTCCCGTGGCCGCCTCCGGCTACGGGCCCTGATTGCGAGGCCCGCGTTGTCCCAGCCGTTGCCCCAGACTCCCTCCGTGCCCGAGCACGATTGCTATCATTGCGGCCTGCCTATCCCCGACGAGGTCGACCTGGCGGTGGATATCGAAGGCACCCGCCACCAGATGTGCTGCACCGGCTGCCAGGCGGTGGCCCAGTCCATCGTCAGCAGTGGCCTCATCGACTACTACAAGCGTCGCGACGCGATGCCCGAGCAGGCCCGCGAGGCGATGCCCGACGAGCTGAAGGATCTCGGCCTCTTCGACCACCCGGACTTCCAGCAGGGCTTCGTCAAGCCCATCGGCGAGCACGAGCGTGAGGCCGCGCTGATCCTCGAGGGCATCACCTGCTCGGCCTGCATCTGGCTCAACGAACAGCACGTGGCCCACCAGCCCGGCGTCACGGCGGTCGACATCAACTACGCCACCCGGCGTGCCCGCGTGCGCTGGGACGAGCGCCGCATCAAGCTCTCCGACATCCTCGCGGCGATCCAGGCCATCGGCTACCGGGCCTATCCCTACGACGCGGCCCGCTCCGAGCAGATCTCCCAGCGTGAGCGCCGCAGTGCCCTGTGGCGGCTGTTCGTGGCCGGCTTCGGGATGATGCAGGTGATGATGTACGCCTTTCCGGCCTACATTGCCGCCGATGGCGAGATCACCCCCGACATCGAGGTGATGATGCGCTGGGCCAGCCTGATCCTCACCGCGCCGGTGGTGCTGTACTCCGCCGCGCCTTTCTTCAGCCACGCCTTCCGCGACGTGCGCCTGCGCCGGCTGGGGATGGATGTGCCCGTCGCTCTCGGCATCGGGGCCGCCTTCATCGCCAGCTGCTGGGCCACCTTCACCCGGCAGGGCGAGGTGTATTTCGACTCGGTGACGATGTTCGTGTTCTTCCTGCTGTGCGGCCGCTACGTCGAGATGCTGGCCCGCCAGAAGGCCGTGCGTGGCGTCGAGGAGCTCGGCAAGGCCTTGCCCGCCTTCGCTGAACGCCTGGCCGCCTGGCCTGCCGGCGAGGGCGAGCGGGTGCCCGTCTCCCAGCTCCAGCCGGGCGACGTTATCCGCGTCAAGCCGGGCGAGACGGTGCCCGCCGACGGTGTGGTGATCGACGGCGAGAGCGAGGCCAACGAGGCCCTCCTCACCGGCGAGAGCCGCCCGGTGCCCAAGCGCCCCGGCGCCGAGATCACCGGCGGCACGGTCAACGTCAGCAGCCCCCTGTGCCTGCGGGTCAGCCGCACCGGCGAGCACACCCGCCTCGCGGCGATCCGCCAGCTCATGGAGCGCGCCTCCGCCGAGAAGCCGCGGGTCGTCCAGCAGGCTGACCGGGTGGCGGCCTACTTCATCATCGCGCTGCTGGTGCTGGCCTGCGTCACCGCCGGCTGGTGGTACTGGCATGACCCAGACCGCGCCCTGTGGGTCTTCGTGTCGGTGCTGGTGGTCAGCTGCCCTTGCGCGCTGTCGCTGGCGACGCCAGTGGCGCTCACCGTCGCCACCGACGCCCTCGCGCGGATGGGCGTCCTCGTCACCCGCGGCCACGCCATCGAGGCCCTGGCGCGGGCCGAGCATTTCGTGTTCGACAAGACCGGCACGCTCACCTACGGCGAGATGCGCCTCGAGACGCTCCATTGCCTCGGCGACGCCAGCCCGGCCAGCGTGCTCGGCCTCGCCGCCGCCCTCGAGCAGGGCTCCGAGCACGCCATCGCCCGGGCCCTGCGCCTTCGGGCGGTGGAGGAGGGCGTCGCACTGCCGGCCTTCCTTGCCGTGACTGCCACCACCGGCCAGGGCGTCGCCGGTGAGTTCGACGGCCAGCAATATCGCATCGGCCGCCCCGCCTTTGCCGCCGGCCTCGCTGGCACGCCCGTCCCCGAGGTGCTCCAGCAGGCCGAACAAGGCGGCGGGACGGTGATCGCGCTGGCCTCATCCGCCGGCTGGCTCGGCGGCTTCGTGCTCAGCGACGGGCTGCGGGAAGACTGCGAGGCCACCTTCGACGTCCTGCGGGCGCAGGGGCTCAAGCTCTCGATCTTCAGCGGCGACACGCCCTCCACGGTCGAAGCCATGGGCCGCCGCCTCGGCGTCAGCCACGCGCTGGGCGGCATGACCCCGGAAGGCAAGCACGCCGGCCTGCGTCAGTTGCAGCAGGGCGACGCGGTGATCGCGATGGTCGGCGATGGGGTGAATGACGCGCCGGTGCTGGCCCAGGCCCAGGTGTCGGTGGCCATGGGCGGCGGTACCGACCTGGCCCGCAACCAGGCCGACATCGTGCTGCTGAGCGCCCGGCTCGGCGCCCTCGCCGATGGCCTCGCACTGTCCCGCCGCGCGCTGACGATCATCCGGCAGAACCTGTGGTGGTCCTTCGTCTACAATTTCACCGCGGTGCCCCTGGCCATGTCAGGGCTTGTGACGCCCTGGATGGCCGGCATCGGCATGTCGGCCAGTTCCCTCTTCGTCGTACTGAACGCCTTGCGCCTGCAGCGCGGGGCCAAGCGCTGAGGTTGGTCATGGAAAGCCTGTATCTGCTCATCCCCTTGTCGATCGTGCTGGTCTTCGTGATCGCCGTCATCTTCTGGTGGTCCGTCCGCAGCGGCCAGTTCGACGACCTCGAAGGGCCTGGCTACCGCGTCGTCAGCGATGACGATACGCCACCCGCCGATGCCCGCGCCAAGGCGCCCGACCCGGGGCGTCGCCCAGCGCCCTGACGGGAGCACGCCTCGACTTTGGAATTTGCCAGCAGGCGGGTGCGGCGCTTGCTGCCATTGGGGGCGTCAGCGTCTGCGTCGGCAGCCACGGCCTCTTTCTCCCTGTGCTTGACATGGTTTTGATTCAGGTCAAATTCTGCGCCGCTGGTCTCCGGCATAATCCGTTCCAGGTTGAGGACGTGATCACGAGCAACAACAAGCGCGTCCTTGGGGCCCTCTGGTGGCCCAAAGCTAAAGTCTCTCTGTTGGGGTTGGGGGTGCGCGATGCGCACCCTTTTTTTTCGCCCGTCTCAGCCGGGTCGACCGTTCTCCCATCATCTCCCGGCATACCCTGCTGCGGCACTCTTACATTCCGTAATCGTCTCGTCGTTCCGAAAAACGCCGAATCGACGTACCAACCTGCTAAAATTTCAGGCTTTCGGTTTTTCGACCACCTCAGCCCTACTGGAGTTTAGTCTCATGGCCATTGAACGCACCCTTTCCATCATCAAGCCCGATGCCGTCGCCAAGAACGTGATCGGCCAGATCTACGCCCGTTTCGAAGGCGCCGGCCTCAAGGTCATCGCCGCCAAGATGGCCCACCTGTCCGAGCGTGAAGCCGGCGAGTTCTACGCCGTGCACAAAGAGCGCCCCTTCTTCAAGGATCTGGTCTCCTTCATGACCTCCGGCCCGGTGATGATCCAGTGCCTGGAAGGCGAGGGCGCCATCGCCAAGAACCGTGAGCTGATGGGCGCCACCGACCCGAAGAAGGCCGACAAGGGCACCATCCGCGCCGACTTCGCCGAGTCCATCGACGCCAACGCCGTGCATGGCTCCGACGCCGCCGAAACCGCCGCCGTGGAAATCGCCTTCTTCTTCCCCGGCATGAACGTTTACAGCCGTTGATGATCTCTACCGGCGGGATGAAACTTCTTTCTTCCGCCGGTCTTGATGGAATTACACGTGGTCAATCTTCTCGATTTCGATGCCGCAGCGCTCACCGACTGGTTCGTCCAGCAGGGTGAGAAACCATTCCGTGCCAAACAGGTGCTCCGTTGGGTGCATCGCTTCGGCGTGACCGATTTCGACCAGATGACCGACGTGGCCAAGTCGCTGCGGGCCAAGCTCGCAACGACGGCCTGCATCACCCCGCCCGTGCCGGTGCGCGACAGCATCTCCACCGACGGCACGCGCAAGTGGCTGCTCGACGTGGGCAACGCCAACGCGGTCGAGACGGTGTTCATCCCCGAGACCAACCGCGGCACCCTGTGCATCTCGTCCCAGGCCGGCTGCGCCCTCGATTGCGCCTTCTGCTCCACCGGCAAGCAGGGCTTCAACCGCAACCTCAGCGCCGCCGAGATCATCGGCCAGCTGTGGCTCGCCAACCGCATGCTTGGCGCCAACGGCGACGGCGAGCGGGTCATCAGCAACGTGGTGATGATGGGCATGGGCGAGCCCCTCGCCAACTTCGACAACGTCGTGTCGGCCCTCAACCTGATGCTCGACGACAACGCCTACGGCCTGTCCCGGCGCCGCGTCACCGTGTCGACGTCCGGTATCGTGCCCGCCATGGACCGCTTGCGCGACGCCTGCCCCACGGCGCTGGCCGTGTCGCTGCACGCCTCCAACGACGCGCTGCGCGACAAGCTGGTGCCGATCAACCAGAAATACCCGCTGCGCGAGCTGATGGCTGCCTGCCGCCGTTACCTAGAGCGCGCCCCGCGCGACTTCATCACCTTCGAGTACGTCATGCTCGACGGGGTGAACGACAGCGATGCCCACGCCCGCGAGCTCGTCGCGCTCACCCGCGATGTGCCGTGCAAGTTCAACCTGATTCCCTTCAACCCCTTCCCGAATTCGGGTTTCGACCGGTCGCCGGCGCCGCGCATCAAGCGCTTCGCCGAGATCCTGATCGACGCCGGCATCGTCACCACCACTCGCAAGACGCGCGGTGACGACGTGGATGCGGCCTGCGGGCAGCTGGCGGGGCAGGTCACCGACAAGACGCGCCGGGTCGCGTCCCGGATCGTCCCCATCGTGGAGCAACCCCGATGAATCGTTCCCTCGTCGCCCGTCTGCTCATCGCGCTGCCGGCGGCCCTCGCCCTGGGGGCCTGCGTCGGGCCGCAGCCTGGAGGCTCCCTGGCCCGCATGGAGCGGCCGGTGTCCGAGATGCCGGTGGGCAAGGACGAGTCCCGCGGCAAGGCCAAGGTCCATGTCGAGCTCGGTCAGGCTTATTTTCAGGTCGGCCGCTACGGTGTGGCGCTGGACGAGGCCAAGGCCGCCATCTCCTACGACTCGCGCTACGCCCCGGCCTATCAGTTGATGGGGCTGGTGCATATGTTCCTCGAAGAAAACCAGATCGCGGACGCCAACTTTGCCCACGCGCTGTCACTGGCCCCGGGCGACCCCGAGATCCAGAACAGCTACGGCTGGTTCCTGTGCTCCACCGGCAAGGAGGCCGCCGGCATCGAGATGCTCCAGGCCGCCGCCCGCAACCCGTATTACCAGACACCCACCCGGGCCAACGCCAATGTGGGCCTGTGCCAGCTGCGGCTGAACAACGACGCAGCTGCCGAGCGTGCCTTCCTGCGGGCGGTCGAGCTCGACAACGGCAACCATCAGGCGGTCTTCCACCTCGCCGATATTGCCTACCGGCGTGGCGCCTACGAGGCCGCCAAGCGTTATGTGGCCGCCATCAACCAGACGGTCGAGCCGACGGCCGAGAGCCTCTGGTTGGCGATCCGCATCGAGCGCAGGCTCGGTGACCGCGCGGCCGAGGCGAGCCTCGTGCAGCAGCTGCGCCGCCGTTTCCCCGGCTCTCCCGAATACCAGGCTTTCTTGCAAGGGCAGTACCAGTGACCGATTCCCAAGCCGTGCCGTCGTCTGCGCCGACCTCCTCCCAGGACACCTCGGTGGGTGACACCCTGCGGCGCACCCGCGAAGCCCAGGGGCTCTCCATCTCCGAAGTCGCCAACGCGCTCAAGCTGAACGCGCGCCAGATCGAGGCCCTCGAATCGGGCCGTTTCGCGCAGCTTCCGGGGCTGGCCTTCACGCGGGGTTTCCTGCGCAACTACGCGCGTCTCCTCAAGATCGATGCTGCACCGCTGCTGGCAGGCCTGCAGGCGCCGGATGCCGGCGAGCCGATGGAGCTCGCGCCGGCCTCCAACGCCCATGGCGACATGCCGCAGGTGGGGCGCGGGCGTTTCCGCCGCTCGGTGATCCCGGGCGTGCTGGCGGCGCTGGTGCTGTTCGGCATCGTGGTGGCGGGCTGGTACTACGATACGCTCCGCAAGAAGCCGGCCGAGGAGCTCGCCCTTCCGGCGCCGGATGCCCAGCAAGGTGTCGCCGAGGGTGAGCCGGCCAGCGTCCAGCCGCCCCCGGCCGAGCCCGCCCCGAAGGCCGCCGAAGCCCCGGCCGCGCCCGCACCTGCCCCCGCCGCACCGGCTGCTGCGGGTGTCCCGGTGCCCCTCAGCCCGACCGTCACCGAGTCTGCGCCGGTAAATCCCGCTGCTCCTGCCGCCGAGGCCGGGCGTGACCGGCTGGTGTTCCAGTTTGCCCAGGATGCCTGGGTCGAGGTCAAGGACAAGAGCGGCAAGGTCGTCTTCTCCCGGCTCGGCAAGGCCGGCTCCGAGGAGACATTCGACATCTCCGCCCCGGTTTCCCTCGTCATCGGCAACGCCCGTAACGTTAAGCTCCAGCGTAACGGCACTCTCGTCGACATCCCGACCCCCGGCAAGGTGACCGTCGGGCGCCTCAAGCTAGATTGAATACTGCTGCCATGGATCTCCTCCTCTCCGGGCGCGCCGCCGCTCGTCGCCAGACCCGCCAGGTGCGCGTCGGTAATGTCCTTATCGGTTCCGACGCGCCGGTGGTCGTGCAGTCGATGACCAACACCGATACCGCCGACGACTTCGCCACCACGATGCAGGTCGCCCAGCTCGCCCGGGCCGGCTCCGAACTGGTGCGGATCACCGTCAATAACGACGAAGCCGCCAAGGCGGTACCGAAGATCCGCGAAAAGCTGCTCCAGATGAACCTCGACGTTCCGCTGGTCGGCGATTTCCACTACAACGGCCACAAGCTGCTGCTCGACAACCCGGCCTGCGCCGAGGCCCTCGACAAGCTGCGCATCAACCCGGGTAACGTGGGGCAGGGCGCCAAGCGCGACACTCAGTTCGCGTCCATCGTCGAGATCGCCTGCAAGTACGACAAGCCGGTGCGCATCGGCGTCAACTGGGGCAGCCTCGACCAGTCGGTGCTGGCGCGCATCATGGATGAGAACGCGAAGCGTGCCGTGCCGAGGGACGCGATGGCGGTGATGCGCGAGGCGCTGGTCACCTCGGCCCTCGAATCGGCCGCCAAGGCCGAGGAATACGGGCTTGGCCGCGACAAGATCATCCTGTCGGCCAAGGTCAGCAGCGTGCAGGACCTGATCGCGGTGTATCGCGACATGTCCGCCAAGTGCGACTACCCGCTGCACCTCGGGCTTACCGAGGCCGGCATGGGCTCGAAGGGCATCGTGGCGTCCACCGCCGCGCTGGCGGTGCTGCTCCAGGAGGGCATCGGCGACACCATCCGCGTCTCCCTCACGCCCGAGCCCAACGGCAGCCGCACCCAGGAGGTCGTCGTCGCCCAGGAGATCCTGCAGACCATGGGCCTGCGCGCCTTCACGCCAATGGTCACCGCCTGCCCGGGCTGTGGCCGCACCACCAGCACGCTGTTCCAGGAGATGGCCTCCGACGTGCAGAACTTCGTGCGTGACAACATGCCCGTCTGGCGCGAACAGTTCGACGGTGTCGAGAACATGACCCTGGCGGTGATGGGCTGCATTGTTAACGGTCCGGGCGAGAGCAAGCACGCCAACATCGGCATCTCGCTGCCGGGCACCGGTGAATCCCCTGCGGCGCCCGTGTTCGAGGACGGCGTCAAGACCCGCACCCTGCGCGGCGACAACATCACCAACGAGTTCAAGGCCATCATCGAAACCTACGTGGCCCGTACTTATCCCCGAAAAGGCGCGCCGGCCTGAGCCCGCGCCGATCAGAACAACAAAGGGAATCATGAGCAAGACCCTCCAGGCCGTGCGCGGGATGAACGACATCCTGCCCGACGACGCCGAAGTCTGGGAGCAGTTCGAGGACATCGTCCGCGACTGGCTGCACAGCTACGGCTACCGCCCGATCCGCATGCCCATCGTCGAGCCGACGCCGCTGTTCAAGCGGGCGATCGGCGAAGTCACCGACATCGTCGAGAAGGAGATGTACTCCTTCGAGGACGCCCTCAACGGCGAACACCTCACCCTGCGCCCCGAAGGCACGGCGTCCTGCGTGCGGGCGGCGATCCAGCACAACCTGTTGTTCGGCAACCCGCGGCGCCTGTATTACCAGGGCCCGATGTTCCGCCACGAGCGCCCGCAAAAAGGCCGTTATCGCCAGTTCCACCAGGTCGGCGTCGAGGCCCTCGGTTTCGACGGGCCCGACATCGACGCCGAGCACATCCTGATGTGCGCCCGGCTGTGGGACGACCTGGGCCTCGAGGACGTCAAGCTCGAGATCAACTCGCTGGGCAGCAGCGAGGAGCGCGCAGCCCACCGGGCCGCGCTGATCACCTACCTCGAGGGCCACAAGGACAGCCTCGACGAGGACGGCAAGCGTCGCCTCTATACCAACCCGCTGCGCATCCTCGACACCAAGAACCCCGATCTTCACGCGATTGTCGAAGCGGCGCCCAAGCTCGCCGACTTCCTCGGCGAAGAGTCGCTCAAGCACTTCGACGGCGTGCAGACCATCCTCAAGGACGCCGGCCTGCCGTACCGCATCAACCACCGCCTGGTGCGCGGCCTCGATTACTACAACCGCACGGTCTTCGAGTGGGTCACGACCCGCCTTGGTGCCCAGGGCACTATCTGCGCCGGCGGCCGTTACGACGGCCTCGTCGCCCAGCTCGGCGGCAAGCCGGCGCCGGCGGCGGGCTTCGCGATGGGCGTCGAGCGTCTGCTCGCCCTGTGGCAGGAGTCCGGTGGCCAGGCCGAACGCGTGGTGCCCGATGTGTACCTGGTGCACGCTGGAGAGGCCGCCCAGCGGGCCGCTTTCCGGGTCGCCGAAGGCTTGCGTGGGACGGGCTTTGCGGTCACGCTGCACTGTGGTGGTGGCAGCTTCAAGTCGCAGATGAAGCGCGCCGATGCTTCCGGCGCACCGTTCGCCGTGGTGATCGGTGACGACGAGGCGGCGGCCGGTGAGGTCAGCCTCAAGCCCCTGCGCGACGGTGGCGAACAGATTCGCGTCCCGATGGACGTGCTCCCGGAAACCCTGGCGGACCGCCTGATCGAATCGGAAGAAGACGATGGCAGCATTTGACCTCGAAGAGCAGGAACAGATTTCCCAGATCAAGGGCTGGTGGGAGCAGTTCGGCACCCTCGTGACCGGCGCCGCCGTGGCCGCCGCCCTCGCCTCGGTTGGCTGGCAGGGCTGGCAGTGGTACCAGGGCAAGCAGACCGCCGAGGCATCCGCGCTCTACGCAGTGCTGCAGAAGGCCGCCAGTGAGAAGAACACCCAGAAGTCCCGCGAGGCGGCCGGCGCCCTTATCGAGAAATACAACGGCACCGCCTACGCCGACATGGCCGCGCTGCTGTCTGCCAAGGTGCAGGCCGAAGCCGGTGACCTCAAGAACGCCCGCGTTCCGCTGGCCTGGGCGGCGACCAAGGCCAGCGATCCCGCCCTGCGGGAGCTGGCCCGCCTGCGCCTCGCCACCGTGATGTTCGACGACAAGGCCTACGACGAAGCCCTGGCCCAGCTCCAGGCCCCGACCGACGAAAGCCTGGTCGCACGCTTTGCCGACCTCAAGGGCGACATCCTGCTTGCCCAGGGTAAGCGCGAAGAGGCTCGCGCGGCCTACAAGGCGGTCGTGACGGCCCTCGAGACGACGACCAAGAGCGAATCGGCGGCGCTGCGGGAGATCGCCCAGGCCAAGCTTGACGCCGTCGGGGGCGCGCAATGAGGGCGCATACCCTGGCGCTGAGCCTCGCCGGCGCGTTTGTGCTGTCGGCCTGCAGTTCGCTCAACCCCTTCTCGTCGGAAGGCAAGCCGCCGGCGCTCAAACCCCTGGCGAGCCCGGTCAAGATGAACGAGGGCTGGCGCGCCCGGGTGGACGACGCTGGTGTCTTCGTGTTCCAGCCGGCGATCAGCGGCGGCGCCGTTTTTGCCACTGGCAAGGATGGTGAAGTGACGCGGATCGAGTCCGGCCGCACGGTCTGGAAGACGCCTCTCAAGACCCGCGTGTCTGGCGGTGTCGGGTCCGATGGCAATCTGGTTGCCGTGGGCACGCCCAAGGGCGAGGTCATCGCGCTCGACGCGGAAACGGGGCAGGTCAAGTGGCGTGTCTTCATCAACGCCGAGGTGCTCGCTGCGCCGGCCGTCTCGGGCGGCATGGTGGTGGTGCGCAGTGCCGACAGCCGCCTGTTCGGCCTCGACGCCTCCGACGGCAAGCGCCGCTGGACGTACCAGCGGGCCACCCCTGCGCTGGCCCTGCGTAACGCGGCGGGCGTGGTGATGGAGGGCAACTTCATCATCGCCGGTTATCCGGGGGGCAAGCTGGTGGCCGTCAATGGCACCAACGGCAGCCTGGCCTGGGAGGGCACCGTTGCGGTGCCGCGCGGTGCGACCGAGCTCGAGCGGGTGGCCGACATCACCAGCCTGCCGGTGATGACGCCCCGGGCAACCTGCGCCGTCGCCTACCAGGGGCGGGTCGCCTGTTTCGACATGAGCAACGGCACCACGCTGTGGACGCGCGACCTTTCCAGCTCCAGGGGCCTTGATCTCGACGACCGGAACGTCTTCGTGACCGACGAGAAAGGTGCCGTTCACGCGCTGGATCTCGCCAATGGCGCCAGCGTCTGGAAGCAGGATCAGCTCGCTGGCCGCAGCCCCGGGCGCCCGCGGATCATGGGCGAATACGTCGCGGTCGGCGACGTCGAAGGCTATGTGCATCTTCTCCGGAAAGACGACGGCAGCCTCGCTGGCCGCCACCGCGTCGATTCCAGTCCGATTCTCGCCGACCCGCAAAAAGCAGGCGGCGACATCGTCATCCAGACACGCAATGGCAGCCTCCAGGCCATCGGCGTGCAGTAACAATAAGGGAGTCACCGTAGCGTGAAACCTACCCTCGTCCTCGTTGGACGCCCCAACGTGGGCAAATCCACCCTGTTCAATCGTCTCACCAAGACCCGCGACGCGCTGGTCGCCGACTTTCCCGGCCTGACCCGCGACCGCCGCTACGGCCTCGGGCGTGTCGCCGAGCGCGAGTTCCTAGTGGTCGATACCGCCGGTTTCGATCCGGTCGCCAAGGAAGGCATCGTCCATGAAATGGCCAAGCAGGCCGAACAGGCCATCGCCGAAGCCGACGCGCTGCTGTTCATGGTGGATGCCCGCAACGGCCTGACCCCCCACGACGAGCAGATCGCTGCGCGCCTGCGCCGGGCGGGCCGCCCGACCTTCCTGGTGGTCAACAAGGCCGAAGGCATGAACCGCGCCGTCGTGTCGGCCGAGTTCCACGCCCTCGGCCTGGGTGACCCCCTGTGCATCTCCTCGGCCCATGGCGACAACGTGCATGCGCTGATGGAGCTGGTGCTCGAATCCTTCCCCGCCGACGAGGACGACGACGAGGCCGATGAGAAAGGCCCCCGCGTCGCCATCGTTGGTCGGCCGAACGTCGGCAAGTCCACGCTGGTGAACACGCTGATCGGCGAAGAGCGGGTGATCGCATTCGACATGCCGGGCACCACCCGGGACGCCATCGAGGTGCCGTTCGAGCGCAACGGCAAGCACTACACCCTCATCGACACCGCCGGCCTGCGCAGGCGCGGCAAGGTCTTCGAGGCGGTCGAGAAGTTCTCGGTGATCAAGACCCTGCAGGCGGTGGAACAGGCCAACGTGGTGGTGCTGGTCCTCGATGCGAGCCAGGAGATCTCCGACCAGGACGCCCACATCGGTGGTTTCGTCGTCGAGGCCGGCCGCGCGCTGGTGGTGGCCGTGAACAAATGGGACAGCGTCGACGATTACCGCCGCCAGCGCATCAAGGAAGACATCGAACGCAAGCTGCCCTTCCTGGGTTTCGCCAAGTTCCTGTATGTCTCGGCGCTGAAGGGGCAGGGCATCGTGCCGATGCTGAAGGCCGTCGATGGCGCCTACGCCGCCGCGATGACCAAGCTGGCAACCCCGAAGCTGACCCGTCTGCTCCTCGATGCCACGCTCAAGCAGCAGCCGCCGCGGCACAGCGGGTTCCGCCCCAAGATGCGCTACGCCCACCAGGGCGGGATGAATCCGCCGATCATCGTCGTGCACGGCAGCGCGCTCGATCACGTGCCGGCGTCGTATGTCCGCTACCTCGAGCGCAGTTTCCTCGAAGCATTCAAATTGCAGGGCACACCGTTGAGGATACAATTCAAGTCTTCACATAACCCCTTTGCAAGCAAGGTTTAAAGAGCCCACTTCCACACCAGTGAGCGGTCTGTTTGTTCGTGTTGCAACGCAGCAAATCGCTCTATAATTATTTCAAACTAAAACCATAGAGGTTCTAACATGAGCAACAAGGGGCAACTTTTGCAAGATCCCTTCCTGAATGCCTTGCGGCGTGAGCACGTTCCGGTCTCCATCTACCTCGTGAACGGCATCAAGCTGCAGGGGCAGGTCGAGTCCTTCGACCAGTACGTCGTGCTGCTGAAGAACACCGTGACGCAGATGGTTTACAAGCATGCCATCTCCACTGTCGTGCCGGCGCGCCCGGTCAATATCCAGCAGGAACAAAACGAGGCAGCAAGCTGACCTATCCGCTCAGTCATACGCTTGCTCAGCCGTTGAGCCGGCCGCGTCACGGCCTTTGCCAATCCGGGAGCCCGAGTGTTTGAAAGGCCTGCTTCGGGGACGCGTGCGCTACTGGTCCAGGTTGATTTCGGCCAGGGCAGTCTCGAAGAACGTCTGGCAGAGATCACCTTGCTGGCCGAAAGCGCCGGTGCAAGCGTGGTCGGTGTGGTTCAGGCCAAGCGCCAGGCGCCAGATCCCGCCCACTTTGTCGGCAAGGGCAAGGCGGATGAAATCGGGTCGTCAGCGCAGCTGAACGAGGCCGACATCGTCATCTTCAACCATGACATCACTGCCGCGCAGCAACGCAACCTCGAGCGCAAGCTCAATTGCCGCGTTATCGACCGTTCCGCGCTGATTCTCGACATCTTTGCCCTGCGGGCGAAGAGCCACGAGGGCAAGTTGCAGGTCGAGCTGGCCCAGTTGCAGCACTTGTCCACACGCCTCGTGCGGGGCTGGACTCACCTGGAGCGCCAGAAGGGCGGTATCGGCCTGCGGGGGCCCGGTGAGAAGCAGCTCGAAACCGACCGTCGTCTGCTTGGCGAGCGGGTCAAGCTGCTCAAGTCCAGGCTGGCGACCCTCGAGCGGCAGCGTGCCGTGAGGCGGCGGGCCCGGGAGCGCCGCGAAGTGCTCACCATTTCACTGGTGGGCTACACCAACGCAGGCAAATCCACGCTGTTCAATGCGCTGACCAAGGCTGGCGCCTACGCGGCAGATCAGCTCTTCGCGACCCTCGACACCACCTCCCGGCGGCTTTTCCTCGGCGAGGCGGGCAACGTGGTGTTGTCGGATACCGTTGGTTTCATTCGCGATCTACCCCACTCGCTGGTGGCCGCCTTTCACGCGACCCTCGAAGAGACCGTGTCTGCCGACCTTCTGCTCCACGTGGTCGATTCGGCCAGCGAAGACCGGGAAGGGCAGATCGCGGCGGTGAATGGCGTGCTGGAAGAAATCGGGGCGGGCAGCCTTCCCCAGATCCAGATCTGGAACAAGATCGACGCCACGCTGGCGAGCCCGGAAGTGCAGCGGGACGCTTGTGGTAAGATCTCGCGCGTTTTGCTTAGCGCCAGGACGGGCGAAGGCCTCGACCTGCTGCGTGAGGTGCTCGCCGACGTGGCACTGGCGCACAAAGCCGAACTGGCTGCCATTTCAGCGGCAGCGCAGGCTGGTTGAACCCGCGCCCGCATTCAAGGTCCTACATCTCCGCATTCACGACTATCCTGGAGCAGATTTTTACTGTGATCTCAGGCATCCTCATGTCTCTAAACGATCCCAAATGGGGTAAGGGCAGCGGTGACAACCGCGGCGGCGATGGCAATCAGGGGCCTCCCGACCTCGACGAGCTGTGGCGCGATTTCAATCGGCGTCTGTCCGGCATGTTCGGCAAGACCCCCGGGCGGGGTGGCGGCTCCGGCGACGGTGATGGCGGCGGCAGCAAGTTCCCCGAGTTCAATTCCCGGCAGTTCGGTGGTGGCATCGGCCTGATCGCGGCGTTCGTTGCCGTGATCTGGCTCGCCAGCGGCTTTTACATTGTCGACGCTAGCCAGCGTGGTGTCGTGCTGCAGTTCGGGCGCTTCCAGGAATCCACCGAGCCTGGCCTGCGCTGGCGTCTGCCTTACCCGATCCAGTCCCACGAGCTGGTGAACCTCACCGGCGTGCGCACCGTCGAGATCGGCTATCGCGGCTCCGAGCGCAACAAGGTGCTGAAAGAGGCGCTGATGCTCACCGATGATGAAAACATCGTGAACATCCAGTTTGCCGTCCAGTACGTCCTCAAGGACCCGCAGCAGTACTTGTTCAACAACCGTAACGCCGACGACTCCGTGATCCAGGCGGCCGAAACCGCGGTGCGCGAGATCGTGGGCAAGAGCAAGATGGACTTCGTGCTCTACGAGGGCCGTGAGCAGGTGGCGGCCAACGCCCAGAAGCTCACCCAGGACATCCTCGATCGCTACGCCACCGGGATCCAGGTGAGCAAGGTGACGATGCAGAACGCCCAGCCGCCCGAGCAGGTGCAGGCCGCCTTCGACGATGCCGTGAAGGCCGGCCAGGACCGGGAGCGTCAGAAGAACGAAGGCCAGGCCTACGCCAACGACGTGATTCCGAGGGCCCGCGGTGCGGCGTCCCGCCTGATCGAAGAGGCCGATGCCTACAAGGGCAGGGTGGTTGCCCAGGCTGAGGGCGATGCGTCGCGCTTCAAGCAGGTGTACACCGAGTACGCCAAGGCGCCCGAGGTGACCCGCCAGCGCATGTACATCGAGACGATGCAGCAGGTCTTCTCCAACACCTCCAAGGTGATGGTGGACTCCCGTGGCAGCGGTAATTTGCTGTATTTGCCCCTCGACAAGCTGATGCAGAGCACCGCTTCGCCAGCGGCCAGCGCGCCTGTCGCCGAAGCCTTGCCGCAGGCCGGTCGCCCCGCCGCCGCGGCCGAGAGCAACATCTCGCCGCCGCGCGTCGACGCCTTGTCGGGCGAGGCGCGCAGCACCCGTGAGTCGATTCGTAACCGTGAGCGGGGAGAGCGCTGATGCGTGAACGTTTGCCTTTGTTTGCCGGCGTCGGGCTGTTCGTCTTCGCCATCCTGTCGATGAGCCTGTTCACCGTCGATCAGCGCCAGCACGCGCTGGTGTTCCAGCTGGGCGAGGTCAAGGAGCAGATCAGTGAGCCGGGGCTGCATTTCAAGATCCCGCTGATCCAGAACGTCCGCTACTTCGACAAGCGCATCCTGACCCTCGACACCACCGAGCCGGAGCGTTTCATTACCTCCGAAAAGAAGAACGTGCTGGTCGATCTGTTCGTCAAGTGGCGGATCGTCGATCCCAAGCTGTACTACATCTCGGTGGGCGGCGATGAAGCCCGCGCCAAGACGCGCCTCGAACAGACGGTCAATGCCGGCCTGCGCGAGGAGTTCGGCAAGCGCACCGTTCATGAGGTGGTGTCCGGCGAGCGCGACCGGATCATGGACGACATGCGGATCAAGGCCGACCAGGACTCCCGCAAGATCGGCGTGCAGATCGTTGATGTTCGCCTGAAGCGTGTCGACCTGCCGTCCGAAGTCTCCGAGTCGGTCTATCGCCGCATGGAGGCCGAGCGCAAGCGGGTGGCCAACGAGCTGCGTTCCCAGGGTGGTGCCGAAGCCGAAAAGATCAAGGCCGATGCCGACAAGCAGCGCGAGGTGATCATCGCCGAAGCCTACCGCCAGGCCCAGATCGTCAAGGGTGAGGGTGACGCCAAGGCGTCGGCCATCTACGCCCAGGCCTTTGGCCAGAGCCCGGAGTTCTACGCCTTTTACCGGAGCCTTGAGGCCTACCGGAGCAGCTTCAAGAGCAAGGCCGACCTGATGGTCGTCGAGCCTAACTCCGAGTTCTTCAAGTATCTCAAGGGGGCAGGCGCTCGTTCGGCGCCGGCATCCGATGCCGCAAAGGGTGCCAAGAGCACCAAATAAATGGGGCGCACCCTTCTTCTTGCGTTCGCGCTGATGCTGGTGCTCGAGGGGGTGATCCCCTTCGTCGCGCCAGCCACCTGGCGCGAGACCTTCAGCCGGCTGATCCGCATGGCCGACGGGCAGATCCGCTTCGTCGGCTTTGCGTCGATGCTCGCCGGCCTCGTCATCCTGATTGTTTTTTCCTGAGGCGCCTTACCCATGTTGCGTTGGGTTCTACCCGAATATATCCAGGACGCTCTGCCCGCCGAGGCGGCGAAGCTGGAAGATCTGCGCCGCCGATTGCTCGATGATTTCCGTCTGAACGGCTACCAGCTGGTTGCGCCGCCGCTGCTCGAATATCTCGAGTCGCTGCTGACCGGTGCTGGCCAGGATCTGCAGCTCAAGACCCTCAAGCTGGTCGACCAGCTGTCCGGCCGTTTGATGGGGGTGCGTGCCGACATCACGCCGCAGGTGGCCCGTATCGATGCGCACCTGCTCAACCGCAAGGGTGTGGCGCGGCTGTGTTACTGCGGCAGCGTGGCCCATGCGGTCCCGTCGTCGTTGACCGCTACCCGCGAACCCCTGCAACTGGGCGCAGAGCTCTATGGGCACGCCGGTATCGAAGCAGACGCCGAGGTCATTCGCCTGCTCGCCGAGGCCCTGCAGACGGCCGGGGTCGGAACCTCCCGGATCGACCTGGGCCATGTGGGTATCTTCAAGGCGCTGGCCCAGACGGCCGGCTTGCTGCCCCAGAAGGAAGAGGCGCTGTTCGATTGTCTGCAGTCCAAGGATCTGCCAGGGCTGCGTGAGCTGCTAGTCGAGGCGCCCGAGGGCGTCCGTGCGGCCCTCCTGGCCCTGCCGACCCTCTACGGTGGCGTCGATGTTTTGGCGCGCGCCCGCGAAGTGTTGCCCCGTCAGCCCGAGATCGTGGCTGCGCTGGATGATCTGCAGGAGCTGGCGAGCCGTCTGGCCGGTCTGCCGATCAGTTTCGATCTGGCGGATCTGCGCGGCTATCATTACCACAGCGGTGTGGTGTTTGCGGCTTACGGCGGCAATTCGCCGGTGGCCCTGGCTTTGGGCGGGCGCTACGACAGCGTCGGTCGGGCCTTCGGGCGCGGTCGTCCGGCCACTGGTTTCAGTCTTGATTTGCGGGAGCTCGCGGCCCAGGTGCCCGACCCCGTGGCGGCAGGCGCAATCCTGGCGCCGGCAGGGGGAGAGGCGGGCCTCTCCGCAACCATCGCCGCGCTACGCGCTGGCGGTGAAAACGTAATGATCGAATTGCCCGGCCATGAAGGCACGTGGCGTGAGGCCGGCTGCGACCGGCGTCTGGTTCTGCGGGGCGGTGCCTGGCAGGTCGAACCGCTTCAGGGAGAGTAAGAAGAATGGCAAAGAACGTAGTCGTGGTGGGCACCCAGTGGGGTGACGAAGGCAAGGGCAAGATCGTCGATTGGCTGACCGATCATGCCCAGGGCGTGGTGCGCTTTCAGGGCGGCCACAACGCCGGCCATACGCTGGTGGTCGGCACCACCGAATACAAGCTCAATCTCGTCCCGTCGGGCATCGTGCGTGAAGGCGTCGAATGCTACATCGGCAACGGCGTGGTGCTCGATGTGCACCATCTGCTCGCTGAAGTCCGCGGCCTCGAGGCTGGCGGCATCAAGGTGCGCGAGCGCCTCAAGATCAGCCCGGGCTGCCCCGTCATCCTCGGTTACCACTCGGCCCTCGATCGGGCCCGTGAGGCGAAGAAGAGTGCCGGTGCCAAGATCGGCACGACCGGCAAGGGCATCGGCCCGACCTACGAAGACAAGGTCGCGCGCCGGGCGCTGCGGGTCTACGACCTCTTCGACCCGAAGCGCTTTGCCGAAAAGCTGGCCGAGAACCTCGAATACCACAACTTCGTGCTGACCCAGCACCTGGGCGCCGACCCGGTGGATTTTCAGACGGTCTTCGACGAGGCGATGGCCGATGCCGAAGAGATCCGTCCTATGGTCACCGATGTTTCGGCCGACCTCTACGCGATCAACAAGGCGGGCGGCAACCTGCTGTTCGAAGGTGCCCAGGGCACGCTGCTCGACATCGACCACGGCACCTATCCCTTCGTCACCTCCAGCAACTGCGTGGCGGGCCAGGCGGCGGCGGGTTCCGGTGTCGGCCCCGGCCGGCTGCACTACGTGCTGGGCATCACCAAGGCTTACTGCACGCGCGTCGGCGGTGGCCCGTTCCCGACCGAGCTCGACTTTGAAACGCCGGGAACGCCGGGCTACCAGATGTCCACCGTCGGGCGTGAGTTCGGCACCGTGACGGGCCGCAAGCGTCGCTGTGGCTGGCTGGATCTGGCCGCGCTGAAGCGCTCCATCATCATCAACGGCGTGTCGGGCCTGTGCATCACCAAGCTCGACGTGCTCGACGGCCTGTCCGAACTCAAGCTGTGCACCGGCTACATGCTGGACGGCAAGCGTATCGACCTGCTGCCCATGGGCTCCGAGGAAGTCGTGCGCTGCGAGCCTATCCTCGAGACGATGCCGGGCTGGTCGGGCACCACCTTTGGTGCGCGCACCTGGGATGCCTTGCCGCCGGAAGCGCGAGCCTACCTGCACCGGATCGAGGAGATCTGCGAGGTGTCCATCGATGTGATCTCGACGGGCCCCGAGCGGGACGAAACCATTCTCAAGCGTCACCCCTTCGGCGTCTGATCGGGCTGCCGGCCATGTGATTCCGGGTGAGCGGCCCTTGCCGGGCTGTCCGGAATCACGCTGCGCAGGGCAGGGCCGGCATCCGCCATGTTTCCTTCAGGGTCCGGCCTTGTTTGATCGGATACGACGGACGAAAAAAAACCGATCAAACTTGACCGGTTTTTATCTTGGTGCCCAGAAGAGGACTCGAACCTCCACGCCTCGCGGCACTAGTACCTGAAACTAGCGCGTCTACCAATTTCGCCATCTGGGCAGCGATGGGCGCCATTATAGATTAGAAAGATCCCGTGTCAAGTTCAAAAGCAAAAAACACAAAAAAGCCAAGCAAATTCCGCCAGAGCGATCCGTTCTACGAGCGGGAGTGCCAGAAGTACGATTTCCCCTTGCCGAGCCGGGAGTTCATTACGCAGGTGCTCACCGAGCGCGGAGTGCCCTTGCCCTTCGGTGAGCTCGCCGATGCGATGGACATCCTGCCGGTCGAGCGCGAATTCTTCGAGCGCCGCATGTTCGCCATGGAGCGTGACGGGCAGGTGATCCGCAACCGCCGCGGCGCCTATCTGCTGCCGGCCAAGGCCGACCTGATCCGCGGCACCGTCCAGGGCCATCCGGATGGCTACGGCTTCGTGGTCACCGACGATGAGGGCGCCGACATCTTCCTCGGCCCCAACGAGATGCGCGAAGTGCTCCACGGCGACCGGGTGATGGTGCGTGTCGCCGGCCTTGATCGGCGCGGTCGCCCGGAGGGCAAGCTCGTCGAGGTGCTCGAGCGGGCCAATACGCGCATCGTCGGGCGGGTGCTCGTCGAAAACGGCGTGACCCTGGTGGTGCCCGAGAACCGGCGGATCTCCCAGGAGATCCTGCTGGCGCCGGGCGTCAAGGCGAAGAAGGTGGTGGCAGGCCAGGTGGTGGTGGTCGAGCTCGTCGAGCAGCCCACGCGCTACGCCCAGCCCATCGGCAAGGTCGTCGAGATCCTCGGCAACTACGCCGATCCGGGCATGGAGATCGAGATCGCGCTGCGCAAGCACGAGCTGCCCTGCGAGTTTTCCAGCGCCGCCAAGGACCAGACCCGGCGCCTGCCCGACGCCGTCCGCAAGTCCGACTGGAAGGGCCGTGAGGATCTCACCGCGCTGCCGCTGGTGACGATCGACGGCGAGACCGCCCGGGACTTCGACGATGCGGTGTTCTGCGAGCGCCAGGGCCGCGGCTTCCGCCTTGTGGTGGCGATCGCCGATGTGTCCCATTACGTGAAGGTCGGCTCGGCGCTCGACGGCGAGGCCTACGATCGGGGCAACTCGGTGTATTTCCCGCGCCGGGTGATCCCGATGCTGCCCGAGAAGCTGTCCAACGGCCTGTGCTCGCTCAACCCGCAGGTGGAGCGCCTGTGTATGGTGTGTGACATGGCGATCTCGACGACCGGCGCGATCAAGCAGTTCCGCTTCTATCCGGCTGTGATGTTCTCGAAGGCGCGCCTCACCTACAACCAGGTCGCCGCGGCGCTCTACGAGCAGGACGCGGCGGCGATCGAGAGCGTGGGCGAGCTGCTCCCGCACCTGCAGAACCTCGACAAGCTGTTCCGCGTGCTCTTGAAGGCCCGGGCCAAGCGCGGCGCGATCGACTTCGAGACCCAGGAAACCCGCATGATCTTCGACGAGAACGGGAAGATCGCCCAGATCGTGCCGGAGAAACGCAACGACGCCCACCGCCTGATCGAGGAGTGCATGCTGGCCGCCAACGTGTGCGCCTCCGAGTTCCTGCAGACCCACGAGCACGCGGCCCTGTACCGGGTGCACGAGGGCCCGACGCCCGAGAAGCTGGCCAAGCTGCGTGAGTTCTTCGCCGAGTTCGGTCTGCAGCTGGGCGGGGGCGAGGAGCCCCGCGCCGGCGATTACGCCCGCCTGCTCGAGAAGATCCAGGGCCGGCCCGACCTGCAGCTGCTGCAGACGGTGATGCTGCGCTCCCTTCGCCAGGCCATGTACAGCCCCGACAACGTGGGCCACTTCGGCCTGGCCTACGAGGCCTACACCCACTTCACCTCACCGATCCGGCGCTACCCCGACCTCCTCGTGCATCGGGCGATCAAGGCCGTCCTGGCCGCCGACAAGTACCAGCCGGCCCAGGAGGCGGGCGACTGGGAGCAGATCGGCCTGCATTGCTCGATGACCGAAAGGCGCGCCGACGAGGCCGACCGGGACGTGGAGAACTGGCTCAAGTGCTACTACATGCAGGATCGCATCGGCGAGGAATTCGACGGCAGCGTTTCGTCGGTGGTACCTTTCGGCCTTTTTGTCGCGCTGGACGACGTGTTCGTCGAGGGCCTCGTGCATATCTCCGATCTCGGCAGCGACTATTTCCACTACGACGACGCCCATCACTCCCTCGTCGGCGAGCGCACCGGCGAGCGTTACCGCCTGTCCGATCGGGTGCGGGTGCAGTTGGTGCGGGTGAATATGGAGGCCAGCAAGATCGACTTCCGGCTCATCGCCGGCCCGGCGCGGGTGACCGAGAGAGTCGGCAAGACGGCTCGCGAGAAGCTTGCGCCCGAGTCGCTTCCGCCCGCATCCGACGCACCGGCAAAGCCGCGCCGCCGGGCGGCCAAGGCAGAGGCGGTCGAAGTGGCGCAGCCCGTCGATAAGCCGAAGAAGGCCAAGGCCGCCGCCAAGCCGCGTGCTCCGGCCGACAGCAAGGCCGATGCCAAGCCGGCAAAGACAAAGAAGCCGGGCAAGACTTCCCTTGCCGGTGCAAAGAAGAAAGCGAAAACCAGTGTCTGAAACTGCAAGTTCCCGTCTCATCTACGGCTTTCATGCCGTTCTGGCCAAGCTGCGTCACGATCCCGAGGCGATCTTCGAGATCTACGTGGACGCCAAGCGTACCGACCCGCGCGCCCGCGATCTGCTACGCCATGCGGAGCAGCTGTCCACCCGCGTGGTGCCTTCCGACGGCGAGCGCCTCGACCGCATGGTTGGCACGCGTCGTCACCAGGGCGTCGTGGCCCGCATCGACGGGCGCCGCAAGGAGCTCAAGCTGGCCGACGTGCTCGACGGCCTTGATGAACCGGCGCTCTTCCTGGTGCTCGACGGCATCCAGGACCCCCACAACCTCGGCGCCTGCCTGCGGGTGGCCGATGCGGCCGGCGCCCACGCCGTGATCGCCCCCAAGGACAAGGCCGTGGGCCTCAACGCGACGGCGGTGAAGGTGGCCAGCGGGGCCGCCGACACCGTGCCCTACATCACCGTGACCAACCTCGCCCGGGCGCTGCGCGAGATGCAGGAGGCCGGCGTGTGGGTGCTGGGCGCGGCGGGAGAGGCCGAGAAATCGATCTACACCGTCGACCAGAAGGGCTCGATCGCCTGGGTGCTGGGCGCCGAGGGCGATGGACTGCGGCGGCTCACCCGGGAAACCTGCGACGAGCTGGTCCGCATCCCGATGTACGGCACCGTCGAGAGCCTGAATGTGTCGGTGGCCAGCGGCCTGTGCCTGTTCGAGGCGCGCCGGCAGCGCGCCGGCTGAGCAGCGCAGAAGGGGCGCCGGGTGAAGGTCGACTATTCTGAAGTCCGCCGGTTGCTCCGCCTTGGCGCGCCTGGTGCCTTGGGCACCCACTCTGCCAGCGTGGAGGGGTATCCGTTCGTCAGCAACGTGCCCTATGTGCTCGATGGGTGCTGCCGGCCCTTGTTTCTGTTGAGTGGTCTGGCGGAGCACACGCGCAACCTGCTGGCAGACCCCCGTGCCAGTCTGTTGGTGCTTGAGGGGGAGGGCGGACGTCTCGATCAGGGGCGGGTCACGCTGCTCGGCAGGGTGCTGCCGGCGACCCTCGACGAAGCCGCGCAGGCACGCTATCTGCGGTACCAGCCCCAGGCTGCCGACTATCTCGCCCTCGGCGACTTCCGCTTCTTCCGCATGGAGCCGGCGAGGGCGCGCTTCATCGGTGGCTTTGGGCGGATGGGCTGGGTGGACGCGTGCCCGCCGCCGGCCCAGCTCGATTCACGCACCGAAGCCAGGCTGCTGGATGCGCTCGGTACGCTCGCGCCCGCCGGGGTGAGTGTGCTCGGGCTTGATTTCGAAGGGCTGGATGTGCGGATCTGCGGGGTGTCCCGTCGTCTCGGGCCCCTGCCGTCGGCGCAGGATGCCGAGGGCCTGTTTGCGCTTGCTGCCGACTGCTTGCGTCGGGCGGCGGCTCAGCCGCCCGATTCAGGCGTGATGGCCGCCTGAAGCGCCTGCGCTCAGTCGACGCGGTTCAGCTTGTCCATGTACTGTTTGGTGAACACCCGGTCGGGGAGATCCTTCTCGCTCATCTGGGAATAACGAAGGGTCGACACGTCGCCCTTGCGCAGGGAGTCTTCCATGATGAGCAGGGTTGGTCGGGTGCGACCGCCAAGGCTCTGGAATTTCTCGTAGCGGCATACCTTCAGCAGCCGATCGGAAAGCGAGTAGAACTCGGCCTTGTGCGGCCAGTTGTTGGACTGGCGCACCCAGTACAGCACCTTGCCGTAGGTCACGCCCCGTTCTGCGGCGGTAAGTTCGAGCACGTGCATCTTTTCACCGTCGATGGTTTCGGTGCGCAGGATTTTGGGTTCATAGTCACCCGAAAAGTTGGCACGCGCCAGGTCGCCGTTGGCCACCTGACCGGTGAGGCGCTGGGCGAGGGAGAGCCGCACGGGTTGTGAGATGTTGGGCATGAAGACCCACAGGTCACGCCCGCGCATCAGCATCGCCTGGCCCCGGTCGGAAGCGGGTTCGAGGGTCTGGACGATGGTGTTCTGGTTACCCTTGGAGAGCACCTTGTACTTGCGCTCGTCGGGCTGCTCGCCGGGGCTGGTGGAGACGATGTCGATGGTCACCTGGAAACCCTCTGCCGGAAAGCGGATTTCGTCGGCCTTGGCGACGATGCTGCGCGCCAGCTCGGCGTCGTCGGCAGCCAGACTGGCGCCCCCCGTCAGCAGTGTCATCGCGGCGAACAGGGTAACGAAGCAGCCGGCTCGGCGGCGTGAAAGGGAAATTTTTAGGCTCATGGTGTTATCCTTTGGACGCAAATAACATAGATCGGTGAGGCGATGCCAATTACGAACGATGGCGCTGTCGGCGAATCACAAAAAATGATCATTGAGATCAAGGACGTCAGCAAGGTCTACCGTCTGGGTGATCAGAATGTCCGCGCGCTCAAGCACGTTAATCTGAAGGTTGGGGAGGGCCGCTTCATGGCGATCGCAGGATCGTCCGGAAGCGGCAAGTCTACCCTTTTGAACATCATGGGGTGCATCGATACACCCAGCAAGGGCAAGGTGATCATCGATGGTCGGGATGTGTCCGGCCAGTCGCCCGACGAACTTGCCGAGATCCGTGCGAGAACCATCGGCTTCGTCTTTCAGACCTTTAACCTGCTGCCCGTCCTGTCGGCCGAGGAGAACGTGGAGTATCCGCTGCTGCAGATGCCCGAGATCAGTCGGGAAGAGCGCAGGGAGCGGGTTCACACCTACCTGGGCATCGTCGGGCTCGGCAAGTACGCCAGCCATCGACCGAACCAGCTGTCGGGTGGCCAGCGCCAGCGGGTCGCGATTGCGCGTGCCCTGGTGACCAACTCCCGGGTCGTTCTCGCCGACGAGCCTACGGCCAACCTCGATCGCACCACCGGAGCGGGGATTCTCGACCTCATGCAGAAGATCAACGTCGAACGCGGCACGACCTTCGTCTTCTCCACCCACGACAGGCGGGTCATGGAGCGGGCCGATACCCAGGTCCGGATGGAGGATGGGCGGATATTGAAGCTCGGGTTAAGGCGCCCCGACGAGACGACTTTCAAGTTTGTTTTCGATAAGAGCAAGGATAAGGATGAGGCTGGCCCGGAGATCGACCCCGATGCCTGAGCGCCTCGGCGAAACACGTAAAAACGCTGGAGCATGACCAATGACTCATATTTTTCGCCACACTGCCGTGGCGTGTTCGATGATGCTGTGCGTGGCGGCAGCCCAGGCTGCCGACGATGAACTCGAGCTCGAAGAGGCGACAGAGGCGACCCCCAAGACCTCCGGGATCCTGCAGTTCGACGTGGCGCGCACCTACGCGCGTCCTGAGCACTGGTCCATGGCCCGTGCCCGTGCCGAACTCACCGCCCAGGGCGGCAGCCAGGGGCTGAAGTGGAAGATCTCCGGCCGCGCCGACGCTGATGCGGTATTCGCCATCGACTCGGGCTTCTATCCGGATGCGGTGCGCCGCGACCAGCAATATCAGTTCGACCTGCGTGAAACCTACCTCGACTTTTCCGCCGGCGACGTGGATATCCGGCTCGGCCGCCAGCACATCGTGTGGGGCGAGATGGTCGGCCTGTTCTTCGCCGACGTGGTCTCTGCCCGGGATCTGCGCAGCTTCTACCTGCCGGAGTTCGAGCAGCTGCGGATCCCCCAGTGGGCAGCGCGGGCCGAATACTATTTTGGCGACACCCACGCCGAGCTGGTCTGGATTCCCGTCCCCAGCTACGACCGGATCGGCAAGCCCGGCGCCGAGTTCTACCCCATGCAACTTCCCCAGGGCACGCGGATGCGGGGTGAAGTCAAGCCCGACAACACCCTCGCCAACAGCAACTGGGGTGCCCGCCTGTCGCGGCAGTTCGGCGGCTGGGATATGTCCGGCTTCTACTACCGCAGCCTCGACGTTGCCCAGACCTTTTACCAGGTCGGCAGCTTCGGCAACGAGTTCGAGCCCCGCCACGACCGCATCACCCAGATCGGCGGCACGATGGCCAAGGACTTCGGCGAATTCGTGCTGAAGGGCGAGCTGGTGCACGCCCGCGGACGCAAGTACAACACCTTCAATCCGGCACTGAACCCGGATGGGCTGGTGGCGCAGAACACCATGGATTACGCGTTCGGGGTCGACATCCCGGCCTTCCGGGATGGTCGTGTGAACCTGCAGTATTTTGGCCGCCGCACCTTCGACCTCAACCCGGCGATCGGGCTTGAGCGGGTCGAGGACGGGGCGAGCATCCTTCTGAACACCAAGCTCGCGAAGGCCTGGGAAGGCGAGATGCTCTTCGTCTCGATGCTCAAGCGCACCGATTTCATGTTCCGGCCGCGGGTCATCTGGTCTGCGAGCAAGAGCTGGCGGCTGGTGTTTGGTGCGGACGTGTTCGGTGGTGACGCCACGGGTGCTTTCGGCCGATATTCGGATCGGGACAGGGTCTATACCGAAGCGCGCTGGTCCTTCTAGAACACATCGTCGTTCGGCTATCATCCGCGCCGGGCCTTACCCGGTGCAGATTTTTAACGTCCCTCCATGGCGAAGTCATGTACCCTTTCCAGGGTTGCGTGACGTTTTTCTCCGGGCGGGTGTGCCGTCTGCCGTAATATCCGCATGTTATCGTTCAAAGGCTGAAATACGGCCGCAATCAGGGGAAGTAGCTTATGAAACGTTTTTTGACGACAGGCTTGCTGGCCTGTGCCCTGGCAGGTCTGGCCGGCTGTGCCACGACCTATCCGCCGGCTCCGGCAACCGCTGATAATGCCGATTACAACTATCTGATCGGTCCTGGCGATAACGTGAACATCGTCGTCTGGCGCAACCCGGAGCTGTCCATGTCGGTTGCCGTGCGGCCGGATGGCAAGATCACCGCGCCGCTGGTCGAGGATCTCCCGGCTGCAGGCCGTGATTCCACGACCCTGGCCCGTGAAATCGAGCAGGCGCTGGGCAAGTACATCCGCGACCCGGTCGTGACCGTGATCGTCGGCGGCTTCGTCGGGCCGTATTCCCAGCAGATCCGCGTGATCGGCGAGGCGGCCAGGCCGCAGACCCTGCCCTATCGCCAGAAGATGTCGATGCTTGACGTGATGATCGCGGTGGGCGGCATCACCGATTTCGCCGATGGCAACCGCGCCACCCTTCTGCGGACCTCCGAGGGCAACAAGCAGTATTCGGTCCGTCTGAAGGACCTCGTCAAGCGCGGCGATGTGTCGGCCAACGTCGAGCTGAAGCCGGGCGACGTGCTCATCATTCCGCAGAGCTGGTTCTGAACTTTCACTTGATTTCCTCCCCGGCCCGAGTGCCGGGGAGGCTGCATTCGGATTCTCCCAATGGAAGATATATTGAGACAGCTGTCGGTGATTCTCCGCGGCATGTGGCTCTATCGCTGGTGGGGCCTGGCCGCTGCGTGGATCGTGGGTCCGATTGCGGCGGCGGCGGTCTATCTGCAGCCTGACCGTTATGAGGCTTCGGCGCGCGTCTACGTTGACACCCAGTCCATCCTCAAGCCGCTGATGTCCGGCCTGGCGGTGCAGCCCAACGTCGACCAGCAGATCAACATCCTCAGCCGAACCCTCATCAGCCGTCCCAACGTCGAGAAGCTGATCCGCATGGCCGACCTGGATCTTGCGGCCAAGACCAAAGAGGAGCGTGAGGCCTTGATCGTCTCGGTAACCAAGGCGCTGCAGATCCGCGAAGCGGGGCGTGACAACATTTACACGCTGGCCTACACCGACACCGATGCCCAGCGGGCCAAGCGGGTTGTCCAGTCGATGGTGTCGATCTTCGTCGAGTCCGGGCTGGGGGATAAGCGCAAGGACTCCGACACCGCCCGGCGCTTCATCGAGGATCAGATCAAGGCCTACGAGCAGCGGCTGGTGGATGCAGAGAACAGACTCAAGGAGTACAAGCTGCGCAACATGAGCACGGTGGGGTCGGGCGCGCCGGATTATTTCCGCAAGGTGGCCGATGCCACCGAGCAGCTCAACCAGGCACGGCTTGCGCTGCGTGAGGCAGAAAACTCCCGCGATGCCCTGAAGCGGCAGTTCTCCGGTGAAGACTCGATGATCCTGCCCGAGCGCATGTCCAGCGCGTCCCTGGCCAGCGTCTCGGTTCCCGAACTCGATGGGCGCATCGAGTCCCAGAAAAAGTCGCTCGATGCCCTGCTGCTGAGATACACCGACCAGCACCCGGATGTGGTGGCGGCGCGCAAGCTCATCGAGGAGCTCGAGGCCCAGAAATCCCAGGAAATCCAGATTCGCCGCAAGACCATGGGTAACGGCCCGGCGATGGCTGGGGCTGGCGCCAGCCCGGTCATGCAGCAGATGAAGATTGCGCTGGGCGAGGCCGAAGCCAACGTGGCTTCGCTCAAGGCCCGCGTCAGCGAATACGAGAGCCGGGTTCAGCAGCTCGCCGCCGCATCGCGGATGCTGCCGCAGCTCGAGACCGAATACACCCAGCTCAACCGGGACTACGACGTCAACAAGAAAAACTACGATGCGCTGGTGGCCCGTCGGGAGTCGGCGACCATGGCCGTCGAGATGGGGGCGACCTCGGGGGTTGCAGATTTCCGTCTGATCGACCCGCCCACGGTGCCGGCCAAGCCCTCCGCGCCCAACCGGCTGCTCCTGATGCCCGGCGCGGGGGTTCTGGCACTGCTGCTGGGCGCCGCCGTCAGCTTCCTGATCAGCCAGATCCGCCCGATCTTCACGGACACCCAGGTCCTGCGTGAGGTGACCGGGCTCGCGGTGCTCGGCGCCGTCAGCATGATCGCTGATCCGGACCGGATGCGCGTACAGCGTCGTGGGCGGATCGTCTTTCTCGGCGGGGTCGGGGCACTTGTCGGTTTGTTTGGCGCAATGACTGTCTGGCTCTTGCTGGCCAGGATGGGTTGAGAGGCGAACATGAGCATTATTGAAAAAGCGGTCGAGCGACTCGAACAACTCCAGCGCGCAAACGCCGGGCAGGCGGCGCCCGAGGCCGCTGCGCCGGTCGACGCAACGCCCGCGCCGGTTCGGCAGGCTTCGGCCTTCGCCGCGGAGCCCCCGAAACCGGTGGCAGAAGCGCCCGCCGCGCCCGCTCCGGTCGCGGCGCGTACGCCCGCGCCTGCCGCCGCAGCCCGCCCGGGCAACCCGGCCCAGAGCATCGAGATCGATCTCGATCGCCTGCATTCGATCGGCGCCGTGACGCCCAACGCTCCGCGCTCGCTGATCGGCGACGAGTTCCGGATCGTCAAACGCCCGCTGCTGCGCAACGTGCAGGGCAAGGGCGCCGCGGCGATCGACAACGCCAACCTGATCATGATCACGAGCTCCCTGCCCGGAGAGGGCAAGAGCTTCAGCTCCATCAACCTGGCCATCAGCATGGCGATGGAGCTCGACCACACCGTGCTGCTGATCGATGCGGACGTCTCGCGTCCGTCGGTGCTCAACATCCTCGGCCTGCCGCCGAAGAAGGGCCTGATGGATGTGCTCACCAACCCGGACATCCAGCTGGGTGATGTGCTGCTCAAGACCAACATCGAAAAGCTGAGCCTCCTGCCGGCCGGTACGCCTCACCCCCGGGCCACCGAGCTGCTGGCCAGCGATGCCATGAACAATCTGCTCGACGAGCTCGCCGTGCGGTATTCCGACCGGATCATCGTCTTCGATTCGCCCCCGCTGCTGGTCACCACCGAATCCCGGGTGCTGGCGACGCACATGGGCCAGATCGTGATGGTGGTCGAGTCCAACAAGACGACCCAGGCCGCGGTCAAGCAGGCGCTGTCCACCATCGAGTCCTGCCCCGTCAAGCTGATGCTGCTCAACAAGGCGGCTCACTCGGGCGCCGGTGCCTATGGTTATGGCTATGGTTACGGCTACGGTTACGGCCACAACCCGAAGGAGAACGCGTGAGAACCCCCGCTTCCGGTCGCTCACGGCGGCAGTCCGACGCCTGGCGCCTGGCGGCCCTCTGTGCCCCCCTGGGGCTGATGGCTGCATCCCCGGTGCTGGCGCAGCAGCAAACGTTCAGGGTCATGCCGTCCGTTCGTTTCACCGAGACGATCACCGACAACGCAGGCTTGCGTAACGCGGGCGAGACGAAGACGGACTGGATCACCCAGATCAGCCCGGGGCTCAGTGTCGATGCGCGCGGCGCCCGGGTCACCGGATCGTTTTCGGCATCGGTCAATGCGATCCATTACGGCAATGGCACCTCCGCTGATTCGACCAACCTGGCGTTCAACGGCAGAGGCAACATCATGGCCCTGGAGAATCGTCTGTATGTCGATCTCAACGGGTCGGTGAGCCGCATGGCCACCTCGGTCTTCGGTGCGAGGCCCGCGGACACGGTGACCGGCATCAACCAGACCCAGGTGAGCGTTTTCAACATCAGCCCCTACTTCACGACCCGTTTCGGCAACACCGGCTCTCTGCAGTTGCGCTACACGCAGGGCGTCTCCGACTCCGGCAGTACGGCGATGGCCAAGACTACCTCACAAAGCTGGGCGCTCAGCGCTTCAGACCCTCGCATGACGGGTCGCCTGGGCTGGGGCTTGAATGTCCTCGACCAGACCAGCGACAACAGCGCCTCCTCACGCCAGCTCAAGCAACAGACGGCGCGCCTGACCGGCATGGCCCAGGTGATGCCGGAGCTCATGCTGCGCCTCATCGTCGGCGCAGAATCCAACAATTACCGGATAAGCAACCAGAGCAGCTCGATCTATGGCGCGGGTGCCGACTGGACGCCGACACCGCGCACGCGTGTTGCGGCAACCGTCGAAGACCGTTTTTTCGGCACCGGCTACACCCTGGCCGCCGATCACCGGTCGTCGCAGATGGTTTACCGGGCCAGCTTTAGCAAGGATGCCACGACAACGAGCAACTCGATGCTGAGCCCGCTGTCGTACGCCGATTTCTTTTTTGAGCCTCTGATGCGCCAGTACGCATCCCTCTACCCCAACGTTGCCGAGCGGGAGGCTTTTGTGCGGCAGTTGCTTGCCAGCATGCCGCAGGGGCAGGTGTACCAGCCCGTCCTCACCAACGCGACCTTCCTCGACAAACGGCTCCAGGTGGGCGCCACCTACCTCGGCCAGCGCAACTCCCTTGGGCTGGTGGTGTTCCAGTCGTTGCGGGACAGCCTTGTCGAACGGGATTTTGCCGTGAGCAACGATCTGCAGGCGGGCTCGCAACTGCGGACGACGGGAGCCACCCTCACGCTCAGCCATCAGGTCACCGGGCTGACCAACCTCAATGCGTCCTTCAGCTCGACCCGCAGCCGCAACGAAGGTCTCGTGAGCCAGAGTTCGGACTCGCGCCTGCTGACCGTCGGCGTCTCGTCCCGACTGACGCCCAAGGCAACCGGCATGTTGAACGCGCGCCGCAACGAGGGTTCCTACTCCACCAGCGACTATACCGAAAACGCGGTGATCGGCAGCCTCGCAATCCAATTCTGAGCATCTCATGTACGAAGCCTATTTCGGGCTGCGAGGCAAGCCCTTCCAGCTCAACCCGGACCCCTCCTTCTTCTATGGCAGTCGCGGCCACCGCCGCGCCATGGCCTATCTCGAATACGGGCTGCATCAGAACGAAGGCTTCATCGTCATCACCGGCGAGGTCGGGGCAGGCAAGACGCTGCTGGTGCGCAGCCTCCTCGAAAAGCTCGACCCCAAGAAGATCGTGGCCGCCAATCTGGTGAGCACCCAGATCGACGCGGACGACACCCTTCGTCTGGTGGCGGCGGCCTTTGGTATCCCCAGCAAGCACCTCACCAAGAGCGACCTGCTGCTCGCCATCGAGGCTTTCCTGGTGTCCACCACCGCAGCCGGCAAGCGGGCCCTCCTGATCGTCGATGAAGCCCAGAACCTCACGCCCCAGGCGGTCGAGGAGCTGCGGATGCTCTCCAATTTCCAGCTCGAAGACCACGCGCTGCTGCAGAGCTTCCTCGTCGGGCAGCCCGAGTTTCGCGCCATCATGCAGAGCCCGGAGATGGTGCAGCTGCGCCAGCGCGTGATCGCCTCCTATCACCTGGGGCCGCTGGATCTGCAGGAAACCCACGCCTACATCGAACACCGTCTGTCTTGTGTCGGCTGGAAGGGCAACCCCAGCTTCGACCAGGAGGCCATGCGCGAGATCTTCAACGTCAGTCAGGGCATTCCGCGGCGCATCAATGCCGTGTGCGACCGCATCATGCTCGGCGCCTTCCTCGGCGAGCAGCGCCGCGTCAGCGTTGACCTCGTCAATCAGATCTCGGCCGAGATGCGCGAGGAGCAGGTCACGCCGGCTGCGCTGCAGACCGACGCATTTTCGCCCCGGCCCGCAGCCGTCGTCGAGGCCTCGACAGCCGGAATCGACCTGCAGCGCCTGCTGGCCAACCCCGAGGCCGCCAAGGTGCTGGCGGGGGCAGGGGCGGCCTTCGATACGGCGCGCTTCGAAGAGCGCCTGGCCGTCCTCGAACGGACGCTGTCGACCACCCTCAATGCCCTCGGGCAGCTACTCAAGGCGGCCCAGCAGCAGGCGACGACAACCGAAAGCGGAGGGCAGGGCAAGTGAGCGCACCCACCACCCAGACCCGCGAGCCTATCGTCAATGCGCTGACGATCGACGTCGAAGACTATTTTCAGGTGTCCGCGCTGGCCAGCCATTTCCCCAAGGATCGCTGGAGTTCCACCGAGTGCCGGGTCGAGCGCAACGTGCATCGCATCCTCGAGCTGATGCACCAGCACGAGGCCAAGGGCACCTTCTTCACCCTGGGCTGGATCGCCGAGCGCTATCCCAAGCTGGTGCGCCTGATCGCCATGGAAGGGCATGAGATCGCCAGCCACGGCTACGGCCACGAGCGGGCCAGCGACCAGACGCCCGAAGCCTTCCTGGCCGACATCCAGCTGGCCAAGGTGGTGCTCGAAGACATCGCCGACTGCGAGGTGCGGGGCTACCGCGCGCCGAGTTTCTCGGTGGGCTATTCCAACCCCTGGGCCCACGACTGCATCGAGGCAGCGGGCTACGCCTACAGCTCCAGCGTGTATCCGGTCAAGCACGACCACTACGGCGTGCCCGACGCGCCGCGCTTTCCCTACCCGGTCGCCAAAGGGCTGCTCGAGATCCCCATCACCACCGTGCGCCGGTTCGGCCGCAACTGGCCGGTGGGCGGCGGTGGATACTTCCGCCTGCTGCCTTACCCGGTTTCGGCGTGGGGCATCCGCAAGGTCAACGCCGAAGACCGTCGTCCGGCCATCTTCTATTTCCACCCCTGGGAGATCGATCCCGGCCAGCCGGTGGTCAAGGAAGCGAGCGCCAAGACCCGCTTCCGCCACTACGTGAATCTCGAGCACACCGAAGCGCGTCTCGAGCGCCTCCTGCAGGATTTCGCATGGGGGCGGATGGACGACGTGTTTCTCTCCGCAACTAGAATTTGAGTCTGGGTTTCGCATGGTTTCTGTCGTAAAAGTACGCCCCTACGAGGCGGGGGACGCCTCGCGCTGGAACGCCTTCGTGTTTGGCTGCCCGGACGCGACCTTCTTTCATCGCATCGAGTGGCGCGACATCATGGAGTCGGTGTTCCGGCACCGTACCCACTACCTCCTCGCCGAGCGTGACGGGCAGATCGTCGCGGTGCTGCCGCTGGTCGAGGTCAAGAGCCGGCTGTTCGGCCACGCCATGACCTCCCTGCCGTTTGCGGTCTATGGCGGCATTGCCGGCAGCGACGCCGAGGCCGTCGACGCCCTCGACGAGGCCGCCGACGCGCTGTCGCGCAAGGCCGGGGTGCAGCACCTCGAGTATCGCAACCTCACCGAGCGCCACCCCGACTGGCCGCGCCAGGAGGTTTACGTCACCTTTCGCAAGGAGATCCTCGCCGACGAAGAGGCCAACATGCTGGCGATCCCCCGCAAGCAGCGGGCGATGGTGCGCAAGGGCATCAAGAACGGCCTCGTCTGCGAGATCGACAGCAACGTCGACCGCTTCTTCGCGCTGTACTCCGACAACGTGCTGCGCCACGGCACGCCGGCCCTGCCGAAACGTTTCTTTGAAACCCTGATGAGGGTTTTCGGGCAGGATTGCGAGGTGATGACGATTACCTCGCCCGAGGGCAAGCTGCTTTCCACCGTGTTGACCTTCTACTTCCGGGACGAAGTGCTGCCCTATTACGCCGGCGACGACCTCGCTGCGCGCGAGCTGGCGGCCAACGACTTCAAGTACTGGGAGCTCATGCGCCGTGCCTGCGCCCGCGGCTACAAGATCTTCGATTACGGTCGCAGCAAGATCGGGACGGGCCCGTACAGCTTCAAGAAGAACTGGGGCTTCGAGCCCTTGCCCTTGTCCTACGAATACCGGCTCTACAAGCGCGACGAGGTGCCCCAGAACAACCCGCTCAACCCCAAGTACCGGGCTTTCATCGCCATGTGGCGGCGCCTGCCGCTGGCCGTGGCCAACACGATCGGGCCGCACATCGTTCGTAATCTCGGGTGAGCCCGGTGGCAGACGACCGCAGCCCGCTGCTCTACCTGGTTCATCGCATTCCTTTTCCGCCCAACAAGGGCGACAAGGTCCGGTCCTTCAACATCCTGCGTCAGCTGGCGCGGCGGCATCGGGTGTTCCTCGGCACCTTCGTGGATCATCCGGACGACGCGGCCCATGTGGGCCGCCTCGCCGAGTGGTGCGAGGAGAGCCATGTGGTCCGCCTGGATCCGCGCCTCGCGCGGGTGCTCAGCTTGCGTGGCCTGCTCGGCGGCGAGGCCCTCAGCCTGCCTTATTACCGCGATGCCGGCCTGCGGCAGTGGGTGGCCGACGTCGTGGCCCGGGAGGGCATCCGCCAGGCTGTCGCGTTCTCCGGCCCCATGGCCCAGTACCTCGACGTGCCCGGCCTTGACCGGCGGATCATCGATTTCTGCGATCTCGATTCCGCCAAATGGACCCAATACGCCCCCGACCATCGCTGGCCGATGTCGTGGCTGTACCGGCGCGAGGGCGCAAAGCTCCTCGCCTTCGAGCGCCAGGCCGCCGCGGCCGGCGACGCCAGCCTGTTCGTCACGGAGGCCGAGGCCCAGCTCTTCCGGCAGGCCGCGCCCGAGGTGGCGGGGCGGGTCGGCGTGATGCAGAACGGCGTCGACGCCGATTATTTCAGCCCTGACCATACCTTCGACAGCCCCTTTCCGCCGGGCGGGCCGGTGCTGCTGTTCACCGGCGCGATGGATTACTGGCCGAACATCGATGCGGTGGTCTGGTTCGCCGGCGAGCTGCTGCCCAAGGTGCGCCAGCAGTTTCCCGACGCCCGCTTCTGGATCGTAGGCATGAATCCCGCGCCGGCGGTTCAGGCGCTGGCGGCCGAGGGAGTCGTCGTGACCGGCACGGTGCCCGACGTGCGGCCCTATCTGGCCCACGCCGACGTGGTCGTCACGCCGCTGCGGATTGCCCGCGGGATCCAGAACAAGGTGCTCGAGGCGATGGCCATGGCGCAGCCGGTCGTGATTTCTTCGGCATCCGCCACCGGGCTCGAGGCCTCGCCGGGTGAGGATTGTGAGATTGCCCACAGTGGGGATGAATTCGTTTCGCTTATCGTTGGCTTGCTCGCTGATGTAATATTGCGCCGCAACATGGGGCAGGCCGCCCGAAAGCGGGTCGTCACCCGTTATAGTTGGGGGGCACACCTGTCGGCCCTCGAAAAACTGCTGGCCGCCCCCTCCGAACCCACCGCGCAGCCCCGCCCGAAAGCGTCATGACCGACCCGCGCCCCCTAGTGATCCATGTGGTTTTCAGCTTCGATGTCGGAGGCCTCGAGAACGGGATCGTCAATCTGCTCAACCACATGCCGGCAGAGCACTTTCGGCACAAGATCGTGGCGCTGACCCGCTGTGTGCCGTCGTTCTGTGAACGCGTCCGGCGCTCCGACGTCGAGTTCGTCTCGCTGCACAAGCCTGCGGGCCACGGCTTGAAGCTGTATCCGGCGCTGTTCCGGATGTTCCGCGAAGAGAAGCCGGCGATCGTCCACACCCGTAACCTGGCCGCGCTCGAGATGGTCGTGCCGGCCTGGCTGGCCGGGGTGCCCGTGCGTATCCATGGGGAGCATGGCTGGGACAGCTTCGATCGGGAGGGGACGAGCCGGAAGTACCGCCTCGTCCGCAAGCTGTATTCGCCCTTCGTGTCCCACTACGTGGCGCTGTCGCGCAAGATCGAGAGCTACCTGCTGGACAAGGTCGGCGTTGGCGCGCGCCGCGTGAAGCGCATCTGCAACGGCGTCGACGCCCGGCGCTTCGTGCCGGCGGCGCCTCGCCGCGTGTTGCCCGGCTCACCCTTCGACGCACCGGAGCTGATGGTGTTCGGCGCGGTCGGCCGCCTCCAGGCCGTCAAGGACCACGCCAACCTGATCCGCGCCTTTGCCCGGATGATCCGTGGTGACGCTGAGGCCGCAAGGCGGGCGCGCCTGATGATCGTCGGTGGCGGCCCGCTCCAGGGTGAGCTCGAAGCCCTGGTGCGTGCCGAGGGGCTCGAAGGCCACGTCTGGCTCACCGGCGAGCGCTCTGACATTCCCGACGCGATGGGGGCGATGAACGTTTTCGTGATGCCGTCCCTGTCGGAAGGCATCTCCAATACCGTGCTCGAGGCCATGGCCTCCGGTCTGCCGGTGATTGCCACCAACGTCGGCGGCAACCCCGAACTCGTGGCCGATGACCATAACGGCCTGCTCGTGCCCGCGGCGGATCCGGCCGCGCTTTCCGCCGCCATGATGGCCCTGTTCCGGACGCCCGGGCGGGTGACGGCCATGGGGCAGGCGGGGCGCGAGCGGGTCCTGCAGGAGTTCAGCCTCGACGCCATGGTCGGGTCTTACCTGTCCCTTTATCAGGCGCTGCTCCCGGAGAGCGCTGGCGCATCCCTGGCGGCGGTTCAATCCGGCAAAAGCCCTTCCCTGAAAGCATAAACAAGTCATGTGCGGCATCGCCGGTCTTTTTGACACCCGCGGCAAGCGCGATTTCGATCGCGGCTTGATGAAGCGGATGAACGACATCCAGTTCCATCGCGGCCCCGACGAGGGGGATCTCTATTTCGAGCCCGGCGTGGCGCTGGGGCACCGCCGCCTGTCGATCATCGACCTGTCCACCGGCCAGCAGCCCTTGTTCAACGAGGACGGCTCGGTGGCCGTGGTCTTCAACGGCGAGATCTACAATTTCCAGGAGCTCGTGCCCGAGCTCGAAGCCCTCGGCCACGTCTTCCATACCCGCAGCGACACCGAGGTCATCGTCCATGCCTGGGAGGCCTGGGGTGAAGCCTGCGTGCAGCGCTTCCGCGGCATGTTCGCCTTCGGCCTGTGGGACCGCAACCGCCAGACCTTCTTCCTGGCCCGCGACCGGTTGGGCGTCAAGCCGCTGTATTACGCGCTGCTCGACGACGGCACGCTGCTCTTCGGCTCCGAGCTGAAGGTGCTGATGCAGCACCCCGGCCTCGATCGGCGCATCGACCCCCATGCGGTCGAGGAATACTTCTCCCTCGGTTACGTGGCCGAGCCGCGCACGATCTTCCGCGGCGCCCTCAAGCTGCAGCCGGCAGAAACCCTGTGCATCCGGCGCGGCGAGCCGATCCCGGCGCCGCGGTCGTACTGGGACGTGCGTTTCTCCCTCGACAACCACCTCTCGGTGGGTGAGGCCTGCGCCGAACTCAACGAGCGCCTGCGCGAATCCGTCCGCCTGCGGATGATCGCCGACGTGCCCCTGGGCGCCTTCCTGTCCGGCGGCGTCGACTCGAGCGCGGTGGTGGCCACCATGGCGGGCCTCTCCGGCGACCCGGTGAGCACCTGCTCGATAGCCTTCGACGACCCGGCCTTCAACGAGTCGGCCTTCGCCCAGCTGGTCGCCGACCGCTACCAGACGCGCCACTACGTCGAGACGGTCAGGTCCGATGACTTCGACCTCATCGACACGCTGGCCGCCCTCTACGACGAGCCCTACGCCGACAGTTCGGCGATCCCCACCTACCGGGTCTGCCAGCTGGCCCGCAAGCACGTCACGGTGGCCCTCTCGGGTGACGGCGGTGACGAGAGCTTCGGCGGCTACCGGCGTTATCGCACCCACCTGATGGACGAGAAGATGCGCGGCGCGCTGCCCGCGGGGGTGCGCCGGCCGCTGTTCGGCATGCTCGGCCGGGTGTACCCCAAGGCTGACTGGGCGCCGCGCGTGTTCCGCGCCAAGAGCACCTTCCAGGCGATGGCGCGCAACTCGGTCGAGGCCTACTTCCATTCGGTGTCCATCCTGCGCGACGACATGCGCCGCAGCCTCTTCTCGGCCAGCTTCCGGCGCGAGCTGGCGGGCTATAACGCGGTCGAGGTGTTCCGCCGCCACGGCGAGGCCGCCCAGACCGACGACCCGCTGGCCCTCATCCAGTACCTCGACATCAAGACCTACCTGGTGGGCGACATCAACACCAAGGTCGATCGGGCCGCGATGGCCCATTCCCTCGAAGTGCGCGAACCGCTGATGGACCATGAGCTGGTCGAGTGGCTCGCCACGCTGCCCTCCAGCCTCAAGGTGAAGGGCCAGGAGGGCAAGTTCCTGTTCAAGAAGGCCCTCGAGCCCTTGCTCCCCGACGACGTGCTGTACCGCCCCAAGATGGGCTTTGCCGTGCCGCTGGCGCGCTGGTTCCGTGGGCCGCTGAAGCAGCGCGTGCGCGAGGTCATGCTCGGCGAGACGCTGGCCCAGACCGGGATCTTCAACCGCGATTACCTCGAACATCTGGTGGACGCCCACCAGTCCGGCGCGAAGGACTACAGCGCGTCCCTCTGGACGGTGATGATGTTCGAAGCCTTCCTGCGCCACAACGGCGCCTCAGTGCCGGCGTCCCCGGCTGCAGCCGAATTGATCACGTAAATGCGCATCCTTCATATCCTCGACCACTCGATCCCCCTTCACAGCGGCTACACCTTCCGTACCGCGGCGATCCTGCGCGAGCAGCGCGCACGGGGCTGGGAAACCTTCCACCTGACCTCGCCCAAGCAGGGCGCGACCGCCGCCGAGGTGGAGGAGGTGGACGGCCTGCGTTTCTACCGCACGCCGGTGCCGCCCGCAGGGCCGGCGGGCGTCAACGAGTACCGCCTGATCCGCGCCACCGAGGCGCGCCTGGAAGCCCTGGCCCGGGAGCTGCGCCCCGACGTGCTGCACGCCCATTCGCCGGTGCTCAACGCGATCCCGGCGATCCGGGTCGGCCGCCGCCTGGGCATCCCCGTCGTGTATGAGATCCGCGCCTTCTGGGAAGACGCCGCCGTCGACCACGGGACGACCGCCGAGGGCAGCCTGCGCTACCGCGCCACCCGGGCCCTCGAGACCTGGGCGATCAAGCGGGTGGATCATGTGTTCACGATCTGCGAAGGCCTGCGCCGCGACATCGTGGCCCGGGGCATCCCCGACGCCCGGGTGACCGTCATCCCCAACGCCGTCGACGTCGAGAACTTCCAGGTCTCCGGCTCGAAGGACGCCGCGCTGCCGCTCCGCCAGGAGCTCGGGCTAGAGGGCAAGACGGTGCTCGGTTTCGTCGGCTCGTTCTACGCCTACGAGGGCCTGGACCTGCTGCTCGACGCCTTCCCCGGGCTGCTGGCGAGCCGACCCGAGCTGCGGGTGCTGCTCGTCGGCGGTGGCCCCCAGGATGCCAACCTCAAGGCCCAGGCGGAGCGCCTCGGGGTGGCCGACAAGGTGATCTTCACAGGCCGCGTGCCCCACGCCAGCGTGAGCCTCTACTACGACCTGATCGACCTCCTGATCTATCCGCGCCATTCGATGCGCCTCACCGAGCTCGTCACCCCGCTCAAGCCCCTCGAGGCGATGGCCCAGGGCCATCTCTTCGTGGCATCGGATGTCGGTGGCCACCAGGAGCTGATCCGCGACGGCGAGACGGGCCGGCTCTTCGCCGCCGGCAATCCGGGCGCCCTGGTGGCGGCGGTGAACGACATGCTCGACCACCGCGAAAAGTGGCCCGCGATGCGCGCGGCTGGCCGGCGTTTCGTCGAGGACGTGCGCAACTGGAAGAACAGTGTGGCCAACTACCGCAAGGTGTACGACCAGCTGCTCGGGAGCCGTCCGGCATGAGCTTTTCCGGCCTGCGCGTCGCCCTCGTCGGGCCGCTTCCTCCGCCCGCCGGCGGCATGGCGAACCAGACCCGGCAGCTGGCCGAGCTGCTGCGCCAGGAGGGTGCGAGCGTCGAGCTGGTGCAGGTGAATGCGCCCTATCGTCCGGCCTGGATCGGCCGGGTGCAGGGCCTGCGGGCCGTGGCGCGCCTGCTGCCCTACGGCTTCGGCCTGTGGAGCGCGGCGGGGCGGGCCGACATCGTGCACGTAATGGCCAACTCTGGCTGGTCGTGGCACCTCTTCGCGGCGCCGGCGGTCTGGATCGGCAGCCTGCGCCGGCGGCCGGTGGTTGTGAACTACCACGGGGGCGAGGCCGAGGCCTTCCTCAACCGGTCGGCGCCGCGGGTTCGCTCGACCCTGGCCCGGGCCTCCCAGCTGCTGTTTCCATCAGGTTTTTTGAAAGAGGTCTTCGGGCGTTTCGGAATCGAAGGCCGGATCGTCCCGAACGTGGTCGACCTGGCCCGCTTTGCCCCTGCCGAGAACCGGAAGCGGGGCGCCCATCTGGTGCTTGCCCGCAATCTCGAGCCCATCTACGGGATCGATACCGCGCTGCGTGCCTTTGCCCTGGTCGCCGCGGTGCGCCCGGAGGCACGCCTCTCGGTGGCCGGCAGCGGGCCGCAGCTCGCCGAGCTCCAGGCCCTCGCCGACGCGCTGGGGGTGGCGGAGCGGGTCCGTTTCACGGGCCGTCTCGACCGCGACCAGATGGCCGCCCTCTACCGGGACGCCGACCTCACGCTCAATCCGAGCCGGGTCGACAACATGCCGGTGTCGGTGCTCGAGGCCATGGCCTGCGGGGTGCCCGTCGTGACGACCGACGTGGGGGGAATCCCCTTCCTGGTCAGCCACGAACGCACCGCCTTGCTGGTGCCTGCCGATGCGCCCCAGGCGATGGCCGACGCTGCGCTGCGCGTGCTGGACGACGCGCCCCTCGCGGCGGTGCTGCGTCAGGCGGGGCTGGAAGAGGTGCGCCGCTACGCCTGGTCTGCCGTCAGGAACGAGCTGCTGGCGGCCTATGAGGATGCCCTGCGTGGGCACTTACCGTCCGGCGCCGCCCGGATCCAGGAATCGAACGATCATGTCTGACATCTATACCCGCCTCGTGGCGAACGCGCTGTTCCCGCTCCAGGAACGCCTCAAGAAGCACGACACCGTGAAGGTGCGGCAGGCCATGGAAGAGTCCCAGTGGTGGCCGCAGCAGCGCATCCTCGAGCAGCAGGCGGCGCGCCTGCGTGATTTCCTTGCCGACATCGGCAGCCACGTTCCCTTTTACCGCGACCTGTTCGCCCGGGAGGGCTTCGACCCGCAGAAGGTGACCGGGCCGGCCGACTTGCAGGCGCTGCCCTTCCTCACCAAGTCGGTGATCCGCGAGAACAAGGACACGCTGCGCGCCGACGACGCCCAGGGGCTGGCGCGCTTCAACACCGGCGGCTCCAGCGGCGAACCGTTGATCTTCTTCATCGGCACCGAGCGCGTGACCCATGACGTGGCCGCCAAGTGGCGCGCCACCCGCTGGTGGGACGTGGATATCGGCGACCCGGAGATCGTCGTGTGGGGTTCGCCGATCGAGCTCGGCTCCCAGGACAAGGTCCGCCTGATCCGCGACCGGCTGATGCGCACCGAGCTGCTGCCGGCCTTTGAGATGTCCGACGCGAAGGTCGAGGGCTTCATCGCGCGCATCCGCGAGGTGCGCCCGCGCATGGTGTTCGGCTACCCCTCGGCGATCAGCCACATCGCGGGCTACGCCGAGAAAAAAGGCATCCGCCTCGACGACCTGGGCGTGAAGGTCGTCTTCGTGACCTCCGAGCGCCTCTACGACCACCAGCGCGAGATCATCAGCCGGCTCTTCGCCTGCCCGGTGGCCAACGGCTACGGCGGGCGCGATGCGGGTTTCATCGCCCATGCCTGCCCGTCGGGCTCGATGCACATCACCGCCGAGGACATCATCGTCGAGATCATCGACGGGGAAGGGCGGGTCCAGCCGCCGGGGGTGTCGGGCGAGATCGTCGTGACCCACCTCGCCACGCGTGATTACCCGTTCGTGCGTTATCGCACGGGCGATGTCGGTGTCCTGAGCGAAGATCGCTGCCCCTGCGGCCGCGGGCTGCCGATTCTCCGCGAGATCCAGGGTCGCAGCACCGATTTCGTCATCTCCGCAGATGGCACCGTGATGCATGGCCTTGCGCTGATTTATGTTCTTCGGGATATTCCGGGGGTGGCGTCCTTCAAGATCGTCCAGGAGACGACCGCCCTCACCACGGTGTTCGTGGTGCCGGGGCCGCTCTTCGAGGCCGGTGATGTCGGGCGCATCCAGGAGGGCCTCAAGCGCAGGCTGGGGGCGTCCGTGACGATCGACGTGAAGCTCGTCGACGTGGTGCCGGCCGAGGCGTCCGGCAAGTTCAGGTACGTGGTCAGTCGCGTCGCAGCCTGATTTTTGTGGCCCATTGGTTGGTGGACCTGATGAATGTATGGAGCGATGTGAGTGCGTGATCTACTGATAACGCTCATTTTTGTATACGGTGCGATCAGGGCCCTCAAGTATCCCTATATCGCAGCCTTGCTGTGGGCGTGGATCGGCCTGATGAACCCCCACCGGCTGGGCTGGGGTTTCGCCTACAGCCTGCCTTTCGCGATGATCGCCGTGGCGCTGCTCGTCGTCGGCATGATGACGCATCCCAAGCAGGTGCGCTGGCCCTCGAGTGGGCCGGTGACGGTGCTGGCGCTGTTCGTCGTCTGGATGGGGCTCACCACGGTGGCGGCCATCCACTTCGACGAAAGCAGCGCGATCTACGTGAACGTTTCCAAGGTGTTGGGCGTGGCGCTCCTCATCGGCTGCGTGGTCCGGACCCGCGAAGAGATCCTCGGCTTCATCGTCGTCACCGCCTTGTCGGTGGCGTTCTTCGGCATCAAGGGGGGATTCTTCACCCTCGTCACCGGCGGTGCCTTTCGGGTGTGGGGCCCGCCGGGTAGCGCGATCGCCGACAATAACGAGCTGGCGGTCGCGCTGATCGTCTCGATCCCGTTGCTGTACTACCTGTACATGCGGGCGGAAGACCTCGTGAAACTGCCGACGCTCACCCGTCTGAGCCCGAAATGGATCAGGCGGGGCTTGCTGCTCAGCATCGGGCTGTGCGCCGTTTCAGTCCTCGGCAGCCATTCCCGTGGCGCGCTGCTGGCAATGTCGTCGATGGCCATCGTGCTGTGGTGGCGCAGCAAGTCGAAGCTCACGATCGGCATCGTGCTGCTGATCCTGGCGCCGGCGCTGGTGATGTTCATGCCCGACGAGTGGGGCGAGCGGATGGGCACGATCAAGACCTATGAGTCCGACGCCTCGGCGATGGGGCGGATCAACGCCTGGACGATGGCGATCAACATCGCCAACAGCCGCATCCTGGGGGCGGGTTTCGCCACCGACAGCGCGCTCGTGTATCGGATGTATGCACCCAACCCGAACGAGGTGCTGGTCGCACACAGTATTTACTTCCAGGTTCTGGGCCAGCATGGCTACATCGGGCTTGCCTTGTTCCTGACCTTCTGGATTCTGACCTATCGCACGGCCGGGCGCCTGATGAAGTTGGGGCGCGGGCACCCCGAGCTCGCCTGGGCCGCCGACCTGGGGTCGATGATGAAAGTCAGTCTGGTGGGGTTCGCGGTGGGCGGTGCCTTCCTCAACCTGGCTTTCTGGGACATGCCCTATTACCTCATGCTGATCGCGGTCGTGACTGAAAAATGGGTCAAGGCCACCCTGGGTGAGCAATCGGCCGCAGCTTCGGCAGAGGCCATGAGCCTGAAGGCTTCGGGCCGGCTGAAAGCCTCACCGTAATGGAAACGGAACTGATGACATCTCTGGATCGCCAATCGAAATCTGTGATGCCCGGCATGGAAGATCATGCGGCAGGGGGCCGCCGTGGAGTGAGCCGAGGGCTCGCCTGGGGCCTGATCCTCGTGGTGTGGACCCTGCTCCTGCTGGTCTTCCGCCCTTACGTCGAGATGGTCCTGGTGGCCTGGGAGACCCTGCCGAGCCACGCCCACGGTTACATCGTGCTGGCGGTCGTCGCCTACCTCTTCTGGACCAAGTGGCCGCATCTTGCGGCGATCGCCTACCGGCCGTCCGCCAGGGGCTTTGCCGCGCTCGTGCTGGGCTCGCTGGTGGCGATGGTCGGTGAGCTGACCTCCGTTGCGGCGGTGGTGCAGTTTTCCGTGGTCTTCCTGATCTTCTGCACGGTCTGGGCGGTTGGTGGCGACAGGGCGGCCCGGGTTTCGGCAGGCCCCATCAGCTTCCTGGTGTTTGCGGTGCCGTTCGGGCAGGAGGCGCTGCCGGTCCTGATGAACTGGACGGCCGATGCCACGGTGGTCGCCTTGCGCCACTCGGGGGTGCCGGTATTCCAGGAGGGGCGAAACTTCGTGATCCCGAGCGGGCGCTGGTCGGTGGTCGAGGCCTGTGGCGGCATCCGTTATCTTCTCAGCTCGATCTTCATTGGTGCAGTGTTCGCTTACCTCACCTTCACGCAGACCCACAAGCGGGTGCTGTTCATGGTCTGGTCGGTGGTCATGCCACTGCTGGCCAACTGGCTGCGCGCCTACGTGATCGTGATGGTGGCTCACCACTCCAACAACGAGTGGGGCATGGGTGTCAGCCACCTGGCCCTTGGCTGGATCATCTTCGGGATCGCGGTCTTCGTCGGCTTCGCGGTAGGTGCCCGCTGGCGTGATCCCCAGCCGGAGGTGCCCCGCGGTGGCCCGGCGATGGCGGGGAGTTCGCTCGCCGTGATGCTTGCGGCGAGTGTGCTCGCGGCTGCGATTCCACCGGGCATCGCGCGTTCGGCAGAGGCCCTCACGGCCAGGACGAGCAGTACCGAGACGCCCCAGCTGCGTTTCGACTCCCTCTCCGATCTGGAGCGGGACAGCTCGGACGCCGACGGCATTCGCCCCAGCTTCCCCGGCGCGCGGGCCGTCCATCAGGCGCGTTACAAGACCCGTGACGGCGAGACGGTAGATGTCTTCATCGCCTACTTCCGCCAGCAGGAGCAGGGCGCCGAGCTGATCAACGTGAGCAACATGGTGGAGCCCAGCCACGACTGGAGCTGGTCCACCTCCAGCACGGTCCGGCGCGACAGCGCCACCGTGCCGCAGGTGCGCCTCGAGGGCTATGTCAAGGGCGGGCGCCACGCGGCTGTTTATCAGGTCTACTGGGTCAATGGCACCACGACACCCAGCGATGCGGTCGCCAAGCTGAACGAGGCGCTGTCTCGCCTGCGGGGTCGTGGTGACGATTCGGCCGCGATCATCCTGACCATGTACAGCCAGGACAATCTCGAGGCGGCGCGTCTGAAGACTGAAGCCTTCGCCGCCGAACGCCTTGACGGCGTGCTGGCGGATCTCCAGCGCACGGCGGAGGGCGGCAAGTGAGCGCAGCCACGACCACCGATACCGCGGGTGACAAGGGATGCCTGATGGTGGCGAGCATCTTCACCCCCATCCAGGGCGGTTCCGCCACCGTTTACGCCAACCTCTGCCGCTTCGCGCCGCCCGGCAAGATGGTCGCGCTGGCGACCCGGCGCCACTACCAGGACGGCATTGAGATCCCCGGCTGGAAGGAGCACGACGCGCGCTGCGGCTTTCCGATCCACCGGCTTGACCTGCTGCGCCCCGAGATGGCGCCGCCGCCGGCGAACAAGCTGGTCTCGGCCTGGCGCTACCTGACGATCGATATTCCGCTCCGCCTGAAGATCGTCGCCACGGTACGTCGGCTCATCCGCGAGCACGGGATCGGCGTGATCTGCATCGGCGAGCTGGTCTCGACCGCCTGGCTGGGTGAGTTCTGCCGGCGCTTCTTCGGCGTGCGGATGGTGCTCTACGTGCACGGTGAAGAGATCACCCAGCGCCTGGGCGCAGGCTCCTTCGGGCGCCGCCGCGGCGAGCACCTGCGGGGAGCCGACGCCGTGGTCGCGGTCAGCCGCTTCACCCGGCAGGCGCTCATCGAGCAGATGGGGGTGCGTCCCGAGCGGATCTGCCTCATCGAGAACGGCGTCGATACCTGGCGCTTCTCGCCGGGCCCCGACGACGGGGCGCTGCGGGCGCGTCTGCGCCTGGTCGGCAAGCGGCTGGTGGTCGCCGTCGGCCGGCTGGTGCCCCGCAAGGGCTTCGACAAAACCATCGCCGGCTGGGCGCAGGTGCATCAAGCCCACCCCGACGCGCACCTGCTGATCATCGGTGACGGTCCGCAGCGGGCGGAGTTGCAGGCGATGGCAGATGCCTCGCCCGCCGCCGCTTCGATCACCCTCGCGGGGGCGCTCGACGATGCCGAGCTCCTCGCGGCCTACCGCAGCGCCAGCCTGTTCGTGATGCCCAACCGGACCATGCCCGATGGGGATACCGAAGGTTTCGGGCTGGTCTTCCTCGAAGCCAACGCCTGCGGTCGGGCGGTCATCGGTGGGCGGGCAGGCGGCGCCGTCGAGGCGGTGCGTGATGGTGAGAGCGGCCTGCTGGTGAATGGCGAAAACGTTGCAGAGATCGCCGAGGCGATCAAGCGCGTGCTCGGCGACGATGCCTTGCGCGGCCGGCTCGAAGCCGGCGCCCTCCGGCACGCCCAGGCCAACAGCTGGGAAAACCGGGTCCGGTTGTTCCAGGACCTTTGCCGGAAGTTGCAGCAAACGGGAGAAAAAAATGTCTGAACCGCGCACCCTGCTGGTGATCGCGGGCGAGTTTCCGCCGCTCAAGACGATTGGGCGCATCCGCACCGTAAAGTTTGTCGATCAGCTCCGCCAGCATGGCTGGCGCTCGATCGTCATTACCCTCAAGCCCTCCGGCACCGAGCCCAACTACGATCCGTCCCTGATGGCCGAGATCGTCGACGGCGTCGAAGTCGTCCGGGTGCCCATCCGCAACCGCGAGGACGAGATCGCCAACGCGGTCAAGCGCCTGCTCGGGCGCAAGCCGGCAGCGCCGTCAGTCAGCGCTGCCACCGCGTCCGGCGCTGCGGTGGCGGTGGCGGCTCCGGTGGCCACGGCGCCCTCCGGCGGGCTCATGGACCACGCCCACGCGATGACGCGCTGGGTGCTGCGCAGCTTCGTGGATGTGCCCGACGACTTCCGTCTGTGGGCCGACGAAGCCCTCAAGGTGGCCCGCAAGCTGTGCGCCGAGCGGCGCATCGACGCGGTCTACACGACCCTCCCGCCCTTCTCGAGCATGTTCGTCGGCCACGCGCTGCGCCGCGAGACCGGCCTGCCGTGGATCGCCGACTACCGCGACCTGTGGTATGGCGATGTGCTGCGCGAGTGGGTGCCCGAGTGGCGCAAGAAGATCGAGCTGCGCATGGAGCGCCGCCTGCTGCGGGAGGCCGACGTGATCGTCACCGTCTCCGAGCCCAAGACCGCCTACATGCAGCGCCTGCACCCCCAGCTCAAGGCCCGCTGGGAGACCCTCACCAACGGCTACGACACCGAACTCTACGGTGAGCGCCAGCGCACCCGCCCGTTCACCGGCGAGACCGTCGAGTTCGTGTACACCGGCCGGCTCTTCAAGAACCGCCGTGGCTACGCCTTTGCCGAGGCCCTCGGGCGCATCCACCGCAGTGACCCGGCGCTGGCCGCCCGGGCGCGGGTGCGCATCTTCGGTGGTGTCGAGCCGGCGATCCGCAAGCGTTACGACCAGATCATCGCCGAGTACGGCATCGCCCACCTCTACGATTTCGCCGGTGAGGTGTCCTACGCCGAAGCGATGGACGCCCAGGTCAATTGCGACTACCTGCTGCTCATCGTCGACACCGGCGAGACCTCCGACGGCGTGATCCCCGGCAAGCTCTTCGAATATGTCTCGGTGCGGCGCCCGATCTTCGCCCTGTGCGACCCGGGTGCCACCCAGCAGATCATCGAGCGGGCGCGCCTCGGCCGCGCGGTGCCGGCCGAATCGGCCGAGGCCTGCGAGGCGATGCTCCGCGAGTGGCTGGTCAGGCCGGTGCCCGAGAAGGTCGATTCCGACGACGCCTACCTCGCCCAGTTCGACCGCAAGGCGATCACCGCGCGGCTCGCCAAGCTGCTCGATGAGGTCGTCGGCGGCCGTAACGGAGCGCCCGTGCGATGAAACTCTCGACCCTCAAGGACTGGGCCAAGGCCCAGGCGGCGCGCACCATCTGGGCCTACGGGCCCGACGAGCTGGTCACCCGCCTGCGCAAGATCGGCGTCACACCCGGCTCGACGCTGATGTTTCATTCGTCCTGGCGGCCGCATAACGGTTTTCAGGGCAAGCCCGCCGATGTGGTGCGCGCCCTCAAGGCCGCGGTGGGGGAGGGTGGCCTGCTGGTGATGCCCTCCATGCCTTATCACAACATGAGTTCGGCCCAGTGGCTCGCCAAGGGCAAGCCGATGAACGTGCTGCGCAGCCCGTCGATGATGGGACTGGTGTCCGAGGTCTTCCGGCGCAGCGAGGGCGTCCAGCGCAGCCTCAGCCTCAGCCACCCCCTGCTGGCCTGGGGGCGTGATGCGGCGGCCTTCGTCGAGGGCCACGAGCGCGCGGAGCGCTCCTTCGGTGATGCCTCGCCGTTTGCCCGCCTGCTGGCCCGGGACGCGCTGATCCTCGGCTTCGATGCGCCGTTCGCCACCTTCACCTACACCCATTTCGTCGAGGATCAGCTGGCGGACACCTTGCCCTTCCCCCTCTACGAGCCGCAGCCGGTGGCTGGTGTGGTGATCGATCGCAACGGGCAGCCCTTAGACTGCGCCGTCCGCGTGCTGGCCGCCGAGGCCAACCGCCTGCGCCGTGAGGCCCGGCTCGTCGAGCACCTGGAGAAGCGCGGCGTGCTGCACGCCGAGCGCATCGGCCGTACCGTCCTCACCTGGATCCGCGCAGCCGACCACAGCAGCGAGTCGGCCCGCTTCGTGGCCAGCGGCAAGCATTTCTTCGACACCCCGCAGGCAGCCGTCGCCTGAAGATCAAGAACACCCTGAATCAATCCTGGAAATCATCATGAGCATCAGTGAAACCCTTCGCCAGAAGCGTCTCATCCTTAAGGACACCCTCGGGCTCGGCCTGACCGCCCCGGCCGACAACCGCATTCACCTGGACGCAGCCATCGCCTGGCTCAAGCGTGCCCAGGACGTTACCGGCAACGGCGGCGTGGCCCAGACCTGGCTGGTGCGTTCCCGCCGCTGGGCGCCCTCCTACCCGGAGACCACCGGCTACATCATCCCGACCCTCTACCGCTATGCGGCCATCACCGGTGACCAGGACTGCCGCGCCCGCGCCCGTCGCATGGCCGACTGGGAGATCGACATCCAGCTGCCCGGCGGTGGCGTGCTGGCCGGTGCCCTCGGCGACTCCGACAAGCCGACGGTGTTCAACACCGGGCAGGTGATCTTCGGCTGGGTCCGCGCCTTCGAGGAAGAGCAGGACGAGCGCTACCGCGACGCCGCCGTGCGTGCCTCGACCTGGCTGTGCGACATCATGGACGACGACGGCTGCTGGCGTAAGTTCGGCTCCCCGATGACCGGCAAGGACATCAACACCTACAACACCCGCTCGGCCTGGAGCCTGGCCCGCACCCACCAGATCACCGGCGACAAGCGCTTCCTCGACGCCGCCGTGCGCAACTGCGAATGGGCCCTCACCCAGGCGCGGGCCAACGGCTGGCTCGACACCAACTGCCTGCAGGACAGCTCCCAGCCCTTCACCCACACCATCGCCTATGCCATGCGCGGCCTCCTCGAGATCGGCGATTACGCCGGCCGCGAAGACTTCGTGCTGGCCGCCCGCAAGATCGGCGACGCGATGGTCGCGGCCCTGCCGGCCGATGGCTTCCTGCCGGGCCGCTTCGACGCCGACTGGAAACCCACCGTCAAGTGGTCCTGCCTCACCGGTGATTGCCAGCTTGGCATCAACTGGGGCCGCCTGTTCCAGATCACCGGCGATGCGCGCTATCGCGACGCCACCGCCCGGATCCTCGGTTTCGTCAAGAAAACCCAGCTGCTTGCGGACAAGGAGGAGGCCAGGATCGGCGGCATCAAGGGCTCCCACCCGATCAACGGCGGCTACCATCCGTGGCAGTACCCCAACTGGGCGACCAAGTTCTATGCCGACGCGCTGATGATGGACAGCGCCAACCGCCAGGGGGCGCTCTACAAATGACCGCGAGTACGCTCCCGGACCAGGGGCCGCTCGTCAGCGTGATCGTTGCCTGCTACAACAGCGCCCGCTTTCTGAGGCCAGCGATCGAGTCGGTGCTCCAGCAGACTTACCGCAACCTCGAACTGATCCTGGTGGACGATTGCTCCACCGACGATACGGTCGCGATCATCGAGGGCTACGCCAGGGACGACGCTCGCGTCCGGCTGATCCGCCGGGAAACCCGGGGCGGCCGGCCGGCGGTTACCAAGAACACCGGCCTTGAGCACGTGCGGGGCCGCTATCTGTGCTTCCTCGATCACGACGACTACTACCACCTGGACAAGCTCGCGACCCAGGTGAAGCTGCTCGAGGCCAATCCGGACTGCGTCGCCGCCTTCCATGAGGTGCAGTTGGTCGATGAGGGCGGCGCGCCCCTCAACTGCTACCTCGAGCGCTTCGTCAGCGAGGCGGCGGCGCATCAAACGCTGCTCGAGCCCGACGTCTATCGCTGCGACGAGAACTTCTTTGCCTTTCAGGTGGTGCATTACGCCGCGATCCACACGATCTCGGTGATGATCGCCGTCGACCGCGTGCCTCGGGACTGCCTGTATTTCGACACCCGTTACCAGGTCTGCGACGACAACGACCTGTGGGTGCGCCTCGGGCTGGAGGGCCGGATGATCTATGTCGACCGCATCCTGTCCTTTTATCGTCAGCACGGCACCAACATCACCCGCAACCAGGTCAAGGTGCAGGAAGACATGCTGATCTACATGACCCAGGCCTTCGAGCGGGTTCAGCCGCGCATGGGGCAGGCGGATCAGGACGCCCTCAAGGCGCGGATCGCCCACTATTACTCCGACCTCGGCTGGCTCTATCGCCGTCGCCGCGAGAGGGCGAAGTCGGTTGGCGCTTACCTGAAGGCCTGGCAATGGTCCTCCGCCGGAGCGCACCTCGTGCACGCGGCGAAGGCCTGCTTCGCTCCGCGGGCGTCATGACAACAGAGGCGGCCACCGACCGCGCCAACGACGGCCGCCCGGACTTTCGCGAAGCACGACCAGCATGAATAACGATCAAGCGAGACCGCTCAGCATCAGCTCCTTCCCGAACCCGTTCGATGGCAACCCCTACCTGGGCCTGCTGTACTCCCACCTGGAGGCGGCGGGGGTGCGCTACGTCCGCTCCGGTCACTTCGGGCAGGAGTGGCTGAGGGAGCAGCGCGGGAAAATCGATTTCCTGCATTTCCATTGGGTCGGCGGGCTCTACGAAAAGCCTGACGGCACGGTCTCCCTTGCGCGGCTGGCGGTTTTCGTGCTGAAGATCTGGTTGGCCCGCGCCCTCGGCTATCAGGTCATCTGGACGGCTCACAACCTTTACCCCCACAACCGGAAGCGCGACTGGAAGGCCCGGCTGGCCCGGCTGCTGTTCGTCAACTCGGTGAACATCGTGTTCGTGAACTTCCCGCGGGCGGTGGACGACATGCGGCGGGTGTTCCATCGCCAGAATGGCGTGTTCGTCGTGCCCCACGGCAACTACCGGCCGGTCTATCCGCAGATCCCCACCGCGGCGGCAGCCCGGGCTGCGCTGGGCCTGCCGCCCGATGCCTTCATCTACCTGCTGTTCGGCGGTATCTCGCCCTACAAGGGCGCCCACGACGCGATCGAGGCGGTCAGGAAGGTCGAGGGGCGGGACGCGCTGCTGGTGGTGCTCGGGCAATGCCCGTCGCAGGAATACGCCGAGCGCCTGCGATCCCTCGCCGGGGACGACCCGCGGGTGCAGCTGCGGATCGGCGCGCTGGACATCCCCGACGACGAGGTGCTGCTCTGGATGGCGGCAAGCAACGCCATCGTCACGCCTTACTCCGACATCTACACCTCGGGCACGCTGCACCTGACGGCCACCTTCGGGAAGCCCATGATCGTGCCGCGGCTCGGGGTGTTCCAGGACATGGCCGACCAGCCTTTCGTGTTCTCCTACGACCCGGCCGACGGTGCACGCCAGCTGCCGCAGCGCATGCGTGACGCCGCCGACGCCGACCCGGCGCGGGCCGCCGCCGCCGCCGCCCGCTTCGCCGACGCCCACGAGTGGTCCGATATCGCGCGCGAGGCGGCCGAGGTCCTGGCCCGCGGCCGCCGCGCGGCGCGATGAGCGCTCTGCGTCGGGCGTCCGCGTCCGCCATGCCCACCGTTGCCCGAGCGGGTGACGGTGGCGTCCGCCCAGCTCCAGGTGACCCATCGTGAGTGTAAGAAAATCCCTGTTCCTGTCCTTCGCCCAGCGCAACGGCACGCTGCTGATCCAGTTCATGTCCTCGCTGCTCATCGCGCGCCTGCTGACGCCCCATGAGATCGGGATCTTCTCGATCGGCAGCGTGATCGTCGCCTTCTCGCACGTGGTGCGCGACTTCGGCGTGGCCAACTACATCGTCCAGGAAAAAGACCTCACCCGCGATCGGCTGCGCAGCGCCCAGGCCATCGTCTGGATCGCCAGCCTGTCGATCGCCACCGTGCTGGCCGTGTTCGCCGACTGGGCCGGGCGGTTCTACGCCGAGCCCGGCGTGACCCTCACGATGCAGGTGCTGGCACTCAACTTCGTCATCATCCCCTTCGGCTCCGTGACAATGGCGCTGCTCGTGCGCAACATGGATTTTGCGAAGACGCTCCAGATCAACCTGGCGTGCTGCGTGGTCCAGAACGCCACGGCCATCGGGCTGGCGTGGGCCGGCTTCGGCTTCATCAGCCTGGCCTGGGGCGCGGTGGCCAGCACGCTGCTGTCGTCGGTCGTGCTGCTGTGGTTCCGTTTCCCCGGGCAGTCGTGGTTGCCGGGGCTGCGGGAATGGCGGCATGTCTTTTCGGCCGGCTTCAAGCTGAGCAGCAGCACTTTCCTGTACGACATTGGCCAGGGTGGGCCGGAGCTGATCTGCGGCCGCACCCTCGGGTTCGAGGCGGTGGCCTTCTTCAGCCGCGGCTTCGGCGCCGCCTCGATGCTGCTGCGGGCACTGGTGGATGGCATCGTGCCGGTCGCCAACGCCTACTACGCCAAGAAGGCGCGGGAGGATGCCTCGATCCGCGAGCCCTACCTGACGGCCATCTCCTACCTGGCGGTGGTGGCGCTGCCGGCCTTTGCGATGCTGGTGCTGCTGGCCAAGCCGCTGATCCTCGTGCTTTACGGTGTCCAGTGGGAGTCCGCGGCGCCGCCCATGCAGATCATGGCAGTCGGTTTCGGCTGCATCGCGCTGGCCAACATCTCCGGCGCGGTGCTGGTCGGGTCCGGGCAGATCGGCACCAACCTACGCATGAACGCCATCTTTCAACCGCTCAAGGTGGCCATGGTGTTTGCGGTCTCCTCGTGGGGCCTGTCGTGGGTCGCCTGGGCGGTGGCGCTGGCTGACGTGGGCCTCGCCACCTACAGCATCGCCAAGGCTAACGAAGTGGCCGGTGCGTCGTGGGGCGATCTCACCCTGGGGCTGCTGCCGGCCGTGTATGTCGCGGCAGGGACGGTGCTGGTCTCGTTCGGAGTGCTGAGCCTCATCGGGAGCGTGCAGCCGTCCGTCAATCTGCTGGTGGGCGGAGCGACCGCGATGGTGACCTGGGGCGCGCTGCTGTTCGCCCTCCGCCACCCGCTGGCGGGTGAGCTGCGCGCCCTCCGTCGATCGCGGGCCTGAGGCCTCGCTTGTCAAGGCGGCGGGGGGCTTCTAAGATGGCAACCCGCCCATGCCCCGGAGTTTTCGAAGGTGAACAAGGCTTTCGTCAAGGAAAGCGACCAGGACGACGACGACGCCCCACCCGGCGCGCCGAGCCTGCCGCCCGGCACACGTAACTACATGACCCGCCGGGGCTTCGAGATCCTCAAGGCCGAGCTCGACCAGCTGGTCCGCGACGAGCGCCCGCGCCTCGTCGAGACCATCCGCTGGGCCGCCTCCAACGGCGACCGTTCCGAGAACGGCGACTACATCTACGGCAAGAAGCGCCTGCGCGAGATCGACCGGCGCATCCGCTTCCTGATCAAGCGCCTCGAGACTGCCATCGTGGTGACGCCCTCCGAGCAGGAGAACACCGAGCAGGTGTTCTTTGGCGCGACCGTCACCGTCTGCGACGGCGACGGCGAGAACGAGCAGACCTACCAGATCGTCGGTGTCGACGAGGCCAATGCCTCCGAGGGGCGTATCAGCTGGATTGCGCCGCTGTCGCGGGCGCTGCTCAAGGCCCGCGAGGGCGACGTGATCCGCTTTGCCAGCCCGGCCGGGCTGCGCGAGATCGAAGTGGTGGAAATCCGCTACGAGTGAGTTGCGTGATGGCGGGCTCTTGAAACGGGGCGGGGCGTACCCATATGGGTGACTGTCTTTCGTTTCCTTGGAGTCCGTTTCATGACCGTCGAGCAAGCCGCCGCGCAAACCCTGAACTTCCAGGCCGAAGTGAAGCAACTGCTTCACCTGATGATCCATTCGCTGTACTCCAACCGCGAGATCTTCCTGCGCGAACTGGTTTCCAACGCCTCTGATGCCTGCGACAAGCTGCGCTTCGAGGCCCTCGAGAGCGGCGGCCTGTTCGAGGACGACGCCGAGCTCAAGATCCGCGTCGCCTACGACAAGGCCGCCCGCAGCCTGACCATCTCCGACAACGGCATCGGCATGAGCCGCGCCGAGGTCGTCACCAACCTGGGTACGATCGCCAAGTCGGGCACCAAGGAGTTCTTCGGCAAGCTCACCGGCGACCAGAAGAAGGACGCACACCTGATCGGCCAGTTCGGCGTGGGTTTCTACTCGGCCTTCATCGTCGCCGACAAGGTGACGGTGCGCACCCGCCGCGCCGGCCTGGCCGCCGCCGAGGGCGTGCAGTGGGAATGCTCGATGACCGGCGACACTGCCGGCGAGTACACCGTCGAGCCGATCGACAAGGCCGCCCGCGGCACCGAGATCACCCTGCACCTGCGTGACGACCAGGACGACCTGCTGTCGTCGTGGAAGCTGCGCTCGATCATCCAGAAATACTCCGACCACATCCTGCAGCCCATCGTGATGAAGAAGGAGCAGTGGGACGAGGACAAGAAGGAGCAGGTCGTCACCGACGAGGACGAGACCGTCAACAAGGCCAACGCCCTGTGGGCCCGGGCCAAGGCCGACATCACCGACGAGGAATACACCGAGTTCTACAAGCACGTCGGCCACGACTACGAAGAGCCGCTGGCCTGGACGCACTCCAAGGTGGAAGGCCGCCACGAATACACCCAGCTGCTCTACGTGCCCGGCCACGCGCCCTTCGACATGTGGGACCGCACTGCCCGCCACGGCGTCAAGCTGTACGTGCGCCGCGTCTTCATCATGGACGACGCCGAGAAGCTGATGCCGCTCTACCTGCGCTTCGTGCGCGGCATCGTCGATTCCAACGACCTGCCCCTCAACGTGTCCCGCGAGATCCTGCAGGAATCGAAAGACATCGACACCCTGCGCGCCGGCTGCACCAAGAAGGTCCTGGGCCTGCTCGAAGACCTCGCCGAGAACCAGAAGGACAAATACACCACCTTCTGGAAGGAGTTCGGCAAGGTGCTGAAGGAAGGCGTCGGCGAGGACCACACCAACAAGGAGAAGATCGCCGGCCTGCTGCGCTTCGCCTCCACGCTGGCCGACACCACCGACGAGACCGTGTCGCTGGCCGACTACATCGCCCGCATGAAGGAAGGCCAGGACAAGATCTACTACGTCACCGCCGACAGCTTCAACGCCGCCAAGAACAGCCCGCACCTGGAGATCTTCCGCAAGAAGGGCATCGAGGTGCTGCTGCTGTCCGACCGGGTGGATGAATGGGTGGTCGGCAACCTCACCGAGTTCGACGGCAAGCAGCTGGCCTCGGTGGCCAAGGGCGGCCTCGACCTGGGCTCGCTGGAAGACGAATCCGACAAGGCCGCCGTCGAGAAGGAGACCGGCGAGCTCAAGGATCTGCTCGACAAGATGAAGAGCAGCCTGGGCGACAAGGTGAAGGAAGTCCGCGTCACCCACCGCCTGACCGATTCGCCGGCCTGCCTGGTGGCCGACGAGCACGACATGGGGATGAACCTGGCGCGCCTGATGAAGGCCGCTGGCCAGAACATGCCGATCTCCAAGCCGATCCTCGAGATCAACCCCACCCACCCGGTGGTGCTGCGCCTTAAATACGAGGACAAGCAGTTCGAGGACTGGGCTGCGGTGCTGTTCGACCAGGCTCTGCTGGCCGAAGGCGGCACGCTGGATGATCCGGCGAGCTTCGTGAAGCGCATCAACCAGCTGATGCTGGCGATGAACACCAACTGAGCCGGCCTTCCGGGGGTGCAAAACCCCCGCTAGCAGACCGGACGGGGGCGGGCCGCAGGGCGCGCCCCCGTTGTGCGTTTACTGCTGGTAGATCTGGTAGTCGTTGAGCTTCTTGGGTGGGCGCAGCACACCGGTGGCCGGGTCGTACATCGACGGCGCCTTGCGCGGCATCATCGCGCTGGTGGCGGAGCGGTTGATGTAGCCGTCCCTGGCCGCCTTGAGGGTGTTGGTGCTGCGGTTGTAGGCCGTCGCCGGCTTGGCCGCCTTGCTGCCGGGGCGCATCGTGGGTCGGGGAGCATTGCAGTCGGCGTAGATGTTGCCGTTGCGGTTCGCGAGCCCGGCGGGGTCGTTGAATACATGAACCTTGCCGGCCGCGTCCTGGCGGGTGACCCGGCCCGCGCCGGCCTTTGCACGCGGGCCGCAGTTGCCTGCGCCCGGGCGCTGCAGGTCTTGGGGCCGCTTGCCGGCCTGGCTGGGCGCATACGCACCGCCGAAAGGTACGGCCTGGCGGCTGGTGGCCTGGCGCGCTGCGCCGGCACCCGCCGTCTTCCCCCGGTCGAGGGCCAGGGCTTCAGTGGTAGGGAGGACGGCAAGGCTGCCCAGAAGGGCCAGGATAAGGAGTGATCTGCTCAAGGACGCGCCTCTTTTTGTGCAAAGCAAAACGGCAAAAATACCCGAAAAGCAAAAAGGTGACGAGGAATTAGTTTGACCGGGGTCAATCTCGTCGGTGGTTACCTGGATTGGGCACTGGGAGTCGGCTAAAGTTGCGAACCATTACAACTCATAAATCCCCGCCCCCATGGCTGTCGAACTCTTCAACAACGGAACCCACGCCTGCCTGGCCTTCTACGATCTGGTGGACGAGGAGGCTGATCATGCAGTCCAGTGCAACCAGTTTCTGATCGTCGACGGGCAGCACGGGGCCCTGATCGATCCGGGCGGCAACATGACCTACTCCGGCTTGCTGATGGCGATGCAGCGCTTCTTCCCGTCGCGTGACCTGGACTATATCTTTGCCACCCACGCCGACCCGGACATCATCGCATCCCTCAACAAATGGATGGTGGCGACTCATTGCAAGGTGATGATCTCGCGGCTGTGGACGCGCTTCATTCCCCATTTCACCACCGGCAAGGACTACACCCACCGCATCGCCGGGATCCCCGACGAGGGCATGAACATCCCCCTGGGCCAGAGCAAGATCAAGGCGTTGCCGGCGCACTTCATGCACTCGGAGGGCAACTTCCAGTTCTACGACCCGGTCTCGAAGATCCTCTTTTCGGGCGACATGGGGGCCTCGCTGGTCGACCATAGCCAGGCCGCGCAGCCGGTGCGCGACTTCGACGACCACGTGCTGACGATGATCGGCTTTCACCGCCGCTACATGATCTCCAACAAGATCTGCCGCTTCTGGGTGAACATGGTGCGCCAGCTGGATGTCGAGATGATCGTGCCTCAGCACGGCTGCCGCTTCGAGGGCAAGGTGATGGTCAATCGCTTCCTCGACTGGATCGAGACCCTCCAGTGCGGCGTCGACCTGATGACCCAGAGCAACTACCGGGCGCCTTGAGCGCCCCCAGGGCCGGGCTCCGTGGGGGTCAAGGAAACTCGGGGCGGCCCCGCGTTTCCTTTAGAGCCCGGCGCGCGCCTTTGCCTGAAGGCGTGCCGTTTTACTGCTTGCGCGACAGGTGGGTGATGGCCCGGGTGAGTCCGTCTAGGCTGAGCGGAAACATCCGCTCGCCCAATATCTTGCGTATCAGCCCGATCGACTGGCGGTAGTCCCAGCTGCGCTCGGGCTCGGGGTTGAGCCAGGCCAGCGACGGGTAGGCGTCGCCGAGGCGGCGCAGCCACACCGCGCCGGCCTCGTTGTTGCTGTATTCGATGGACCCGTTCGGCTGCAGGATCTCGTAGGGGCTCATCGTGGCGTCGCCCACGAAGATCAGCTTGTAGTCGGGCCCGTACTTGTGGATCACGTCGAGGGTGGGGGTGCGCTCGGAGTGCCGGCGGTGGCTGTCCCGCCACACATGGTCGTAGACGCAGTTGTGGAAGTAGAAGTACTCGAGGTGCTTGAACTCGGCCCGGCAGGCCGAGAAGAGCTCTTCGCAGACCTTGATGTGGTCGTCCATCGAGCCGCCCACGTCGAAGAAGATCAGCACCTTTACCGCGTTGTGGCGCTCGGGGCGCATCATCAAGTCGAGCCAGCCGGCGTTGCGGGCGGTCGCGGCGATGGTGCCATCCAGATCGAGCTCGTCCGGCGCCCCCTGCCGCGCAAAGCGGCGCAGCCGGCGCAGGGCAACCTTGATGTTGCGGGTGCCGAGCTCGACGGAGTCGTCCAGGTTGCGGTATTCCCGCTGGTCCCACACCTTGACGGCCGTGCGGTTGCCCGCCGATTCGCCGCCCACGCGGATGCCCTCCGGGTGGTAGCCGTTGTTGCCGAAGGGCGAGCTGCCGCCGGTGCCAACCCACTTGCTGCCGCCCTCGTGGCGGCCTTTTTGTTCGGCGAGGCGCTTCTTGAACTCTTCCATCAGCGTGTCCCAGCCGAGCTTCTCGAGCCTGGCCCGCTCCTCGGGGCTGAGGTGCTTTTGCATCATTGCCTTTAGCCACTCGGCGGGAAGGTCCACATCGAGGCCGGGGATCTGCTCGACGCCCTTGAAGTACTCGCCGAAGGCCTGGTCGAAGCGGTCGAAGAGGGACTCGTCCTTGACCAGCGTGCTGCGGCTGAGGAAGTAGAAGTCTTCCATGCTGTGCCCGCCGAGGCCGGCCTGCAGGGCCTCGAGCAGGGTCAGGAACTCTTTGGTGGACACCGGCAGCTTGCGGGCCTTGAGGTGCAGGAAGAAGTCGATGAGCATGGCCGCGCGTCAGCGGTTGCGCTGGGCCATGAAAACCAGCCGCTCGAAGAGGTGCATGTCCTGCTCGTTCTTGAGCAGCGCGCCGTGCAGCGGCGGGATGCTGGCCTTCTGGTCGGGCGAGCGCAGCGCCTCGACCGGGATCTCCTCGGCCACCAGCAGCTTGAGCCAGTCGATGAGCTCGGAGGTGGATGGCTTCTTCTTGAGGCCGGGGACTTCCCGCAGCCCGAAGAAGACCTCCAGCGCCTCCTTGAGCAGCGCCTGCTTGATGCCCGGGAAGTGCACATCGACGATGCGCTGCATGGTGTCCCGATCGGGGAACTTGATGTAGTGGAAGAAGCAGCGCCGCAGAAAGGCGTCGGGCAGCTCTTTTTCGTTGTTGGAGGTGATGAAGACGATCGGCCGGTGGCGAGCCTTGATGGTCTCCCGCGTCTCGTAAACATGGAACTCCATGCGGTCGAGCTCGCGCAGCAGGTCGTTGGGGAACTCGATGTCGGCCTTGTCGATTTCGTCGATCAGCACCACCGTCGGCTGCTCGGCCTCGAAGGCCTGCCACAGGGTGCCCTTGACGATGTAGTTGCCGATGTCCTTGACCTTGTCGTCGCCGAGCTGGGAGTCGCGCAGGCGCGACACCGCGTCGTATTCATAAAGCCCCTGCTGGGCCTTGGTGGTGGACTTGATGTGCCACTGCATCAGCGGCATACCGAGGGCCGCGGCGACTTCCTCGGCGAGCATGGTCTTGCCGGTGCCCGGCTCGCCCTTGATGAGCAGCGGCCGTTGCAGGCGGATGGCGGCATTCACCGCCAGCATCAGGTCGGGGGTGGCGACGTAGTTGTCGGAGCCTTCGAAACGCATGGGTAATGTCCTTGGCGGGGTCTGGGTCGATTATAGCGAGGCTGCCGCCGGCTGGCGGAACAGGCGTGCGGCGGTGGAGATGGTGGCGGCGTGGATGTCCACCGTGTCGTCGATGTCGCGGGCGTAGCCGCCGGCCATGGCGATGGCCACCGGCAGGCCGCGGCGGCGGCATTCGGAAAGCACCAGCTCGTCGCGGGCGGCGAGGCCGGCCTTGCTGAGCTTGAGGCGGCCCAGCCGGTCGCCCGCGAAGGGGTCGGCGCCGGCCAGGTAGATCACCAGCTGCGGCGCGGCGCGGGCGAAGACGGTGGGGAGCGCGGCGTCGAGGGCATCGAGGTAACCCGTGTCGCCGGTGTCGTCGGGCAGCTCCACGTCGAGGTCGCTGGTTTCCTTCTCAAAGGGGAAGTTGCGGGCGCCGTGGAGGCTGAAGGTGAAGCACTCGGGCTGGCGGGCGAGGATGGCCGCGGTGCCGTTGCCCTGGTGCACGTCGCAGTCGATGATCGCGATGCGTGCCACGCGGCCCTCGGCGCGCATCGCCAGCGCGGCGATGGCGGCGTCGTTGAACACGCAAAAGCCTTCGCCCCGGTCGCGGAACGCATGGTGGGTGCCGCCGGCCAGGTTGGCGGCGCAGCCATCAGCCAGCGCCGCCCGGCAGGCGGCCAGGGTGGCGCCGGCGGAGCGGCGCGAGCGCTCCACCATTGCCTCCGACCACGGAAAGCCGATCCGGCGCACCTCGGCGGGCGCCAGGCTGCCGCGGATCACCCGCTGCAGGTAGCCAGCGTCGTGGGCGCGGAGGATCTCGGTGTCGCTGGCGGCATCCGGCACATGGAAGTCGCCCGGCGTGAAAACGCCGCCCGCCAACAGGCGTTCCCGCAGGCGGGCGTATTTTTCCATCGGGAAGCGGTGTCCGGTGGGCAGGGGCAGCACGAAGTGGTCGGCGTAGAAGAGCTTCATGGCGGAGTCGTTGCGGGTGGGGCGGCAGGCGCAGGCGCTGCTATCATTAATTCATTCGGGCCCATGGGCCGTTTCTCGGGACGCATCATGCACCTTCTGGATTCTCTCCGGGCCGATCACGCGGAGATCACCGCCATCCGCCGTGACATCCACGCCCACCCTGAACTCGCCTTCGAGGAGCACCGCACCGCCGCGCTGGTGGCCGAGCGCCTCGAAGCCCTCGGTATCGAAACCCATCGCGGCGTCGGCCAGACCGGCGTCGTCGGGGTGCTGCGGGCCGGCAGCAGCAAGCGGGCGATCGGCCTGCGCGCCGACATGGACGCGCTGCCGATCCAGGAAAAGAACGACTTCGCCCATCACTCCCGCCACGCCGGGCGCATGCACGCCTGCGGCCACGACGGGCACACCGCGATGCTGCTCGGCGCCGCGGCGCAGCTGGCCGCAAAGCCCGACTTCGACGGCACCGTTTATTTTTTGTTCCAGCCCGCCGAGGAAGGCGAGGGCGGCGCACCGGCGATGATCGCCGACGGGCTGTTCGAGCGCTTCCCGATGGATGCGGTGTTCGGCCTGCACAACTGGCCGGGCCTGCCCCTTGGGCAGATCGCCGTGCACCACGGCTCGGTGATGGCCTGCGCCGACCGCTTCGACATCGAAGTCCGCGGCCACGGCGCCCACGCCGCCATGCCCCACCAGGGCGTCGACCCGGTGCTGGCCGGCGCGGCGCTGGTGCAGGCCCTGCAGTCGGTGGTCAGCCGCAACGCCGACCCCCAGGACGCCGCGGTGCTGTCGGTCACCCAGTTCCATGCCGGCGACGCCTACAACGTGATCCCCGACGTGGCCCGCATCGGCGGCACCGTGCGGGCCTTCCGGCCGGAGCTGCGGGCCCAGGTCGAGGACGCCATGCAGCGCGTCTGTGCCGGCATCGGCGCGGCCTTCGGTGCCAACGTCAACTTCGAATACCGCCGCGGTTATCCGCCCACCATCAACAGCCACGCCGAGGCCGACTTCTGCGCCCAGGCGGCGGCCGAGGTGTGCGGCAAGGCCCACGTGCTGATCGACCCCAAGCCCAGCATGGGCGCCGAGGATTTTTCGTATTTCCTGCAGGAGAAACCCGGCTGCTACATCTGGCTGGGCAACGGCCCGGGGGAGGGCGGCTGCACGTTGCACAACCCCCACTACGACTTCAACGACGAAGCCATCCCCTACGGCGTCGCCTACTGGGTGCGCCTGGCGCAGCGCTGGCTGGCTTGTGGGTAGTGGGTAGTGGGTAGTGGGTAGTGGGTAGTGGGTAGTGGGTAGTGGGTAGCGGGTAGTGGGTAGTGGGTAGCGGGGGGCACGAGGCTGCTCGGCCTCCCGTGCCCCGCCTGCCCTTGAAATCCCAGCGCTGCCTCATCGCCAGCGCAACCCGGCCGACACCACGCCCCCATCACCTCCCCAAGCCCCGCCGCCAGCGCACACCGGCCATAACCGCGCCCCCACTCCCCACCCCCCACTTCCCATTTCCCATTTCCCACTCCCCAAAATGCTCCTCTCCCTGCGCATGCTCCGCCGTGACCTCAAGGCCGGTGAGCTCGGTCTGCTGCTGGTGGCGCTGATCATCGCGGTGACCAGCCTCACCAGCGTCGGCTTCTTCACCGACCGGGTGGCCCGGGCGCTCAAGCTGGAGGCCAACCAGCTCCTCGGCGGCGACATCGTGCTGGTGGCCGACCACGCCCTCAAGCCCGAGTGGCGCGCCGAGGCCACCCGGCGCGGCCTGCGGAGCGTGGAGAGCGCCAGCTTCACCAGCATGGCGACCGTAGGCGAGGGGGCACAACTGGCCGGCGTCAAGGTGGTCGAAGACGGCCACCCGCTGCGGGGTTCGATCCGCATCGCGCCGGGGCTCAACCAGCCGGACGCGCCGGCGCCGGGCATCCCGGCCCGCGGCGAGCTGTGGCTGGACGAGCGGCTGGCCAGCGCGCTGGGGGCGAAGGTGGGCGACACGGTGGGGCTCGGCGCCTCGCGCCTGCGCATGGCGGCGGTGCTCAGCTTCGAGTCGGACCGGGGTGCCAACTTCTTCAGTTTGCTGCCGCGGCTCATCATCAACGCCGCCGACCTGCCGGCCACCCAGCTGATCCAGCCCGGCAGCCGGGCCTTCTACCGCCTCCACGTGGCCGGCGATCCGGCCGAGGTGGCGCGCTTCGAAACCTGGGCCAAGGGCCGCCTGCAGCGCGGCGAGAGCCTCGAGACCGTCGACAACGCCCGCCCCGAGGTGCGTACCGTGCTCGACCGGGCCGAACGCTTCCTGCGTTTCGCGGCGATGCTGGCGGTGGTGCTGGCGGCGGTGGCGGTGGGGCTGGCGACCCGGCGCTTCGTCGAGCGTCACCTCGACGGCTGCGCGGTGATGCGCTGCCTGGGGGCACGCCAGGTGCAGCTGATGGGGCTCTTCATCGGAGAGTTCGTGCTGCTGGGCCTGGCGGCCGGCGTGGTCGGCTGCGCCCTCGGCTTCGGGGTGCAGTTCGTGCTGGCCGGGCTGCTCGGCGGGCTGGTCGGGGTGCCGCTGCCGGCGCCGGGCGGCTGGCCGGTGGCCCACGGGATGGCGGTGGCGTTGTTGCTCTTGCTGGGTTTTGCGCTGCCGCCGCTGATCCGCCTGGGGCGGGTGTCCACGCTGCGCGTGCTGCGCCGCGAGTGGAACGGCGTGGCGGCGCGGGAAGGCCTGGCCTGGGCGCTCGGGGCGCTGGTGCTGGCCGGCCTGCTGGTGGCGATCGCCCGCGACTGGCTGCTCGGGGCCTGGGTGGTGGGCGGCTTTGCGCTGGCCTTTGCCGTGTATGGGCTGGTGGCGTGGCTGGTGCTGGGCCTGCTGGGCCACCTGCGGGCGGTGGCCGGCAGCGGCTGGCGTTACGGCCTGGCTGCGCTGCGGCGGCGGCCGGTGGCGAGCCTGGTGCAGGTGCTGGCGCTGGGGATGGGCCTCACGGCGCTCCTGCTGCTCACGCTGGTGCGTAGCGACCTCCTCGACAACTGGCGCCAGTCGACGCCGGCCGATGCACCGAACCGCTTTGTCATCAACATCCAGCCCGACCAGCTGGAACCCCTGCGGCGCTTCTTTGCCGACGACGGGCGCCCGGCGCCGCTCTTGCAGCCGATGATCCGCGGCCGGCTGGTGCAGGTGAACAACCGCCCGGTGGGCCCCGACGACTTCGCCGACGACCGCGCCCGGCGCCTGGTGGACCGCGACTTCAACCTCTCCTTCGACACTCGCCTGCCGGACGGCAACAGCGTGGTGGCGGGGCGCTGGCACGGGGCCGATACCGCGCCCCAGTTTTCCGTCGAGCAGGGCCTCGCCCAGACCCTGGGGCTGGCGCTGGGCGACGTGCTCACCTTCGAGATCGCCGGCGTGCGCAGCGAGGCGCGCATCACCAGCCTGCGCAAGCTGGATTGGGACTCGATGCGGGTCAACTTCTTCGTGATCGCAGCCCCCGGCATGCTCGACAGCCAGCCGGCCAGCTACATCACCAGCTTCTACCTGCCCGCGGCGCAGATGGAGTTTGCCAACCGGCTGGTGGCAGCCTTCCCCAACCTTACGGTGATCGACGTAGCGGCGGTGATCGGGCAGATCCAGGGTATGGTCGGGCAGCTGATCGGCGCGGTGCAGTTTGTCTTCGGCTTTGCGGTGGTGGCCGGGGTGGTGGTGCTCCTCGGGGCACTCCAGGCGACCCACGACGAGCGCGAGAAGGAGCTCGCCATCCTGCGCACCCTGGGCGCCCGCAACCGCCAGTTGCGGGGGGCGCTGCTGGCCGAGTTTGCGGCCCTCGGGCTGGTGGCCGGGGCGCTGGCCGGGGTCGGGGCCACCGGCATCGGCTGGGCGCTGGGGCACTTCGTGTTCAAGCTGCCCTACGCGCCCAGCCTGCTGCCGGTGCTGGCAGGCTCTGTTGCCGGTTGCCTGGTGGTGATGCTGGCTGGCTGGCTGGGCACCCGCCACCTGCTGTCGCGGCCGCCCCTCGAGAGCCTGCGCGCGCTCACCTGAGGGCGCGGCGCGCGGCCGGGCCGCCGGTATACTCGGGCCCATGAACCCCGAATCCGCTTCCAGCCTGTTGCCCTGGCTCATCGCCGCCCTTGCCGTCACCCTCGTCGCCGTGGGCTGGCTGGTGCTTCAACTGGGCCGCCTCGGCCAGCGCATGGACGCGCAGTTTGCCCAGCAGCAGCTGGGCTTGCTGCGGGACATCCAGAGCGCCACCACCGCCGCCAGCGACCGCGTCATCGACCTCGTGGCCGGCGAGGTGGACAACCTGCGCGACCGCCTCGACGCCGAGCAGGCCGCCTCCCGCCAGGCCCTGCAGCAGCTGCATCTGGCCCTCGTCGGCCAGCTCGGCGCCAACAAGGAGGAGACCACGCTGCGCCTCGCCGACCTCGCCAACGCCTTCGCGTCCGGCCAGGAGAAGCTGCGCAGCGTGATGCTCGCCGAGACCCTCAAGACCCTCTCGGAGCACGCCCGCGCCGACCGGGAGCTCTTGCAGAGCGGCCTCAAGAGCGCCTCCGAGCAGCTCTCTGGCAGCTTCGAGGCCCTCAACCGCACCGTGGGCGAGCGCCTGGAGGCGATCAGCGGCCACGTTAATCAGCGCCTGGATGAAGGCTTCCGCAAGACCAACGAGACCTTCACCAGCGTGATGACCCGCCTCGCCACCATCGACGAGGCCCAGAAGAAGATCGGCGACCTCACCACCAACGTGGTCAGCCTGCAGGAGCTCCTGGGCGACAAGCGCGCCCGCGGCGCCTTCGGCGAGGTGCAGCTGGAGGCCCTGGTGCGCAACGCGCTGCCGCCCGAGGCCTTTGATTTCCAATACACCCTGCCCAACGGCACCCGCGCCGATTGCGTGCTGCGCCTGCCCGAGCCCACCGGCATGGTCATCGTCGACTCCAAGTTCCCCCTCGAGAACTACCACCGCATGTTTGCCGCCGACACTGGCGAGCTGGAGCGCCGCGCCGCCCAGGGCGCCTTCCGCGGCGACGTGAAGAAGCACGTCGATGCGATCGCCGGCAAGTACATCCTGCCCGACGTGACCTCCGACGGCGCGGTGATGTTCATCCCCGCCGAGGCGGTGTTCGCCGAGATCCACGCCTACCACCCGGAGGTGGTGGCCTACGCCATGAGCCGCCGGGTGTGGATCGTTTCGCCGACCACCCTGATGGCCGTGCTCAACACCGCCCGGGCGGTGCTGAAGGACGTCGAGACGCGCAAGCAGATCCACGTCATCAAGGACGCCCTGGGCAAGCTGGCCAAGGATTTCAACCGTTTCGACGAGCGCATGCAGAAGCTCGCCACCCACATCCGCCAGGCGGGGGAAGACGTGGCCGAGGTGCAGACCTCGTCGCGCAAGATCACCGCGCACTTTCAGAAGATCGAGGCGGCGCAGCTGGATGAGTTGCCGGTGGGGTTGCCGGGGGAGGGCTGACGATATTTTTCCGCGATGGCGGCTGTTCGTTGATGGAGACCAGTGGCTTTCCGTTGATTGACGTTCCGTCGGCCGGGATGATTGCGGTTCGCTGATGGGGAGCAACGGCTTTCCGTTGTTTGGCGTCACATTGGCCGGGTCCCGATCCACGGCCGGGTTTGCACACCCGGCCGGCTGCGGCGGCGCGAAGCGGTGCTTCGCGAAACCCCGCCTACGCCCCGGCGGGCGGGTTACTTCTTTGCGTCGCCAAAGAAGTAACCAAGAAAGGCGACCCCGCTTCACCGGTCCTTTGCTCAAGCCGTGCTTGATCAAAGGACTCCCCTGCGCTGCTCGCATCGGGCGGCCGGCGCAGAACTCGCCCGCTTTGCGGGCTCAGACAGCTGCGCCGGAAGGCCCCGCCCAATGCTCCGCTGCTCGGCGGCTCAGAAGGGGCTTTTCGGAATCACCGCGCGTTTCAGCACGGGCGTGTGTGATCGGCGGAAAGGCGAGAGGTCGAATACCGCGGCGTAGGTCGGGTTAGCCCGCAGGGCGTAACCCGACATCCCAAGGTCGGGTACGGCAACAGCCGCATCCATCTCCCACGGACCCGAACCAACTCGTCGATGACCCCCGCCGCTCCAGCAAAGGCTCGGTGTCTGCAGAAAGCCCCTTCCGAACCGCTGAGCAGCGGAGCAACAGGCGGGGAAGTCCGGCGCAGCTGTCTGAGTGGGCGCAGCCCGCGAGTTCTGCGCCGGCCGCCTGTTGTGAGCAGCGCAAGGCAGTCGGCTTATCAAGCGTAGCTTGAGCAGACGGCCGGTTCGGCGGAGTCGCCTTTCTTGCCTACTTCTTTGGCGACGCAAAGAAGTAGGGCGCCCGCCGGGGCGCGACCCGGCCAATGTGACGTCAAATAACGGAAAGCGGCTGGTCTCCATCAGCGACCAGACATCCCTTGATCCCCCCAACACCACGATTGCTGCTTTTTTGTGCATCGTTGGTGGTGTAAGGTAGCAACGCTGCTGCTTTTTTGTGCAGCATCGCAGCTCTGGACTGCGATGTTGGTGGTCCGAGGCACCACTGTTGCTGCTTTTTTGTGCAACGTTGGTGGTGTGAGGTAGCAACGTTGCTGCTTTTTCGTGCAACGTCGGAGGGTGCAGGTAGCTCCATTGCTCGCCGCCGGACCAATGCTGCTACCCGGAAGCGCAAATCAGCTTCCCCCGGCTTCAATACCCCTTGAACCCCTTCAGCAGAAACACATGCACCTCCCGCCGGAAATCCCGATGGATGGGCACGACCACCTTGCCCAGCGCTTCGCTGCTCTCGAAGCGGGCGGCGATGTCGGGGATGGCGGGCTTGCGGCTCACGTAGATCACGTCGCGGCCTTGCTTGTCGGCGAGGCTGGTGGTGAGCTCGTAGTGGTCGCGGGGCAGGCTGTCGGGGTTCCAGGCGGCGTACTGGGTGGGTTTGAGGCGGTACAGCAGCTGGGCGATGAGCTCGCGGTCTTCGGCTACCAGGATGGCCTCGGGGTGGGCGGCGGTGTAGTGGCCGACGCCGTCGGCGAGGTTAAGCCAGCCGCGGGCGCGCTTGTAGGGGTCGTTTTTGGCGGTGAGCTCGGTGCCGGTGGCGCGGGCGATGTCGGGCCAGTGGTAGGCGCCGAGGGCCGCGACCAGATTGACGGCCACGCCGGCCACCACCCAGCCCCGCTGGCGGGCCAGGAACACCGCCGGCACCAGCAGGCAGGCGGCCACGAAGATCGGCGCCGCCCAGTTGCCGTTGGCCCGCCCGGTGAGGGCCTGGGCGCTCACCAGCAGCAGCAGCGGCAGGATGAAGACGAGCAATGTGCGGTGGGCCGGGTTGCGCCACAGCCCGAAGCTGCGGGCCAGGGCCCAGGCCAGCAGGGCGCCGGCCAGGGGGCCGAAGGACAGCCACTGGGCGCCGATGAACTCGCCCAGCTGCCCAGGGTGCCAGCCGCGCTCGCCGTGGCCGACGCGGGTGATCTCGGCGGTGTGGCGGAAGGTGGGGAAGTCGTGGGCCCAGTTCCAGTAGAGGTTGGGGCTGAGTATGGCCAGCGCCAGCAGCACCGCCACCCAGGGCTGAGGGCGGGCCAGCCAGCGGCGGTGGCGGGCGTCGAGCACGACCAGCAAGAGCGCCGAGGGCAGAAAGGCCGCCATGGTGTACTTTGAAAGCAGCCCGATGCCGATCACAGCGCCGCAGGCCAGCCAGTCGGCCCAACCGTCGCGCTCGAGGGCCCGCAGCAGGAAGAGCAGGGCCAGCGACCAGCACAAGAGCAGCGGCGCGTCGGTGGATACGAACAGCCCGAGGGCTGCCACCAGCGGCATCGACATGAAGCCCAGCCCGGCCCAGAAGCCGACCCGCGCCGAGTACAGGCGCTTGCCCAGCGCGAAGAGCACCGCGGTGGTGGCCGGGTAGAGCAGCAGGGACGGCAGCTTGATGGCGATCAGGCCGTTGCCGAGCAGCGCGGTGCTGGCGGCAATCAGCGCGGCGATCACCGGCGGCTTGGAGAAGTAACCCCAGTCGAGGGCCTGGGACCAGGTCCAGTACTGGACCTCGTCCACATACAGGTCGATGCCCAGGTGCTGGATCACCCACAGCCGGTAGGCGGTGAGCGCGGCCGTGATGAGGGCCAGCGCCGGGGCGAGGCTGCGCTCGTTCACGGTTTGATTCTCACCAGCACCACGCCGCCCTGGCGGAAGACGGTGTCGACGCTGGCGTCGGTGGGCAGGCGGTCGGCGCGGGTGAGGGCCAGCTGGCCGGGCTGCGGGTCGCCCTTCTGGGTGACGGCCTGGCGGTAGACGCTGAAGCTCGGCGCGGTGGTGAAGCGCCAGAACACCACGCTTTCGCCCAGCTCGCGGGCTTTCAGGCCGGCGGCCTTGATGGGGCCCTGGGCCAGCTCGCCGGCGTAGGGCACGACCACCGCGGCCAGCAGGCCGGCCTGCAGCGCCGCCGTCAGCGTGAGCTTGACGAGGGGCGGGACGCGGGGAAACAGCACGACGAGGCCCCACACCACCAGGCCGCCCACCGTGAGCGCGATGTAGCGGGCATCGGCCACCTCGAGGGCGCGGCCCAGCTGGGCCCGGTAGAAGCCGTCGCCCAGGGTGCTGCGGGCGAGCGCATCGAAGATGTTGGGGAGCAGCGGGAACAGCACGAACAGCAGCATCGGCGCCAGCAGATGGGGCCAGGCCCGGCGCACCCACTGGGCCTGCAGCCCGGCCAGCACGAACAGCGGGGTGCAGCCATACAGCACGTAGTGGGGCAGCTTGGTGCCGGACAGCGAGAAGAAGACCAGCACGAAGGCGAACCACAGCCACAGGAAGCGCTGCAGCGGGTCTTTAAAAGCCTCGCGCAGCCGGCCCAGGGCCATGAAGAACAGCCCGCTCCACGGCAGCAGCAGCAGCGGCACCGCCAGCACGTAATAGAAGGCGCTGCCGCCGTGGCCCTCGAGCGAGCCGGAGAAGCGCTGCACGTTGTGGCGCAGGATGAAGCCGTCGATGAAGTCCTGCCCGTGGCGTGCGTAGGCGTGGAGGTACCAGGGGGCGACGATGGCGACGAGCAGCAGCCAGCCCAGCGGGTTGAACACCATCCGCGCCCAGCGCAGCCATTCGCCGCGGCTGGCGCAGTAGAGCAGGCTCACCGCGGCCGGCACGATCAAGGCCACCGGGCCCTTGGTGAGGGCGCCCAGGCCCATCCACAAAAAGGCCCGCAGCAGCGGGGCGCGGGCGCCGCTCTCGAGGTGGCGCCAGACGTCGAACAGGGTGAGGGCCAGCAGGCAGTTGAGCAGCGCGTCGGCGGTGGCCGCACGGCCGATGGCGAAGGGGCCGAGGGCGGTACTGGCAACGGCCAGGGCGACGAGGGCGGCGTCACGGCCGAAGCGCTCGCGGGCGAAGTGCCAGGTGGCGTAGCTCCACACCACGGCGGCCAGCGCCGAGGGCAGCCGGAAGGCCCACTCACTGGCCCCGAAGACCAGGTAGCCCAGTGCCTGCAGCCAGTAGATGAAGATCGGCTTGTCGAAGCGCGGGGCGCCGTTGAGGTAGGTGAACAGGAAGTCGCCCCGTTCGAACATCTCCCGGGTGGCTTCGGAGAAGGCGCCTTCGTCCACGTCGAACAGCGGCGCGCCGCCCAGGCAGAGCAGGAACGAGAACAGCGGCAGGGCGAAGACGAGGCGGCCGAGTAAGGTGCCGGCGAGCCGGCCGCCGGCAGACGGGGTTTCGTTCATGGGGCTCAGGCGGCCTTGCCGTGCCAGCCTTCGGCGTCGGCGAGGGGCGCCCTTTCACGGGCCACGTAGGCCTGGCTCTGGCCCGACTCGAAGTAGACGCGGGTGAGCAGCTCGGCCAGCACGCCGGTGGTGACCATCTGGATGCCGGCGATCACGAAGAAGAAGCCGCCGAAGAACATCGGCCGGGTGCCGATGGAGGCGCCGGTGAAGAGCTTGAGGCCGGTGAGGTAGGCCAGGATCAGGAGGCCCAGGGAGCCGAGCCCAAGGCCGATGCCGCCGAAGAAGTGCCCCGGGCGGGTGCGGAAGCGCATGAAGAAGTACACGAACACCAGGTCGAGGATGACCCGGAAGGTGCGCGAGATGCCGTACTTGGATTCGCCGAACATGCGCGCGTGGTGGGTGACGACCTCTTGCGCGATCTTGCGCGGCGTCGTGACCGTGGCCAGCCAGGCGGGGATGAAACGGTGCATCTCGCCATACAGGCGCACGTTTTTGATGGCGGTGGCGCGGAAGGCCTTGAGGGAGCAGCCGTAGTCCTGCAGATGCACGCCGGTGATGCGGGCGATGAGGCGGTTGGCGATCTTGGAGGGGATCTTGCGCAGGATCATCCCGTCCTTGCGGTTCTTGCGCCAGCCGGCGACGAGGTCGAGGTCTTCGCGGAGCAGTCGGCCGACCATGCGCGGGATGTCGATGGGGTCGTTCTGAAGGTCGCCGTCCATGGTGACGATCACGTCGCCGCGGGCCGCGTCGAGACCGGCCTGCATCGCGGCGGTCTGCTTGAAGTTGCGCATCAGCGCCACCACGCGCACATGGGGGCCGTAGCGCAGGGCGGCCTTCTCGAGGTTGGGCACGGTGTTGTCGGCGCTGCCGTCGTCGACGATCACCACCTCCCACGGATACGGGTAGGGGTTGAGGGCGAGGTGGATGCGCTCGAGAAGCGGGTCCACGTTGTCTTCCTCGTTGTAGAGCGGGACGACCACCGACAGGCGGTGGGGGGGCAGGTCAGCCGGAATGTCCGGCGTGGCCGGCGGAAGGGGGGAGAGCTGGGTCGATTCGGTCATGATGGCTATTCGGCTGAAGAACGGGCGCGCGCCTCCGGGGCGGCAGACGGAGCGGATTGTAAGCCGGACTGGGGCGCGGCGGTCGGTTTGGGTGGCTCGCCGGCCGGGAAAAGCCAGGCGATGGCGCCGGAGCTGACGGCGCAGGCGATCACGAAAAGGTGCAGCGCCAGGGCCACCTGCAGGCCGCTGGCGAGGGGCACCCCGCTGGGGAGCAGCGCGGCGGCGGCGCCGGCTTCGTAGGTGCCGAAACCGGCCACGCCCTGGATCGGCAGGATGGCGGCGAGCTCGGCCCCCAGCGCGCCGGCGGCGCCGATGTCGAGGCCGGCGGGAATCAGCGCGGCCAGCAACCAGGCCTGGGCGGCGAGCTTGACCGTCCAGTTGGCAATCGTCCACAGCCAGCCGAAGCGGGCGTGGCGGGTGCTTTCGGCAAACGCGTCGCGCACCTTGGCGAGCTTGGCGGTGACGCCGCTGGCCTCGCCCCAGGCGTGGGGCGCCCGTGCCCAGCGGGGCAGCCACCAGGCCAGCACCAGCACACCGGCCACCGCCGCGGCCTTCAGCGCCGGGTGGATGCCCGGCCACACGATGGCCGCCAGCGCCATCACCACGAAGGCGTCCTGCAGGCGGAACCAGAACAGCGAGGCGATGGCCCGCGGTAGCGCGACGCCGAAGCTCTGGCGCAGCAGCAGCGGGAAGGCCGCCTCGCCGCCCCGGAAGGGCACCACGTTGATCATCGCGTTATGCACCAGCACGATGCGCAGGCAGGTGCCGAAGCGCCCGCCCGCGTGGGCGCGGAACTCGTCGAAGACGCGCAGGGCGCGCAGCAGGTAAGACAGCATGAAGCCCGCGACGGCGAGGCCGAGGGTGAGGCCGTCGAGGCGCATGAACACCTCGCCGATGCCGCGCCAGCGCCCGTCGGCGAGCAGCCAGGCGAGGAGGCCGGCGGACACCGCGACGGCGAGGATGCGTTTGATCATTGCTGGAAATCCTCCCGGCCCTGCATGAGGGCCGCGGCGGCACCGCCGATGCCCCAGGCGGCGAGGCCGATGCGAAACAGGCGGACGTCCGGCTGGCCGGCGTCCACAAATAAAAGTGCGAGGCTGGTGGCCAGCGCCACGGTGGCCATCGCGCGGACGCCGCCCGGGCCTTCCCAGAACCGCAGCCGCGCCGACAGCCAGACCCCCCAGGCCCCGCACAGCCAGCCGCCGGTGGCGCCGGTGAGCACGTCGAGCGGCCAGTGGGCGCCCACCGCGATGCGCGAGAATGCGACCAGGCCGGCCACGCCGAGCACCAGCAGCCCGGCGCGATGGCGCCGCCCGGCCTGCGGCCAGGCCAGCACGATGGCCGCCGCGGCGACAAAGGCGGTGGTCGAGTGACCGGACGGGAAGGCATGAACATAGAGCTTCTGGCCGATCAGGTTGAAGCTGTCGGCGGCGAGCACGCCAGCCGGGCGCAGCACGTCGAAATAGCGCTTGCTGCCTTCGCTGAACAGCACCGCCAGCGGCGCCGCGAGGAAGGCCGAGGCGAGCCAGCGGGGCTGGGTCTTGAGGGTCGGGGCGAGCAGCGCGATGGCGCCCAGCACCGAGCCGCAGACGGTGAGCATGGCCCACAGCGCTGCCGGCAGGCCGCTGGCGGCGGCGTTGAGGCCCTGGAACAGCGCGGTGTTGCGCCCGCTCGCCCACACGGCGGCGGCCAGACAGCTCAGCACCAGCGCCGGCACCTGGGCCCAGGCGCGGGGCAGGCTCAAACCGTCGCCGGCGGGGGGCAGGCTGTCAGGGTCTTCGTGCAGAGTTTGAGCGGGTTGGATGGGCAAGGGCGCGCGGGTGCAGGAAAGCGCCGCATTTTACCCGATCGCGCCGGATCGTCGGCGCGGGCGCCGGCCGACGGCTGCGTGCTGCGCGCCGGCGGGGCGTCAGGCGGCCCGGCCGGGGCTGACCGCGGAGAGCTGGACGCGCCGCTTGCCGGCCTGCTTGGCCCGGTACATCGCTTCGTCGGCGGCCTTCAGCAGGCTGTCCTGATCTTCGCCGTCGGCGGGGGCGACCACCAGGCCGATGCTGCCGCTGAGGCTCACGAGGTGGCCCATTACCTCGAAGGGTTCGTCGAACACGCCGAGCAGGCGCTCGCCCAGGAAGGACAGGCTGTCGCGGTTGCCGACGTCGGGGAAGAGGCCGATGAACTCGTCGCCGCCGACGCGGGCGATCACGTCGGAGATGCGCAGGGCGGCGCTCAGCCGCTGGGCGATCTGGACGAGCAGGGCGTCGCCCACCGCGTGGCCGTAGGTGTCATTGACGGGCTTGAAGCCGTCGAGGTCGAGGGCAGCGACGCCGAGGATCACGCCGTCCTTGCGGCAGCGGGCGAGCTCTTCCTTGAAGCGGCCCTCGAGGTAGCCGCGGTTGGGCAGGCCGGTGAGCGGGTCGTGGTTGGCCAGGTGCTGCAGGCATTCGGCGGTGAGGTGGCGGGCGGTGACGTCGAGAAGGGTGAAGATGCGCAGCGGGCCGCGTTCGCCCTCGATGGTGCCGGGGATGCGCTCGATGGCCAGCGGCATGCCGTCGGGCCGCTCGCCGACCCACACGCCCTCTTTCTCGGTGAGGATGTCCTCGATGCGCTTGCCGCGGAGCTCCCGCCGCGGGCGCCCGAGCATGCGGCAGGCGGCGCGGTTGGCGTCGGCGATCTTGTCGGTGCTGCCGATGATGCAGACCCCGGCGCCGATCTGGTTCATCATCGAGCGCATCAGCCGGCCCGAGCGCTCCAGGCGCCGCGACTGGCGCAGCAGCAGCAGCCCGGCGGCGATGAAGCCGCCGGCGGTGGTGACAAGGGCGATGCCCACCAGCACGGCGGCAGTGTGGTCGGCTTCGTCGCGCCGGCTGGCGAGGACGGTGCCGAGCTGGGCGAGGGCGGGCACCAGGCCGCGGATCTCGTCCTGGACGAGGGGCGAGCCGGGCACGACGTTGTGCAGGCGTCTGGCGCTGCCCAGCCTGGCGACGGCATCGGTGAGGACGTGGCGGGCGTCGGGGGGCTTGATGGCGCCGAGCTGCACGAGGCTGTTGTCGAGCGTATGCACCGGGCCGCCATGGTTGAGGCCGACGAGGATGGACTCGAGCCAGGCCAGCTGGGGATCAGCCTCGGCAGCGATGCTGGTCGAGGCCAGGCGCCATGCGACGCCGGAGGCCTGGTGAGTGAGGGCGAGCTGGGCGGCCAGCCGGTCCTCGTCGGCGCCGTGGTCGTAGGCGGTGGCGAGGATTGCCGCCTCGATGGCACAAAAGACCAGGGTGATGGCCCAGAAGATGCGCGAAGAGAGGAAGGCGGCTCGATCGGGCAGCATCGCTTGAAAGGCGCTCGAAGGTTATAGAATGTGAATTATTGCATACCCTTGTCCTAAGGCGGTCAGATTTCGTGCCCCGAATCGGGTAGTGAGTCCAGTTTGCGGCAACGCGGGTGAAAGGGCCTGCCCCTTCGGTCGATGCAATCGGTGGACGGTCGTGGGGGAGGGCTCGGGTATAATCGCGAGTCTTTCGACGTGTCCGGTCGGTCGGGATTTCCGCGCCTGCGCCGGGCCGCTTTCAACTTCGCGCCCATCCTTGCCATGTCCGAAATCCTCAAGCTGCGCGGTGCGCCCGCCTTTTCCAGCTCCCGTCTTGCCCGGCTGACCGACCCGGTCAGGGCCGTCCTGCCACGCCTCAAGGGCCTGGCCGCCGAGCACTGGTATTTCGTCGAGGTCAATGCACCGCTCGCCGCCGATGAGCTGGCGCGGCTGGTGGACCTCCTCGGCGCCCACCCGGAGGGCGAGGCCCCCGTGGGCAGCCTGCTGATGGTCACGCCGCGTCTCGGCACGATCTCGCCGTGGTCGTCGAAGGCCACCGACATCGCCCACCAGTGCGGCTTCGCCAAGATCGTGCGCATCGAGCGCGGGCTGGCCTTCAGCCTCGAGCTGCGCGGCGGCCTCGACGCGCGTGATCGCGACGCCGTGCTGCCGCTCCTCCACGACCGCATGACCGAGTCGGTGCTCGACAACGCCGACGCCGCCCACGCGCTGTTCCACCACTACAGCCCGCAGCCGCTCACCACGGTGGCGATCATCGAGCAGGGCCGCGATGCGCTGGTGGTGGCCAACACCGAGCTGGGCCTGGCCCTGTCGGAGGACGAGATCGATTACCTGGTGGACAACTTCACGCGCATGGGCCGCAACCCCACCGACGTGGAGCTGATGATGTTCGCCCAGGCGAACTCCGAGCACTGCCGCCACAAGATCTTCAACGCCGACTGGATCATCGACGGCCGGCCGATGGACAAGACCTTGTTCGGGATGATCCGCGAGACCCACAAGGCCCACCCGGAGGGCACCGTGGTGGCCTACTCCGACAACGCCTCGGTGATCGAGGGTGCGGCGGTGGACAAGCTCTACCCGGATGCCGACGGCGCGTGGCGCTTCCGCAACGAGCTCACCCACATCCTGGCCAAGGTCGAGACCCACAACCACCCCACCGCGATCTCCCCCTTCCCGGGCGCCTCCACCGGCTCCGGCGGCGAGATCCGCGACGAGGGCGCCACCGGCCGCGGCTCCAAGCCCAAGGCGGGCCTGGCCGGCTTCTCGGTGTCCAACCTCGAGATCCCGGGCTTCGAGCAGCCCTGGGAGAAGCACTACGGCAAGCCCGAGCGCATCGCCTCGGCCCTCGACATCATGATCGAAGGCCCCCTCGGCGCCGCTGCGTTCAACAACGAATTCGGCCGCCCCAACCTGGCCGGCTACTTCCGCAGCTTCGAGCAGAGCGTGCAGGACGAAGTGCGCGGCTACCACAAGCCGATCATGATCGCCGGCGGCCTGGGCAGCATCCAGGCCGAGCAGTCCTTCAAGACCAAGTTCGGCCCCGGCACGCTGATGATCCAGTTGGGCGGCCCCGGCATGCTGATCGGCCTGGGCGGCGGCGCGGCCTCGTCGATGGCGACGGGCACCAACACCGCCGACCTCGACTTCGCGTCGGTGCAGCGCGGCAACCCCGAGATCGAACGCCGCTGCCAGGAGGTCATCGACGCCTGCTGGCAGAAGGGCGCCGACAACCCGATCCTGGCGATCCACGACGTGGGCGCCGGCGGCCTCTCCAACGCCTTCCCCGAGCTGGCTGATTCCGCCGAACTGGGCGCCCACTTCGAGCTGCGCGAGGTGCACATCGAGGAGCCGGGCATGAGCCCGCGGGAGATCTGGTCCAACGAATCCCAGGAGCGCTACGTCCTGGCCATCGCCCCCAAGGATCTCGACGTTTTCCGCGCCCTCTGCGAGCGCGAGCGCTGCCCCTTCGCGGTGGTCGGCACAGCCTCGGCCGACGGCCGGCTGGTGGTGTCTGATAGCCACTTCGACAACAAGGCCGTCGACATGGAGATGCAGGTACTCCTCGGCAAGCCGCCGAAGATGACCCGCAATGTGTCGAGCCGCCAGGTCTTCGTGCCGCCCTTCGACGTCACCGACATCGAGCTCGCCGACGCCTGCAAGCGCGTGCTGGCCATGCCCGCGGTGGCCAGCAAGAACTTCCTCATCACCATCGGCGACCGCTCGGTGGGTGGCATGACCGCCCGCGACCAGATGGTCGGCCCGTGGCAGGTGCCGGTGGCCGACGTGGCCGTCACCACCATGAGCTTCCACGGCTACCTCGGCGAGGCCTTCGCGATGGGCGAGCGCACGCCGCTCGCCACCCTCGACGCGCCGGCTTCCGGCCGCATGGCCATCGGCGAGGCGATCACCAACATCGCCGCCGCCGACATCCGCAGCCTGGGCGACGTCAAGCTGTCCGCCAACTGGATGGCCGCCGCCGGCCACCGGGGCGAGGACGTCAAGCTCTACAAGACCGTCGAGGCGGTGTCCCAGTTCTGCCAGCAGGCCGGCATCTCCATCCCGGTGGGCAAGGATTCCCTTTCGATGCGCACCGCGTGGACCGATGAAGGCGAGAGCAAGCAGGTGGTGTCGCCGCTGTCGCTGATCGTCACCGCCTTTGCGCCGGTGCAGGACGTGCGCCGCACCCTCACGCCGCAACTGCAGCTCATCGACGGCGTCGAGACCGAGCTGCTCCTGATCGACCTGGGCAACAACGCCAACCGCCTCGGCGGCTCGGTGCTGGCCCAGGCCTACAACTCGGTGGCCGAGCACGCGCCGGACGTGGATGCCGAATCCCTCGCCGCGTTCTTCCGGTTGATCCAGCAGTGGCGCAGCGAGGGCCTGATCCTCGCCTACCACGACCGCGCCGACGGTGGCCTGTTCGCCACCCTGTGCGAGATGGCTTTCGCGTCCAAGTGCGGCCTGTCGGTGATGCTCGACACCGTTGCCTACGATCAATACATGAACGACGTGGACGGCCTCGACAAGCGGCCGGATTCGTTGAAGGGCCGTTTCAACGACATGCTCTTCAAGGCGCTGTTCTCCGAAGAGCTCGGTGCTGTGATCCAGATCCGCCGCGCCGACCGCAGCCGCTTCACCGAGCAGTTGCGCGCCGCGCGCCTCAGCTACCACTTCGTCGGCGAGCCCAACGACCGCGACGAGCTCCGCTTCTGGCGCAACGCCAAGCTGGTGTTCAGTGCCCCGCGGGCCGAGCTGCTGCAAACGTGGTCCGAGACCAGCTACCAGATCGCCCGCCTGCGCGATGACGCCGAGTGCGCCAGGGAAGAGTTCGAGGCTCTCGCCGACGTGGCCAACCCGGGCCTGTCGGTGGCGCTCAGCTTCGATGCTTCTGAGGACATCGCGGCGCCCTTCATCGCCACCGGCGCGCGGCCGAAGATCGCGATCCTGCGCGAGCAGGGCGTGAACTCCCAGGCCGAAATGGCCGCCGCTTTCGAGCGCGCCGGCTTCGCGCCCTTCGATGTGCATATGTCCGACCTGCAGGCCGGCCGCGTGCATCTGGCCGACTTCAAGGGCCTGGCGGCCTGCGGTGGCTTCTCGTACGGCGACGTGCTGGGCGCGGGGCAGGGCTGGGCCAAGTCCATCCTGTTCAACCCCATGCTGCGGGAGCAGTTCGAAGCCTTCTTCCATCGCGCCGACACCTTCGCGCTCGGTGTTTGCAACGGCTGCCAGATGATGTCCAACCTGGCCGAGATCATCCCCGGCGCCGATTGCTGGCCGCGCTTCCAGCGCAACCGCAGCGAGCAGTTCGAGGCTCGCTTCGTGATGGTCGAGGTGCAGGACAGCCCGTCGATCCTGCTTGCCGGCATGGCCGGCAGCCGGATGCCGATCGTGGTGTCCCACGGCGAGGGCCGCGCGGTGTTCCAGGGCATCGACGCCCAGGACAACGCCAGGGTTGCGCTGCGCTACATTGACAACACCGGCGCCGTGGCCGCCCGCTACCCGTTCAACCCCAACGGTTCGCCCGATGGCATCACCGGCCTCACCACGCCGGATGGCCGTTTCACGATCATGATGCCGCACCCGGAGCGCACCGCCCGCACGGTGCAGATGAGCTGGTATCCCGACACCCTGGGTGAGGATTCGCCCTGGATGCGGATGTTCCGCAATGCGCGCAAGTGGGTGGGCTGATCCGCTGCGTCTGAGTAAAAAAGGCCGCCCTTCGGGGCGGCCTTTTTGCTTTCTGCGCCGCCGGGGCGGTGAATGCCGCTCTGGCGGGGCGGGCGCTTACATGCCCTGGTAGATCGGCCCTTCGCCGCCCTGGGGAGTGACCCAGTTGATGTTCTGGGTTGGGTCCTTGATGTCGCAGGTCTTGCAGTGCACGCAGTTCTGGGCGTTGATCTGCAGGCGCGGGTTGTCGCCCTCGGCGCTGCGCACGATCTCATACACGCCGGCCGGGCAGTAGCGCTGCTCTGGGGCGTCGTACTTGGCCAGATTGATGCTGATGGGCACCGAGGCGTCCTTCAGCTGCAGGTGGCAGGGCTCGTCTTCCTCGTGGTTGGTGTTGGAGAGGAACACCGAGGACAGCCGGTCGAAGGTGAGCTTGCCGTCGGGCTTGGGGTAGCTGATCGGGCTGCACTCGGCGGCCGGGCGGAGCGTGGTGTGGTCGGCGCTGTTGTGCAGGGTCCAGGGCACGTTGCCGCCGAAGAGCTTTTGTTCGGCACCGAACAGGAAGGAACCCAGCCACAGGCCCTTTTTCATGTAGGGCTTGAAGTTGCGGGTCTTGTGCAGCTCGGCGTGGAGCCAGCTGGCCTTGAAGGCTTTGGGGTAGCTTGAGAGCTCGTCCTGGCTGCGCTCGGCCACGAGCGCCTCGAAGGCGGCTTCGGCGGCCAGCATGCCGGACTTCATCGCGGCGTGGGTGCCCTTGATGCGCGCGGCGTTGAGGAAGCCGGCGTCGTCGCCGATCAGCGCGCCGCCCGGGAAGACCAGCTTGGGCTGGCTCTGCAGGCCGCCGGCGGCGATCGCCCGGGCGCCGTAGGCGAGGCGCTTGCCGCCGTCCAGGAACTTGCGGATCTCCGGGTGGGTTTTATAGCGCTGGAACTCTTCGAAGGGCGACAGGAAGGGGTTGGTGTAGTTGAGGCCGACCACAAAGCCCACCGCCACCAGATTGTCTTCGAGGTGATAGCAGAAGCCGCCGCCGTAGGTGGCTGCGTCCATCGGCCAGCCGGCAGTGTGCACCACGAGGCCCTGTACGTGCTGGCCGGCGGGGATCTCCCACAGCTCCTTGATGCCGATACCGTAGGTTTGCGGGTCTACACCGTCGCGCAGCTTGAAGCGGGCCTCGAGCTCCTTGCCCAGGTGGCCGCGGCAGCCCTCGGCAAACAGCGTGTACTTGGCGCGGAGCTCCATGCCGGGCTGGAAGTTGGGGCCTTCGCTGCCGTCCTTGAGCAGGCCCATGTCGCCGGTGATCACGCCGGCCACGGCGCCCTTGTCGTCAAAGAGGATCTGCGCGCCCGAGAAGCCCGGGTAGACTTCGATGCCCATCGCTTCGGCCTGCTCGCCCAGCCATTTGGCCAGGTTGCCCAGGCGGACGATGTAATTGCCGTCGTTGTGGAAGGCGTCGGGGAGCAGGCCGTTGGGAACCTGCCGGCCGCCGGTTTCGGACAGGAAGATCACCCGGTCTTCGGTGACCGGGGTGTTGAGCGGGGCGCCCAGCGCCTTCCAGTCGGGGAAGAGTTCGTTGAGGGCGCGCGGGTCGACCACCGCGCCGGAGAGAATGTGGGCCCCGATCTCGGCCGCTTTTTCGATGAGGCAGATGGAGAAATCCTGCCCTTTTTCGGCTGCCAGTTGCTTGAGCCTGATCGCTGCAGCAAGGCCCGCGGGGCCGCCGCCAACGATCAGGACGTCGAATTCCATGGACTCCCGTTCCATCTGTGTCTCCTCGAGTATGGCGTATTGGTTTTCTTGGCTGGAGCCGAAGGGTAACCCCGGCTCGGTAAGAGGGCAATCGGCAGCCAGGTGCTGGCCCCCATACGGTGGCGTATGTTACCTTGCTCCCGTTGTGCGGTACAGATATCCGGCCGCACAATTTTGCCCGCTTTCAAAACAGAAATTCCCCGAGGAGACAACACGATGGCCGAACATTCAACGGCACCGGAGGCTGGCCGCCACCTGCTGATCACGTCCCGCATGCCCGTCCGCTGGGGCGACATGGATGCCTATGGGCACGTTAATAACACGGTTTATTTCCGCTACATGGAGCAGGTGCGCGTGGAGTGGCTCGAGCAGATGGGCTCGGTGGTGCGGCCGGACAACGCGGTCGCGCCGGTGATCATCAATGCCGGGTGCACCTTTTTGATGCCCGTGAATTATCCGGCCACGCTCATCGTGCGCATGTACGGTGGCGAGCCCGGCCGCAGCAGTGTGATGACCTGGTACGAGCTCCTCGTCGACGGTGACGAGCGCCTCTACGCAGAGGGCAGCGCCAAGGTGGTGTGGATGAATCCGCAGACGGGCAAGTCGGTGCCGCTCCCCGATGCGGTGCGTGCCGCGGTAAGCTAGTCAGCCGTTGTCGAAGCGATGTCGCCGGCCTGGGCTGGCACCGGAATCAGGAGATGCGTGATGAGTTACCCCGTTGCCGAGCGCCCGTTGTGGGTGCCAGCCGGCGATCGTATTGCAGCAGCCAACATTACTGACTTCGCCCGCGGGGCGGAACGGCGTTGGGGGCGGGCGCTGCCCGATTACCCGGCCCTGCATGGGTGGTCGGTCGAGCAGCCGGCCGAGTTCTGGACGTCCATCTGGGACCTCGGCGAGGTGCGCGGCCAGATGGGCCCGGTGGTGCTCGAGAATGGCGAGCTGATGCCGGGCGCCCGCTGGTTTCCCGAGGCCCGCCTGAATTTCGCCGAAAACCTGCTGCGCAGCCGCGACGACAGTGACGCCCTGGTGTTCTGGGGCGAGGATCGGGTCAAGAACCGCCTGAGCCACGGCGACCTGTATCGCCAGGTGGCCCACTTTGCCGCCGCGCTGCTGGAGATGGGGGTTGAGCCCGGCGACCGGGTTGCCGCCTGGATGCCCAACCTGCCCGAGACCATCGTGGTGATGCTGGCGGCGACCAGCGTTGGGGCGATCTTCTCGTCGGCGTCGCCGGATTTCGGCGTGCAGGGCGTGCTCGACCGCTTCGGACAGATCGAGCCCAAGGCGCTGGTGGCGGTCGATGGTTATTACTATAACGACAAGATCGTCGATTGCATGGAGCGCCTGGCCGCCATCACCGACGGCCTGCCCTCGGTGAAGCGTGTGGTGGTGGTGCCCTACGTGCATGCCCATCACGACATCTCCCACGTGCACCACGCGCGCATGTTGGCGGATTTCGTCAAGCCCTTCCTGGGCGAGACCGAGATCCCGTTTGCCCGGCTGCCCTTCGATCATCCGCTCTACATCATGTACTCGTCGGGCACCACCGGGGTGCCCAAGTGCATCGTCCATGGTGCGGGCGGCGTGCTGCTGCAGCACATCAAGGAGCACCGCCTGCATGGCGACGTGAAGCCCGGCGACAAGCTCTTCTACTTCACCACCTGCGGCTGGATGATGTGGAACTGGCTGGTGTCGGGCCTGGCGTCCGGGGCGACGCTGCTGCTCTACGACGGCTCGCCGATGATCGGCGACGGCGCAATCCTCTTCGACTACGCCCAGGCCGAGGGCATGACCCACTTCGGCACCTCGGCCAAGTTCATCGACGGGATCGCCAAGGTCGGCCTGCGGCCGCGGGCGACCCACGATCTCTCCGCGCTGCGGGCGATGTTCTCCACCGGCAGCCCGTTGGTGCCGGAGGGCTTCGAGTATGTGTATCGCGAGATCAAGGCTGACCTGTGCCTGTCGTCGATCTCGGGTGGCACCGACATCGTCTCGTGCTTTGTGCTGGGCAACCCGACCCTGCCCGTGTGGCCCGGCGAGATCCAGTGCAAGGGCCTCGGCATGGCGGTGGATGTGTTCGACGAGGCTGGCCACCCGGTGCGCGGCGAGAAGGGCGAGCTGGTGTGCACGCGCCCCTTCCCGGTGATGCCAGTCGGGTTCTGGAACGATCCGGACGGCGCCAAATACCGGGCGGCGTATTTCGGCCGTTTCGACAACATCTGGTGCCACGGTGACTACTCGGAGATTACTCCCCACGACGGCGTCGTCATCTATGGCCGCTCCGACGCGACCCTCAACCCGGGCGGCGTGCGCATCGGCACCGCCGAGATCTACCGCCAGGTCGAGCGGCTCGACGAGGTGGTGGAGTCCCTGGTGATCGGCCAGCAGTGGCCGCCGGGGGCGGCGGCCGACGTGCGTGTGGTGCTGTTCGTCAAGCTGCGCGAGGGGCTCAGCCTGGATGACGCCCTGATCGCCCGCATCCGCGACACCATCCGTGCCAGCACCACGCCACGCCACGTGCCGGCGCGGGTGGTGCAGGTGGCGGACATCCCGCGCACCAAGAGCGGCAAGATCGTCGAACTGGCGGTGCGCGCGGTGGTGCATGGCGAGCCGGTCAAGAACGTCGAGGCGCTGGCCAACCCGGCTGCCCTCGAACATTTCCGGGCGCGGCCCGAGCTGCAGTCCTGAACAAGAGGTATCGAACCCATGCTGATGAATCGTGAAACGTCCAGCCTGCTGGTCGTCGATGTGCAGGAGCGCCTGCTGCCGTCCATCGCCGACGGCGAGGCCGTGCTCGCCAATTGTGACTGGCTGGTGGGCGTGGCCCGGCGGATGGGGGTGCCGGTGGTGGTGTCCGAGCAGTATCCCGAAGGGCTCGGTCCGACCGCCGCCTCGCTGAGGGCCACTGCCGGCGATGCGCCGCTGGTCACCAAGACCCACTTTTCGTGCGTCGCCGACGGCTGTCTTGTCGGCACCGCCGTCGAGCAGCGCCGCCAGGTGGTCGTGGTGGGCACCGAGGCCCACGTCTGCGTGATGCAGACGGTGCTGGAGCTGCGCTGGCAGGGCAAGGAGGTTTTTGTGGTGGCCGACGCCGTCGGCTCCCGCAAGCCGGCCGACAAGGAGGCGGCGCTGGCGCGCATGCGCAGCCACGGCGTCGAGATCGTGACCCGCGAGATGGTGGCCTTCGAGTGGCTGCACGACAGCGCGGGCCCGCTGTTCCGCGAGATCAACCGGGACTTCATCCGCGACAATTAGCCGCTTTTCTGTTACCGAAGTCGGTTTTCGGTGGGGGTGGGCCCGGTAGCGGGCCCCGGAGCGGGCAGCTTTGCTGCGCTCGACCGTTGAAGAGAGGGGGGTGGATCGGCTATCATTCCCCTTTCCAGAAGTCCCCCGTGTCATGACCAAATACGTCTTCGTTACCGGTGGTGTCGTGTCCTCCCTGGGCAAGGGCATCGCCGCAGCCTCCCTCGGGGCGATTCTCGAATCCCGCGGAATCAAGGTTACCCACCTCAAGCTCGATCCCTACATCAACGTCGACCCCGGCACGATGAGCCCCTTCCAGCATGGGGAAGTCTTCGTGACCGAAGACGGCGCCGAGACCGACCTCGACCTCGGCCACTACGAGCGCTTCACCAGCGCCAAGATGAGCAAGCGCAACAACTTCACCACCGGCCAGATCTACGAGGCGGTGATCAAGAAAGAGCGGCGCGGCGAATATCTTGGCAAGACCGTCCAGGTCATCCCCCACATCACCGACGAGATCAAGACCTACGTCAAGCGTGGCGCCGAAGGTGCCGACGTGGCGATCATCGAAGTCGGCGGCACCGTGGGCGACATCGAGTCGCTGCCCTTCCTTGAGGCCATCCGCCAGATGGGCATCGAAGAAGGCCGCCAGGGCACCTGCTTCATCCACCTCACGCTGCTGCCCTACATCCCGACCGCCGGCGAGCTGAAGACCAAGCCCACCCAGCATTCGGTGAAAGAGCTGCGCGAGATCGGCATCCAGCCCGACATCCTGCTGTGCCGCGCCGACCGCTCCGTGCCCGCCGACGAGCGCCGCAAGATCGCGCTGTTCTGCAACGTGATGCCCGAAGCCGTCATCGAGTGCCTCGACGCCGACTCCATCTACCGTATCCCCGGCATGCTCCACGACCAGATGCTCGACGAGATCGTCTGCCACAAGCTGGGCATCCTGGCGCGGGCGGCCGACCTGTCGATCTGGGAGCGCCTCATCGACGCGCTGCAGAACCCGCAAAACACGCTCAACGTCGCCTTCGTCGGCAAGTACGTCGATCTCACCGAGTCCTACAAGTCGCTGATCGAAGCCCTCAACCACGCCGGGATGCACACCCGCAGCAAGGTCAACATCCACTACCTGGATTCCGAGGACATCGAGAAGAACGGCTGCGGCGCCCTCAAGGCGATGGACGCCATCCTCGTCCCCGGCGGCTTTGGCCGGCGCGGCACCGAGGGCAAGATCGCCGCGATCCGCTATGCCCGTGAAAACAAGGTGCCCTACCTCGGCATCTGCCTCGGGATGCAGCTGGCGGTCGTCGAGTTCGCCCGCGACGTGGCAGGCATGAACGGCGCCCACAGCACCGAGTTCGACCGCCACACCGACTACCCGGTCATCGGCCTGATCACCGAATGGCACGACGCCTCCGGCAAGGTCGAGAAGCGCGGCGAAGACTCCGACCTCGGCGGCACCATGCGCCTGGGTGGCCAGGTCTGCAAGCTCACCGAAGGCTCACTGGCCCGCGAGGTCTACGGCAACGCCGAGATCACCGAGCGCCACCGCCATCGCTACGAGGTCAACAACACCCTGCTGTCCCAACTCGAAGCCCAGGGCCTGCGGGTCTCCGGGCGCGCGCCGGGCACCGACCTGTGCGAAATGATCGAGCTGCCGCAGGACGTGCACCCGTGGTTCGTCGGCTGCCAGTTTCACCCGGAGTTCACCTCCAATCCGCGCAACGGCCATCCGCTGTTCACCGCCTTCGTCAAGGCTGCTCTCGCCCACCAGCAGGGCAACTGAAAGGAATCCCCATGAAACTCTGCGGTTTCGATGTTGGTCTGGACAAACCCTTCTTCCTGATTGCCGGGCCCTGCGTCATCGAGTCCCGGGAAATGGCCCTCGAAACCGCGGCGGCGCTCAAGGACATCTGCGCCGAGCTGGCGATTCCGTTCGTCTACAAGTCGAGCTACGACAAGGCCAACCGGAGCTCCGGCCAGTCCTTCCGCGGCATGGGCATGGAGAAGGGCCTCGAGATCCTCGCCGAGGTGCGTGAGCGCGTCGGCGTGCCGGTCCTCACCGACGTCCACACCGAGGCCGAGGTGCCCCACGTGGCGGCGGTTGTCGACGTGCTGCAGACGCCGGCCTTCCTGTGCCGGCAGACCGATTTCATCCACGCCGTCGCCTCCTGCGGCAAGCCCGTCAACATCAAGAAGGGCCAGTTCCTCGCCCCGGGCGACATGAAGAACGTCGTCGACAAGGCCCGTGAGGTAAACGGCGGCGCCGACAACATCATGGTCTGCGAGCGCGGCGCCTCCTTTGGCTACAACAACCTGGTTTCCGACATGCGCTCCCTGGCGATCATGCGTGAAACCGGCTGTCCGGTGGTCTTCGACGCCACCCACTCGGTGCAGCTGCCCGGCGGGCAGGGCACGACCTCGGGCGGCCAGCGCGAGTTCGTGCCGGTGCTGGCCCGGGCCGCCGTGGCGGTCGGCATCTCCGGCCTGTTCATGGAGACCCACCCCGATCCGGCCAAGGCCTTTTCCGACGGCCCCAACGCGTGGCCGCTGCCGCGCCTCAAGTCCCTGCTCGCCACCCTCAAGGCCATCGATGCCCTGGTGAAGGCCGAGGGCTTCGAAGAGCGCCGCGGCTGAGGCGGGCGTCAGTCAGATATTGAAGTTCGAGGCGGCGGGATCGTCGCCGGTTTAAATTCAGACGAGAGAGGAAGTTCATGAGCGCCATTGTTGATGTCATTGCCCGCGAGATTCTCGATTCCCGCGGCAACCCCACCGTTGAAGCCGATGTGCTGCTGGAGTCTGGCGTGATGGGCCGCGCCGCGGTGCCGTCCGGCGCCTCCACCGGCTCCCGCGAGGCCATCGAGCTGCGCGACGGCGATGCTGCCCGCTACCTGGGCAAGGGCGTCCTGCAGGCCGTCGAGAACGTCAACACCGAGATCTCCGAGGCGCTCATCGGCCTCGACGCCGAAGACCAGGCCTTCATCGACCGTACCCTGATCGAACTCGACGGCACCGACAACAAGTCCCGCCTCGGCGCCAACGCCATGCTGGCCGTCTCGATGGCCGTCGCCAAGGCTGCCGCCGAAGAGGCCGGCCTGCCCCTGTACCGCTACTTCGGCGGTTCCGGCCGCATGGCGATGCCGGTGCCGATGATGAACGTCATCAACGGCGGCGCCCACGCCAACAACTCCCTGGACATCCAGGAATGCATGATCATGCCGATCGGCGCCAAGAGCTTCCGCGAAGCCCTGCGTTGCGGTGCCGAGATCTTCCATCACCTCAAGAAGCTCACCGACAAGAAGGGTTATCCCACCACCGTCGGCGACGAAGGCGGCTTCGCCCCGAACGTGTCGGGCACCGACGAAGCCCTCAACCTGATCCTCGAAGCCATCACCAACGCCGGCTACGAAGCCGGCCGCGACGTGGTGCTGGCCCTCGACTGCGCCGCCTCCGAGTTCTACAAGAACGGCATGTACGAGCTGGAAGGTGAAGGCCTGTCCCTTACCGCCGCCGGCTTTGTGGACTACCTGGCCACGCTGGTCGACAAGTTCCCGATCATCTCCATCGAAGACGGCATGGCCGAAGGCGACTGGGAAGGCTGGAAGCTGCTCACCGATCGCCTCGGCAAGCGCGTGCAGATCGTCGGCGACGACCTCTTCGTCACCAACACCAAGATCCTGAAGGAAGGCATCGAGAAGGGCATCGCCAACTCCATCCTCATCAAGATCAACCAGATCGGCACCCTCACCGAAACCTTCGAGGCCGTCGAGTTGGCCAAGCGCTTCGGCTACACCGCGGTGATCTCCCACCGTTCGGGTGAAACCGAAGACTCCACCATCGCCGACATCTCCGTGGGCCTCAACGCCATGCAGATCAAGACGGGTTCGCTGTCCCGTTCCGACCGCATCTCCAAGTACAACCAGCTGCTGCGTATCGAGGAAGACCTTGGCGATACCGCCGTCTACCCGGGCCTGTCGGCTTTCTACAACCTGCGCAAGATCTGATCGCAGGCAGGGGCGGCCGGCCCTTGCCGGCTGCCCCATCACGTCTTTCTTCTCCCGACCCATGCGCTGGCCCAGTATCGTCCTTGCCCTTCTCGTCGTCGCCCTGCAGTACCCCTTGTGGATCGGCAAGGGTGGCTGGTTGCGCGTGTGGGAAGTCGAGACGCAGCTCACGGCTTCCAAAGAGGCCAACCGTCGTCTCGAGCAGCGTAACAGCAGCCTCGAGGCAGAAGTCCGCGACCTGAAGACCGGCTACGAAGCCGTCGAGGAGCGGGCCCGCTTCGAACTGGGCCTCACCAAGTCCGACGAAGTGTTCGTCCAGACACCCCAGGCCCGATAAGCCAGGGCAGGCGGAGCGTCCTGCTGCCGCCGGATCATTATTTGCCGAGACGTCGCCGCCCCTGCCTCCAGCGCAGTCCGGGCGGTTTTTTATGTGCGCACATGTCTGAATGGCCTGGCACGACGGCTTCTATGGCCTCTACGGGGCTGCGTCACGCCAGCTCGGGCCGCTGCGTCATCGGCCAGCCTGGCGTGACTCAGCCGCGTCGGTAAAGCCTGAACACCTCGGCCTTGCGGCCTCCGCCGAGACGGCGTTCCCAGATCAGGGTGCCATCTTCCTTGAGTTTTTTGGAATTGGCGCCGACCGCATAGTTCAGGTGCAGCGGGCAGCCCTTTGCCGCCTCCGTCTTGTCGCTGATGGTCTGGATATCTGCGAAGTAGTCGAGGGCGGCGCGCTGGGTGTCCGCCAGGCCCTGCCGGCTGATGCAGCCCGCTGGCTGCGCGGAAAGCACCTTGCGGAGCTCGCCGGCCACCGGCTGATAGTTCTTGGTGTGAGCAAACCAGGGCTGCCACAGGGCGACTGCGAGGCACCACAGCAGCGTCATGCCGAGGGCCCAGTTGGTGGCGCCGCGCCATGGGGTGCGCTGGGTCAGTTGCGGCAGCACCAGCAGCGCGATGCTGATGAGCGCACCGATGGAGGCCGTCAGGCCGATGCTGCTGCTTGCGAAGTTGGGCGCGGTCTTGGCGAGCTGGCGCGCCAGCCCGGGCGGCCAGCCGAAGCTGAGCGCGCTCCAGCCGAGCCAGACGAGGATCGCGAAGAAGGTGAAGGCCACCACGCTGAACCAGTCGAAAGCGTTTGCCGCACCTCTTCGCAGGCTGGAGGCGCCCAGCGTGGCGAGGAGGCAGAACGCGGGGAGCACGGGCAGGGCGCTGGCGGGCCTGAGCGGGCCGGTCGTCGTCACCAGCAGGATCGCCAGCACGCAGGCTGCGATCGGCAAGGCCAGCGGTGGGGTGGTCAGCACATGGCGGCTGCGCCAGATGGCCCAACCGGCGATGGGCCACAGAGGCCAGGCAAACCAGCCGAGGAGCTGCAGCAGGCGGCTGAAATTGCCCAGGTGGTCGGCGTGGGGCAGGACGGAGGCGAGCTCGCTTGCCCACCAGCGCGAGGCTTCACCGGGTTGCAGCGCGGCGATGGCGGCAAACCACGCGGCGGGGATCAGGATTGCCACAGCGGCACCGGCAGCGATGCCGCCGATGGCCGTGCGTGACCGGCAGGCGCTGCACAGCAGGGGGGCGACGAGCATCACGGGCAGGGTGAGCGCGAGGGCCGGCAGGCCGCCCGCGAGAAACGCGAAGCCTGCGCCCAGGCCGGCCTCGAGGCCACCCGCCAGCGGCCGGCCGGCCAGCTGGCCGAGGCCGGCGTAGCACAAGGCCATGCCGGCCAGTTGAGCCAGCACGGGTTGGGTTTCGTGGGCATGGACGACCAGCCCGAGGGAGCTCACGCCCAGCAGGATCGACGGGGCGAAGGCCGTGGGGCCGTAAAGCCGCCGGGCGGCGACGCCGATCCAGTAAAGAAAGGCTGCGGTGAACAGGCTGCTGGCGAGACGCGCCGCATCGTGGATGGGCAGCAGCCAGCCGAGCGCCTTGGCGAGGAGGGCCCCGACCCAGTAGTAGAGCGGCGGAAAGTCGCGGAAGGTCTCACCTGCGAGCTCGGGGATGAGCCAGTTGCCGTGGGTGAGGATCGAGTGGATGGGCCCGAGGTAGGTGAGGTCGTCGCCCCGCCAGGGCAGATGGCCCGTGGTGCCGACGACGAGGTAGATGGCGAGTAGCAGGCCGAGTTGCCAGGCCTTGAGCGGTGCCGGCAGGTTGAAGCTGAAGCGGGAAGCGGCGTTCGGCATGGGCGTCGGTGGTGCGGTCGGGGTGCGATCGAGTGGTATGGCCTGGGCTGGCGCAAAATAAAAAAGGCAGCCGAGGCTGCCTTTTTTGACGACTCCGGCAACTGTGTTGCGGATCAGCCCAGACGCTGAACGGAACCGTACTTCTGGCGGAAGCGCTCGACGCGGCCGGCGGTGTCGACGATCTTCTGCTTGCCGGTGTAGAACGGGTGGCAGGCGGAGCACACTTCCACGTGGTATTGCTGCTTGCCCATGGTGGAGCGGGTCACGAAGGTGTGACCGCAGGAGCAGGTGACCTGGACTTCCTTGTAATTCGGATGGGTATCGGCTTTCATCGCTTTATCCTTTGGGGTACGTACATGTGGGTGGTGAATTTGGCCACCCGGAAACGCAGCATTCTGAACTGTTTCAGCGCCTTACGCAAGGTTGTTGGCGTGTTTTAAACCAGATTCAGATAAAACGCGCCACAAAAGCGCCGACGCTTTCGGGCGGAAGGGGTAGCCAGACCCGGTGATCGCTGCCGGGCACGCGGGTAATCTCGTCGCCGCCGGGGGTGAGGAGGCGCTCCACCTGAAGTTCGCTGTTGCCCGCCGGGTGGATCAGCTCGAGGCGGTCGCCCACCGAGAAGGCGTTCTTGGTGGCGACCTCGGCGAGGCCGCGGGCGGTATCGTAGGCGACCACGTCGCCCACATACAGGCTGCGGCCCGATTCGGAGTGGCCGCGCAGGTAGTTCTGGGTTTCGTGGGGCGTGTGGCGCTGGTAGAAGCCGTCGGTGTAGCCGCGATTGGCGAGGCCTTCGAGCTGGCCGAGCAGCGCCGGGTCGAGGCCGCGCCCGGCCACCGCGTCGTCGATGGCCTGGCGGTAGGCCTGGCAGGTACGGGCCACGTAATACGGGCTCTTGGTACGGCCTTCGATCTTGAACGAGTCGATGCCGATCTCGGTGAGCCGCTGCACGTGCTCGATGGCGCGCAGGTCTTTGGAGTTGAGGATGTAGGTGCCGTGCTCGTCTTCCTCGATGGGCATGTATTCGCCGGGGCGCTTGTGGGGCTCTTCGAGCAGATGCACGTCGCCGCTGCCGCAGGTCTTGGCTTCGTGGGTCTTGAAGTCCCAGCGGCACGAGTTGGTGCAGCTGCCCTGGTTGGGGTCGCGGTGGTTGAAGTAGCCCGACAGCAGGCAGCGCCCCGAGTAGGCGATGCACAGGGCGCCGTGGATGAAGACTTCGAGCTCGGTGTCGGGGCAGTCCTGGCGGATGCTGGCGATCTCGTCGAGGGACAGCTCGCGGGACAGGATCACCCGCGAGATACCGGCCAGCTTCCAGAAGCGCACGGCGGCGGCATTCACGGTGTTGGCCTGTACCGACAGGTGGATGGGCATCTCGGGGAAGTTCTCGCGGACCATCATGATGAGGCCCGGGTCGGACATGATGAGGGCGTCGGGCTTGAGGGCGATGACCGGGGCGATGTCCTTGATGAAGGTCTTGATCTTGGCGCCGTGGGGATAGATGTTGGCGACCACGTAGAAGTGCTTGCCCAGGGCGTGGGCGCGGGAAATGCCGTCGGCCAGCACGGGCAGATCGCCGAAATCGTTGTTGCGCACGCGCAGCGAGTAGCGCGGCTGGCCGGCGTAGATGGCGCTGGCGCCGAAGGCGAAGGCAGTGTCGAGCATGGCCAGGGAGCCGGCCGGGGCGAGGAGTTCGGGTGTCTTGCGGGGCATGTATCGGTTCTGGGTTGGGGGTGCGCCAGATGGCGCGGGCCGCGCAGGGGTCAGCGGTGGGCGTCGAGCACGACGTTCCAGGCCGCGAGGGCGGGGCACTGGCTATCCAGCTGGTGCTGCAGGAACTGCTCGGCCATTTCGAGCATGGCCTTTTGTTCCTTGCCGAGGAACGCGGGGTGCTGGGGCGCGAGGTGCACCACCAGGTCGCCGGCCTTGCGGCGGCCCCGGGCGGGGAAGCCGGCGCCAGGCACCCGGATCTCGGCGCTGGCGGCGGACTCCGGCAAGAGGATCTCGTGCAGTCCGTCGAGGGTCGGGACTTCGAGGGGGCCGCCCGCCAGCAGGCGGAAGATGCTCACCGGCACCGCCACATGCAGGTCGTGGTGCTGCAGCCGGAAGAGGGGGTGAGGGCGGGTGCGCAGGGTGAGGTAGAGGTCGCCCGGGTCGCCGCCGTCGGGCGCCGGGCCGCCCTGGCCGGCGATGCGGAGCTCTTCACCGGGCAACATGGCGGGTGGCACCGTGACGGCGAGCTGGCGGTTGGCCGGTTGCCAGCCGCGCCCCTCGCAGGACGGGCAGCGGTTGTCGGTGGTGAAGCCCTTGCCGCCACAGTCGCCGCAGGTTTCGAGCTGGCCGTTTCTGCGCAGGCGGCCGCTGCCGTGGCAGCTGCCGCACATGTTGGTGCGGCCGTAGCTGCGCTGGCCACTGCCGTCGCAATCGTCGCAGGGCTCGCGCCCGTCGATGGTGACGGTGACGGTGGTGCCGCGGGCGGCCTCGGTGAGGTCGACGGTGATGTCCTGGCGGTGGTCGGCGCCGCGGGGGCGCGGTGCCTGCTGCTTTCTGGAGGGCGGCGCTTCGGCGGGGGTGTCGTCGGCGGCGGCGTCTTCGAAGGGCTGGGTGAGGCGCTCGAAGGCCTCCCGGACGAGCCGGAACTGGTCGTGGGCGCGGGGGTCGGGGTTGCGGTCCGGGTGCCAGCGCATGGCCAGGCGCTTGTAGGCGCGCTTGATCTCGGCGGCGCTGGCATCGGGCGTGACGCCCAGGACTTGATGGAAATCGACGGCAGACATCCGCGTATTTTAATCGCCGCCGGCGCCGGGCGGGCGACGAAGTGATGAAGGGGGCGCTTCCGGCCCATCGGCGGAGGCGTCCATGCGCAGTTCGGGCAGGTCGCAGGCCGCCCAGCGGGGGGCGTCGTCGCGGGGCTGGCCGCTGACGGGGTCGCAATCGGCCAGGTCCACGTAGCGGATCGCCTCGGTGGCGCTGCCTTCGCCCAGCCAGCGGCCGCTCGCCACGTCGAGGCTCAGCCAGCCGTCATCGCTCTGATAGCTGCGGCGGAGTTCGGTGCCGGTGTGGGCGTCCCACAGGCGGGCGGAGTCGTCGTCGGCGGCGGTGAGGATGAACCGCCCGTCGGGGGAGAAGGCGCAGGCGGTGAGCGGGCTGGTGTGCCCGTCGAAGCGAAGAAGCTCGCTGCCGGAGCGGGTGTCCCACAGGCGTACCGAGCTGTCCCAAGCGGCGGTGAGGACATGTTGCCCGTCGGGGGAGAAGGCGCAGGCGGTGAGCGGGTGGGTGTGTTCGTCGAAGCGGCGGAGTTCGGCGGCGGAGTGGACGTCCCACAGGCGGGCCGAGTTGTCATAGGCGGAGGTGAGGACGAGCTGCCCGTCGGGGGAAAAGGCGCAGGCGGTGAGCGCGCCGGTGTGCCCGTCGAAGCGACGGAGCTCGGCGCCTGAGCGGACGTCCCACAGGCGGGCGGAGTTGTCATCGGCGGCGGTGAGGACGAGCTGTCCGTCGGGGGAAAAAGCGCAGGCGGTCAGCCAGCCAGTGTGTCCGTCGAAGCGGCGGAGCTCGATGCCGGAGCGGGCGTCCCACAGGCGGGTGGAGTTGTCCCAGGCGGCGGTAAGGACGAGCTGTCCGTCGGGGGAGAAGGCGCAGGCGGTGAGTGCGCTGGTGTGTCCGTCGAAGCGGCGGAGCTCGGTCCCGGAGCGGGCGTCCCACAGGCGGGCGGAGTGATCCCAGGCTGCGGTGAGGACGAACTGCCCGTCGGGGGAGAAGGCGCAGGCGGTGAGAGGGGCGGTGTGTCCATCGAAGCGTCGGAGCTCGGCGCCTGAGCGGGCGTCCCACAGGCGGGCGGAGCAGTTCCAGGCGGCGGTGAGGGTGAACTGTCCGTCGGGGGAGAAGGCGCAGGCAGTGACCGAGTCGGTCAGCCCATTGAAGCGGCGGAGTTCGGTGCCGGAGCGGGCGTCCCAGAGGCGGGCGGAGCCGTAGTTGGCGGCGGTGAGGACGAGCTGCCCGTCGGGAGAGAAGGCGCAGGCGGAGAGTCCGCTTGTGTGTCCATCGAAGCGGCGGAGTTCGGTGCCGGAGCGGGCGTCCCAGAGTTGGGCGGAGCTGTCGTCGGCGGCGGTGAGGATGAACTGCCCATCAGGGGAGAAGGCGCAGGCGGTGAGTCCGCTTGTGTGTCCGTCGAAGCGTCGGAGTTCGGCGCCGGAGCGGGCGTCCCAGAGGCGAGCGGAGTTGTCCCAGGCAGCGGTCAGGACGAACTGTCCGTCGGGAGAGAAGGCGCACGCGGAAAGCCGGTTGGTATGTCCGTCGAAGCGTCGGAGTTCGGTGCCTGAGCGGGCATCCCAGAGGCGGGCGGAGTTGTCGTGGGCTGCGGTGAGGACGAGCTGCCCGTTGGGTGAGAAGGCGCAGGCGGTGAGCCGGCCGGTGTGTCCGTCGAAGCGACGGAGTTCAGTGCCCGAGCGCGCG
>NZ_BJNV01000003.1 GCF_006539865.1 Zoogloea ramigera
GTCGGCTGCAGTGAGGACGAGCTGCCCGTCGGGGGAGAAAGCGCAGGCGGAGAGCGCTACAGAATGGCCAGCAGGAGGGAGTGGGCGGGGCTGTGCCGGCTGGCCGCGCAAGAGCCCGGCCGGCGCGCCAGCGGGCAGCAGCGCGCGGGGAGCGGTGACGCGGGTGAAGCGGGTGAGACCGAAGTTTGTCCCATTGAGTCTGGCATCCGCCAGACGGACATCGCGCAGGGCGGCGGCTGTCCAGTCGCTGCCCTCGGCCGCGATGCCGCATAGATTGCTGCCAGCCAGGTTGGCCAGGCCAAACTGCGCACCCATGGCTTGGGCACCGGCCAGGGAGGTGTTGGCGAGCTGGGCGCCAACCAGGCTGGCGCCGTTGAGCACGGCGCCTTCCAGGTTCGCCTGGTCGAGATTGGCCTCGTCCAGACGGGCTGCGCCGAGATCGGCATGGGCCAGCCGGGTGGCCAACAGCTCGGCCTTCCGCAGGTCGGCGCCGGGCAGGCGGATGGATTCGAGGTCTTCGAAGGCCAGCCGGGCGCTGTGGAGCCGGGAACCTTTGGGTATGTAAGGACCGGGCTGACCCTTGGGGCGGCCCTGGCGGTCGAGCCGGTAGCCCAGCCGCAGGGCGTTCTCGGACGCTTGCGGGCGATAGTCGGCGAGCAGGACGCGGTGGATGGCGTCGCGGACGGCGTCCTCGCGCTTCCAGGCGTGCATGAGATCAGCCATGAACTGGCAGACCTCGGGGGACAGCGGCGGACGGGCGAGGGCGTCGGCGAGGGTGTCGTCCTGCACCGCGCGTAGCAGGGCACGCGCCAGAAAGAACTCGAGAAAGCTGCGGTGGGAGAAGCGGTAGTAGCCGTCGGGGGTGCGGGACAGGAAGGCGGCGGTGCGCAGCTCCACGTCGAGATTGACCGGATCGCGGCCGTTGCGGACTTCGGGGCGGTCCACGAGGGCGGAGAGGTCGCGGTAGTGGATCTGCTGGCCTTCGCGGCGCCACAGTTCGAGGGCCAGGGTTTCGAGGATGCAGCGCAGTTCGTCGCTGCTGCTCTGGCGTTCGGCGGGGCGGATGGACGGGTCGTCGAGCCAGGTGTTGGTGTATTCGAGGTAGAGCGCACCAGCGGTGATGGCGCCGCCACTGGCCGACAGGCGCGGCAGGGAGCCGATGATGATCTCGATGAGCTGGGGCCGGTCGGCGAGGCTCTTGAGGTTGTAGATGCGGTTGATGGTGGCCCAGGCTTCTTTGCCGGCTTGGGTGCCGAGGCGCTTGTGCAGGTAGTCCTGGATCTGGGCGTCGTCGAAGCGCGGCAGGGTGTCGATGCGGCCGGCGAAGGCGCGGGCGGCCTGCTCGAGGGGGGCGAGGGTGTCGGTGTGGCCGGCCACGGCGCGGGTGGCGTCTTCCCGGTCGCGGAAGAACTGGTCGCGACAGGTGATTAGAATCCGGTTGGCCTGTTGGCCGTCACCATCGGCGGCGGTGGCAGAGACGAGGCCGCGGAACTGCTCGACCACGTTGCGGTAGGCCTGGGCCACGCCCATCTCGTCGAAGCTGTCGAGAATCAGCACGAGGCGGCCCCGGGCGAGCAGGTGCAGGAAGATGGCCGGGTCGCGGCGCTCGCCGGTGCGGGCGTGCCAGTGGTCGTGGAGGACGTCGGCCAGGCTGGCCTTGGTGGGCCAGTCGCGCAGGTTGATCAGCAGCGGGAGCGGGGCGCTGCCTTGTTCGCGGATCGCCAGCTGGGCGAGTTCGTAGGCGAAGCGGCGGGTGAAGGCTGTCTTGCCGGTGCCGTAGTCGCCCAGCAGCACCCACAGCCGGCTGCCGTCGCCCTTGGCCCAGCGCAGGGCATAGGCCAGGAGATCCTCGGTTTTGTCGGGGCTGAGTTCGGGCGCGACCTGCTGGTCCACGTAGCAGGTGGCGAGCGGGCTGCTGGCGAACTCGGAGACGAGGCGGTTGAGGTAGGGCGAGAAGTCGATGAGCGCCCGTTCGAGGTCGTCGTGGGTGAAGCAGCGGATGCCGAGGCCGCCAGCGGTTTCGAGGGCCTGGGGGCTGAAGCGGCGGGCGACGATCATGCCGCGGGCGCTGAGGGCGCGGGCCTTGGAAAGCTGCAGCGCGGCATGAAGCTTGGTGACCACGTCGACGCCGATGGCGTCCCGGTGGTCCTTGCATTCGACGAGGTAGGTGTTGTGCTCGAGCCCCTGGCGCAGGGTGGCGACGAGGTCGATGCGCATGCCGTCGAGGCTTTGCTCGGGCTCGACGGTGTAGCCGAGCATGCGCAGCAGGGTGGCGGTGGTGTCCTCGAAGCGTTTGCCCTGCTCGGCGGTGGAGCGGCGGCGGAGCTGGTCGGGGCTGGTGATGCGCTCGCGCTCGGCTTGTGCTGCGAGGCTGGCTTCCTGGCGCTGTTCGGCGTCGATCTCTTGCAGGCGGCGGGTGAGGGCTTCGTAGCTGCTGACGACGGGGTCGTCGGGGGCGGCGTCGGTGAGGGCGAGAATGGCCTCACGCAGGCGCAGGCGGGGCGATTCCGGGATTTCGATGAGGGTTTCGGCGGCGATGCCGAAGTCGCGCTGCCACACACCGCGCTGGCCGGCGACGAGGTCGGGGTCGTGGCTGCTGATGGGGGATGCGACGAGTTGCAGGCGCAGCGGCGGGAGCGGGTCGCGGTCGGCGTCGGATTTTTGTGTGAGGGGTTGGAGGGCTCGCCAGATTTCGCTGAGGCCGCCGGTGTTCTGGGCGCCGTAGTTGCCGACCAGCACGGTGGCGTGGGGCAGGACGGCGGCGAGGAGGCCGCCGATGTCGGTGATGCCGGTGCGGGAGTCGAGCACGATGTAGCGGAAGCCGCCGCCGGCAGCGCTGGCAAACCAGTCGATCAGCTTGCGGAAAAGCTGGATGCCCAAGCTGGGGTCGTCGGCCAGAAAGCGTTGCCAGTTGATCTCCTGGTAGCGACGGGCAAAGCGGGCCTCGGCGCCATGGGCGGGCAGGAGGTAAAGATTGGGGCGGCGTTCGACAGGGAGCAGCATGGCGCCGAGCTTCTTGCAGGCTGCCGCGTTGGGCGGATCGAAGTTGTGAGCCTGCCAGTCGAGCAGCCATTCGAACAAGCCGCGCTCGTTGGGCTGGGCGCTGGCCAGGTCGGAGACGCGATGCAGGCCGGGCGCTTCGATGTCGAGATCCCACAGCAGGGTCTTGCCCGAGCGGGCCAGGAGGGCGGCGACGTTGGCGGCGAGGATGCTGCGGCCGACGCCGCCCTTGTAGCTGTAGAAAGTTGCGATGAAGGGTGTCATGCGGCGAGCTTGCTGCGCAGGGGTTTGGTTGCCGGTGCAGGCGCCGGTGCCGCCTGCTGGCCTGCGGGGGTGAGGCTGAGGCGGTTTTCACGCCCTTCGCGTCTGCGGTCGATGAGGCCGTGGGCTTCCATCAGGCTGAGGAGCTGGGACAGGCGGCCGGGGCTGATGTCGATATCGCGGCCTTGCAGTCCGGCGGTCAGCTCGCGTTGGGTGGTGCCCGTGCCGATCAGGTCGAGGATGGCCCGGACGTGGGCGCGTTTTAGGATTCGGTCCGGCTGGCGACCGTCGATGGCGTGCCGGCGGGATTCGAGTACATCGTGGAGCGCCTCCCAGCGGCTCTGGCTGGCGAGGGGTAAATGCTGCCGATTGGCGCTGCGGTGGCGGACGTAGTCGATCAGCTGCTGGAGTTCGGCGATACCCTCGACGTCGTCGGGGCGGGCTGCCGTGTTGGCGGTCCAGACGACGAGGAGATGATCGAGGGTTTGCAGGGCACGCGGCGACCAGCCGTCGTCGGCGCCGAACTGGCGCACGGCCGCCAGAATTTCGGCCGTGGAGGTGACGCTGCTCAGTTGGGCTGGATCGGGGTGGTGCAGGAGTTCCGGGGTCATCGCTGAATATCTCGCGTCAAGTTCTCTCGCGTCAAATAGCGGCTAAACAAAACTAACGGTTTAAGTTTAGTTTGGTTTAGATCTGTGGCGTGAGAAATTTATGTCATTACTTCACGATGCGTAATCGGCTAGCAGCGAGAGATAGGGTGACGATGGTGAAGGGGTCGGCGCAGGGCTCAGGGCTGGGGCCTTGCTGCACGTATCCGCACGGGTAGCTTTTGCCGCCTGCCTGGCCGGGCATGGCCTGGTTGGCGACGATCGACACGGTGCCGCTTTGATGGTGAAGCTGCTTTGTCTTACCTTCGTGCTGGGTGAGCTTGTCGCTCATGCTGGGGACCAGCAGCCAGTCGAGGTCGAGTTTGCGCAGGAGGTCGCTGATGGAGCCGTCGAAGAGATCCTTGCAGATCGCCAGGCCGACCAGCCCGGCGTCGAGGGGCAGCAGTTCATAGGGCGTCTCGCAGGGCGCCAGGGCTTCTGCCCAGTCCGGGCCGTCGGGCTCGAACTTGAAGAGCACCTTGCTGCGCTTGTCGAAGCACATCAGTCGGCTGCCGTCGTGGGCCAGCAGAAGCGCACGGTTGCGGGTGTCGGGCCGCTCGATGGTACGCGTGGCTTCATGGTAGCTGCCAAGGACCACCAGGGGCGGCAGGTTGGGAACAAACTTGAGAGCGGAGTCGAGCAGGTGCTCGGCAAACGAGCGGGCGATGTCCGGGGTGAAGGTGAGTTCGGGGAAGATCAGGCAATCGACAGCTTCGAGGCAGGCCTTTGAAAGGGCGTCAAGGGCGGACTGCAGGCGTGTCTGGGGTCTGTCGAAGCCTTCCATGCGGAAGAGATTGATGTCTTCGAACTGGGAGAAGGTTTCGACGACGCCATCTTCGAAGCGGGCGATGGCAATCTTGAATGCATTTTTACCGACAATTTGCGCGCAGGCCCTGGCGGTGTCGTGAGGAACACTCCGGACCTGGGTGGGGATGCCTTCAATGCAGGCGGAAAGAACATGGTGCCAGGGGGTGTAGTAGCCCGGCTTGCATTTCCTCGCATTGAACCCCGTGCCAGGCCGTACCCGGCGCACGACCCAATGTTTGTCGTCGCCATCGAAGACCGGGGTGCCGGGGGTCTTTGCGCCGGGGGCGGTGGTGTCGAAAAGCTCCCGGTCGATCGCCTTGAGCCAGGAGAGCGGGGAGGCTTCGAGTTCGGCGGGGGTTGGTGGCGATCCGTCTTGCAGACGTTTAACAAAGCCGTCCGAGAGTGATCCCCCGTCGCGGAGCTCCCAGTCGTCAAGCCTTGAGCGGGCAAGCTCACGGAAGCGGGCCAAGGCGGGGCCGAGGGCGGGTGGGTCGTGCTGCAGATACCGGGCAATACGGTCCAAGATTCATCGAGCCGTTGGGGGAATTGCCCTGAATTGTATCTGCATGGAATGGTTTGTGGATGCGTCGATTCAGACCTGCGGCGCGTCGTGCCTTCGGCGATCGCGGCGGCATTCGTGCAGGCAGGAGACGCTGCCGTCCTCCCTGGCGACTTCGAGGCGCACCGCGAAGCCCCACAGGTGGGCGACGTGCTTGAGCACCTCTTCGCAGTCGCCGGAGAGCGGGCGGCGCAGGTAGGCCTGGTGGCGCAGGGTGAGGGAGCGGTCGCCGCGCACGTCCACGTCCCAGACCTGCAGGTTGGGCTCGCGGCTGCCCAGGTTGTAGTTGTCGGAGAGGATTTCGCGGACGCGGCGGTAGCCGGCTTCGTCGTGGATGGCGGAGACCTTGAGCCGGGCGTCCTTGTCGTCGTCGAGGATGGCGAACAGGCGGAAGTCGCGCATCACCTTGGGTGATAAAAACTGGGCGACGAAGCTTTCGTCCTTGAAGTTGCGCATCGCGAAGTCGAAGGTCTCGCGCCAGTCGCTGCCGGCGATGTCGGGGAACCACTGGCGGTCTTCGGCGGTGGGGGCTTCGCAGATGCGGCGGATGTCCTGCCACATGGCAAACCCCAGGGCGTAGGGGTTGATGCCGCGGTACCAGGGCTCGTCGTAGCCGGGCTGGTAGACCACGTTGGTGTGGGAGTGCAGGAACTCCATCATGAAGCTGTCGGTGAGCAGGCCCTCGTCGTAGAGGGTGTTGAGCAGGGTGTAATGCCAGTAGGTGGCCCAGCCTTCGTTCATCACCTGGGTCTGGCGCTGGGGGAAGAAGTACTGGCTGATCTTGCGCACGATGCGCACGACTTCCCGCTGCCAGGGTTCGAGGAGCGGGGCGTTCTTCTCGATGAAGTAGAGCAGGTTCTCCTGGGGTTCGGGCGGAAAGCGCCGCGTCTCGACGGCGTGGGCGCGGCTGGCCTGGGCGGGCAGGGTGCGCCAGAGGTCGTTCACCTGGCTCTGCAGGTATTCGGTGCGTTCCCGCTGGCGGGTGAGTTCTTTGGTGAGGGACAGCTTGGCCGGGCGCTTGTAGCGGTCGACGCCGACGTTCATCAGGGCGTGGCAGGAGTCGAGGAGCAGCTCGACCTCTTCTTCGCCGTAGCGCTCCTCGCATTCGGTGAGGTAGTTACGGGCGAAGATGAGGTAGTCGACGATCGCGTCGGGGTTGGTCCATTGGCGGAACAGGTAGTTGCCCTTGAAGAAGCTGTTGTGGCCATAGGCCGCGTGGGCGATCACCAGGGCCTGCATCGTCATGGTGTTTTCTTCCATGAGGTAGGCGATGCAGGGGTTGGAGTTGATGACGATCTCGTAGGCGAGGCCCATCTGGCCGCGGCGATAGCCCTTTTCGGTCTGCAGGAAGCTCTTGCCGAAGGACCAGTGGTGGTAATTGACCGGCATCCCGACCGACGAGTAGGCGTCCATCATCTGCTCGGAGGTGATCAGCTCCACCTGGATCGGGTAGGTGTCGAGCCCGAACTCGCGGGCGACCCGGTCGATCTCGGCGTGGTAGGCGTCGATGAGTTCGAAGGTCCACTCGCCCGGGGCGGGGAGAGGCTTCTTGCGCTTTGCTTTGGGCGGGCTCATACGAGTTTCTTCTTGAAGAGTTCTCGGAAGACCGGATAGATGTCCGGCAGGCCTTCGATGTGCTGCATCGCGAAGTTGCGGTGGGCGGTGCCGAGCTTTTCGTACTCGCGCCACAGGTTCTGGGGTTCGCCGGGGGTGATCTCGATGTAGGCGAAATACTGAACGAAGGGCAGGACGCGCTCGGCGAGGAGCTCCCGGCAGTGGGGCGAATCGTTTTCCCAGTTGTCGCCGTCGGAGGCCTGGGCGCCGTAGATGTTCCAGGCACCGTTGGCGTAGCGGGCGTGGAGGATGTCCTTCATCAGGTCGAGGGCGCTGGACACCACGGTGCCGCCGGACTCCCGGGAGTGGAAGAAGTCTTCCTCGTTCACCTCTTTGGCCACGGTGTGGTGGCGGATGAAGACCAGCTCGATGTGCTCATAGGTGCGCGTCAAAAAGAGGTAGAGCAGCATGAAGAAGCGCTTGGCGGTGGCTTTCTTGCCTTCGTCCATCGAGCCGGAGACGTCCATGATGCAGAACATCACGGCCTGGGTGGTCGGCTTGGGCACCTTGATGCGGTTGTTGTAGCGCAGGTCGAAGGTGTCGATGAAGGGGATGGCCTCGAGCTTGGCGCGCAGGATGGCGATCTCGCCCCGCAGGCGCTGGACTTCCGGGTCGTCGTCCGGGTGCGTCTCAAGTCGCTCATCGAGGGCCCGCTGGAGCTCCCGCAGCTTGCCGTGGAAGGGCGCGCCGAGGGCCAGCCGCCGGCCCAGGGCGCCGCGCAGGGAGCGCACCACGTTGATGTTGGCCGGCGTGCCGTCGTTGCTGAAGCCGGCGCGCTGGCTCTTGTATTCGTGGATGCGGGCGAGCTGGGTCTTGACCAGGTCGGGGAGGGCGAGGTCGTCGAAGAAGACGTCCAGAAACTCTTCGCGCGAGAGATTGAAGACGAAGTCGTCCTCGCCTTCGCCGTCCTTGCTGGCCTTGCCCTTGCCCGAGCCGCCGCCAGCACCGCCCTGGGGGCGGTTGATCTGGTCACCCGACGAGAACTGGTCGTTGCCGGTGAAGATGGTCTCCCACACGCCGCCACGGCCGTGGTGAAACTGCGGCTCGGACAGGTCGCGGGACGGGATGGAGACATCCTCGCCGTTGTCGAGGTCCTTGATCGAGCGGCCGTCGATGGCGTCGGCCACGGCTTTCCTGATCTGGCCCTTGAAGCGGCGCATGAAGCGCTGGCGATTGACGGCGCTCTTGTTTCTGCTGTCGAACCTGCGATCGATGATGCGGACCATGGGGCCTCCCGGGGCTCATGCGGGTCTGCCGCGCCTTTGTAGGCGCGGCGGCCGGCGTCACGACGACTTGCGGACGCGCAGATACCACTCGCAAAGCAGGCGCACCTGCTTCTCGGTGTAGCCCTTTTCTATCATGCGGTTCACGAAGTTCTGGTGTTTCTTCTGGTCGTCGCCGCTGGCCTTGGCGTTGAAGCTGATCACCGGCAGCAGGTCTTCGGTGTTGGAGAACATCTTCTTCTCGATCACTGCGCGGAGCTTTTCGTAGCTCGTCCAGCTGGGGTTCTTGCCACTGTTTTTGGCCCGGGCGCGCAGCACGAAGTTGACCACCTCGTTGCGGAAGTCTTTGGGGTTGCTGATGCCGGCCGGCTTCTCGATCTTCTCGAGCTCGTCGTTGAGGGCGTTGCGGTCGAGGATCTCGCCGGTGTTCGGGTCGCGGTATTCCTGGTCCTGGATCCAGAAGTCGGCGTAGGTCACGTAGCGGTCGAAGATGTTCTGGCCGTATTCGGAGTAGCTCTCGAGGTAGGCGGTCTGGATCTCCTTGCCGATGAACTCGGCGTAGCGCGGGGCGAGGAACTCCTTGATGAAGGCCAGGTAGCGGGCTTCGTTCTCGGGCGGGTATTGCTCCTGGGCGATCTGCTGCTCGAGCACATACATGAGGTGCACCGGGTTGGCCGCCACTTCGCGGTGGTCGAAGTTGAACACCTTGGAGAGCACCTTGAAGGCAAAACGGGTGGACAAGCCGGTCATGCCCTCGTCGACGCCGGCGTAGTCGCGGTATTCCTGGTAGCTCTTGGCCTTCGGATCGGTGTCTTTGAGGTTTTCGCCGTCGTAAACCCGCATCTTGGAGAACAGGCTGGAGTTCTCGGGCTCCTTGATGCGCGACAGCACCGCGTACTGGGCCATCATCTTGAGGGTGTCGGGGGCGCAGGGCGCCTGCGACAGCGAGCTGTTGGCGAGCAGCTTCTCGTAGATCTTCACCTCGTCGGAGACCCGCAGGCAGTAGGGCACCTTGACCGTGTAGATGCGGTCGAGGAAGGCCTCGTTGTTGCGGTTGTTCTTGAAGGCCGTCCACTCGGATTCGTTGGAGTGGGCCATCACGATGCCGTCGAAGGGGATCGCGCCGAATCCCTCGGTGCCCTTGTAGTTGCCCTCCTGGGTGGCCGTGAGGAGCGGGTGCAGCACCTTGATCGGCGCCTTGAACATCTCGACGAACTCGAGCAGGCCCCGGTTGGCCAGGCACAGGCCGCCGGAGTAGGAGTAGGCGTCCGGGTCGTCCTGGGAAAACTGCTCGAGCTTGCGGATGTCGATCTTGCCCACCAAAGACGAGATGTCCTGGTTGTTCTCGTCGCCCGGTTCGGTCTTGGCGACGGCGACCTGGCGCAGCACCGACGGGCGCAGCTTGACCACCCGAAAGCGGGTGATGTCGCCGTTGAACTCATGCAGGCGCTTCACCGCCCACGGGCTCATGATGGTGTTGAGGTAGCGCCGCGGAATGTTGTAGTCGTCCTCGAGGATCGCACCGTCTTCCACCAGGTTGAACAGCCCCAGCGGCGACTCGTGCACCGGCGAGCCCTTGATGGCGTAGAAGGGGATCTTCTCGACGAGGCTCTTCAGCTTTTCGGCCAGCGAGCTCTTGCCGCCGCCCACCGGGCCGAGCAGGTAGAGGATCTGCTTCTTTTCCTCCAGGCCCTGCGCGGCATGGCGGAAATACGACACGATGTTCTCGATCGACTCTTCCATCCCGTAAAAGTCACGGAAGGCCGGATAGATCTTGATCATCTTGTTCGAGAAGATGCGCGACAGGCGCGGGTCGAGGCGGGTATCCACCAGCTCGGGCTCGCCGATCGCCTGGAGCATGCGCTCGGCGGCGGAGGCGTAGGCCAGGGGCGTGGTCTTGCACAGCTCAAGGTAGTCCTGGACCGACATCTCCTCTTCGCGGGCCGACTCGAAACGGGTCTGAAAGCTGGTGAAAATGCTCATTTGCAGTCTCCCTGTTGCCTCGCACCCGGTCCTGGCGCCGGGTTCGCCTTGCTCCGCCGCGGGGCAGATCGTCTTGTGAAACCTTTACGGCAGGTTTTTGTGCTACGTTTGCTGCGGTGCAGCATCCAGTTTCACTCTAGTCTGAATCCAGTCTGTTCGCTAGCTGTGACGCGGGTTTCCGCCCGCAAGTTCCGGAAAGATCCGTGGACGGATTCACGATTCCCAATACAAGAATAAGCAGCAGTGCGGTGGCTGCAAGGCATTTCAGAGGCTGTGTTAGACTAAAGGTTTTTCCGACGTCCATAATCGGCGGGTCATGCGCAGGGCACAGTTCTTGCTGCATTCGTCCTGCTGAAATTTTGTGTCGTTTTTGTCAAAGCCGATCAGGAAATTTTCATGAGCAACCAGGAAACCGTGGTGAGCGCCCTCGAGCGCCGTATCGACATGTCCGTGCCGCTGGCCGATATCGAAAAGGATGTCGAAGCGCGTCTGAAGAAGATGTCCCGCACCGTCAAGATGCCGGGCTTCCGTCCGGGCAAGGTCCCTTTCCGCATGGTCGCCCAGTCGTACGGCCCGCAGGCCCGCTCCGAGGCCATCGGCGCCGCGGTCGAGCGTGTTCTCGGCGAGCAGATCCAGGCGCAGAACCTGCGCATCGCCGGCTACCCCAGCATCGAGCCGAAGGAAGCCAGCGGCACCGAAGCGCTTGAATTCACCGCCGTCTTCGAGGTTTACCCCGAAATCGTGATCGGCGACGTGAGCGCCCAGGAGATCGAGCGGCCGCAGCTTGAAGTCAGCGACGCCGAAGTCGACAAGACCCTCGACGTGCTGCGCAAGCAGCGCACCACCTTCGCCGCCATCGAGCGTGCCGCCCAGGAAGGCGACCGCGTGGTGATCGATTTCACCGGCCGCAAGGACGGTGTCGAGTTCGACGGCGGCAAGGCTGCCGATTTCCCGTTCGTGATCGGCGCCGGCCAGATGCTGAAGGACTTCGAAACCGCCGTGCTGGGTCTCCAGGCCGGTGAGAGCAAGACCTTCGACATGACCTTCCCGGCTGACTACCACGCCACCCACCTGGCCGGCCAGACCGTCCAGTTCGAAGTGGTCGTCAAGAAGGTTGAAGAGCCCAAGCTGCCCGAGATCGACGCCGAGTTCGCCAAGTCCCTCGGCGTCGCCGACGGCGATGTGGCCAAGATGCGCGAAGAGGTCAAGGCCAACCTGGAACGCGAAGTGAAGCGCCGCATCCAGGCCCGCATCAAGGAGCGCGTGATGAACGTGCTGATCGAAACCCACCCGATCGAAGTGCCGAAGGCGCTGGTTCAGCAGGAATCCCAGCAGCTGGCCGAAAACGCCAAGCGCGATTTCGAAGCCCGCGGCATGCAGACCAAGGATCTGCCGATCGACGCCTCCTGGTTCGGCGAGCAGGCTGCCCGTCGCGTCAAGCTGGGCCTGATCATGTCGGAACTTGTGAAGAGCAAGGAACTCCATGCCAAGCCGGAACAAATCCGCGCGACCATCGAAGACTTCGCCGCCAGCTACGAGGATCCGAGCGAAGTGGTCGGCTGGTACTATTCCCAGCCGCAGCGCCTGGCCCAGGCCGAAGCGCTGGTGATCGAAGACAACGTGGTGGAGTGGGTCGTGAGCAACGCCAAGACGTCTGACGTGGCCACCTCCTTTGACGACCTTATGGGTAATGCGGCTTAATTAAGCAGAGAGCGACGTGATATGAATCCATTGACACCCCCGTATTCTCGTAACGACTGGGATCCGGTCGGCCTCGGCCTGATCCCGATGGTGGTCGAGCAGAGCGGCCGCGGCGAGCGGTCGTACGACATCTACTCGCGCCTCCTGAAGGAGCGGGTGGTGTTTCTGGTCGGGCCCGTCACCGATGTGACGGCCAACCTGATCGTCGCTCAGCTGCTGTTCCTCGAGTCCGAGAACCCCGACAAGGACATCTTCTTCTACATCAACTCCCCGGGTGGTTCGGTCACGGCGGGCATGGCGATCTACGACACCATGCAGTTCATCAAGCCGGACGTGAGCACCCTGTGCATCGGGCAGGCGGCCAGCATGGGCGCCTTCCTGCTTGCCGCCGGCGCCAACGGCAAGCGTTTCTCGCTGCCCAATTCGCGGGTGATGATCCACCAGCCGCTGGGCGGTTTCCAGGGCCAGGCCTCGGACATCGAGATCCACGCCCGCGAGATCCTCGCGCTGCGCGCCAAACTCAACGGCATGCTGGCCAAGCACACCGGGCAGCCGGTCGAAGCCATCGAGCGCGATACCGACCGCGACAACTTCATGTCTGCCGAAGAGGCCGTCAAGTACGGTCTGGTCGACAAGGTGCTGACGAGCCGCGCCGACGTGGCCTGACCGGCGCCGGCAGCCGGCACGAAAACAAGTACAAAGAGAAAGGGCAGTAATGGCGGACAAGAAAACGAGCGGAGAGAAGCTCTTGTATTGCTCGTTCTGTGGCAAGAGTCAGCACGAGGTCCGCAAGCTGATCGCGGGCCCGTCGGTGTTCATCTGCGACGAGTGCATCGAGCTCTGCAACGACATCATTCGCGACGAGATTACTGCCGACACCGGCGGCGCCAAGGGCGTGAAGGGCGAGCTTCCGTCCCCCAAGGAAATCAGCGCGATCCTCGACCAGTACGTGATCGGCCAGGGGCCGGCGAAGCGCATCCTGTCGGTGGCGGTGTATAACCACTACAAGCGCCTGCGCCACCTCTCCAAGACCCACGATGAGGTCGAACTGGCGAAGAGCAACATCCTGCTGGTCGGCCCCACCGGCTCCGGCAAGACGCTGCTGGCCCAGACCCTGGCCCGCCTGCTCAACGTGCCCTTCGTGATGGCCGACGCCACCACCCTCACAGAAGCCGGCTACGTGGGCGAGGACGTCGAAAACATCATCCAGAAGCTGCTGCAGAAGTGCGACTACGAGGTCGACAAGGCCCAGCAGGGCATTGTTTACATCGACGAGATCGACAAGATCTCGCGCAAATCCGACAACCCCTCCATCACCCGTGACGTCTCGGGCGAGGGCGTGCAGCAGGCGCTCCTGAAGCTCATCGAGGGCACCGTCGCCTCGGTGCCGCCCCAGGGCGGCCGCAAGCATCCGAACCAGGATTTCGTACAGGTGGACACCACCAACATCCTGTTCGTCTGCGGTGGCGCCTTCGATGGCCTCGACAAGGTGATCCGCAACCGTACCGAACAGGTCGGGATCGGTTTCGGTGCCGAGGTGAAGAGCCGCGAGAACAAGAGCGCCTCTGAATCCCTGCGCAACGTCGAGCCCGAAGATCTCATCAAGTTCGGCCTGATCCCCGAGCTGATCGGCCGCCTGCCGGTGGTTGCCACGCTCCAGGAACTCGACGAACCGGCGCTGATCCAGATCCTCGTCGAGCCCAAGAACGCGCTCATCAAGCAGTACCAGAAACTGTTCTCGATGGAAGGCGTCGAACTCGAAGTGCGCCCGGCCGCCATGCAGGCAATTGCCCGCAAGGCCCTGAAGCGCAAGACGGGCGCCCGCGGCCTGCGTTCCATCCTTGAAGGCGTCCTGCTCGACACCATGTACGAGCTGCCCTCCATGGAAAACGTGGCCAAGGTCGTGATCGACGAAGGCATGATCGACGGGGGCGCGCAGCCCATCCTGATCTATGCCGACCAACCCAAGGTATCCGGCTCCAACTGACATCAGGCAGATTTTTGCAGTCCCGCTGCTTGAATTGATGTCCTAGGGCCCCATATGGGGCCTTAGTGCCTTTAAAGGAATAATCATGTCGAGCACCCTTGACCTCCCCGAAGAACAGATCGAGCTCCCGCTGCTGCCCCTGCGGGACGTGGTCGTGTTCCCGCATATGGTGATCCCGCTGTTCGTGGGGCGCCCCAAGTCCATCAAGGCACTCGAGAACGCGATGGAGGCCGGCAAGAGCATCCTGCTGGTCGCCCAGAAATCCGCCGCCAAGGACGAGCCCTCGGCCGAAGACCTCTACGACCTGGGCTGTATCGCCAACATCCTGCAGATGCTCAAGCTGCCCGACGGCACCGTGAAGGTGCTGGTCGAAGGCGTGCAGCGCGCCCGCGTGATCTCCATCGACGACCTGCGCACCCTCTTCGTGGCGAAGGCCGAGCCGCTGCCGGCCGCCGAAGCGCCGAACAACGAAGTCGAGGCGATGCGCCGGGCCATCATCAGCCAGTTCGACCAGTACGTTAAGCTCAACAAGAAGATCCCGCCCGAGATCCTCAGCTCCCTGTCGGGCATCGAAGACCCGGGCCGGCTGGCCGACACCATCGCCGCCCACCTGCCGCTCAAGCTCGAGCAGAAGCAGGAGATCCTCGAGATGTTCGACGCCGGCGAGCGCCTTGAGCGCCTGCTCAACCAGCTTGAGACCGAGCTCGACATCCTGCAGGTCGAGAAGCGCATCCGCGGCCGCGTCAAGCGCCAGATGGAGAAGAGCCAGCGCGAGTACTACCTCAACGAACAGGTCAAGGCCATCCAGAAGGAGCTCGGCGAAGGCGAGGACGGCGCCGATCTCGAGGAGATGGACAAGAAGATCAAGGCCGCCGGCATGACCAAGGAGGCCATGGCGAAGGCCCAGGCCGAGCTCAAGAAGCTGCGCCTGATGTCGCCGATGTCGGCCGAAGCCACCGTGGTGCGCAACTACATCGAGACCCTGATCGGCCTGCCCTGGAAGAAGAAATCGCGTATCAGCAAGGATCTCGCCGAGGCCGAGAAGGTGCTCGACACCGAGCACTACGGCCTCGAGAAGGTCAAGGAACGCATCCTCGAATATCTTGCCGTGCAGCAGCGCGTCGACAAGCTGAAGGCCCCGATCCTTTGCCTCGTCGGCCCCCCGGGCGTCGGCAAGACCTCGCTGGGCCAGTCCGTCGCCCGTGCCACCAATCGCAAGTTCGTGCGCATGAGCCTCGGCGGCGTGCGTGACGAGGCCGAGATCCGTGGCCACCGTCGCACCTACATCGGCTCGATGCCCGGCAAGATCCTGCAGAACATGTCCAAGGTTGCCGTGCGCAACCCGCTGTTCCTGCTCGATGAAGTGGACAAGATGGGCCAGGATTTCCGCGGCGATCCGTCGTCGGCGCTCCTCGAGGTGCTCGACCCCGAGCAGAACTCCACCTTCGTCGACCACTACATCGAAGTCGAGTACGACCTCTCCGACGTGATGTTCGTGGCCACCGCCAACACCCTCAACATCCCCGCGCCGCTGCTCGACCGGATGGAAGTCATCCGCCTGTCCGGCTACACGGAAGACGAGAAGGTGAACATCGCCGAGCGCTACCTCGTCCCGAAGCAGATGAAGAACAACGGGATCAAGCGTGAGGAGCTGTCGGTCACCGAAGACGCGATCCGCGACATCGTGCGCTTCTACACCCGCGAGGCGGGCGTGCGGGGCCTCGAGCGCGAGATCTCCAAGGTCTGCCGCAAGGTGGTGAAGGCGCTGGTGCTGGGCAAGCGCAAGTCCAAGGTCATCGTCAACGCCAAGTGCCTCGACAAGTACCTGGGCGTGCACAAGTACAGCTTCGGTGTCGCCGAGAAGGAAAACCAGATCGGCCAGGTCACCGGCCTCGCCTGGACCGAAGTGGGCGGCGAGCTGCTCACCGTCGAAGCCGTGGCGCTGCCGGGCAAGGGCAAGATCATGACCACCGGCAAGCTCGGCGAGGTCATGCAGGAGTCCATCCAGGCGGCCCTGTCGGTGGTGCGTCGGCGTTCCAAGTCGCTGGGCATCGCCGAGGATTTCTACCAGAAGTCCGACATCCACATCCATCTGCCGGAAGGCGCGATCCCCAAGGACGGCCCGTCCGCCGGTATCGCGATCTGCTCGGGCCTGGTGTCGGTGCTCACCGGCATCCCGGTGCGCTGTGATGTGGCGATGACCGGCGAGATCACGCTGCGGGGCGAGGTGCTGCCCATCGGCGGCCTCAAGGAGAAGCTGCTGGCGGCGGTGCGTGGCGGCATCCGCCGGGCGCTGATCCCCCAGGAGAACGTCAAGGATCTCGCCGAGATCCCCGACAACGTGAAGAACGAGCTGGAGATCATCCCCGTCAAGTGGATCGACGAGGTCCTCGAGCACGCCCTCGAGCGCATGCCCGAGCCGCTGCCCGAAGCCGCGGCACCCGCCGATGTCGCGGCGGTTGCCCAGCCCGCCGAGCCGGCGGCGGACAACGGTGGCGTCGTGAAGCACTAAACCTTCCGCTGTACGCAAGATAACAAGGGCCGATGTTCGCACCGGCCCTTGTTTGTTCACCCGGCACGGGCGCAGGCCGGCGGCCGAAAGTCAGTCTCCCTGGATGTTGATCACTCGCGCGACGCCTTCCTCACCAGCTCCTTGAGCTTGGCCGGGCTCCGGGGCGACTCAGCCAGCAGCCCGGGGACGACCCAGGCTGCGGATGATGGTGATGCGCCGCTTGATGAAGTCGGCTTGCACTGCGACATGGCGGCTTTCCGGGCTGCGTCCGAGCAGGCGGTCGTCAAGCTTGGCCGGATTGTCAGGCGCGAAGTTGCGATAGGAAATCAGGCAGAACCCGGGGGCAAGCCCTGCGGCATGGGGCTCGATTCCCCGTCGGGCACGACATCCACCACGACGCGGCCGACGCCTCGATCCGTCGCTCCTGAGGCGCCTGCCACGGCTGCAGCGTCCGCACTCGCTTCCAGCCCCGCCAGGTTAAGGATCAGGCGAGGTTCTGGCCTGGCTCAGCCCAGCCTGAAGCGGCTCACCTGTTGTTGCAGGCGGCTGGAGATCTGCTCCAGGTCAGCGACGGCTGTTGTGTTTTCCTGCATCGCGCCGTGGGTTTCCAGGGACATGGCACTGATCTTTTCCATGTGCTGGGCGATGTCGGTGGCGGTGCCCGCCTGCTGTGCCGTGGCCCGGACCACCTCCTGCACGTTCCTGAGGGAATCCTGGGCCTGGCGGGTGATCTCCTCCAGCATGCCACTCGCCTCGGTGGCCAGGGCCAGGCCTTTCTGCACCTGAGGCGCGGCGGTATCCATGGCGACGACAGACTGCTCCGTCTCGTGTTGCACCAGCTCGATCATGCGAGCGATTTCGGCGGTGGAGCTCCGGGTGCGCTCGGCCAGCTTCCTCACCTCGTCGGCCACCACGGCGAAGCCCCGGCCGGCTTCACCAGCCCGAGCAGCCTCGATGGCGGCGTTCAGGGCGAGCAGATTGGTCTGTTCAGCAATCTCCCTGATCACGCTCGCGATGCCACCGATCTCCTGGGACCGTTGTTGCAGGTTGCGGATCTGGGTGGTGGATTCGATCACGGTGTTGGCGATACGGGCCATTTCCGCCGCCGCCTGCTGCACCACCTTCACGCCCTGCTCGGAGAGCTCGGCGGTGCGGGCCGAATTGGCCTCGGTCTGGTGGGCGATCTGGGATACCTCGTTGATGCTGGTGGTCATCCCCTCGATGCTGGCGGCGGAGGCAGCAGAAGCGTCCGCCTGATTGGCTGCGGCGTCCCGGGCGTTGTGGGAGGCCTGGGCCACCTGGTCGGCCTTGTGAAAGAGGTCGGTGGCAGCCTGGGCGATATCGGTGAACAGGTTGCGCAGGTCGTCCTGCATTCGGGAGACGGCCGCCAGCATGCTGTCCGGGTGCTGGGCGCGTACCGCCATGCTCAGGTCGCCGCTGGCGATGCGGGTCACCGCCTGGGCCGCCTGGTTGGGCTCACCGCCCAGGGCGCGGCTCAGTTGCCGGGTGATCTGGAAGGCGATGGCGGAGCCGATGAGGATGGCCAGGCCGCACAGGGTCACCATGAACAGCGCAAACTGGCCGGCCACTTCCCGGGCGTGGGCGGTGGCGGCCTGGTTGCGTTTTTCCTGGTAATCGATGAAGGCATTGATGCGGGCCAGCCATTCGCTCAGGGCGGGACGGGCCTCTGCCAGCAGCAGGGCCTGGGCACCGCCCACGTCGCCACTCTGGCGCGCCTGGATCACCCGCTGCATCAGGGGCAGGTTTCGCGCTTCGCTGGCCTGAATTGCCGTCAGCAACTGGCGTTCTTCCTGGCTGATATCCGGGTCGCTGGCAAAAATCTTGTCCAGATCGGTCGCCGAGGTCTGGTAGAAGGCGGCCAGCCGCTCGATCTCCTGCAGGGCGGCAGTGAGACCGGCGGCGTCGGGCACCAGGGTCACGTCCCGGAGGCTGATGGCCCGGTCATGGACACTGCCACGGAAGTTGATGGCGTAGCGTTGCTTCACCGCATTCACTTCGGTGATTTCAGTCAGGGTGTGGTCGATAAGGTTTACCTTCTGGATGCCGAAGGCGGTGATTCCGATTATCAAGGCCAGCACCAGGCCAAAGCCCAGGGCCAGGCGCTGTCCTGTGGTGAGGGAAGAGGGAGATGGCATGATGAGCTTCACGGATTTTTTTGAGCGGCGGATTATAAGACTTGGCTGATCCAGCTCGCCGATCGTACTTGGGCATCCATTTCATAGAAAAATACTATTGAAGATGCTCAGATGTATTGCTTGAGAGGCGTACACCCAGCCCACTGCGACGAACATGGGCCGGTCCTCGGCGTGCTGAAGCAGGCTGTCTGCGCAGAGCGATACATCGTCACGACCGCCGGTGCACCAGGGCCAAGTGGCCTAGATCCGTTTAGCGGACCCGCATGTGCACGGTGGGCAAGGGCGCGCTCAGCCTGCTGCGGCCCGGCGCTGCCACATCAGGGACGCGGTCAGGGCCATCACGCCGGCGACGGCTGGCAGCGCGTAGAGGTTGAGGGTCGACCAGCCCTGGCCGAGCACCAGCGCGCCGGCCGACACCGACGAGACGGCCTGCACCGCGAATACCATGAAGTCGTTGCCGCCCTGAACCATCGCCCGCTCGGCGGGCCGGTAGGTTTCGGTGAGCAGCGTGGTGCCGCCGATGTACAGAAAATTCCAGCCGATGCCGAGCAGCAGCAGGGCCCACCAGAAGTGCATCAGCGAGACGCCGCTCGAGGCCAGCCCGATGCAGCCGAGCATCAGCGCTGCCCCGGCCAGCAGCACCGGCAGCACGCCGACGCGGCGGATCAGGCTGCCAGTGAAGAAGGACGGCGCGTACATCCCCAGCACGTGCCACTGCAGCACGAAGGCCACGTCGCCAAAGCCGAGCCCGCACACGTCCATCGCCAGCGGCGTGGCGGCCATCAGCAGGTTCATCGTGCCGTAGCCAACAGCGGCGGCCAGCACCGCGACGATGAAGGCCGGCTGGCGGGCGATCTCGCGCCACGGGCGGCGGTCGTCGCCGGCATGGGCGGAGGCGGCCGCGTCGGGGATCTTCAGCATCGCGGCGATCAGCAGCGCGACCAGCGCGAAGGCCGACAGGGATGCGTAGGTGGCCATGAACTCGGCGTCCCAGGCGTTGCGGGTGAGGTTGCCGAGGGCCGGTCCGATGAAGCCGCCGATGATGCCGCCGGCCAGGGTGTAGGAGATGGCCTTCGGTTTCCAGTCGGCGGGGGCCATGTCGGCGGCGGCAAAGCGGTACTGCAGGCCGAAGGCGTTGTAGCTGCCCGAGGTGAAGGTGCCGAGGCACAGCAGCCAGAAGCTCCCGACATGCACGGCGTAGGCGCACAGCAGCCCGCCGCAGATGCCGAGCACGGCGCCGAGCATGAAGCCCGCCCGCCGGCCGAAGCGCCGCATGAACTGCGACGCCGGCAGCGTCATGAGGGCTGCACCGATCACGTAGCCGGTGATCGTCAGGGTGGCGAGGGTCGGGCTGGGCGCCAGCTGCCGCCCGACCAGGCCATTGACGGCGATCAGGGTGACACCGTTGCAGAGCAGCATGCCCTGACAGGCGGCCAGGAGCCAGACGTTGCGGAGAATGCTGCGATCGATCATGGGGGAGGAGAAAAAGTGGAAGGCTGAGGGTGCCGTACCGATCAGCGCACGGTGTCATGCGGCACAAGAGTGTTGCGTAGACTGCCTGGAGGGCTTGTCGGCCCGGTGTCTTGGCGCGGGTGCCGAATATCGCCGAGACATTAGCACAGGGAGATCAATGGGGGGCATGGCGGCCCGTACCCTGTGATACTGGACGGGTCAAACGGGCCAGCACGTGTGCTGGGCGGGTGGCGAATCCGGCCGCTTCGGCACGGCTACCAGGCGTCTAGCGTGGAGAGGCTTACATCGAGCGCTTTGCGAGCGCCAGCCAGGCCTTGTGCATGGCGATGGTGTCGACCGTCCTCGACAAGGTCTGCTCGCCATCCCGGACGTGGACCTGATGCAGCCGAGCTTTTCCACGGCTGACGTCGATGCTTGCCGCGTACATGTTGCTCTTCGCTGCCAGGTAAGCGGCCACGACGGGGTCGTCGTCGGCTACGCGGGCCAGGAGCCGGGGCCGCCATACACGCGGATTGAAGAACAGCACTCCTGTGTAGTGACGGCGCGCCAGCTCTGACAACAGCGATCTGGTCAGGGCGTAGGTGTCCTCTGCCGAGGCCTTTCCGCCGAAGACGAGTGCGATCGCATCGTTCTCCCGAAACGACTCGACAATCGGCCGCACGTCATCGTCCGTTCCGAGGGCCGTCACGCTCAGCGTGTGCTCATGCGGGCCGGGTGTGAGCATCCCGGCGCCGATCGCCGAGGCGAGGCTTGCGCATGGCGGGCTGGTGTTCGTGACAACTCCGAGGGACTTCAGCTTGAGGCTATCGGTGATCGATCGGCCCAAGGCCTGGCCGGTGTAGGTGCAGAGGGTGAGCTGCTCGCCCTGGGAGAGTGCCTGGGCCGCCGCGGTGGGGGCGTGCATCAGGCAGATGGGGGCGGCGAGCGCCAGGAGCACTTTCTTGAGCGTCATGGGGATGGGCGTCGGTGAGTAGTGGGGCAATCTCGATCTCCTGGCCAGCCCACTCATTCGGGATGGCCGATCTCTTGCCGTAGGATGGCCTGAATTGTTCGGGCCGCGAGCAGGCCGATGACGCCGGTGGTCAGGATAAGGAGCACGCCGCCAAGCATGGCGAAGAATGCCCCTGCACCCAGTTCGGCCATACGCAGTGTGGCTGTGCTCAGGGCGGCCAGTGGGAACGAGTAGGCCCATGCCGACACGAAGAAGGGCAGCTTGAAGAAGCGTATCGCGTTGCTGACCAGCAGCAACGCAAGGAAGAGCGCGGTGTAGTAGAGCACCCGTCCGAAGGCGTCGAGCCCGCCGACCAGGCCGCTCCAGGCAACGAAGCCCACCGAGGGCGGTGCGAGCAAGATGAACAGGGTCGGGGTGAGGCGCAGGGCCAGCGGTGCGTGGAAGAACAGGCGGTACATGACCACCGCCAGCAGCACGATCCAGAACACCACGCCGATGCTGAAGAAGAACCACGAGATCTCGACCGGCGCAAGGTGCACCCCGGCGAGGGGAACGATGATGTTGCCCACCACCGGGATGAACCATGCAGGATTGAGGTGCTGGATCTCGAAGTGGTCATGGTGGATCCAGGCGCTCATGGTGACCAGCGTGAAGCTCAGGTGGAGCAGGGCGCCAAGTGTCCACAGGGGCAGGGCAGCCGCCGGGGACGAAGGCAACCAAGCGCCGGCCACCAGCAGGATGCCGATGGAGAGGGTGGGGACGAAGTTCATCTTCACCGGATGCTTGCGCTCGGCCCTCGCCTCGGCTGGATGGCGCAGCCACTTGAGGGCGTACAGCAGCCCCACGATCACGAGCAGCAGGCTCGCCAGCAGGGTCAGCCCCTGCCCCACGGCCGACGGCCAGCCCAGCACCCCCGCGGCCTTGTGCCAGGCGAGGGCGAGCCCTCCCGTGCCCATTACTGTGGAGAACAGCGCAACCGGGAAGTGGGCCAGGGATGGGGCGGGGTGTGGGCTTGTCGCGGTGGGGGCTTGCATGATGGTTCTCTCTCTTTGGGTCAGTGCTTGGGGGCGACCTCTTCCCAGCCGGTGATCATTGCCTTGATGTGGGCGAACACGGTGTGGCCGGTGGTGGTCAGGTAAACGTGGATGAAGAAGAAGGCCGTGATGAGGTAGCCCCCCAGGGCGTGGGCCACCGCAACGGACTCGAGGCTGAGTACAGCGTCAAGCCCGAGGCGGGGCCAGTCGGCGTAGAACAGGTAGAGCAGCCCCGAGCCCCAGATCAGGGGCGAGATCACGGCCAGCAGGGCCAGGTAGGCGAGGCGTTGCAGCGGGTTGTGCTTCTGCACGACTGTCTTGTGGAAGGGATGAGGGGCGTCCCGGAAGATCCCGAAGGCGTAGTAGCGAATCATCGCCGCGACATTCTTGAGCGATGGCAGGTACTGGCGCCATTCACCGGTCGTGAATTGCCAGAAGATCGTGAAAGCCCACAGGGTCAGCAGGGTCCAGGCGGCCAGCGAGTGGATCGATACGGCCTTCGCAAAGCCCAGCAGCGAATAGCTGCCGTGAACCTCGAAGCCGGTGACCATCATCACGATGATCAGCAGGGCTTGGGACCAGTGCCAGAAGCGCTCGTAGCGCTTGTAGATGTAGATGCGTTCGGCGTTCATGACTGCTTCTCCCGGCGGCGGGTGATGAGGCGGACCGTGCCATGGACGAGGCCGGTGCCGATGGCCCCGATGATGGCGAGGGTGCCGAGGCGATCGACCCAGTCGTTGCTGTCGCGCCCCGGCACGTAGATGTCGCGGATAGCCGCGAGCCGCCCGTCCCCGGCCCGCGTGTGGCACTCCTGGCACGCAACGGCCTTCTCCTTGGGGGCCACCATGTGGGTAGTGAACCAGTTCATGCGGGTCTCGATGAAGCCGAACTTGCCGCTGTAGGGCAGGCCGGCGTAGTCCATGCCGGCCTGGATAGACTTCGCGTAGTCGTAGTTCTTCCAGAGCGCGGTGTCATCGTTGCCGAACACGTGATTGACCACCAGCGTCTTGTTCACCGTGTCGTAGGGCTGCTTGCCGTGCATGACCTTGAACGGCCAGATGCGCGCGCGCGGGTCGCTCGCCGAGCCTTCTACCCGGTTGAGTTCGAGCACCCTGGTGTCGTCTATCTTGTCGGTGATCGTTATCTGGTGAACGACGCCGTTGTACCACTTGTACTCGGGGCGAACGTTCTCGGCGTACTTGAAGTCGCCCTTCGCGGCCGAGTATTTCAGGTGGCCGTGCTCGTCCTTGATGAACAGAGGCTTGCCGTCGGCGTCTTTCCTGCCTGCCGTGGACCAGTCCCACATCATCTTGGTGGCAATACCACCGCGGGCGAAGGCCGGGATGTGACAGGTCTGGCAGGCCACCTTGCTTACGTGGTTGTTGAGACGTGCCGCCTGGTGCGGGGCTGTGCCGTGGCAGGACTCGCAGGTTGCCCGGTCGTGGTCGTCCTTCGGAAGGTCGATGCCGTGGGGGTCCCTGGCGCGGGCCGCGTAGCGGCTGCCCGACGGCTGGTGGGCGTTGAAGGTGTGGCAGTCGGCGCAGCTCATGTTGGCGCCGTCCTTAGCCATGTGAACGTCGAGTTCCCGGGACGGCTTGATGAGCGAGGAGTCGAGGTCGCCGTGCTTGACCGCATCGCCGCCGCCGCCGTTGAAGTGACAGGCGCCGCAGTTGGCGCGGCCCGGCCTGCCTACGTGCTGAGCGATCCGGGTGAGGTCGGGGGCCTTGAAGGCTTTTTTGCCCGGCGGCCCCTCCATCGGCTCGAATTCGCGGTCGGCGTAGAGGGGGTGGCCGGCGTCGGTGCCGAATTTCTTGTAGGTGCCGGTGTTGTCATGGCAGGCGAGGCAGTCGACGTTGTCCTGCTTCGTGAAATCGTAGTTCATGTCGGTCCAGCCGTAGCCGGCGTGGCAGCTGGTGCAGCGCGGCTCGTTCGACAAGGGAGAGCCACAGAAATTGTTGGCGGCAAACTTCTTGCCGAGCGTCTTGCCGGTGGCCGGGTTGATCTTCTCCCAGGTCCAGTGGGCGCTCTTCATGACCTGATGGGCCGCCTGGTTGTGGCAACTCAGGCATGCCTTGGTCACCTCCGGCCCCGACTTGAACGGGCCCTTGAGGGCCGCGAACTGCGTGTGGTCGGCCGTCGTCGCAGGTCGGGTGCCGGCGGGCAGGGGCGGCGGCGGTGTCGCGGCACCGCTGCCGAGCCAGAAGGCTGCCAGGCCGATCCCCAGCAGACGACGCATCATTGTTTTCATGGTGTCTCCTCCTTGTGCGCCCGTCCGGGGCCGCTGCCCGGCAGGCTGTGGTGTCGGCGCACTTGGGAGCGGAGAGCCCTACGGCCGGCGGTCCGTCCGGTACATCTTCTCGGGGTTCATCTTGCCGCTCCAGGGCAGGCCGCTGTTCTGCCAGCCGCTCCTGATCCGCAGCCCGGCCTGCGGGCCGTCCTTGACTGCTGGGCCCTGGAAGCCGTCAATCACGAAGCGGGCGTTGGGGAACCCACTGGCGCGCAGGAAGGCCGCACTGGGCTCGCCCCGCTCGCTGCCGGAGCGGCACATGGTGATGATTTCCGCGTCTTTGCCCAGGCCGCGCCGGTCGAGCTCGGCCTGGATCTGGCGGATGAAGTCGGGGTTCTGGTAGAGCCGGAAGACGTTGCGCTTTTCGTCCCAGGCGCTCCGGTCCACCAGCATGAAGGGCACGTTCACGTGCACGGTGTCGGCGAAGCCGACGAACATGATCTCCACCGGGTCACGCACATCCACGAACAGGATGTTCTTGTCCCCTTCCGTGACGCGCAGATAGGCCTCGCCGGGGGCCACGGCGATGTCGACGGCCAGGGCCGGCAGGGTGGCGAGGCCGATGGTGGCGGCGAGTATGAGCTGCTTGATCATGGTTTCTCCTGGGCGTTGGGGCGGGGTGTCAGTTGAGGCCGAGCATCTGCTTGAGCTGAGCGGTGTCCTTGGCGTGGTCCATGCCCTGCACCTTGCCGTCCGCGAGGCGGATCACCGTCACCGCCGCCTTTTGACGCGGGAGGTCGGCCAGCACTGCGGATTCCCGGGCGAGGCCGATCGGGAAGGGTAGGGCGCGCATCGCGGGCAGGGCGAACATTTTGGTGACGAGGGACGGCATGCCGCTGATGTCGGCGACGTAGACCGCCTGCAGGCGTTCTAGGACGCCGGGTTTCTCGTTGCCGAGGACTTCATTGGCCAGATCGCTGGCGGCCTTGTCGGCCGCAAACACGATGACCCGGGTGCCAGCCGGGACGCTGACCGCCTTGCCGTGCTGGTCCTCGAGGCTAAGCGGGGGAAGGCTGCTGCCGGCGATGAGCGGGGCGGCAAGTGCGCCCAGGGGCAGGGCCAGGGCGAGACTCAGGGCGGTGAGGCGAAGATGGGCGAGACGCATGGATGGGTTCCTGTTTTCAGTGGTTCAGGCGAATGACGAGGATGGTGGCAATGCCCAGTATCAGCATTGGCAACTGGCCCCGCTGGCCGCGGTCGGCCTGCTCGTGGAGGCGGGGCAGCAGGTCACCGAGGGCAATGTAAAGAAAGCTTGCGGCAGAAATGGCCAGGGCATGGGGAACGAGGCCCTGCATGTCGGACAGCATGAAGTAGCCAAGCAGGGCGCCCGGCAGGGTGGCGAGGGCGGAGAGCAGGTTCCAGCCCAGGGCCTGCCGGCGGGACAGCCCGGACGACAGCAGAATGGCGTAATCCCCCATCTCCTGGGGAATCTCGTGGGCGATGACGGCGAGGGTGGTGGTAACGCCGAGCGCAGGGGAGGTGTGGAAGGCGGCGGCAATCACGATGCCATCGACAAAATTGTGGAAGGCATCGCCGATCAGGATCAGGCGCCCTCGACCCCGGCGCGCAGCGCAGCTTCCGTCGTGGCAGTGGTGCCAGACGCTGGCCCTCTCGATGGCGTAGAGCAGCAGGAAACCGGCCAGTACGGTCAGCCCGGCCTGGGGCCCCGGCAGTGCGGCAAAGGCACGTGGCAGCATGCCGAGCAGGGCGGCGGCCAGAAGGGTGCCCGCGGAGTAGGCGAGGAGAAGGGGCTGCAGGCGGCTGCGCCAGCCGGCCGGGCTGGCCGCGACGGCCAGCGCGCCGGCCATGGCGCCGACGCTGCCGGCGCAGGCAAGGCCGAGCACGGCAATCATCGACATGGGGTGCTCCTGGGCAGTGGGGCCTGAATGAGCATCAGTGCTGGCCTTTCAGGAACATCGCCAGCGCCAGCGCCAGCGCGCAGGCCCAGCCCGAGAAGAGGATCCGCCAGACGGGGTGACGGGGCACGAAGCCCACCCCGCGTATCAGGCCGGTGCTCATGGCAAGGAACAGCGCCAGGGCCAGCCCATGGTCGGCCTTGCCCGCCGCGTCGGCCATCAGCGGTGGGTAAAGCGTGCCGCCGAGCATGATCGTCAAGGCCACGAACAGGCTCGGCAGATGCATTTGGGCGGGGGCGGCAGGGTGAGAGGTGTCAGTCATGGTCGTGTTCGTGGAGCGATGGGTAAGAGTTGAAAGAAAGATCCGTGCCTGTTTTAGAGCTTTATAAAAAATTAAGCTTTATCAATTGTTTGTGACTTTATTCAGACTGTCAGGACGCCCGAGAAACGGAGATGGCAGGATATTGGCAGTCGTCAGGCAGCGCCCTGGCAGTGAGCGTCAAGGACTTCACCCCACCCAACTGTCCCGCAGGTTTTGCCTGCTGACGTCCCGTATCGACCCTCTGGGTTTTACATCTCGGTCAGAAACGGAATCCAAATATTAGTAAATTCTTATTTTTAACTTCTTCTTTCCTGCTGCTCAGTGGTGGTGAGATTTGGCAGCGTTTGGCAGTGGCAGCGTCAAATGGCAGGTATCCGCTACCTTTCATGGCTGACGAGGATGGTCGATGGAAATAAAGTATTTGTTTTAAAACAAAAAAATATTAATGGCATCCGATGTCTGAATGTGGCGCCGAACTTGCCTATATGAGCCTGACGCTGCCAGTGCAGTGTTGCCGTCCCTTTTTCCCAAGGAGATACAAATGGAAAACGTATCGCAGTGCAGTTTCCCCCGTCTCAACGAAGCCGCACCGAGCTTTAGCGCCCGCACCACGTATGGTGACCGCAAACTTGAGGACTATCGGGGCAAATGGCTGATCCTGTTCTCCCATCCGGCTGATTTCACCCCTGTCTGCACGACCGAGTTCATCGGCTTCGCTCAGGCTGCACCGCGCTTCGCCGAGATGGGGTGTGAGTTGCTGGGGCTGTCAATTGACAGTCTGTTTTCCCACCTCGCCTGGGTGCGCAACATCAAGGAGAAGTTTGGAGTCGAAATTCCGTTTCCGATCATCGAAGACATCAAGATGGACGTGGCGCGCGCCTATGGGATGGTTCACCCTGGGGCCGCAGATACTCAGGCGGTACGGGCGACGTTCTTCATCGACCCGAAGGGCGTTCTGCGCGCGATGGTGTATTACCCGATGAGCAACGGACGCAGCATCGACGAGTTCGTGCGCCTGCTCCAGGCCCTGCAGACTTCCGACGCCAACGGTGTCGCCACGCCGGAAAACTGGTGTCCAGGGAAGCCGGTCATCGTTCCGCCCCCCAAGACCGCGGAAGCCGCTGAGAAGCGTGCCTCGGAAGGGTTTGAAACAGTCGACTGGTACTACTCGACCCGTAAGCTCTGAGCACCGCCGGCGCTTACCGGCAGGGGCGCCTTCCGGCGCTCCTGCCTGCCCCGATTGGCCAGTAGCCTGCCGGAATCCCGCCGGCAGGTGGCCGGCTATTGACTTGTGGCTGGCGGGGCCTCAGTCCTGTCTCCATGGTTCTCTGTATAGAAGGTCCCCATCAGCATCATCGCCTAAAGTAATGATCGCTGATGTATGCTTTTCTGGCGGTCAGATCTCCGAACTCCCCGGGACATCATGACCCCGCAAGCCAACTAACGAGAACCAGAGGAGATCGAAATGAACGAAAAGAACACCACGCCTGCCGGCCAATGTCCGGTGATGCATGGCGGCAACACGGCCGCGGGCAATTCGAACATGGCCTGGTGGCCGAAGGCGCTCAATCTCGACATCCTTCACCAGCACGACGCAAAGACCAACCCGCTTGAGCCGGGTTTCAACTACCGTGACGAGGTCAAGAAGCTCGACGTGGATGCGCTCAAGCGCGACCTGCGCGCCCTCATGACCGACAGTCAGGACTGGTGGCCGGCCGACTGGGGCCACTATGGCGGCCTGATGATCCGCATGGCCTGGCACGCAGCCGGCACCTACCGCATCGCCGACGGCCGGGGCGGCGCCGGCACCGGCAACCAGCGTTTCGCGCCCCTCAACTCCTGGCCCGACAACGGCAACCTCGACAAGGCACGCCGCCTGCTGTGGCCGATCAAGAAGAAATACGGCAACAAGCTCAGCTGGGCCGACCTGATCGTGCTGGCCGGCAACGTGGCCTACGAGTCGATGGGCTTCAAGACCTTCGGCTTTGCCTTCGGGCGCGAGGACATCTGGCACCCGGAAAAGGACATCTACTGGGGCTCCGAGAAGGAATGGCTCGCCCCCAGCGGCGGCGAAGGCTCGCGTTACTCCGGTGAGCGCGACCTCGAGAACCCGCTGGCGGCGGTGATGATGGGCCTCATCTACGTCAACCCCGAGGGCGTCGACGGCAAGCCCGACCCGCTCAAGACCGCCCGCGACATGCGCATCACCTTCGCCCGCATGGCCATGAACGACGAGGAAACCGTGGCCCTCACCGCCGGCGGCCACACCGTCGGCAAGGCCCACGGCAACGGCAATGCGGCCAACCTCGGCCCCGCACCGGAAGGCGCGGACATCGAGGAGCAGGGCTTCGGCTGGATGAACCACAAGACCCGCGGCATCGGCCGCGACACCGTGACCAGCGGCATCGAGGGCGCCTGGACCAGCAATCCGACCCGCTGGGACAACGGCTACTTCGACATGCTCTTCAAGCACGACTGGTGGCTGCAGAAGTCGCCGGCCGGTGCCTGGCAGTGGGAGCCGGTCAATATCGCCGAAGAAGACATGCCGGCGGACGTGGAAGACCCGTCGATCCGCCGCAAGCCGATGATGACCGACGCCGACATGGCGCTGCGCTTCGACCCGGAATACCGCAAGATCGCCGAGCGCTTCCGCAACGACCAGGCCTACTTCGAGGACGTCTTTGCCCGCGCCTGGTTCAAGCTGACCCACCGCGACATGGGCCCGAAGGCGCGCTACATCGGCCCCGACGTGCCGGCCGAAGACCTGATCTGGCAGGACCCGATCCCGGCAGGCCGCAGCGACTACGACGTTGCCGCCGTCAAGGCGAAGATCGCCGCCGCGGGGCTGTCGGTCGGTGAGATGGTCGCCACCGCGTGGGACAGCGCCCGCACCTTCCGGGGCTCCGACAAGCGTGGCGGCGCCAACGGCGCGCGCATCCGCCTTGCTCCGCAGAAGGACTGGGAGGGCAACGAGCCCGCACGCCTGGCCAAGGCATTGGCAGCCTACGAGAAGATCGCGGCGGAAACCGGTGCCAGCGTGGCCGACGTGATCGTGCTCGGCGGCAACGTCGGCATCGAGCAGGCGGCCAAGGCGGCCGGCGTTGCGGTCAGCGTGCCGTTTGCGCCGGGCCGTGGCGATGCCACCCAGGCGCAGACCGACGTCGAATCCTTCGAGGTGCTCGAGCCGCTGCACGATGGCTTCCGCAACTGGCAGAAGCAGCACTACGTCGTCCAGCCCGAGGAGATGCTCCTCGACCGGGCCCAGCTGCTGGGGCTCACCGCGCCCGAGATGACCGTGCTGATCGGCGGCCTGCGCGTGCTGGACACCAACCACGGCGGCAGCTCGCACGGGGTGTTCACCGACCGCGTTGGCACCTTGAGCAACGACTTCTTCGTCAATCTCACCGACATGTCCTATAGCTGGAAGCCGACCGGGCGCAACAGCTACGACATCGTCGAGCGCAAGAGCGGAGCGAAGAAGTGGACTGCGACGCGGGTCGACCTGGTGTTTGGCTCCAACTCCATCCTGCGTGCCTACGCCGAGGTGTATGCCCAGGACGACAACCGCGAGAAGTTCGTGCGCGACTTCGTGGCCGCCTGGACCAAGGTGATGAACGCCGATCGTTTCGATCTCGCCTGAGTTCGGTCGCCCCCCGCAACCCCCACGCCGAGGCACGGCGTGGGGGTTTCATTTTCCGGCGCCGGCGGGTGCCTCGGCGGCCAGCGCCTGCCAGGCATCCGTTTGCGTCATGAAGACCTGGCCGGACAGCCATTCACCCAGCCCGCCGTGCTGCAGCCTGTCCTTCACCGGGCCCTTCAGCTCGGAAAGATGCAACTGCACGCCCCGGGCCGCCAGATCCCGACTGAGGTGCTGCAGGGCCTCCAGCCCGGACAGGTCGATGCCATTGACGGCGTTCATCATCAACACCACGTGGCGGGCAAGGGGGCGCCCGGCCAGCGCCGTGTCGATGACCTCGGTGATCCAGCGAGCGTTGATGAAGAGCAGGCTCTCATCGACGCGCACCGATAGCACCGCCGGCAGGGTGTCCACCGGGAAGCGCCGTACGTTGCGGAAGACGTCGGTGCCGGCCAGGCGGCCGACCTCGGTCCAGTGGGGGCGGGCGGCACGCTTGAGAAACAAGCCCAGCGACAGCAGCACGCCGACCAGCAGGGCCGGCTCGACGCCCGCCAGCAGGGTGAGCAGGCTCACCAGCACCATCAGCCCGAACTCGGCAGGGTCGTAGCGCCGTGCAAGGCGGAACGGTGACGTGTCGAGCAGGGACATCACGGCGATCAGGATGGTGGCGGCCAGCACCGCCCGCGGCAGCCAGGCCAGCAGATCGCCCACCAGGACCATCGCAAGGCCCAGCAGCAGCGCCGTCCAGACGCCGGCCATCCGGGTCCGGGCGCCCGCGTCGAAGTTGACGATGCTGCGCGCAAAGCCGCCGGTGACCGGCATGCCGCCACTCAGGCCGGCCACCACATTGGCGGCGGCGAGGCCGAGCAACTCACGCCTTGGCGACACCCTCTCGCGCCGACGGGCGCCCAGCGCCTCGGCCACGGCCAGGCTCTCCACGTAGGCAACCAGGGCCAGAAGGGTCGCCGGCAGCGCCAGGGATTTCCACAGGGCGTAGGGCGCCGCGAACAGCGAGGGAAAATCGAGGCCCGAGGCAAGGCTGACCGTGCCGGCCAGCGCAACCCCCTTGGCAGCGTCCGGTGCCAGGGCGGCCCAGGCGATGGCGCTCACCACCACCAGGATCGGGGCCGCCCGGGCGATGACCTGGGCGCGGGCGCGGGGTATGCCGAGCCGGCTCAGGCCGGGAGCACCATAGCGGCGGATGGCCCACAGGGTCGCCAGCGACAGCAGGCCGACGAGGGCGGTCGCCGGGTGGGCGGATGGATGGTCCATCTTGATGAAGGCCTGCCCCAGCTCGAGGGCGGTATTGCCCTTCAGGGGCAGCCCGAGGAGTGCTGGAAGCTGCCCGAGGGCAATCAGCAACACCGCCCCGGTCATGAAGCCGTGGAGCACCGGTGCCGCCAGCAGGGCGGCCAGCATCTCCAGGCGTAGCAGCGCGGCAGCCAGAAAGACGGCCCCCATCTCGACGGCGAGCACCAGGGCGGCAAGGTGAGGTGAGACGCCCAGCTGGGCCGCCGCCGGGCCGATGGCCTGGGCGGTCATCACCGCCAGCACCGCCACGGGCCCTACCGCCAGGGTCGCGCTGGAACCGAGCGCGGCGTAGGCCACAATGGGCAGCAGGCTGGCCATCACCCCCACGCTCGGGGGCAGGCCGGCGAGCATGGCGTAGGCCAGGCTCTGGGGGACCAGCAGGATGGTGACCACCACTGCGGCCAGCAGGTCATCTCCCAGGGGGCCCTGGCGGTATCTCGCCCAGCGGCCGGCAAGTCCGTCGGCCGCGGTCTGTGAGGTGGCCATCAGAGCAGGTCGAGGGGCAGCTTGAGATAGCGGGTCCCGTTGCCCTCGGGCTCAGGCAGCCTGCCGGCGCGTACATTGACCTGTACCGAGGGCAGCAACAGGGTGGGCATGGCGAGCGTCTTGTCCCGGGTCGTGCGCATGGCCACGAAGTCAGCCTCGCTGATGCCGTCATGGACGTGGATGTTGCCGGCGCGCTGCTCGGCCACGGTGGTGGCCCACTGCGGGGCTCGGTCGGTGGGCGGGTAGTCGTGGCACAGGTGGAGGCGAGTCGCCGGGGGCAGGGCGAGCACCTTGTGGATGGAGCGGTACAGGGTGGCCGCGTCACCACCGGGAAAGTCGCAGCGCGCGCTACCGTAATCGGGCATGAACAGCGTGTCGCCAACGAAGGCGTCGTTGCCGACCACATAAGTCATGCAGGCTGGTGTGTGGCCGGGGGTGTGGATCACCCGCACATCCAGCGTACCGATCGCAAAGTGTTCGCCATCTTCGAACAGGTGATCGAACTCCCGTCCGCCGTTGTCCATGTCGGGCAGGTTGAACACTCTGCTGAACACCGCCTGGACTTCCCGGATATGGCTGCCGATGGCGATCTTGCCCCCCAGGCGGGACTGCAGATAGGGGGCGGCGGAGAGGTGGTCGGCGTGGGCGTGGGTTTCGAGCAGCCATTCGACCCGCAGGCCGGTGGCTTCCACATGGGCGATCACCCGGTCGGCGCTGGCGCGGGAGGTTCGCCCCGAGCGGGGGTCGAAATCAAGCACGCTGTCGATGATGGCCGCGGCCCGTGTGGCCGGGTCGGAAACCACGTGGGTGACGGTGAATGTGGCGGGGTCGAAGAAAGACTGGATCTGGGCCGTTGTCATGATGTTCTCGTTGCTTGGCTTTGACGGATTCAGGGCGTCTGCGCGCCTTCAGGCGTGCTGCCGGCAGCGGCCGGCGGGGTGGCCGTCGTGGCTCTGGTTGCGCATGTGCTCGGCCATGGCCGCAAAGCGGGCATGCAGCGCGGCGTGAAGCTCGGGGTCGGCCGCGGTCACCTCGTCGAGCGCCCGGGACAGCGCGGCCATCCAGGCGTCCCGCTCGGCCGGGCCGATCGGGAAGGCGAAGTGGCGGCGGCGCATCATCGGCTCGCCGTAGGCGGCCCGGTATTGGTCCGGGCCGCCCAGCCAGCCGCTCAGGAAGGCCGTCAGGCGGCGGCTGACCTCGGAGAGATCGGCCCGGTGCAGCAGGTGGGAGGCGTGAGCTTCGGGCAGCACCGTCATCCAGTGATAGAGCCGGTCCACCAGCCGGGCGATGCCGTCGGGGCCGAGCCGGGCGTAGAGATCAATGGCCATCGCGGGCTCCCTTGCCGGCCTCCCGGCCGGCCTCGTGCTCGGCCCACAGGGCGTTGAGGATCGCCAGCAGCACCGCAAAGCCGATGCCCAGAAGCCAGGTGAAATACCACATGTCGTGTTCTCCTCAGTAAGCCGAATGGCTGTTTTCCCGCACATAGGCGGCGGTCACCTTGCCGCCCATCACGCGGTAGGCCCAGCTGGTGTAAACGATGATGATGGGCATGAAGATCAGCGTCGCCCACAGCATGATGTTGAGGGTGAGCCGGCTGGAGACGCTGTCCCACACCGTGAGGCTGGCGTCGGGGTCGATCGATGAGGGCATGATGAAGGGGAACAGCGCCGCCCCCGCGGTGCCGATCACCCCTACGATGGCCAGCGACGAGGCCCAGAACGCCGCCATCGTACGGCCAGAGCGGGCCAGCGCCTGGGCGGCGATCACCCCGGCAAAGCCGAGCAGCGGCAGCGCCAGGGTGGCCGGGTAACGCCGGTAGTTGGCAAACCACGCGCCGGCCTCGCGCACCACGGTCTTGGCCAGCGGGTCGGGCAGGGCGGCGCCGTCCACCGTCGACTGGATCACGTAGCCGGGGATGCTCATCCACAACCACAGGCCGGCAGCGGCGAAGGTCAGCACCAGCAGCCCGCCAAAGAAGCCGGCGGCGCGCAGGGCCCGCCACTGGATCTCGCCCTGGGTGCGGTGGGCCAGGTAGATGGCGCCATGAAAGGTGATCATCGCCGTCGACACCGCACCGCACAGTAGCGCGAAGGGGTTGAGCAGCGCCCAGAAGCTGCCCGAATACGTGGACACCAGGTGGTCGTCGAAGCTGAAGGGCACGCCCTGGAACAGATTGCCGAAAGCCACCCCGAAGATCAGCGGCGGCACCGCCCCGCCGATGAAGAGGCCCCAGTCCCAGGTGCTCCGCCAGGTGGCGTTGTGGATCTTGCTGCGGTAATCAAAGCCCACCGGGCGGAAGAACAGCGCCCACAGCACCGCCAGCATCGCCCAGTAGAAGCCCGAGAAGGCGGTGGCATACACCAGCGGCCAGGCCGCAAAGATGGCGCCGCCGCCGGTGATGAACCACACCTGGTTGCCGTCCCAGTGGGGGCCGACGGTGTTGATCACCACCCGCCGCTCGGTGTCGTTCTTGCCGACGAAGGGCAGCAGGGTGCCGACGCCCATGTCGTGGCCGTCCATGATCGCAAAGCCCACCAGCAGCACGCCGACGAGCAGCCACCAGATGAGCTTTAGGGTTTCGTAGTCGAACATTGTCGTCTCTCCGGTTCAGGTGTGGGCTTCGTTGGCGTAGCGACCGGTGCCGAGGCTGCCGGGGCCCTGCTTCGCAAAGCGCACCATCAGGTACATCTCGACCACCAGCAGCACCGTGTAGAAGCCGACGAAGCCGGCGAGCGAGCCGTACAGGCTGTCAACACTCAGGGTGGATACCGACAGGTGGGTCGGCAGCACGCCGTAGATCGTCCACGGCTGGCGGCCGTATTCGGCAACGAACCAGCCCACCTCGCAGGCCACCCACGGCATCGGCAGCGACAGCAGCGCGGCGCGCAGCAGCCAGGGCTTGTCGGCAAAGTCGCCCTTCACCGAGTGCCACAGGGCCAGCCCGAAGACGAGCAGCATCGCAAAGCCCAGCGCCACCATCAGCCGGAAGCTCCAGAACATCGGGGCCACCCGCGGCACGGTGTCGTGCATGGCCTTGTCGATGATCGCCGGCGTGATCTGGCCAAAATCGCTCACATACTTCTTGAGCAGCAGCCCGAAGCCGAGGTCGGCCTTGTGGGCCTCGAAGCGCACTTTGGCGGCGCTGTCGCCAGGGCTCTTGCGCAGCAGGTCGAGGGCCTTGACCGCCTCGATGCCCGACACGATGCGCTCGCGGTTCTTCAGCTTGATCTCGCGGATGCCCGGGATTTGCTTGTCCAGTGAGCGGGTGCCGATGAGGCCCATCACCCAGGGGATCTCGATCGCGAAGTCGTTCTTCATCTCGGCCTCGTTGGGGATCGCCACCAGGTTGAAGGCGGCCGGTGCGGGCTCGGTCTCCCACATGGCCTCCATCGCCGCCAGCTTGGTCTGCTGGGCCTCGCCCACCGTGTAGCCGGATTCGTCGCCCAGCACGATCACTGAGCACACCGACGCAAAACCGAAGGCCGCCGCGATGCCGAAGCTGCGCTTGGCAAACTCCACGTCGCGGCGCTTGAGGAGATACCACGACGAGATCGACAGCACGAACATCGCCCCGGTCACGTAGCCGGCCGACACGGTGTGCACGAACTTGGCCTGGGCGTCCGGGTTGAACACCACCGCCCAGAAGTCGGTCATCTCCATGCGCATCGTGGTGTAGCTGAACTCGGCGCCCACCGGGTTCTGCATCCAGCCGTTGGCGATCAGGATCCACAGCGCCGACAGGTTGGTGCCCAGCGCCATCAGCATCGTCACCAGCAGGTGCTGCTTGCGCGACAGGCGGTCCCAGCCGAAGAAGAACAGGCCGATCATCGTGGATTCGAGAAAGAAGGCCATCAGCCCCTCGATGGCCAGCGGTGCCCCGAAGATGTCGCCCACGTAGTGAGAGTAGTAGGCCCAGTTGGTGCCGAACTGGAACTCCAGCGTGATGCCGGTGGTGACGCCCAGCGCAAAGTTGATGCCGAAGAGCTTGCCCCAAAAGCGGGTCATGTCCTTGTAGAGGGGCTTGCCGGTCATCACATAAACCGATTCCATGATGACCAGCATCCACACCATGCCGATGGTGAGCGGCACGAAGAGGAAGTGGTAGAGGGCGGTGGCGGCAAACTGCAGCCGCGAGAGGTCGACCAGTTGTTCACTGACCATGGGGCGCTCCTTGCGAGACGGGGTTGGGGGCGAACTGCCTGGAAACCACCTCCGGATCGACGGCAACGCCCGCGTCGCGGATGAAGCACCACCACAGGGCGAAGATCGCCGCGAGCTTCATCGCGATGATCCAGCCCAGGTGGCGGCGCAGAAGGGAGTCGGAGGAGGGCATGGCGTGGCAGCTTTCGGGTCTTGTCGTGATTGACATATCAAGAGCCGTGCCATTTTGCCGAATGCGCTGAAAAACGTCCTGCATCAAGGGCTTGCATTTTGTCGCAGGCGACAATCAGCCGCAGCCGTTTGACCTCGGGTGCCTGCCGTGGCAGCATCTGGCAGACAAACTGGCAGAAACCGGACCGCCATGACCGCCACCCCCCAGCCCTTGCCCGAGCTCGTCTCCTTCCTCGAGACCCTGCCCGAGCCGCACATCCTGTGCGACCGCAGCTACCGCATCCTGGCCGCCAACGCCGCCTACCGGGCCAACTGCGGCCCCGGGGCCGATCTCATCGGGCGCAAGTGCTTCGAGGTCTCCCACCGCTACCCGGTGCCCTGCGACCAGGCTGGCGAATCCTGCCCGCTGGCCCGCAGTCTGGTGTCCGGCCAGCGGGAGCGTGTGGTGCATCTGCACCACACCTCCACTGGCGAGAGCTACGAGAACATCGAGCTGTCGCCGATCCGCGGCAGCGACGGCGAGATCGCCTGGTTCATCGAGAAGCTCGAGCCGCTGCCCGGCGCCCGCGGGCTCGCCGGCACCCAGGGCCTGCTCGGCCGCGCGCCGGCCTTTCGCCACATGCTCGAGCTCGTCGCCCGGGTCGCCCCGTCCGACGCTACCGTACTGCTGCAGGGCGAATCCGGCACCGGCAAGGAACTCGTCGCCCAGGCCATCCACGACGCCAGCCGGCGCAGCGCGCGGCCCTTCGTGGCCGTCGACTGCTCGGGCCTCACCGAGACGCTCTTCGAGAGCGAGCTCTTCGGCCACGAGCGGGGCGCCTTCACCGGCGCCAGCGCGCGCAAGATCGGGCTGGTCGAGGCGGCCAGCGGCGGCACGCTGTTCCTCGACGAGCTGGGCGACATCCCGCTGCCGATGCAGGTCAAGCTTCTGCGCCTGCTCGAAACCGGCACCTACCGCCGGGTCGGCAGCACCGAGCTGATCCGCGCCGACATCCGCCTGATCTCCGCCACCCACCAGCCGCTCAAGGCGCTGGTGGCCCAGGGCCGCTTCCGCCAGGATCTGTTCTACCGCGTGAATGCCTTTCCGATCTGCCTGCCGGCCCTGCGCGAGCGGCCTGACGACATCCCGCTGCTCGCCGAGGCGCTCCTCGGCCGCGTCGCCCCCGAGCGCAAGCTCAAGCTCGCCGACGAGGCGCTGGCCTGCCTGCAGGCCTACGACTACCCGGGCAACGTGCGCGAGCTGCGCAACATCCTGGAGCGGGCGAGCCTGATGTGCGACGGCGACACCGTGCAGCGCCGCCACCTGCCCGAAGAGCTGTGCGAGCCCGGCCGGGTGCAGGCCGCGACGCCCACCCCGCGGCTGGCGGGCCCCGACACCCCCCGCGAGCTGAGCGACGCCGAGCTTGCCAGCCTGCTGCGCAGCTACCGGGGCTCGCGCAAGGCCCTGGCCGCCGAGCTGGGGCTCTCCGAGCGCACGCTGTACCGCCGGATCAAGGTCTTGTCCTGATGGCGTGCAGGGGCCACAGCCAGCGTAGCTGAATTGCCCAGCGCCGGGCTATTGCCAGGCGGGCGCCACGCCGGTAGCGCCGCGCGTGCCGCGAAAGGCCGTGACGAAGGCGTCCCGCGAGCGGGCCAGGAAGAAGGGGTTGCGCGAGCGCTCCTCGCCTATCGTCGACACGGTCCGCCCCTGGGCGTCGTGGCCGGGAAAGACCAGGGTTTCGGCGGGCAGGGCGAACAGCCGGTCGACCACTGAATCGTAGATGCTGCGGGGGTCGCAATCATCGTCGTCGGTCTGCAGTGGGCAGCCGCCGAGGGCCAGCGCGTCGCCGCAGAACAGGCGGTCGCGCCACAGGTAGCTGAGGCTGTCGGCGGTGTGGCCCGGGGTGGCGATAACCTGGATCACCTCGTTGCCGAAGCCGAGCACCTCGCCGTGGCGCACCTGCTGCCCCACCGATGCCCGCAGCCCTTGCGGGCCCACCACGATGCCGGCACCGGGGTAGTGGGCGAGAAAGTCGTCGGCCACGCCGCCGTGGGTGTGGGTGAGCAGGATCAGCGCCAGCGAGAAGCCCCGCTCGGCCAGCAAGGCCTTCAGGACGAGGCCCTGGCAGGGGTCGGGCGTGGGGTCGATGGCAACGGCTACGCCGGTGGACGAATCGGCGATCAGGTAGCTCATCGCGGCGCTGGTGGTGTCGTGGAACTGGCGGAAATACATGGTGCGATCCTTCGGGCAGGCGGCGCGGCCTGCTCGTGAAGTCAGTGGGTCGCCAGGCGGAGGAAGGCCAGCACCAGCGTGAGCAGGCAGGCCTCGCTGGACAGCAGCTGCCGCAGCGCGCCGCGGCACTGGGGCCAGCCAGTACCGCTGACAAGGCCGGCCAGCATCGACCACAGCAGCCACAGCGCCGCCAGCGGGTCGGCGGCCCCCCAGCGGTCGAGTGCGATCTCGGGGCGCGCCACCAGCAGCACGGCGAGCAGGGCGCCGGTGACGAGGGACAGGAGGCGTGCGCCCGGGTCGGGCCGGCCGGAGGCGTTGAGATCCATGGGGCGAGGCTTCCGGGCCCGGCCTCAGGCGGTGGCCGTGTCGTCGGCGCCGATGATCAGGCGGCCCTCGCTCAGATACTTGTGGGGTGGCACCTCGAGGTTGGTCGGCGCCGGCTTGTTCTTGAAGACGCGGCCGGCGAGGTCGAAGGTGGAGCCGTGGCAGGGGCACAGGAAGCCGCCGGGCCAGTCGGCGCCGAGGGCTGGGTTGCCGGCCTCGAAGGCGCTCGACGGGGAGCAGCCCAGGTGGGTGCAGATGCCCACCGCCACGAGGTACTCGGGCTTGATCGAGCGGTGGGGGTTGCGCGCGTAGTCGGGCTGCTGGGACGCCTCGGCCGACGCCGGGTCGGCGAGGCCCGGCTCGGCCTTGGCCAGGGTGGCCAGCATTTCCGGCGTGCGGTGGAGGATCCACACCGGCTTGCCGCGCCACTCGACGACCATCATGTCGCCCGGGGCGAGCTTGTCGATGTCCACCTCCACCGGCGCGCCGGCTGCCAGGGCCCGCTCCGAGGGGGTGAGGCTGGCGACGAAGGGCACGGCGGCGCCCACCGCGAGTGCGCCGCCGGCGCCGGCGGTGGCGATGAGCAGCAGGCGACGGGACGGGTTGCAGGGGGCGTCGCCGGCGGTGCAGCGGGCGGAGGAGGGCGTGGCGGTCATGGGCGTGTCCTTGTTGGGCAGGTTTGGATTGCTCACGCACTATCAATATCCGTGCCAGACATCTGACGTGTTTTTGAAGCCAATAAAATCAGTGGCTTAATCTGTTTCTGCAATTAAGTAAGGCAGACGGTCTGGCTTCTGGTTGCGGGTGGCTGGGCAGTTTTGGCAGTTTTAGGCGGTTCTTGGCAGCTATTGGCGGTCATTGGCAGTCACTGCCCGGGGCCCATATCGGCCGGCTGAGGTGCGACGTGCCTGCCGCCGAGTCGCGCCACACCCTATATTTCCGCCTCGTACCACCAGCCCTCTCGAACTGCCGTTTGCCCGTTAAAGCCCCGCCCTCCCGCTGCCGTAAAGGGCAGATGGCGAACTCGTATCGCCCTGACTGCGCGCGCTTTCAGGTGGATAACGCCAACAGGATTTTTCCGGGACATCCGGCTCGAGCGGGGCTTGGCATCAGGCCGTCGCCGATCTGTGTGGCCGTTCCGGCTGGAGCAGTCAAACCACTTTTCCGGGTTTCAAATGAGCGACGTTATCGGGCAAGGCAATCGTCGGGGGCTTCCGGTGCTGAAGAGGCTGGCGTGGATCCTGGCAACGGCGGGGCTGGCCTTGCCGGCCCTCGCGGGCGAGGTGCAGGGGGTGGCGCTCCGCCAGGACGGCAATGTGCTGCGCCTTCAGCTGGAGAGCGAGCAGGGCACTCTGGCCGATTCCGGCGTGACCGCCGACGGGCGCCAGCTGGTGCTGGTGCTGAAGGGCGTGAGCGCCGACGTGGCGCGCAAGCGCATCGCCGGCGAGATCAAGGCGCGCACCGGCGGCGTCCGCGATGTGCGGGTGCAGGCCGACGGCCGGCTCGATTCGCGCCTCGTCATCGACCTGGTCGAGCCCTACGAAGTGCTCGACGAGACCATCGCGGCGATCGGCAGCGGGGTCAGCCAGTGGGAGCTCGTCCTCGGCCGGCAGGCAGTTAACGATGAGCTCACCGGCGTCGACCTCAACGTGGCCGACGGCCAGCGCACCCTGCTGTTGCGGGGCGGCAAGGATCTGCGCGCCGACGCCCGGCTGCTGCGCAACCCCGAGCGGCTGGTCATCGATTTTCCACGGCTGGGCCGGGCCCACGTGAGCCGCATGTTCGGCAGCGTGAGCTTCGACCCGGGCGTGTTCGGCCTGCCGCGCTTCGAGCCGCTGCCACGCGCCGGTTCGCGGGTCGTCATGCCGATCCGGCCGGGGCAGAGCCTGTCGTTGGTCAGCCCCGAGCTGAGCCGCTCCGCCACGGGCGCTTCGCTCCTGATTGCGCTGGCGCCGTCTGCGCCAGCCCCCAGCGTGGCGGCGGCGCCCGTCGCGCCTGCTGCGCCGGCGGTCGCCGCGCGGCGCGGTGGTGCCGGCG
>NZ_BJNV01000004.1 GCF_006539865.1 Zoogloea ramigera
AGGAAACTTGGGGCGGCCCTGCGTTTCCTTGAGAGTTCGCAACCGGGCTCTTGAAGGCCCTCGCGCCGGACCTCGGTGTGGCGGCCAGCCCCCACCGCTCCGGCCCGCCAGAGGCAGGCCTGCACCGTAAGCGTCCGGGCCCGGACCAACCCGCACGCTGCAATCATTTCCTCCCCGCGGCCCCCCGAAGCCAGGCGTCGGGACCTCGCCGCGCTTGCGTGGCGGATGCGACTCTCGTCACATCCGCCCGCTTTTTCCCTGCATTCACGCCGCCTGGCGTGAGCCAGTGCCCACGACGCCCCGGGAGTTGCCCCTATTCTCACCACCACTCCCCGGACTGGTGCGCATCATGCACAAAGCCTTCTTCACCCGTTTCGCCACCGCCGGCATCGCCGTCGCCCCCCTGACCCTCGTCTCGGCCCTGATCTGGATCGACGGCAGCCATGCCGGGCAAACCAGCGGCCAGCGCGGTCTTGCCGTCGCCCCCGAAACCACCGCACAAACCGGAACCCCCACGAAGCCCCGGCCCGTACCGCCGCTGCGCGCTGCCGATCCGACCCTGGACAGCATCGGCTACAGCGCGGAAGCCCTCGTCTTTGGCCGCGCCAGCGACCCCGATGCCACCCCGGCCCCGACGCGTAGCGCCATCACCCCGACCGGCCTGCGTGGCCGGCAGGACGGCAGCACCGAACCTGGCCACGCCGACCAGTGGGCCGCCGATCTGGCACCCTCCGCCCACGCGGCAAGCCCCTACGGACGCCACTGGATCGGCACCCCTCAGGCTTTCTGGAACGCCGGCCAACCGGGTGTCAGCAGAGCCTTCACGGCCCCAACGGGCACCTCAGGGAGCTCCGTCAGCTCCGGCACCACTCCGGGCAGCGAAAACCCGGCGAGCGGCCCGAGCGCTCCCGGCACCCCGCAGCTGTTTTACGCACCGGACAATCCGGTCGCCGTCCTCACCGCCGCGTCACCCGGCGCGACGCCGGCCGAGAGCAGCGGGGAACCGCTGGCCCTGCCGACAGCCCCGGTGATCACCGCCCGGAACGCGACAAGCCAGGCCGTCCCGGAACCGTCAACCCTGGGCCTCGCCCTCGGTGCCCTGGGGCTGGCCGGCCTCGGTCGCTGCAGCCGGCGACCCGCCCGGCGCTCGGGCGGCTAGACCGCCTGCAGACGCCAGCCCGCGAGGCGCCGGTAACGCGCACCGGCATCCGACCGGCACGATTCCATCAACACGAACTCGGCCACCGGCCAGGCGATCGGCCCGAAGCCAGGCAAGGCCCCGGCCACGCCAGCCTTGCGCAGCAGGGTGACGTGGGGCACGAAGCCGGTTTCTGCCACGGAAAAATCCAGCGCGGCGAGGCGCAAACGCAGCGCTTGAACCAGGCCGTCGAGGGCCGCCGGCCGTTCGGCACAGCCGGCCCACACGATATGGTTATGGCGCCAGTAACCCAGGGTATCCAGCTGGAGCCGGAAGGCATCGCCCCCAACCGCGCCGAGGGCCTCCACGAGCCCGGGGATGCGCGAGGCCTCGACGTCGCCCAGAAAGACCAGCGTAAGGTGCAGCGTGTCGCGGCGCATCCGGCGCCCGCCGCCCAGACGCTGGGCCGCGAGCCCGGCGGCGTCGAGGGCCCCGGTGACGGCTTCGTCCGGCCACAGGGCCAGGAACAGCCGCCAGCAGGCTTCAGCCATCCGCCCGGGCCAACAGCGCCACCGCCTGGGCCGCGATGCCCTCGCCGCGGCCGGTGAAGCCGAGCTTCTCGGTGGTCTTGCCCTTGATGTTTACGGCGGCCGGATCGACCCCCAGGTCGGCGGCGATGTTGGCCACCATCGCCGGCACGAAGGGCAGGATCCTGGGCGCCCGGGCGATCACGGTGGCGTCCACGTTCACCGTCTGCCAACCCGCGGCGCGCGCCGCGGCGGCGGCCTCGCGGAGCAGCACGCGGGAGTCGGCGCCCTCGAAGCGCGGGTCGGTGTCGGGGAAATGCCGGCCGATGTCGCCCAGCCCCGCCGCGCCGAGGATGGCGTCGGTGATGGTGTGCAGCAACACGTCGGCGTCGGAGTGGCCGAGCAGGCCACGCTCGAAGGGAATCGTGACGCCGCCGACGATCAGCGGGCGGCCGGGGACCAGGGCGTGCACGTCGAAGCCCTGGCCGATGCGGAACGGAACATTCATGCCTTGTCCTCGCGGTGCTGGAGAATCCACTCGGCCAGGTGCAGGTCGAGGGGGAAGGTAACCTTGAGATTGGTCGGATCGCCCCGCACCAGCCGCGGGCGCAGGCCCATCGCCTCGATGGCGCTGGCCTCGTCGGTGACATTGCGGGCCGATTCGAGGGCCCGCTTGAGCATCACGTTGCGGAACATCTGCGGCGTCTGGGCCTGCCACAGGCCCTCGCGGGGCACGGTGGCGGCGACCCGGTGGGTGCTGTCCTCGCGCTTGAGGGTATCGGCCACCGGCACCGCCAGGATGCCGCCCACCTCGTCGTGGAGGAGCTCGCGCACCAGGGACTCGACGTGCCACGGCGCCAGGCAGGGCCGGGCCGCGTCGTGCACGAGGATCCAGTCGTACTCACTGGTGTCGTCGGCGATCGCGCGCAGGCCGTTGAGCACGCTGTCGGCCCGCGACGCCCCGCCGCAGAACAGCGGCACCAGGCGGTCGCCGAACGGACGCCAGTCGTGCTTGTCCCACTCCTGGTCGCCGACGGAAAGCACCACATAAACGCGGTCGATCACCGGCGCAGCGCACAGGGCCGCCAGGGTGTGGCGGATCAGGGGCTGGCCGAGCAGGGAAAGATATTGCTTGGGTTGCTCGCTTTTCATCCGGCTGCCGCTACCGGCGGCCGGAACAATCGCAAAGCAGCGGCTGGTCTGGGTTCGCATGGCGCAATTCTACTTAATGTCGTGCTCCTTTCTGCCGCAGAATGCACCATGACCACCGCGGGAGTGCCCACCGTGCTGTTCTCTCTGCCCTTCGAACCCCGCCAGCTCGAGGCCCTGGGCCTGGCCACCCTGATCGGCCTGCTGATGGGCCTCGAGCGCGAGCGCCGCCCGGCGGCCCTCGCCGGCGTCCGCACCTTCGGCCTCACCGGGCTGCTCGGCGCGCTGGCCGGCCTGCTCGGCGACCACTTCGCCACCCCGGCGTTGATGATCGCCGGCTTCGTGCTGGTGGCGGTGATGATCATCGCCGCCAACTTCCGCCAGCCCGAGCCCAACGACCCCGGCACCACCTCGGTGATCGCCCTCCTCGTCTGCTATTGCCTGGGCGCCATGGTGTGGCTGGGCTACGGCCGGCTGGCGGTGATGGCTGCGGTCGGCTCGACGATGCTGCTCTACTTCAAGTCGGAGCTGCGCGGCGTGGCCTCCCGGCTCACCAGCCAGGACTGGCGCTCGGTGCTGCAGTTCTCGGTGCTGTCGCTGATCGTCCTGCCCATCCTGCCCAACCGGGGCTTCGGCCCCTACGACGCGGTCAACCCGCACCAGGTGTGGATGATGGTGGTGCTGATTTCCGGCGTCAGCCTGGCCGGCTATGCCGCCCTGCGTTTCGTCGGGGCCCGTTACGGCGCGCCGCTGCTTGGCCTGATGGGCGGGCTGGTGTCGAGCACCGCCACCACCATGGTGTTCTCGCGCCACGCCCGCGAGAACCCGGCCATGGCCTCCACCGCCACGCTGGTGATCCTGCTCGCCAACCTGATCATGGTGCTGCGGGTGCTGGCGATCGCCTGGGCCCTGTCGCCGCAGGTGGTGGGCCTGCTGGTGCCGGGCAGCCTGCTGGCGGTGCTCATCGGCACCGTGGTGATCGGCCTCGACTGGCGCCAGATGGCCAGCCAGGGCGAGCTGCCCGTGCCCCAGACCCGCAACCCCACCGAACTCCGCGCGGCCCTCGGCTTCGGCCTGCTCTACGCGGCGGTGCTGCTGTGCGCCGCCTGGCTGTCGGACATCGCCGGGCGCGGCGGGCTGTATCTGCTGGCCTTCGCCTCGGGCCTCACCGACGTGGACGCGATCGCCCTGTCCACCCTGCGCCTTTACAACCTGAACAAGCTCGAGGGCCTGCCCACCGCCGTCTCCATATTGCTGGCGATGCTGGCCAACCTGGGCTTCAAGACCTTCCTCGCCTTCCTGCTCGGCGGTGCCGGGCTGGGGCGCCGGGTGATCGTGGGCATGTTCGCCGTGGGAGCGGGGCTCGCCGGAGGAATCATCTGGCTGCTCAATACAACCCTATAATGAAAACATCCTCTTGCACCCTTGGGAAAAGGAAATCATGGCTCAAGCCTCCCAGCGCATACCGGCCGTAGCCGGGCTGTTCTACCCGGCCGACCCCCACAGCCTGCACGCACAGGTGGCCGGTTTTCTGGCCGCCGCCATGCCCGGCGAAATGGTCGCGGCCCCCAAGGCGGTGGTCGTACCCCACGCCGGCTACATCTACTCGGGTGCTGTGGCGGCCAGCGCCTACGCCGAACTCACCCAGCGCCGAGACACCATCCGGCGCGTGCTCATCCTGTGCCCCACCCATCGGGTGTATGTGCGGGGGATGGCGGTGCCGGCGGCCCAGTCCTTCCTCACCCCGCTGGGCGCGGTGGCGGTCGACCGGGAGGCCTGGCTCGCCGCGAGCAGCCTGCCCGGCGTGATCGTGGACGACCAGCCCCACGCCGAGGAGCACGCCATCGAGGTGCAGCTGCCCTTCCTGCAGTCCACCCTCGACCATTTCACGATCCTGCCCATCGCCGTGGGCGACGCCGACCCGGCCCAGGTGGCCGCCGTACTTGAGGCCCTGTGGGGCGGGCCGGAGACCCTCATCGTGATCAGCTCGGACCTCTCCCACTACCACCCCTACCGCCAGGCCCAGTTCCGCGACAAGGCCACCATCACCCAGATCCGCCAGCTCGACGCCACCCTCGACGGCGAGCAGGCCTGCGGCGCCGGCGCCATCAACGGCCTGCTGCTGGCGGCCCGCCGCCACCACCTCACGCCGCATCTGCTCGACCTGCGCAACTCGGGCGACACCGCCGGCGACCGCAGCCGCGTGGTCGGCTACGCCTCCATCGCCTTCTCGGACGACAACAACCATGCCCACCACTGACACCCAGCTGGGCCAGGTGCTGCTCGCCCAGGCCCGCAAGGCCATCGCCGACGCCCTCGGGCTGCCCGCGCCAGCTGCGCCGGACCACCCCCAGCTCGCCGAGCGCGGCGCCACCTTCGTCACCCTGACGCTCGACGGCGAGCTCCGCGGCTGCATCGGCAGCCTCAACGCCCACCGCCCGCTGGGCCAGGACGTGCGCAACAACGCCGTCTCGGCGGCGCTCCGCGACCCGCGCTTCCCGCCCCTTACTGCGGCCGAGTTTGCCAGCGTGCAGGTCGAGGTGTCGCTGCTCACCGAGCCCGATTTCATCGAGTTCCGCGACGAGGCCGACGCCCTCGCCCAGCTGGTGCCCGGGCGTGACGGCGTGATCTTCTTCAACGGCTGCCAGCGCGCCACCTTCCTGCCCCAGGTGTGGGAACAACTGCCCGAGCGCCGCCAGTTCATGGCCGCCCTCAAACAGAAGGCCCGGCTGCCGGTGGATTTCTGGGGCCCCAACGTGATGATCGCCCGCTACCAGGTGCGCAAGTGGCACGAGGGCGAAAAACAGGAGTAAAACCATGACCGAGCACCCCGCGCGTTACTGGCATGCCCTCGCCGACGGCCGCATCCAGTGCGACCTGTGCCCGCGGGATTGCCGGCTCCATGAAGGCCAGCGTGGCGCCTGCTTCGTGCGCCAGATGGAGGGCGGCAGGATGGTGCTCACCACCTACGGCCGCAGCTCCGGCTTCTGCATCGACCCCATCGAGAAGAAGCCCCTCAACCACTTCTACCCCGGTTCCAGCGTGTTCTCGTTCGGCACCGCCGGCTGCAACCTGGCCTGCAAGTTCTGCCAGAACTGGGACATCTCCAAAAGCCGCGACATGGACCGGCTGATGGACGCCGCCTCGCCCGCCGAGATCGCCCGGGTGGCCGCTGAGCACGGCTGCCGCAGCGTCGCCTTCACCTACAACGACCCGGTGATCTTTGCCGAGTACGCCATCGACACCGCCGTCGCCTGCCACGCGCAGGGCGTCGCCACCGTGGCGGTCACCGCCGGCTACATCCACCCCGAGGCCCGCCGCGACTTCTACGCGGTGATGGACGCCGCCAACGTCGACCTCAAGGCCTTCACCGACGACTTCTATGTGCACCAGTGCGGCGCCCACCTCGCTCCGGTGCTCGACACCCTGGCCTGGCTGCACCACGAGACCGACGTGTGGGTCGAGATCACCACCCTGCTGATCCCCGGCCTCAACGATTCCGACACCGAGCTCACCGCCCTCGCCAAGTGGGTCGCCACCGAGATGGGGCCCGATGTGCCGCTCCACTTCACCGCCTTCCACCCCGACTACAAGCTCGACCAGCTGCCGCCCACGCCGCCCGCCACCCTGCGCCGCGCCCGGCAGATCGCCCGCGATGCTGGCCTGCATTACGTTTACACCGGCAACGTGCACGACCCCGAGGGCGGCACCACTTACTGCCCGGGCTGCGGAGTAAAGCTCATCGAGCGCGACTGGTACGCCATCCTCGCCTATCGGCTCGACGCTCGGGGCGCCTGCCAGGCCTGCGGCCACGCGATTGCCGGCCGCTATGGCGAATTCCACGGCGCATTCGGCCCGCGCCGTGTCCCAGTGCACGTGCGCCCAATCTAGGTTCTGCCATCGTCGACGGCAACCCACGGCAACACCCGTTCGACCATGATGAAACTGCGCCACAGCCCCCTCAGCATCGCCGCCGGCCCAATCTGGCTGGAGGCCATGCAGGCCCACTCGCCCGACGCCCCCGGGCTGATCCTCGTCGCCCAGACGACGGTCGGCCACCACCGCGACTCCCGCGAGGCCCACTTCGTGCAGCGCCTGCAAAAGGCCGGCTACGCCACCCTGCTCTTCGACCTGCTCACCCGCTACGAGGAGAACCGCGACCCGGACACCCGCTACAACGCGCCGCTGCTCGGCACGCGGATCGGCGCGGTGTTCGAGTGGCTGCGCCACCAGCCGCCCCTCGCCGAGCTGCCCGTCGGCCTGGTGGCCAGCGGCACCGGCAGCGCCGCCGCCGTGCGCGCGGTGGCAAAAGAGCCCGAGATGGTCGGCGCCCTGGTCTGCCGCGGCGGCCGGCCTAGCCTCGCCGGCATCGCCCCGCTGCGCCAGGTGAGCTGCCCGACCCGCGTGATCGCCGGCGAGCACGACGAGGCCCTCACCGCGCTGCACCAGGCCTACGACCTGCTGGAGTGCGCCAAGGATTGGTACAGCGTGCCCGGCACCGACGACTTCTTCCGGGAGCCCGGCGCCCTCGACGACGCCGCCGATGGCGCCATCGACTGGTTCCGCCGCCACCTGCGCGCCCGGCCCGCGGCCGCCACCGCAGCCCCGTAGTCCCATAGACCCGTAGTCACATAACCCCCGCGCGGCCCCCATAGGGCGGGCACCGCAGCCCAGATGACCGATGCCTGGCCTCCCGTGCCCGGTGCACTTCGACCCGACCCATCCTCAGCTCAACCCGACCGGGGTCACCTTCAAGCCGACTGGAGTCAGCTCAGACCTGACCCGAGTCGGCTTCAACCTGACTCAGCTTCGGTCAGACCCGACTCGAGCTCCCCTCGACCCGACCCGAGTCAGCTTGAACCAGACCCGAGTTCGGTCAGACCTGACTCGGGTCACCTTCAACCTGACCCGAGTCAGCTCAAACCCGACCTGAGTTCGCTCAAACCCGACCCGCGCCCCCTTCAACCTGACTCGGGTTCACGGCGACCCAGCCACCTCGGTCGGGGCAGCCCGCAGGGCGTCACCCGACACCCCGCGACGAAGCCCGCCCCCCTCAACCCCGCCGCGTCATCACCTGGTGCGGCAGGCCGGCTTCTTCATACACCTCGCCTTCGGGCAAAAAGCCGAAACGCCTGTAGAAGCCCAACGCGTGGGTCTGGGCGCTGAGGGCAAGCTGCGCCATGCCCCGCCGGCCCGCCTCGTCGATCAGGGCCTGCAGCAGGGCCGCGCCGACGCCCTGGCCCCGCCAGCCCGCCAGCACCGCCATCCGCCCGATGTGACCGTCGGCCAGCAGGCGGCCGGTGCCCACCGGCTGGCCGTCAAGCAGCGCCAGCGCGTGGCACGACAGCGCGTCGAACTCGTCGAGCTCCATCTCGGCCGGCACCTTCTGCTCCTCCACGAACACCTCGAAGCGGATCGGCCCGGCCTCGGCGGCCAGCTCGGCCCAGCTCCCCAGGCGCACCACCAGCGACGGCGCGCTCATGCCCGGATGTCCACCGCTGTGCCGGCCGGCACCAGCTCGAAGAGTTCGGCCACGTCCCGGTTGCGCATCCGCACGCAGCCGATGGACAGGGGCACGCCCATCGGCTCGGTGTCGGGGGTGCCGTGGATGTAGATGTAGCGGCGCATGGAGTCCACCTCGCCGAGGCGGTTGAACCCCGGTTCGGTGCCGGACAGCCACAGGATGCGGGTGAGGATCCAGTCCCGCCCGGGGTTGGCGGCGGCGAGTTCGGGTGTCCACACCTCGCCGGTCGGGCGCCGCCCGCGGAAGGCCGCGCCGATGGGCGCACCGGCCCCGATGCGGGCCCGGATGATGTGGCGACCCCGCGGCGTGCAGAAACTCCCGCTTGCCTCGCCGGCCCCGTTACGGGCGGTGGACACGCTGTAACGGCGGATGCAGGCGCCGTCGTCGCCCAGCAGGGAGAGGGTCTGGGAGGGGATATCGATCAGGATCTGCATGCTGCTCACGCTCCGGCCCGCTTGCGTCGGGCCGCGAAAAAGAACGACAACAGGCCGCCACACTCGTCGGCCAGCACGCCGCCAGCCACCACGGCGTGATGATTTAGACGTGTCTCGGCGAAAAGATCGAGTACGCTACCCGCAACACCCGTTTTGGGGTCGCGCGCACCAAACACCACCCGCCCGATGCGGGCATGCATGATCGCCCCCGCACACATGATGCAGGGCTCGAGGGTGACGTACAGCGTGCAGCCGGGCAGGCGATAGTTGCCCAGGGCCTCGGCGGCGGCGCGCAGCGCCATCACCTCGGCGTGGGCGGTGGGGTCGTGACGCAGGATGGGCTGGTTGAAACCGCGGCCGGCGACGCTACCATCGGGGGCCACGATCAGCGCCCCCACGGGCACCTCGCCGCAGCGGCCGGCCTCCTGGGCCAGCGCCATGGCCTCACGCATGAAGGCGGCGTCCTGCTCGGGACTGAAAAGAGTCATGGGACAGAAGAACTTTACCTGGAAGCTGGACGAGAGATTCTAAAGCAGCATCGTGAAAAGACAGGCCCCGACAATGCCGCGCCTCGCCACCCCGGAAGCACTCCGATGAACGGCCCCCTGGACGCAGCGCCCGCCTCCGCCTCCGATGGGCCGCCCCCGTCGGCGCCCGGCGGCGGCGACACCAGCCGCAGCTGCCTCGAAGTCACCCTGCGCCACATCAGCGACGCCGTCATCGTCAGCGACGGGCAGGGCCTGGTCACCCTGATGAACCCGCTCGCCGAAGCCCTCACCGGCTGGTCCGGCTTCGAGGCCAGCGGCCAGCGCCTCGCCCATGTCTTTCCGGTGGTCAGCGACCTGACCGGCGAGCCGCTGTGTCTCGCGCCCACCCGGCCGGATGAAGCCGCGCCCGACTGGACCCCGGTGCAGCTCATTGACCGCCAGGGAAGACGCCACGCGGTCTCGGTGCGCTGTGCCGACATCCCCGGCACAGCGGGGCAGGCCCAGCCCGGGGTGGTGCTGATCGTCCGGGGCGAAGCCGCCGACCGTGCGCCCCAGCGCAGCACCTCGAGCCCGCAAGCGCGCTACCGGGCGCTGGTCGAGAACTCGCCGGTGGGCATCTTCCATTTCGGCACCGACCTGCGGATCACCTACAGCAACAAGCGGCTGGCCGAGATCCTCGGCGCCTCGCCGGAGGCGATCCAGGGTTTCGATCTCCACACCCTGGACGACATGAGCATCCTGTCGATCCTGCAGGGCGCCCTCGGCGGCCAGCGCGGCGCCTACGACGGGCCCTTCGCCCTCCCCCTGTCGCCGGAGGTGCACCTGCTGTCGATCCATGTGGCCCCCGAGCGGGACGCAGCCGGCCAGATCTACGGCGGCGTCGGCATCGTCGAAGACCGCGCCGCCTTCCAGAGCACCGACGAGCAGCGGCGGGACGCCAAGGAGCGCTACGTGCTCTCCCAGCGCAGCGCCAACGAAGGCCTGTGGGACTGGGACCCGAACACCCAGCTGCTGTATCTGTCGCCCCGCCTGCTGGCCCTGCTCGGGCTGCACAGCGACACCCTCAAGACCACCGGCGCCGAGTGGCTCAAGCTCATCCACCCCGACGACCGCAAGCGCTACCGCGCCGACGTGATCGCCCACCTGCGCGGCCAGACCGAGCACTTCGAATCCGAATACCGGGTCGCCGACAAGCACGGCAACTTCCACTGGGTGCTCGCCCGCGGCCTGGCCCACCGGGGGCCCGACGGGCGCGCCGTGCGCATCGTCGGCTCGATCAGCGACATCACCGCCCGCAAGCGGGCCGAAGAGCAGCTGAAGGCCGAACGGGACTTCTCCCGCGGCCTCATCGACAGCCTGCCAGCGCCCTTCTTCCTCTTCGACCAGCACGGCCGGCTGGTGCTGTGGAACCGCTTCGTCAGCGAGCTCACCGGCCTCGACGACGCCCAGCTGCAGAACGCCGAGGCCGGCAGCCTGGTGATCGCCGAGCAGGAGGCCGTGCTGGCCCACCGCATCGAATCTGCGCTGGGCACCGGCGAAGCCTCGGTGGAGGTGATGCTGCGGCGGGACCGCGCCGAGCCGGTGCCCTTCCTGGTCGTCGGCCGCCGGGTGCTGCTGGACGGCAAGCCCCACATCGTCGGCGTGGGCACCGACCTGACCGAACGCAAGTTTGCCGAAAAGGCCATCAAGCGCCTCAACCTTGAACTCGAACGGCGGGTGGCCGAGCGCACCTCGCAGCTGAGCGCGGCCCTGAACGAGCTCGAATCCTTCAGCTACTCGGTCTCCCACGACCTGCGCGCGCCGCTGCGCGCCATCGAAGGCTACAGCGCAATCCTCGGCTCGGACTACGGCGACAACCTGGACGACGAGGCCAAGGAGCTGCTGCGCCGCGTTCGCGCCGCCGTGCATCGCATGGGCCAGCTGATCGACGACCTGCTCACGCTGTCGCGGGTCAGCCGCAAGGCGCTCGAGCGCCGCCCGGTGGACCTCACCACGCTGGCCCTGGTGATCTGCGAGGAGCTCCGCCAGCAAGACCCGGCGCGGCCGGTCCGCGTCGACATCGCCCCGGGGCTGTGTGTCGAGGGCGACCCGAGCCTGATGCGCACGGTGCTCGAAAACCTGCTCGGCAACGCCTGGAAATTCACCGGCCGCGTGGCCATGCCGGAGATCCGCTTCGAGGCCACCCGCCACGCCGGCGTGGACGCCTTCGTGATCCGCGACAACGGCGCGGGCTTCGACATGCGTTATCGGGACAACCTGTTCCGGCCCTTCCAGCGCCTGCACTCCGACCGGGAGTTTCCGGGCACCGGTATCGGCCTGGCCACCGTGGCCCGCATCGTGCGGCGCCATGGCGGCGAAGTGTGGGCCGAAGGCGAGGTCGGCAAGGGCGCCTCGCTCTACTTCAGCATCGGGCAGACGCCGCTGCAGGGCAGCGGTTAAGGCGGGAAGTGGGTAGTGGGTAGTGGGGAGTGGGGAGTGGGGAGTGGGGAGTGGGTTGATAGAGGCTCACAGCCTGACAGGCCGGTTGGGCAGCTCGTCGGGGTTGTCGCCCCGCGCCGGGAACGGCCCGGCGAGCAGCTCGCCTACCGCCCGCACCGCCTCCACCGCCCCCGGGCCATAGCGGCCCTCGCGAAAGGCCATCTCCAGGCGCCGGCAGACGGCATCCCAGTCGGCCTGGGGCACCCGACGGGCAATGCCCCGGTCGGCGACGATCTCGACGCGCCGGTCTAGCCACTGCACGTAGATCAGCACCCCGGTGTTCTCTTCGGTGTCCCACACCCGCAGGTGGGCGAAGACGTCGACCGCCCGCGACCGCGCATCGACGCCCTGCAGAAGCGCCGGGAAATCCAGCCCACCCTCGACGGCGAAGCGGATCTCGCCCCGATGGCGCGCCTCGGAATCCTGGACCGCCAGCTCGATAGCGGCCATCACCTCGGGCGTGAAGGCCCGATCGACCCGCCAGGACGGCACGAGCATGTGCCGGACAAAGCGCGTGAAACGCATCTCACCACCCTCCCGAGGCGCCACCGCCGCCAAAGCCACCGCCGCCGCCGGACCAGCCGCCCCCGCGGCCGAAACCTCCGCCGCCCATGCCGCCCATGCCGCCACCGCTCCACGGCCCACCGGTGTGCCGGGTGCCACCGCCGGAGCCCATCACGAGCACGAATACAAAGGCCAGCAGCCCGCCGACGACGCCGATCGCCAGCGCGCCGGTGAGCGTCCAGGCGCCAAAACCCACGAGACCCGAGGCCAGGGTGGCGCCCAGCAGGCGGCCGAAGATGGCGCGCAGGATGCCGCCGATCACGATGGTCACGATCATGCCGACCACCAGCAGTTCCTCCAGGCCCATGGCCCCGTCACCGCCCTGCCCGGGCACCGGCGGCGCGGGCAGCGGCTCGCCGGACACGCGGGCGGCGATGGCGTCGACGCCGGCCTCGACGCCGCGCGGGAAATCACCCGCCTTGAAATACGGCGTCACCACGTCGGCGATGATGCGCTTGGCGATCGCGTCGGGGATCGCCCCCTCCAGGCCCCGGCCGACCTCGATGCGCATCCGCCGGTCGTCCCGGGCCACCACGAAGAGCACGCCGTCGTCGACGCCCTTGCGGCCCAAGCGCCCGGCCTCGGCGACGCGGAGCGCGTATTCCTCGATCGCCTCCGGCCGCGTCGTCGCCACCAGCAGCACCGCGACCTGGGCACCCTTCTCGCGTTCCAGCGCCACCAGCCGCGCCTCGATGGCCTCCCGCCGGTCCACCGACAGCAGGCCCACGGTGTCGGTGACATGGGCCGCGAGGGGCGGCAGCGGCTGCACGTCCTGGGCCTGGGCGCCGCCCATGAGCAGCGCAAGCAGGCTCACCGCGAAGAACAGGCGCAGCGGCAGCAGGAACGCGCGAAGCATGGCGCGGGCCGGCGTCGGCTTACTGGGCTGCCGGCTTGGCAGGCGCCGGTGCAGGCGCAGCGCCGAAGTCCACCTTTGGCGGCTCGCTGATGGCGGCTTCGTTGTCGACCGCGAAATTGGCCTTGGTCCTGGCGCCGATGACCATCGCGGTGAGGTTGTTGGGGAAGGTGCGCACCGACACGTTGTAGTCCTGCACCGCCTTGATGTAGCGGTTGCGGGCCACGGTGATGCGGTTCTCGGTGCCCTCGAGCTGGGCCTGGAGATCGCGGAAGTTGGCGTCGGCCTTGAGGTTGGGGTAGTTCTCGGTGACCACCAGCAGCCGCGACAGGGCCCCGGAGAGTTCGCCCTGGGCCTTCTGGAAGCGGGCCATCGCCTCGGGGTCGTTCACCAGCTCGGGGGTGACCTTCATGCCGGCCACGTTGGCGCGGGCCTCGGTGACGCGGGTCAGCACCTCTTTTTCGTGGGCGGCGTAGCCCTGCACCACCTGGACAAGGTTGGGGATCAGGTCGGCACGCCGCTTGTACTGGTTGAGCACCTCCGACCAGGAAGCGTTGACCTGTTCGTCGTTGATCTGGATCTGGTTGTAACCGCAGCCGGAGAGCAGCAGCACCGAAAGAAGCAGGGACAGGAAGAGCCTGATGCGCATGATGTGTCCTCGAAAATTGAACGCGGCGGAAGCCCGCCGGTGCTACGCAGCAGTCATTCTAGCCACAGCGGCCCCCGCCGGCAGCGGCGATGCTCAAATCTTGCAAAGGATTGTCACGCCTCGTCCCGCAGCGCCCGCATGGTTTTACGGGCAAAACACAGGTCTTCCCAGGCTTTCGCCTTGTCGGGCTGGTTGCGCAGCAGGTAGGCCGGGTGGTAGGTGACCACCACCGGGATGTCGCCGTAGCGGAAGGTCTTGCCCCGGGCGGCCGAGATCTTGACCTCCTGGTTAAGCAGGGCCTGGGCCGCCGGGCGGCCGAGGGCCACGATCAGGCGCGGCTGGATCAGCTCGATCTGCCGGCGCAGGTAGGGGAAGCACGCGGCCAGCTCGTCGGCCTCCGGCGTCCGGTTGTTGGGCGGGCGGCACTTGACCGCGTTGGCGATGTACACGTCGTGCCCGCGCTGCAGGCCGATGGTGGCCAGCATCGCGTCGAGCAGGCGCCCGGCCTGGCCGACGAAGGGCTCGCCCCGCTCGTCCTCCTCGGCGCCCGGGCCTTCGCCGACGAACAGCCAGTCGGCCTGGCGGTCGCCCACCCCGGGCACGGCCTGCTTGCGGCGCTGGCACAGCACACAGCCTTCGCAACCGAGGATGCGCGCCTCCAGGGCGTCCCAGCCGAGGCTGGCCAGGTCGCCGGCAGGCTGGACGCGGGGTGGCGGAACCACCTCGGGCACCGCTGCCCGCTGCGGCATCTGGGGTGCAGCCGGCCGGCGAGCTGGCGCCGGGGAGTCTCCGTGCCCCCGCTGAACCGCCGTCGGCCGAGCCAGTGGAGCCTCTGCCACCGCCGGGGGCGGCGGGGCCTCGACGACGGGCTCGCCAGACTCTTCCGCCCCGCCCCGCAGCCGCCACAGGGGCGCCAGGCCCATCTCGCGCAGGATCGCGTCGCGTCGTCGGGTCATGGCAGCGTGCTCACAGGGCGAGGCTCATCACGAGGCCATCCTCGCGGCCGCCGTGCGCCGGGTAATAGCCTTTGCGGCGGCCTATGGTCTGGAAGCCAGTGCGCCCGTAAAGCGCGAGGGCCGGCCCGTTGGAGGGGCGCACCTCGAGCAGCAGCCTGCGCGCGCCGGCCTGCCGGGCACGCGTGGCGAAGTGCTCGAGGAGGCGACGCCCAAGGCCACCCTTCTGGCGGGCGGCGACCACGCTGATGTTGAGGATGTGGGCTTCGTCGATCAGCATCATCAACACACCGTAGCCAACCCGCTCGGCGCCGTCGAGCATCACCCAGCAGCCGTAGCCGGCGCTGATGGAATCGGCAAAATTGCCTGCGGACCAGGGAAACGGGTAAAGCTCAACGTCCTGCGCGGCGACCCAGGCCAGATCGGACTCGTCCATCGGCCGGAACTGCAGCCCGGCCGCCACGGCTAGCGACGCGCTCACGCCTTGCCTCCGCTGGCCAGGCGCTCGGCGGTGGTGAGGGCCACCTTGTCACGCACATAGAGGGGCGCCGCCAGGGCGGCATCGACGACTTCACCGCGGCTGAAATGCCAGGCGGCCAACCGGGCCACGCTGGAGGCCAGCGGCACCGGCGTGGCGTCATGGCCGGCCAGCCGTGCGCCGAGGCCCGGCACCAGCACCTCGCCGTAGGCCTTGAAGGCGGAGCCAAAGCCGAACCAGTCGCCCTCTGCCGGCAGCGCCACTGCGCCCGGCGCCGCGCAGCTCGGCGCGAGGCATTCTTCGAGCACGCCGTCGACCCGGCGATAGGCTGCAAAATAGACCTCCGACATCCGCGCATCCGCCGCCACGAAAATCGCATCATGGCTGCACTGGCTGGCCAGCGCGGCCAGCGTGCCGACCGGAATCACCGGCTTGCCCAGCCCCATCGCCAGGCCCTGGGCCACACCACAGGCGAGGCGCAGGCCGGTGAAGGCCCCCGGCCCGGCCCCGAAGGCGATCGCGTCAAGAGCATCCAGGGCCACGCCGGCCTCCGCAAGCAGCAGGCGGATCTCGGGGAGGATGGTTTCGGAATGACCGGGACGGCCGGCCACGCTGCGCTCGAGGAGGCGGTCGCCGTCGAGGAGCGCGACCGAGGCGGTCTCGGTGGAGGTTTCAAGGGCAAGGATCTTCATAGCGCCCGCATTCTACCGCCCCTGGGGGCCGAAGGCGCCGCGGATGCGGCGCCACCAGACGCACACCCCGGGAGACACGGCGCGATACCCGGGATTTGACGGAATCAGCTAGGCGCTGTCGGGGCGTAGCCGGGCGCCCGCACCGTGGCCGGGCACCTCAGGGATCGACTAATCCGGGCGGCGCGGCGGGTTGCCGTAAACGTCACGGCCGGCGTCCTGGACATCGCGCCGCAACTGCCGGCGCTCTTCGGGCGAGAGGCGCCGGGGGTTGCGGGCCTCGTCGGCGTCCGGGCGCCGGGGGAAATCAGGCATCAGGGACGACATCTCGCCGCCCGGACGATCCGGCGGGAGAAAGCTCGGCCGCAGACCCGAACCACCACGCTCACCGTACGGCCCCTGGGCCAGCACGACACTGCTACCCAGCCACGCCGCCACGACCACGCCAACCAGCGCGGCACGATGAAATTTCTTCGTCACAGAAAGCTCGCTCCCATGGAATGAATCCTAACCCGTTATGAAGCTATTCGGGCAGTCCCGGGTTCCTTGAAACAATTGTGGCAGCCCGCACCATGGGTGGCTGCAGGCTTTGTAAGGGGATGTGATTCGGCCTCTTTCGTTTACCTTTGCTTACCGGCCCGCCACGGCCCGGCTAGCCGCCCGACGAGGGAGGCGCTAGGATTCGGCCCATGGAAAAAGAAAGCTTTCGCATTCTCGTCGTCGACGACGACCTCCGCCTGCGCGACCTGCTCAAGCGCTATCTCAGCGAGCAGGGCTTCAACGTGAAGACGGTGAGTGACGCCACCCAGATGGATCGCGCCCTGCTGCGCGAGCATTTCGACCTGATGGTGCTCGACCTCATGCTGCCCGGCGAAGACGGCCTGTCGATCTGCCGGCGTCTGCGCGGCACCAACAACCGGATTCCCATCGTGATGCTCACCGCCAAGGGTGACGACGTGGACCGCATCGTCGGCCTCGAGATGGGGGCCGACGACTACCTGCCCAAACCTTTCAACCCCCGCGAGCTCGTCGCCCGCATCCACGCGGTGCTGCGCCGCCAGCCGCAGACGCCGCCGGGCGCGCCGGCCACCGACGACGAGGACGTGCGCTTCGGCAGCATCGTGGTCCAGCTGGGCACCCGCATCCTCGTCCGCAACGGCGAGGAGACCCTGCTCACCACCGGCGAGTTCGCCCTGCTCAAGGTGCTGCTGCAGCACCCCCGCCAGCCGCTGTCGCGCGACCGCCTGATGGAGCTCGCCCGGGGCCGCGAGTACGACGTCTTCGACCGCTCCATCGACGTCCAGATCTCGCGCCTGCGCAAGCTCATCGAGGAAGACCCGAGCAAGCCCCGCTATCTCCAGACCGTCTGGGGCTTCGGCTACGTCTTCGTGCCCGACGGCAACAAGCACAGCCAGTAAGCCACCGCCGGAGTGATCGTGCAGCCCCGCTATCGCGCCTTCCTGCTCGGGGCGCCGCGCACCCTGCTGTGGCGTATCTTCCTGCTGGTCGCGGTGCTGATGCTGGCCTCGGTGGGCGTGTGGTCGGCCATCTTCAGCCATTTCGACCAGGCCCGGCAGGCCCACCAGACGGCCCAGACAGTGGTCAGCATCATCAACCTGACCCGCACCGCACTGCTCAATGCCGATCCGGCCCTGCGCAAGGATCTGCTGCTCGACCTCGCCACCCTCGAGGGCATCCGCATCTACCCCGCCGAGGCCCAGGACAAGACCACCCCGATGGACGACACCCCGGCGCTACGCACGGTCACCCGGGAGGTGCGCCTGCAGCTCGGCGCCGACACCCGCTTCGCCGCCTCGTGGGAAGGGCTGTCCGGCTTCTGGGTGAGCTTCCGCATCGGCGCCGACGACCCGGCCGACACCGAAGACTTCTGGGTCATGCTGCCCATCGAGCGGGTCATGCGGCCCCACGCCCGTGAATGGCTGTGGTGGGGGCTGGCAGCACTGAGCCTGGCGATGCTCGGCGCCTACGCCATCGTCTCGCGCCTCAACCGCCCGCTCAGGGCCATGGTGATGGCCGCCCGCACCGTCGGGCGGGGCGAGGTGCCCCCACGCCTCAGCGAGAGCGGGCCCACCGAGGTCGCCGACCTGGCCCACGCCTTCAACCAGATGGCCCACGACCTGCAGCAGCTCGACGCCGACCGGGCACTGATCCTGGCCGGCGTCTCCCACGATCTGCGCACCCCCCTCGCCCGCCTGCGCCTGGGCGTCGAGATGTGCGGCGCCGACCCGGCCGAGGTGGACGCGATGGTCTCCGACATTGAAGACATGGACCGCATCATCAACCAGTTCCTCGAGTTCTCGAAGAAAGACGGCGGCGAGCAGATCGAGGCCCTCGACCTCGCCGGCCTGGCCGACGAGCTGGCCACCCTCTACGCCCGCCGGGGCGTCGACATCGAGGTGCGCAGCAAGGGCCCGGCCCTGGCCCTCGCGCGGCCCCAGGCCCTGCGCCGGGCCCTCACCAACCTCATCGAAAACGCCATCAACTACGCCGGCCACGCGCCGGAGCTGGAGGTCGGCGGGGCGGGCGCGAGGCCGGCCATCCACGTGCTCGACCGTGGCCCCGGCATTCCGGCCGAAGAGGCCGAGCGGGTCAAGCGCCCCTTCACCCGCCTGGAATCCGCGCGCAGCAACACCAAGGGTTCCGGCCTGGGGCTCGCCATCGTCGATCGCATCGTGCGCGGCCAGAACGGTGAATTTCGTCTCGCCGCCCGCGCCGGTGGCGGTCTCGACGCCTGCATTGAGCTTCCCGCCGCACCAAAGGCCTGAGTTAAAGCTAGAATCGTGGCAATAACCTTCATTGTGGGCGCCCCATGATCCTGTTTCACCAGTTCTTCGATCAGACCAGTTCAACCCTGACCTATCTGCTGGCCGACCCCCTCAGCGGCGATGCAGTCATCATCGACTCGGTCAAGGAACACCTGGGCGCCTACCTCACCTTCCTGCAGGAGCAGGAGCTGCAGCTGGCCTGGGTGCTGGAAACCCACGTCCATGCCGACCACGTCACCGGCGCCGCCGGCCTGCGCGAAATGACTGGCGCCCGCAGTGCCGTCAGCGCGGTGGGCGGCGTCCTCTGTGCCGACCGTCAGCTCATTGACGGTGACACCATCGTCTTCGGCAGCGAAGTCATCCGCGTCATCCCCACGCCGGGGCACACGCCGGGCTGCGTCACCTACCACTGGCGTGACCGCCTGTTCACCGGGGACTCCCTGATGATCGCCGGCTGCGGGCGGACCGACTTCCAGGGCGGCGACGCCGGCCAGCTCTATGACAGCATCACCAAGCGGCTGTTCTCGCTTCCCGATGAAACGCTGGTTTACCCCGGCCACGACTACAAAGGCGCGCGGGTGTCCTGCATCGGCCAGGAAAAAGACAGCAACCCACGCCTGGCAGGCCGCAGCCGACAGGAGTTCATCGAACTGATGTCCAGGCTCGATCTCGCCCCCCCGAAGTTGATCGGCGAAGCCCTACCGGCCAACCTGCGCTGCGGCAAACCCGGAATGTCCGAAACCCATGAAGCCTGACCCCAGCACGCCCTACGGCCAGCTGGGCGGCGAAGACGGCATCCGCCAGTTGGTGCGCCGTTTCTACGAACTGATGGACACCCTGCCGGAAGCCTGGGACGTACGCCAGATGCACCCGGAAGACCTCTCTGGCTCCGAAGAGAAGCTCTTCAAGTACCTCTCCGGCTGGCTGGGCGGCCCACCGCTCTACGAGCAGGAGTTCGGCCACCCGCGCCTGCGCGCCCGCCACCTGCCTTTCAGCATCGCCAGCGCCGAGCGCGACCAGTGGCTGATGTGCATGCAGTTGGCCTTCGACGAGTGCATCCCCGACGGCCCCCTGCGGGCCCGTCTGTGGGGGGCGATCGAAGGCCTCGCCGACCACATGCGCAACCGCGCCGACCCGGCCTGAAGCGCCGCCCCCCGTAACCGCCCTGCCCCTCGAGCAATGAAATTTCTCTTCGATCTGTTCCCGATCATCCTGTTTTTTGCCGCCTACAAGTTTGCCGGCATCTTCGCCGCCACCGCTGTCGCCATCGCCGCCACCGTCGGGCAGATCGCCTGGGTGTGGTTCCGCCACCGCAAGGTCGACACCATGCTGTGGGTCAGCCTGGCCATCGTTACCATCTTCGGTGGCGCCACGCTGCTCTTCCACAACCCGACCTTCATCAAGTGGAAACCCACGGTGCTCTACTGGTTCTTTGCCACGGCGCTGCTGGTGTCGGCCTACGGGCTGCGCAAGAACCTCATCCGCACCATGCTGGAGGCGCAGATGAAGCTGCCCGAGCCCCTGTGGAGCCCGCTCAACCTCGCCTGGGCAGGTTTTTTCGCGGTGATGGGTTGCCTCAATCTGCTCGTCGCCTACAACTTTTCCGAGGAAACCTGGGTCAACTTCAAGCTGTTCGGCGGCATGGGCCTGATGCTCGTGTTCGTCCTGGCCCAGGGAATGCTCCTGTCCCGCTACATCGAAGAGGAACCCAAGTAATGCTGTACGTACTGATCGGCGAAGACGCCCCCAACGCCCTCGACAAGCGCCTCGCCGCGCGTGGCGAGCACGTCGCCCGCCTGCAGGCGCTGCAGGCCGACGGGCGCCTCGTGCTCGCTGGCCCCTGCCCCGCCATCGACGCCAACGACCCCGGCCCGGCCGGCTTCACCGGCAGCGTGATCATCGCCGAATTCCCCTCCCTCGCCGACGCCGAGGCCTGGGCAGCCGCCGACCCCTACATGACAACCGGGGTGTTCACCCGCTGCACCGTCAAACCCTTCCGGAAGACCCTGCCGTGACGCTGGCCGACGAGATCCAGCGGCGCCTCGCCGTGCTCGCCCCGGAGCAGCTCGAGCTCATCGACGACAGCGCCCTCCACGCCGGCCACGCCGGCGCCCGCGCCGGTGGCAAGCACTTCCGCCTCACCATCGTGGCGGCGGCCTTCGCTGGCAAAAACACGGTGGCCCGCCACCGGATGATTTACGATGCACTCGGCGAGCTGATGCACCGGGACATCCACGCCCTGGCCATCCAGGCACGCAGCCCTGAAGAGCTGTAAACTTTCAATCCGCTCCACCAAGCAAGGAAAACTGATGAAGATCGTCCCGAGCCGTCTGGCCGTGTCCCTTTTTGCCACCGCCATTGCGCTGCCGGCCTTTGCCCAGAACGTCGCAACCGTCAACGGCACCGCCATTCCCCAGTCCCGCGTCGATGTGCTGGTCACCGAACAGAAGAACCAGGGTGCCCCCGATTCGGACCAGCTGCGCGCCGCGATCAAGGAAGAGCTGATCCGCCGGGAGGTCCTGAGCCAGGAAGCCCGCAAGAAGGGCCTCGAAAAATCCGCCCCCGTCCAGGCCCAGATGGAGATGGCCCGCCAGGCCGTGCTGATCCGCGCCTACCTGCAGGATTTCGTGAAGGCGCATCCGGTCAGCGACGCAGAGGTCAAGAGCGAATACGACAAGATCAAGACCCAGCTCGGCGACAAGGAATACAAGGCCCGCCACATCCTCGTGGAGAAGGAAGAAGACGCCAAGGCCATCATCGCCAAGCTCGACAAGGGCGAGAAGATCGAAGACCTGGCCAAGCAATCCAAAGACCCGGGCTCGAAAGACAAGGGCGGTGACCTGGGCTGGGCCAACCCGGCCGGCTTCGTGAAGCCTTTCGCCGAGGCCCTGTCCAAGCTCGAAAAGGGCAAATACACCGCCGCCCCGGTCAAGACCGACTTCGGCTACCACGTCATCAAGCTCGAAGACAGCCGCCCCCTGAAGGCGCCGGCCTTCGACGAGGTGAAGGGCCAGCTCAAGCAGCGTCTCGAGCAGCAGCGTGTCGAAAAGCACATGGCCGAGCTGCGCAGCAAGGCGACGGTCAAGTAAGCGGCACACCGCCCAGGCAGATCAAAGCCGACGCCTGCGTCGGCTTTTTTCATTCGGGCTGTCTTCCGTCAAGCCATGGGCAGGAGCACACTGATAGCGTAACTCTGCGTTGTGCTTCGTCTCTCGCGCATCGAAGGAGAACATCATGGATGACATCCATCAGCCCCCCGGCCAGGAAGCGTTCTGGCATCTGCTGTATCGCTTCCTATGGCCCTTCCCCTACTTTCGGGATGTCACCCGGGGCAGTCTCCTCGAACGACAGCAAAACTACCGCTACAACCGCCGCATGGGCACCCACCTGCCGCGATTCATGCTGAAGTGGGCGTGCCTCACACTTTTCTTCTTCGCCCTGGGCTGCCTGTGCGAGGAGCTCCTCGAAATCGTCCTGCCGGCCGCCTGTTGCTACGTGACCAGCACCTGGACACTGACGATATTCGTCCAGCTCACCGTGGCGTGGCTGTGGCTGCAGCGCTTTCCAGAGCTGCATTGACGTAAAAAAGGAGCCCTGAAGGCTCCTTTTTTGTTTTACGACAACAACCCAAGCCGAAGGATCAGAACATCTCTTCGGGCAGCGCCAGCGCAGCGGCAGCGCCATTCACCACCGAATAAGCCAGGCCCGGTGCCTGCGACAGCACGTGGTCGGCGTAGAAGCGCGCGGTGGTGATCTTGGCCTGGTAGAAGCCGGCATCACCGCCGCCTTCGGCGAGGCGGCGTGCCGAGACGAGCGCCGCACGCCCCATCTGCCAGCCACCGGCAACGATGCCCAGCAGCTTGAGGAAGGGAACGGAGCCCACGGAGGCGGCCTTGATGTCCTGACCGTAGGTGGCAACGATGTAGGCCACCGCTTCTTCGAGGGCGGTCACGCCGGCGGACAGCGACTTGCGCATCGCGGCGAACTCGTCACCCGAAGCCTCGGCCAGACTGGCCTCGACCTTGCGCATCTCGGCAATCACTGCCTTCACGGTCTGGCCGCTCTCGCGGGCGATCTTGCGGCCGATCAGGTCGTTGGCCTGGATCGCCGTCGTGCCCTCGTAGATCGAGGTGATGCGGGCGTCACGGAAGTGCTGGGCAGCGCCGGTTTCCTCGATGAAGCCCATGCCGCCATGCACCTGCACGCCGGTGGAGGTGAGCTCGATGCTGCTCTCGGTGAGCCAGCCCTTGACCACCGGGATCATCAGATCCATGAAGGCCTGGTTCTGGGCACGCACCGCCTCGTCCGGGTGATGGTGGGCCATATCGGTAGCCGCACCGACCACGTAGGCCAGCGCACGCTGGGCTTCGATCTGCGACTTCATGCTCATCAGCATCCGGCGCACGTCGGCGTGGTGGATGATGCTCACCTTCGGGCCACCGCGCACACCGGCCTCGGTGCCCTGGACGCGATCCTTGGCATAGGCCAGAGCCTGCTGGTAGGCACGCTCGGAGAGCGCCAGGCCTTCCATGCCCACCGCAAAACGGGCCTCGTTCATCATGATGAACATGTATTCCAGGCCGCGGTTGGCTTCGCCCACCAGGGTGCCGATCGCGCCGCCCTTGTCACCGAAGGCCAACACCGCGGTGGGGCTGGCGTGGATGCCCAGCTTGTGTTCGATCGACACGCAATGCACGTCGTTACGCTCGCCCGGCGTACCGTCGGCGTTGAGCAGGAACTTCGGCACGACGAACAGGGAGATCCCCTTCACCCCTTCCGGTGCGTCCGGCAGGCGTGCCAGCACCAGATGGATGATGTTGTCGGTCATGTCGTGCTCGCCGTAGGTGATGAAGATCTTCTGGCCGAAGATCTTGTAGGTGCCATCACCCTGGGGCACCGCACGGGTGCGCACGGCAGCGAGGTCAGAACCGGCCTGGGGCTCGGTCAGGTTCATGGTGCCGGTCCACTCGCCGCTGACCATCTTGGGCAGGTAGGCCGCCTTCTGCTCGTCGGTGCCGCGCAGCTTGATGGACTCGATCGCGCCGTTGGTGAGCATCGGGCAGAGGGAGAAGGCCATGTTGGCGGACTTCCACATCTCCATCACCGCGGTGGACACGAGCTTGGGCAGGCCCTGGCCGCCGAACTCAGGCTCGCAGGCGAGCGCCGTCCAGCCGGCCTCGGCGAACTGCTTGTAGGCTTCCTTCCAGCCGGTCGCGGTGTGCACCACGCCGTTGTCCCAGCGGGCGCCTTCCTGGTCGCCGGTCCAGTTGAGGGGAGCGAGCACGCCGCCGGCAAACTTGCCGGCCTCTTCGAGGATGGCGTCGACGACGTCGGGCGAGGCGTCCTCGCAGCCGGGGAGCGCCGCAACGGCGTCCAGGCCGGCGAGTTCCCGCATCACGAACTGCATGTCACGAATCGGTGCGTTGTAATTGCTCATCGTTTTTCTCCACTAATATTGTTTTAGATTTTTACGACACGACATTCCGGACCACCGCGTTCTTACCTGCGCCTCATTTGTTCATGAGGTAGCTCCGGTCGTCGAAGCTTGCCACCCATTCAGGGCAGTAGACGACCAGCAGCGTCAGCGTCATGCCGGACAACCAGGCCTCGGCAAAACCCAGCAAAAGGAAGAACGGGAGATAGTCGGACAACAGCAGATCCACCGGATAAGCCCCGGCGGCGGCAAGCCCCAGCGACGCCACTGCGCCCTGGATCAGGACGATGAGGGCGGCGCCAATGAAGGCATTGACGAAGATATAGACAAAGAAATGCCTGGGAAGCCAGCGCCCGACGATACGGGTGTAAAGAGCACTTGCACCGACAGGAATAACCGCCATCGCCAGGAGGTTGATCGGGTAAGCCGACCACTCGGTGCTGCCGTTGAGCGTGATGCCCGCCAGCGCAAGCGCCAGCACGACCAGGGCAAGCTGCGGCCCAAAGATGAGGGTCGTCGCCATGGCGCCGAGCAGATGGAGGTTGAGGCCGGGATAGACCCCGGCGTTGAGGCTCCAGAGCAGGGTCAGGATGACCGCTGCGCCGAACAGTGCGTTGAGCTGACGCCCGTCTTTAAGGCGCTGCCACGGCGCCGTCCGCACAACCCACGCCGCGACCCCGACCCCGACGATCGCGGCAACGATGTGCCACGCCAGGGAGAAGAGATCGGGCGCGAAGTTCATTCAGACAGTTCCGTGGCGTCCGCTGCCTTTCTTGTCAGACAGCCGCCACGAGTTGCGGCACCGCCTCGAACAGATCGGCCACCAGGCCGTAGTCGGCGACCTGGAAGATCGGGGCTTCCGGGTCCTTGTTGATCGCCACGATCACCTTGGAATCCTTCATGCCCGCCAGGTGCTGGATGGCGCCGGAGATGCCCACCGCGATGTAGAGCTGCGGGGCGACGATCTTGCCGGTCTGGCCGACCTGGTAGTCGTTGGGCACATAGCCCGCATCGACCGCTGCACGGCTCGCACCAAGCGCGGCGCCGATCTTGTCGGCCAGGGGCTCAAGCACCTTCTGGTAGTTCTCGCCGCTGCCCATGCCGCGACCACCGGAAACGATGATCTTGGCGGCGCCGAGTTCAGGACGCGCCGACTTGGTCAGCTCACGGCCCACCAGCTTCGAGAGGCCCAGATCGCCCGCTGCAGCCACCTGCTCGACGGCCACAGCGCCGCCCTCACCTGCCGCCTCGAAGGCGGTGGTGCGCACGGTGATGACCTTGACGGGATCGGCCGACTTGACCGTGGCCAGCGCATTGCCGGCGTAGATCGGACGGACGAAGGTGTCGGCCGATTCGATGGCGACGATCTCGGAGATCTGCGCCACATCCAGCAGCGCAGCGACACGGGGCAGCACGTTTTTGCCGAAGGTGGTGGCCGGGGCCAGCACATGGCTGATCGCACCGCCGGCCGCCTTGACCACGGCCAGCACCTGAGCGGCCAGGTTCTCGGCCCCCAGGTCGGCGAAGGCCGCGGAATCGACGGAAAGCACCTTGGCGACGCCGGCCACCTTGGCAGCAGCTTCAACCGCAGCTACGGCACCAGCACCGGCCACGAGGACGACCACGTCGCCCCCGAGCTTGGCGGCAGCGGAGATGGTGTTGAGGGTCGCGCCCTTCAGGGACGCATTGTCGTGCTCGGCAACAACCAGAATCGTCATTACAGCACCTTCGCTTCGTTCTTGAGTTTTTCGACCAGCTGAGCCACGTCAGCCACCATCACGCCTGCGCTACGCTTGGCCGGCTCGGCAACCTTGATGGTCGTCAGGCGCGGCGTCACGTCCACCCCCAGATCGGCCGGCTTGACCGTCTCGAGGGGCTTCTTCTTGGCCTTCATGATGTTCGGCAACGTCGCGTAGCGCGGCTCGTTGAGGCGCAGGTCGGTGCTCACCACGGCCGGCAAGGAGATCTCGAGGGTCTCGAGGCCGCCATCGATTTCGCGGGTAACGGTGGCCTTGCCGGCGCTCACGGCAACCTTGGATGCAAAGGTGGCCTGCGGCCAGCCCATCAGGGCAGACAGCATCTGACCGGTCTGGTTCGCATCATCGTCGATGGCCTGCTTGCCGCAGATCACCACCTGGGGCTGCTCCTTGTCGCAAAGGGCCTTCAGCAGCTTGGCGACGGCCAGCGGCTGGAGGTCGACGTCCGTCTCGACGAGAATGCCGCGGTCGGCGCCGATGGCCATCGCGGTGCGCAGGGTTTCCTGACAGGCACCCACGCCGCAGGACACGGCCACCACCTCGGTCGCCACACCGGCCTCCTTGAGGCGCACGGCTTCTTCGACGGCGATTTCGTCGAAGGGGTTCATGGACATCTTGACGTTGGCCGTATCCACGCCCGAACCGTCGCTCTTGACGCGGACCTTGACGTTGTAGTCGACCACGCGCTTAACGGGAACCAGAATCTTCAATGCTGCACTCCTTCCATTTAGAGTTTTTCCAACATCTTCCGGGTTTGCGGCCTTGAGCGAACGCTGCCAACCTCAAGCGGTAGACAGACATTGCAACCGAGCTCCTCCTCAGGTAGCCGCGACCCGCCACGAAAGCCGGCTTACACTGCACAGCTTCTCACAGGCGACCTTGCCTTGTCACGGTCCGTACGGTAGCGTATGGTATCTAAAGCGTCAATACTAATGCGTATGGAAAAGCCCGCCCGCCCTCAGCTCGACCGCGCCGCCTGGACCCAGGCAGCCCTCGACACCCTCGCCGACGAGGGCGTGACGGGCATCCGGATCGAAGTCCTCGCCAAGCGCCTGCACGTCACCAAGGGCAGTTTTTACTGGCACTTCAAGGACCGCCAGGATCTCCTCGCCGGCGTGCTCGAGACCTGGAAGGACGGCCGTATCCGCGACATCATCAAGCAGACGCGGCCAGAGCCGGGCAAGGCGGAGGCTCAGATCTTCCACGTGATCGACGTTTACAGCGCGAGCCGCAATAAAAAGGGCATCCTGATCGAGCTTGCCATGCGCGAATGGGCCCGCCGCGACGCCCAGGCCGCCGCCACCGTCGAAGAGGTCGACGCCTGGCGCCTGCGCTGTGCCCGCGAGCTCTTTCTGGCGATCGGCCTGCCCCTCCATGAAGCCTCCACCCGCAGCATGCTGCTGTATGCCTACGTGTTCGGCGTGTCGATGATGAACTGCGAGAAGTTCGACGGCGACATCGCCCGCATGAAATCCGACATCCTCAATCTCATCGCGATTCCGGCGGCAACGCCGCGCTGACCCCGGCGAGCTGCTTCAGCCCGGGGACTGCAGCCAGCGCATTGGCGCCCGTCGCCTCGATCACCTCATCCACCGACATGCCCCGCAGCCCTGCCAGCACCTCGGCAAAGCGCGGCAGGTTGGCGGGATCGTTGCGCAGCCCGGCGCCCCAGGCCGGCGGAATGTCCGGCGCGTCGGTCTCCAGCACGATCGCCGACAGCGGCAGCTCGGCAGCCAGTTGGCGGATGCGCCGCGACCCGGCGTAGGTCATCGCACCACCAAACCCCAGCCGGAACCCCAGCTTGATGAAAGCCTCTGCCTGCTGCACGCTGCCGTTGAAGGCATGGGCGATGCCGCCCGGCGGCCGAATCCGGCGCAGGAGCTTGAGGATCTCGTCCTGGGCCCGGCGCACATGCAGCACCACCGGCAGCTCGAAGGCCTTCGCCAGCCGCAACTGCGCCTCGAAGTAACGCAGCTGCAGGGGCATGCTGCCATCCTGCACGAAGCCGTCGAGGCCGATCTCGCCCACCGCCACCACGCCGCCGCCGGCGAGCCGCTGGCGCAAGACATCCAGGTCGGACTCGCTGGCCTGCCCCACGTACATCGGATGAATGCCGAAGGCGTGCGCGACATCCGGATGCGCGGCCGACAATGCGGCCACCGCGTCGAAGTTCGAGGCGCCCACCGCCGGCACCAGAAAGCCCCCCACCCCGCCGGCCCGCGCCGCCTGCAGCACCGCGGCACGATCGGAGTCGAACTCGGCCGCGTCGAGGTGGCAGTGGGTGTCGATCAGCACGGTGGGGCAGCTACGTCACTTGCCGGTCCACACCGGCTTGCGTTTGGCCATGAAAGCGTCGATGCCCTCGGCGGCGTCCTCGCACATCATGTTGCAGGCCATCACCTCGGAGGCCTGCTGGTAGGCGGCGTCGAGGCCCATCTCGAGCTGGGAATAGAACATCTGCTTGCCCATCGCGATGGCCACCGGCGACTTGGCGCAGATCGACGCGGTGAGCCTAGCCACCTCGTCGTCGAGGGCCTCCAGCGGTACAACGCGGTTCACCAGCCCCCGGCGCTTCGCCTCGGCCGCGTCGATAAAGTCGCCTGTAACCAGCATCTCGAAGGCCTCCTTGCGCCCCATGTTGCGCGACAGGCCGACGCTCGGCGTGGCGCAGAAGAGGCCCACGTTGATGCCCGACACCGCAAAACGCGCCACATCCGAGGCCACCGCCAGGTCGCACATCGACACCAGCTGGCAGCCCGCCGCGGTGGCGATGCCGTGGATGCGCGCCACCACCGGCTGCGGCATACCGACGATCTGCATCATCACCTTGCCGCACAGGCGGAACAGGGCCTGCATGAAGGCCTTGGTGTGGTTGCCGCGCATCTCCTTGAGATCATGCCCGGCGCAGAAGGCCTTGCCGGCGCCGGCCAGCACCACCACGCGCACCGACTTGTCGGCGGCGATGGCCTGCAGCTCGGCCAGCAGGGCTTCGAGCATGGCCTGAGACAGGGCGTTGAACTGCCCTGGGCGGTTAAGCGTGAGGGTGGCGACGCCTTCGGCATCGGCGCGGAGGATCATGGGTTCGGTGCTGGAATCGGGTACGGCGTTCATCGTGTTGTCTCCTCGTTTGAATCGTATGAATCGTTTTATCTTCAGGCTCCGCAGCGGCTGCGCAGGCTGCCGCCGGTGCGCGCGGCGCCTTCCCGGTCGAGCCCGTCGAGCCAGCCGAACAGCTCGCTGCCGAGCTCCTGCACGCCGCCCCGCAGCGCACTCACGCCGCCCAGGGCATCGGCCGACGGGGCCAGGCGGGCCAGCGAGAAGCTGCGGCTGGCAATGATCTGGTCGGTGCGCGGCGCCAGCAGCACGGCGCGGGCCTCGACGACCCCGCGGCTCACCGCCTCGCCGTCGAAAACCTGCGCGAACTCGTCCAGCTCGACCCGCAGCCGGCAGGCGCCGCCAGCCCCGGCCTCGCCGGTGCGGATCGCCCGCTTGAGCGCGAGCTCGACCAGCTGGGCCGGCTGGGCGGCCCAGCGGCTCTCGACATAGGCCTGGCGGCGCGTCGCCTGGGCGTAGGCCAGACGATACTGCATCGCGGTGGACGCCAGCCAGGGGGGCACCACGACCTCGACGTTGCGCAGCGGAAAGCCCAGGCTGCGGGCAGCGACGGGCTCCGGGCCGCCGAAGTCATGGACCGCGTAGCTGGGCGCCACCTTGGGCAGGCCCGTGCAGGCCGCCAGCAGGGCCACCATGAGCAGGCCGGCGGAAGCCGTCAGGAAGCGGGAAGAGCGCGGCGTGGCCATTTAGTGAGGACTCCGGCAAGGGGATGGCAATCAGCGGCCCGGCTGGCGGAACCCCGCCTCGCCCGGGCCCGGCACGGGCTTGCCGCGCCCCAGCAACAGGAGCTGCGGCGAGTTGTCGATCTCGTCGAGCAGATCCGAGAGCTGCCGCGAGGTGGTGGTGAGCTCCTGCAGCAAACCGTTGAGCCGCGGCAGGGTGCTGGTGGCGACGCCTTCGCCAGTCGCCCCGGCCAGCGTGTCGATGCGCTCGCTCACCGTCTGCAGGCGGGTCAGCAGCGTGCGCCCCTCGCGGGCCAGCGGCACCGTCTCGGCGCTCAGGCGCTCGAGGTTGTCGAGGGAGCGGCTGATCCGCGCGAGGTTGTCCTTGGAGAACACCTGGCGCACCGCCGCCAGCGTCTGCGGCGCCTCGTGGAGCGTGCGCTCCAGGCCCTGGCTGGAGCGTTCGAGGTGGGCCAGGGTACGCTCGATGCGCGCCAGGTTGTCGGGGCTCGCCAGGCCGGCGAGGCGCTCGGCCAGCTCGCGCACGCGGGACAGCGTCTGCAGCGACGCGGCGCTCACCTCGTCGATCAGCCCCGGCGCCAGCCGGATGCGCGGCGGCTCGCCGCCGACGTCGGCAAGGGGTGCGGCGTTTTCACCGTTGTCGTCGAGGGCGATGAAGGCCAGCCCGGTGACGCCCTGGGTTGCCAGCCGGGCGCGGGTGCCCTGGGTGATCGGCAGGTCGGCGCGGATGCGCACGGTAACCAGCACATCGCGGGGGTTGCCCGGGTCGAGCCCGATGCCGGCCACCTTGCCGGCCACGATGCCCCGGTAACGCACGGTGGCCTGGGGGTTGAGGCCATTGACGCTGCTGGAGGTCACCAGCACCAGCTCGCGGGTCGCCTCGCGCTTGTCGGAAAACCACCACAGCGCCAGCACCACCCCGGCGCCGAGGATGATTGCAAACAGGCCGGCGGCAATCGCGTGGGACCGGCTCTCCATCAGCCCAGCCCCCGCCCGCGGGCCAGCGCCGCCTGGCTGCGCTCGCTATGGAAGAAACGTTCGATGAATGGGTCCTGCACGCGCATGATCTCTTCGAGGGAGCCGAAGGCGAGTATACGCCCTTCGGACAGCACGGCCACGCGGGTGGCCAGCGCCGCCAGGGTGTCGAGATCATGGGTGACCAGGATGACCGTCAGCCCGAGCGCCTGATGCAGCCCCCGGATAAGGCGCACGAAGCCGGCGCTGCGGTCGGGGTCGAGGCCCGCGGTGGGTTCGTCGAGCAGCAGCAGCTCGGGCTCCAGGGCCAGCGCCCGCGCCAGCGCCACCCGCTTGACCATCCCGCCCGACAGCTCGGCCGGCATGCGCAGGGCCACCTCGGGGCCGAGCTCGACCATCGCCAGCTTGAGCAGCACCAGGTCGCGCAGCATGTCCTCGTCGCGGATGCCGAACTCGCGCAGCGGAAACGCCACGTTGGCGAACACGTTGAGCGCCGAGAACAGCGCCCCCTGCTGGAACAACATGCCAAAGCGCCGCCGCCGGGCGAGCTGGTCGGCGCGGCTACCGCCAAACAGGGGCTCGCCGAACAGCCGCACCTCGCCCTCGGCCGGCTGCAAAAGGCCCACCATCTGCCGCAGCAAGGTGGTCTTGCCGGTGCCGGAGCCGCCTACCAGCGCCACCACCTCGCCCGCCGCAACGGCCAGGTCGATGCGCCGATGCACCCAGGTCTGCCCGAAACGGGTCGACACGCCGCAGAGTTCGACGGGGTAGGCCATCACGCCGCCCTCAGCGCGGCAACCCGATGCTGCGGGTCGCGATCGCGAACACGGCATCCACCAGGATCACCACGGTGATCGAGCTCACCACCGAGGCTGTGGTATTGGCCGACAGGCTCTCGGTGTTGGGCCGCACGCGGAGCCCGAAATGGCAGGCCACCAGCGCGATCAAGAGCCCGAAGACCGCGCCCTTCGACAGCCCGATCAGCAGATTCACCGCCGGCACCGCCCGGGGCAGCGCATTCAAGAAGAAATCGAAGCTCAGGCCGAGCTGCAGGTTGGCCGACACCATGCCCCCGAACAGCGCCATCGACGAGCCCCACAGCGTCACCAGCGGCATCGCCAGCGTCAGCGCCACCACCTTCGGCAGCACCAGGCGCACATAGCGCGAGATGCCCATCGTGGTAAGCGCATCGATCTCCTCGGTGACCCGCATCACGCCGATCTGGGCCGTCATCGCCGACCCCGAGCGCCCCGCCACCAGCACCGCCACCAGCACCGGCCCAAGCTCGCGGATGATGCCGAAGCCGAGGATGTTCACGATGAACACGTCGGCCCCGAAGAGCTGCAGCTGCAGCGCCGACAGATAAGACAGCACCACCCCGATCAGGAAGCCCACCAGCGCGGTGACGGGCATCGCCTGCACGCCCACCTTGTAGAAGTTGGCCGAGATCTCGAGCAGGGGCCAGTGGCCCCGGTAACGCAGCAGATAAACGAGATCGAGGCACAGCTGGCCCACCAGCGCCACGAACTGCAGCAGATGGCGCCCGAAGCCGAACACCATCCGCCCGACCTGGGCCGTGCCATCGAACAGCCGATAGGGCGCCCGTGCCTCGACGCGCGTGTCGCCCAGCTCGGCCAGCCGCCCGAAGACGCCCTCGAGCTCGGCCGGCAGCACCAGCCCGTCGGGCCGCCGCCGCCCCCAGTGCCGCCACAGCAGCATGGCGCCGAAGCTGTCGAGGCGCGACACCCCGCTCAAGTCCCAGCCGGCCTCACCGCCCACCGCCTGCAAACGCCCCTGCAACGCGTCGAGCCGGGGCCCGAGGAAGCGCAGCGTCCAGTCGCCGGCCAGGAGAACCCGGGCCGCAGCGCCCCCGCCCTCGACGTGCAGGGTGGGGAGCGGACGGCCACCGGAGACCACGCAACAGCCCTACACGCCCGCCGCGCTGCGCGCCGGCGCGCGTTCGACACGCAGCTTGAGGGGCTGGCCGATGGCCTGCCACTGGCGCTCTTCTTCTTCCAGCGCCGAGGCCGTGAGGGGCAGATTACGCAGCCACTCGCTGTCGGCGACCGCCACGTAGCCGCGCCCTTCGCGCTTCAGGCGCAGCGGCGGCACGCCCCGCCCGTCCCGCGCCCGATGCACCACCACCGCCAGCCGCAGGCACAGGATCAGGCGCCAGTCGGCGCTCTCCGGATCGATCCCGACGACCCGCGCCAGCTTGCCGCGATGGGCCAGCACGATCCGCGCCAGCCGCCCCTGGTCCATCCGCGAGAAGCCCGGCATGTCGGCGTTGCCGAGGATGTAGGCGCTGTGCTTGTGGTAGCTGGAGTGCGCCACCGACACGCCCGTCTCGTGGAGACGCGCCGCCCACTCGAGGAAGCGCCGGTCGATGTTCTCCTCGTCGGCCGCCGCCGGGTCGATCTGCAGCAGAAACGCCCGCGCCGTCGCGGCCACCTCCCGCGCGTGGGCCAGGTCGACGCCATAACGCTCGCCGAAGGCCGACACCGTGGCGTCGCGCAGGTCGTGGTGATGGTAGCGGCCGAGCAGGTCGTAGAGCACGCCCAGGCGCAGCGCGCCCTCCGAGAAGGTCATGCGCTCGAGGCCGAGCTCCTGGAACACCGCCCACATGATCGCGAAGCCCCCCGGCAGCACCGGCAGCCGGTCGGGGCGCAGGCCCTCGAGCTGCAGCGCGTCCACCGAGCCGGCCTTCAGCATCAGGTTGCGCAGGCGCTCCAGGCCGCTGCGGGTGATGCCGCCATCGGAGAGCCCGTTGAGTTCGAGGATGTCCACCAGCGCCTTGGCCGAGCCGCTCGAGCCCACCGCCTCCTCCCAGCCGATCTCGCGGTAGGCGTGGGTGATGGTCTGGATCTCCCGCTGGGCCGCCAGCTCCGCCTCGCGCAGGCCGCGCTTGTCGACGCGGCCGTTGGGGAAATGCCGCAGCGAAAAGCTCACGCAGCCCATGTACAGCGACTCCAGCGCGATCGGCTTGAAGCTCTTGCCGATCACGAACTCGGTGGAGCCGCCGCCGATGTCCACCACCAGCTGCTGCTTGTGGGGGTTGGGCAGGGTGTGGGCGACGCCCACGTAGATCAGGCGGGCCTCCTCGCGGCCGGCGATGACCTCGATCGGGAAACCCAGCGCCGCCTCGGCCTGCACCAGAAAATGCGGCGCGTTCTTGGCCACCCGCAGCGTGTTGGTGGCCACCGCCCGCACCGCCTCGGGCGGATAGTCGCGGATGCGCTCGTTGAAGCAGCGCAGCGCGCTGATGCCGCGAAACTGCGCCGCGGCGTCCAGCATGCGGTCGGGCGACAGGCCGGCGGCCAGGCGGACGGCCTCCTTGATCCCGTCGAGGGGGTAAATCTGGTCGTTCACGATCCGCCCGATCTGCAGGCGGAAGCTGTTGGAACCCAGGTCGATGGCGGCAATCAGTTCACGGTTCATGAATCAGCTACGAGGCTCGCACGCGCAGTGCGGAAGCCGCGGATTTTAGCACCGCGCCATGGCAACGCCGCCGCCCGTGGTGCGCGCGGGCGCAATCGTCATGCTGATGCAACAAAACCGTCACATACTTGCACTCAAATCAGAAGATTCCGAGGAGAGCCCATGCCCCTACCTACACCCGAACCCCTGTTCCGCCGCGATCACTTCATCAATCGCGAGCTCTCCCTGCTCCAGTTCCAGCGCCGCGTGCTCGCCCAGGCCGCCGATCCGGCCATGCCGCTGCTCGAGCGCCTGCGCTTTCTGTGCATCGTGTCGAGCAACCTCGACGAGTTCTTCGAGGTCCGCGTCGCCGGCGTCAAGGAGCAGATGCGCCTGGGCAGCCTGACGATGACCACCGACGGCCTCACGCCCACCGCGCTGCACGCCCTCACCAGCCGCGAGGTGCACAGCATCATCGCCGAGCAGTACGCGCTGCTCAACGACACCATCCTGCCGGCGCTGGCGGCCGAAGGCATCGTCTTCCTGCGCCGCAGCGCCTGGACCGACGCCCAGCACCTGTGGGCGCGCGACTACTTCATGCGCGAGGTGATGCCGGTGCTCACGCCGATCGGCCTCGACCCGGCCCACCCCTTCCCGCGGGTGCTCAACAAGAGCCTCAACTTCGCCGTCGAGCTCGAGGGCCGCGACGCCTTCGGGCGCGACTCCGGCGCCGCCATCGTGCAGGCCCCGCGCGCCCTGCCCCGCGTCATCCGGGTGCCCAAGGAGCTCACCGGGCTCGACGACGCCTTCGTCTTCCTGTCGTCGCTGCTCCACGCCCACGTGGGCGAGCTCTTCGGCGGCATGAACGTGGTCGGCTGCTACCAGTTCCGGGTCACCCGCAACTCCGACATGTTCGTCGACGAAGAAGAGGTCAAGGACCTCCGCGCCACCCTCAAGGGCGAACTCCAGCAGCGCCACTTCGGCGACGCGGTGCGCCTCGAGCTCGCCGACAACTGCTCCGAGGCGATGGCCGGCTTTTTGATGAAGCAGTTTGCCCTCGACCGCGCCGACGTCTACCGCGTGCCGGGCATCGTCAACCTCGTGCGCCTCAACCAGGTGCCCGACTGGGTCGAGCGGCCCGACCTCAAGTACCGCAGCTTCCGCCCGGCCCAGCCGAAGGAGCTCGCCAAGGGCGACAACATCTTCGCCTCGGTGCGCAAGCAGGACATCCTGCTGCACCACCCCTTCCAGAGCTTCGAGCCGGTGATCGGCCTGCTCAAGGCCGCCGCCGACGACCCCGACGTGGTCGCCGTCAAGATGACCGTCTACCGCACCGGCACCGACTCCGTGCTGATGGAGCACCTCGTCCGCGCCGCCCAGAAGGGCAAGGAAGTCACCGTGGTCGTCGAGCTGATGGCCCGCTTCGACGAAGAGGCCAACATCGGCTGGGCCGCCCAGCTCGAAGAGGTGGGCGCCCACGTGGTGTATGGCGTGGTGGGCTACAAGACCCACGCCAAGATGCTGCTGGTGGTGCGCCGCGAGAACGGCGGCCTGCGCCGCTATGTGCACCTGGGCACCGGCAACTACCACCCGCGCACCACGCGCTTCTACACCGACTTCGGCCTCCTCACCGCCAACGAAGAAATCGGCGCCGACGTGGCCGAGGTCTTCAAGCAGCTCACCGGGCTGGGCCAGGCCGGCAAGCTCAAGCACCTGTGGCAGGCCCCCTTCACGCTGCAGCCCAACGTGGTGGCGGCGATCCGCGAAGAGGCCGAGATCGCCCGCGCCGGCCGCAAGGGCCGCATCATCGTCAAGGTCAACGCGCTGCTCGAACCCGAGACCATCGAGGCCCTCTACGAAGCCTCCCAGGCCGGCGTCGAGATCGACGTGATCGCCCGCAGCGTGTGCGCCCTCAAGCCCGGCGTGCCCGGCCTGTCGGACAACATCCGGGTGCGCTCCATCGTCGGCCGCTTCCTTGAGCACCACCGCATCTTCTACTTCCAGGCCGACGGCGCCGACAAGCTCTACCTGTCCAGCGCCGACTGGATGGAGCGCAACTTCTTCAAGCGCATCGAAGTCGCCTTCCCCATCCTCGACCCGAAAGTGAAACGGCGTGTAATGAAGGAAGGCCTGCGCCCCTACCTGGGCGACAACTGCCAGGCCTGGGAGCTCGACAGCGACAACCACTATCGCCGCAAGAACCCCCGCAGCACGCGCCGCGCCGCGCAGGAGATCCTGCTCAAGGAGCTCACCGGCAGCACGGGAGCTTAAACACTCCTGCTCACCCCGCCCCACCCGGCCCCATCGCACACCGGGGCGGGGCAGGCGCTTTGGCTGTTGTAGAATCAGCGCCTTCCGTTTTCATTGATGGCGAACCCCATGTTCCTTCCCAAGCGCCGCCTGCTCATCGCAGCCACCCTCAGTGCCGCCTTCCTCGCCGCCTGCGGTGGTGGCGGTGGCAGTTCCGCCCCCGCGCCCCTCAACGTGACGGCAGCCGCCGGTGACGAGCAGATCTTCGTCAAATGGGATGAACTCAGCGGCGTCGAATACTGGATGTGGCTCAAGGAAGGCGCCACCGTCGTCGTCGGCGACAAGACCGCCGTGGCCAAGGTCGGCACCAAGGGCAACGGCGTCGACAGCCCCTATATCTTCAACATCGTCCGCGCCAACACCCCGCTCACCAATGGCACCCAGTACGCCCTGGTAATCAACGGGCGCAAGGACGGTGGTGAAGGCGGCCCGGGCGCCGTCCCCGTCGGCGGGCCCGTCACGCCGCGTCTGGCTGGCGCCACCTGGAACGCCGCCACCCCCTTCGCCAGCGCCACCATGAACGGCGTCGCCTACGGCCGCAGCATCGGCAGCACCGGCCGCAACTCGTATGTGGCAGTGGGCGACGGCGGCGCGGTGTACAACACCCCCGACACCGACGACGACCGCATCTACCGCTCCACCAACGCCCTCAACTGGACGACGCCCACCGGCACCAAGCCCGCCGCCAGCATCGACCTGAAGGCCGTTGCGTACGACGCCAACAGCGGCCGCTACTACGCCGTGGGCAGCAACGGCAGCGTGGTGTACAGCAGCGACATCAACAACTGGACCACCCTCGGCAGCGCTGCCACCAACACCACCGAAACCCTCAACGCCATCGCCAGCAGCGGCGGCACCCTGGTGGCGGTGGGCAACAAGGGCACCCTGCGCTACTCCACCAACGGCACCACCTGGACCACCCCGGCATCGATCAGCGAAGACATCAGCGCCATCGACCTGCGTGGCGTCACCTACACCAACGGCGTGTGGGTGGCGGTGGGCAGCAACGGCAAGGTGCTCACCAGCACCAGCGTCGGCACCTGGACGGTGAGCACCCAAAGCGGTGACCTCACCGCCGTCGCCTCCGGCAGCCACACCCTCAACAGCGTCACCACCTATTACTACCTGGCCGTGGGCGCCGATGGCACCGTCCTCACCAGCACCAACGGCACCGCCTGGACCGCCTCCAACGTGGGCAGCGCCCTGCGCACCGCCGCGGTGGGCAGCCGCCTCATCGCGATGGGCGACAACGGCGCCGTGTGGTACCGCGAACTCGCCGGCACCACCTGGGCCGCCGGCACCGGCGCCAGCGGCAACATGCTCGGCATGATCCGCGCCCAGAACATCTACACCGCCGTTGGCGCGGCCGGCGCCAGCAACCACGCTTACTGACCCCGTACCGGCCGGGGCCGGCCGACCCCGCGTCGCGCCGGCCCACAAGTGGAGCTGCCAGCCCTGGCCGCTCCACTTTTCACTTCAACACCCCGACGTCCGCCCCATGTCCGCCAACGCCAGCCTCCTCGCCCGCTCCCTCGCCGCCGTGTGGCACCCGTGCACCCAGATGAAGCACCACGAGCAGCTGCCCCTCATCCCCATCGCCCGGGGCGAAGGCGCGTGGCTCATCGACATGGACGGCCGGCGCTACCTCGACGGCATCAGCTCGTGGTGGGTCAATTTGTTTGGCCACGCCAACCCGCGCATCGGCAACGCCCTCAAGGCCCAGCTCGACACGCTTGAGCATGTGATGCTGGCCGGTTTCACCCACGCGCCGGTGGTCGAGCTGTCCGAGCGCCTCGCGGCCCTCACCGGCCACGCCCTGGGCCACGCCTTCTACGCCTCCGACGGCGCCTCGGCCACCGAGATCGCCCTCAAGATGAGCGCCCACTACTGGCGCAACCACGGCCAGCCGGGCAAGAACCGCTTCGTCAGCCTGGCCGGCAGCTATCACGGCGAAACGGTGGGCGCGCTGGCCGTCACCGACGTGGCGATCTTCCGCGACGCCTACGCCCCGCTGGTGCGCGCCGGCAGCTGCGTGCCCAGCCCCGACGCCCGCAACGCCGCGCCGGGCGAGACCGCCGCCGACGTGGCCCGCCGCGCCGCCGCCGCCCTCGACGCCCACCTCGCCGAGCACGCTGATCAAACGGCGGCCCTGATCGTCGAGCCCCTGGTGCAGTGCGCCTCCGGCATGGTGATGTACGACCCCGAATACCTGCGCCTCGCCCGCCAGCTGTGCGACCGCTACCGGGTGCACCTGGTGGCCGACGAGATCGCCGTCGGCTGCGGGCGCAGCGGCAGCTTCTTCGCCTGCCAGCAGGCCGGCATCTGGCCCGATTTTCTGCTGCTCTCCAAGGGCATCTCGGGCGGCTACCTGCCGCTGTCCATCGTGCTCACCACCGATGACGTGTTTGCCGCCTTCTATGACGACGACACCGCCCGCGGCTTTTTGCACTCCCACAGCTACACCGGCAACCCGCTGGCCTGCCGGGCCGCGCTGGCCACCCTCGACATCTTCGAAGAAGACCAGGTGATCGCCCGCAACCGGGCCACCGCCGCCCGCCTCGGCGAGGCCTTCTGCGGCGCCGTCGGCAGCCACCCGGCCGTGCGCCACCTGCGCCAGCAGGGCATGATGCTGGCCTTCGACGTAGCCGGCGCCCCGCCCGGCTTCGCCCGCCGCTTCTTTGCCGAAGCGCTGGCCCGCGAGCTGCTGCTGCGCCCCATCGGCAACACCGTTTACACCATGCCGCCCTACATCCTCAGCGGCGCCGAGATAGCCCACCTGGCCAACCAGACCGCCGCCGCCCTGGAGGCCAGCCTTGGCTGAATGCCGCGACCCGCTAGACGAACTCGACGCCGGCCTCGCCGATCTCGACGCCGCCGGCCTCACCCGCCGCCGCCGCATTGTGACTACGCCATGCCGGCCCGAGGCCGGCCTCGCCGACCGCAGCGCGCCGGTGCTCGCCTTCTGCTCCAACGATTATCTGGGCCTCGCCGCCGAGCCCGCGCTGGCCAGCGCCGCCGCCCGCGCCGCGGCGCGCTGGGGTGTCGGCTCGGGCGCCTCGCACCTCGTCAGCGGCCACACCGCCGCCCACGAAGCCCTTGAGGCCCGCCTCGCCGCCTTTGTGGGCATGGACGACGCGCTGTATTTCTCCACCGGCTACATGGCCAACATCGGCGTGATGCCGGCCCTCGTCGGCCGCGGCGACGCGATCTTCGCCGACAAGGTCAACCACGCCTCGCTTGTCGACGGCGCCCTGCTGTCCCGCGCCGAGCTCATCCGCTACCCCCACTGCAGCCTCGCCGCCCTCGAGGCGCGCCTCGCCGCGTCGACGGCCCCGCGCAAGCTCATCGTCACCGACAGCGTCTTTAGTATGGACGGCGACCTCGCCCCGCTGCCCCAGCTTTTGGCCCTCGCCGAAGCCCACCAGGCCTGGCTGCTGGTGGACGATGCCCACGGCTTTGGCGTGCTCGGCCCCCAGGGGCGCGGCAGCCTCGCCCACTTCGGGCTGACTTCGCCGCGGCTTATCCTGATGGGCACCCTCGGCAAGGCCGCCGGCGTGGCGGGCGCCTTTGTGGCCGGCCACCACAGCGTCATCGAATGGCTGGTGAATACCAGCCGCAGCTACATCTTCACCACCGGCGCGCCGCCGCTGCTGGCCGAAACCCTGCTCACCGCCCTCGACCTCATCGAGCACGGCGACGCCCGCCGCGCCCACCTGGCCGCGCTGATCGCCCGCTTCAAGGCCGGCCTCACGCTCACCCGCTGGCAGCTGCTGCCCTCCGACACCCCCATCCAGCCGCTGGTGATCGGCGACAACCACGAAGCCCTCGCCGTCTCCCGCGCCCTCGACGCCGAGGGCCTGTGGGTGCCGGCGATCCGCCCGCCCACGGTGCCCAAGGGCGCGGCGCGGCTGCGCATCACGCTATCGGCGGCGCACAGTTTTGAACAGGTGGATCGCCTCGTCGCCACCCTCAAGCGCCTGGAGGCTCGCCACCCATGAACACCCTCGCCCGCCCCATCGTGCTGCTCCACGGCTGGGGCCTGTCGTCAAAAGTGTGGGCGCCACTGCAGGCCGAGCTGCCGGCCGCAAGCGCCCTCGACCTCCCCGGCCACGGCAGCGCGCTGCCCGCCGGTGACAGCCTGGCCGCCTGGGCCGAGGCCCTCGTCGCCCAGCTGCCCGACGGTGCGGTGCTGGTCGGCTGGTCGCTGGGCGCGCAGCTCGCGCTGCACATCGCCGCGCAGCACCCGCACAAGGCGGCGCGCCTGGTGCTGATCGCCGCCACCCCGCGCTTCGTGCAGGCGCCCGACTGGCCCGCCGCGCTGCCCGCCGCCACCCTCGCCGACTTCCGCGCTGACTTCGACACCACCCCCGACGCCACCCAGCGCCGCTTCACCGCCCTGCAGGCCATGGGCGACAGCCGCCGCCGCGACGTCACCGCCGCCCTCAACGCCGCCCTCACCCCCGCCGACGATACGCACCGAGCCGCCCTCGCCACGGGCCTCAAGCACCTTGCCGACACCGACCTGCGCGCCAGCATCGGCAGCGTCCACCAGCCCGTGCGCCTCATCCACGGCGCCGAAGACCGCCTGATGCCCGCCGCCGCCGCCGAATGGCTGGCCGACACGCTGCCCGACGGGCGCCTGTCGGTGTTCAAGGACTGCGGCCACGCCCCGCTGCTGTCCCGCCCCGCCGACTGCGCTGCATTGATCCAGGCCTTCGCCACAGAAGCCACTGAGGGCCCCCAGGGCCGGGCTTTGCCCAGCCCGCCCCCCGAGGGGGTTCAAGGAAACTTGGGGCGGCCCTGCGTTTCCTTGAGGGCCGGGCACTGACCATGCAAGCCCCCGCCCCCAAGCGCGCGGTGCGCGCCGCTTTCGACAAGGCCGCCGACCGCTACGACGCCGTCGCCTCGGTGCAGCGCGCCGCCTGCGACCGCCTGATTCAGCTCGCTGTTCGCAACGGCCACCAGCCCGCCCGCATCCTCGACGCCGGCTGCGGCACCGGCTACGCCCTGGCCGGCCTGCGGCAGCACTTCCCCGCCGCCGACCTCGTCGCCCTCGACTTCGCCCCGGCCATGCTGCGCCGCCACCCGCCCGGCCTGGCCCGCCCCCTGTGCGCCGACCTCGAACACCTGCCCCTCGCCGCGGCCAGCGTGGATGCCATCTGGTCGAGCTACGCGCTGCAGTGGTGCGCCCCCGGCCGCGCGTTTCCCGAACTCGCCCGCTGCCTGCGCCCCGGCGGCCAGCTGTGGATCGCCACCCTCGGCCCCGGCACCCTGGCCGAACTCCGCGACGCCTTCCGCCAAGTGGACGACGCCGAGCATGTGCTGCCCTTCCAGCCCCCCGAGGCCATCACCGCCGCCATCGAAGCCGCCGGCCTGCGGGTGATCGCCAGCGAGCGCGCCACCCTGCAGGCCTGGGCCCCCGACCTGCGCCAGCTCCTCGCCGACATCAAGACACTCGGCGCCCACCAGACCGGCGCCGCCCGCCGCAAGCCCCTCGGCAAAACCGCCTGGGCCCGCCTGCAGGCCGCCTACGAACAGCACCGCAGCGCCGCCGGCCTGCCCGCCTCCTACGACACCTTCTGGCTGATCGCCGAGAAACGCCCATGACCGCCTTCTTCATCGCCGGCACCGACACCGAGATCGGCAAGACCTTCGTCACCTGCGCCCTCCTCCACGCCGCCCGCGCCCAGGGGCGCGTGGCCGTCGGCATGAAACCCATCGCCGCCGGGGCCGACATGGTGGCCGGCGAGCTCATCAACGAAGACGCCGCCCGCCTGCGCGCCGCCGGCAGCTTCGACCCCGGCCTCGCGCTGCTCAACCCCTACTGCCTCAAAAGCCCCATCGCCCCCCACATCGCCGCCGCCGAAGAAGGCGTAGCGATCGACCCCGCCCCCATCCTCGCCGCCTTCGCAAAACTGCAGGCCCAGGCCGAGCTGGTGCTGGTCGAAGGCGTCGGCGGCTTCCGCGTCCCGCTGGGCAAAAGTTACGATACCGCCGACCTCGCCCGCGACCTCGCCCTGCCGGTGATCCTGGTGGTGGGCATGCGCCTCGGCTGCATCAACCACGCCCTCCTCACCGCCGAAGCCATCCAGGCCCGCGGGCTGCAACTCGCCGGCTGGGTCGCCAACCAGGTCGACCCAGCCATGCTGCGCTTTGAGCAGAACCTGGAAGCCCTCACCGAACGCCTGCCCGCCCCGCTGCTGGGCGTGACGCCGTTTCAAGCGGATGGCAACGCAGCCGGCGCCGCAGCAGGCTTGCGCTTGCCGGAGTGACAAGGACAGCAGCACATGCACACGGCGTAGGTCGGGTTAGCGCAGCGTAACCCGACATCCCCGACCATCTCCGACACCCCCTCGAACACCATCCCACCACCCTCCTGCATCCCTTCCACAAGGCCGTAGAGTCTTCCTACACACCCGTATATTCCTTCTACAAGGCCTTAGATTCCTTCCATACGCCCGTATATACCTTCTACAAGGCCTTAGATTCCTTCTACACGCTCGTATATTCCTTCCACACAGCCTTAGATTCCTTCCACACGCCCGTATATATCTTCTACAAGGCCTTAGATTCCTTCTACACGCCCGTATATTCCTTCTACACGGGCTTAGATTCCTTCCACACACCCGTGCAGAAGCGCCAGAACTCCTGCGTCCTACGCAGTTCCGGCTCACCCAGCCCCGCCACGGCCTGAGCCCCCCTCCCCGCCCGCCCGTCGTCTCCCCGCACCCAAGCCTTCCCCGTCGTCACCGCCAAGGCTCCTCTCCCCAACCACGCCGCGATCTCGCCCACCGCCTCCGCATCGCATCCGATCCCCCGTGCCACCCTCAAAATGACATTTACACCCCCACATGACAAGGGGTAGGATTGCCCGGAGTGGATAACCATCCACACTACCCACGAGGAGATCACGATGACCGGCCGCATCCCCCGCATTTCCAACGTCCAGCTCGACGCAGACGTCCAGACCATCCGCGCCCTCAAGGGCATCCCCGACTACAAACCCCACAACCCCGAGTTCAGCGCCGAAGCCGCCGAGGCCGCCGTCGATCGCATGGAAGCCACCGCCACCGCCGTCCTCCTCGCCGAAAACGCCCTCGCCGCCGCCCGCACCGAATCCCTCCTCGCCCGCGCCAACGTCCACGGCGTCGCCATCGGCGTCAAGGACGAAGTCACCGTGATCTACGGCTCCGACTCCGATCAAGTCGCCGCCGTCGGTTTGAAGAAGAAGTCGGACCGCAATCGGCCAAAGCGGAATCTGCCGAAGCAGGGTGAGTAAGGTTTAGACAAGTGCCCCGCCATGCCGGGAGGGATGGGCGTGGCGGGGAAAATGGCGGAATCGGTCAAAAGTGGACGTTCGCCGTTTGTTGGCGTTGGCGTTGGCGTTGGCGTTGTTTACGATAAGCCTCTGGCCATTTTGAATCCGTGACCCCATAAGAATTTGAAGGATTTTTCTCCAACTTAATCGATTGAACTAACATGGGCAATATTAGAAGCGATGTTTTGCCACATCTGGCTACTTATCCTAAAGAAGAGGCACTTCTAAAGCCTTTGCTTCCCAATTTTTTTGTAACCTGGGGGAGACGACGGCATGTGTGTAACACAGACGTCTCAGTCTATTTTCTCAACCCAGAGCCACACATATCAGAATCGTTTGGATTCGACAGCGAACTACTTGTTGTCTATTCTCCATTTGATGTCATAGAACCACGCGCCATCCAAGCCGCCGAGCAAATACTTTCGGAGGCTCCTGCAAAGGGGCGCGTAGAGCGACTTTCATATATCTTACTTTCTGAAGATCCAAACGTCGGGAAATGGTTGGCAGAATACTCCCTGACCAACAAGGAATCTCGACAAATCATCCCGATATATGCAGGTGATCTGCGCGCCGCCCTTGGAAACAATTGGTTTGTGCGGAACAAACTAAGCGAATTTCTACATGGACGCGACCTATTCGATATACGCCTTCCTCTTGAAAATGACACGTATTTTTTTGGTCGTGGAGATTTAGTTATACCGCTATTCGACGCAATCAAGCGCGGCGAAAATAGAGCCATTTTTGGACTACGAAAGACTGGAAAGACATCAATTCTCTTCAAGCTAGAGCGGATGCTCAAGGCAAACGACATTGCTGATGTCGTATACCTAGACTGCAAGCTACCTTCCGTTCGAAAACTTCGCTGGTTTGACCTTGTTAAGAAGATCTGTAGCGGCCTCGATAAAAATGCAGCAGGCAATTCATCGCTCTCATTCGACGAAGTCGGAGCCCCTGATTCTTTGATAAAAATTATAAGCAAACGGACAAAGCCAGCTCTTCTTATTTTCGACGAAATTGAATACATCTCGCCTTTTGCTTTAAACGACAAACATTGGCATGTGGACTTCATCGACTTTTGGCAGGCGATATGGGCATGCCAGAGCCGTAACCGCACTCTCTCCATATTGCTAGCCGGCGTCAATCCAACGGTCGTCGAGATGGATCAAGTTCAGGGTATTCAAAACCCTTTATTTGGGATTGTTTCTTATGAATTTGTCCGGGGGCTAAGTGAAGACGATATAAAAAATATGGTCAGAGTTCTTGGAAAGCGAATGGGGTTGCGATTTGACCATACCGCTTATTCTTATCTTTACAATCGATACGGCGGGCACCCATTACTCACTCGGCTGGCCTGTAGCTTCGAAAACAAGAAGGCAAAACTGGATTGCATCGAAAAGCCGATATCCTTTACTGCGGATTCACTCAAAGCCCACGAGACGGAACGCGATTCAGACCTCACCTTCTATTGCAGGCACGTAGTGTCGGAACTTCAACAATTTTATACCGACGAATACGCAATGCTTGAGATGCTTTCATCTCGCCAAACCATCGACTTTAATGATCTAGCCCCGTACCCTGAATACGTTAAGCATCTTGAAGCGTATGGTCTACTTGGCAAGGATTCGGCTAATCGCCCTCGCGTAGCGATTCCAGTTGTTGGTCGTTACGTAGCACTTGAACTAGCCAGGAAGGAGAATCGATCATCCATATTGCGCGTCGTGCCAGAGCCTGAACGCGCTACTTGGCTCAAAAAACGAGTCGAGTCCATATCCGCCGACTTGCGTGCTCTCGAGGATGCAATTCGAGGAGCAAAGACAGATACCCTTTTTGGCCCGAACTCCTTTCCCGAAGCGGATCGTTTTGCATCGCTGGGCGTTGTAAGGACAGCCCAAGACTTTGAACAATTTATTAACGTATGCAACCGCTGCTTTGTGGAGCCAAGTGATACGTATGGATCATCGGTCGGGAAGAATCATTACTTCTTTGATGTCATCAAGATGACCTATCCAGCACTTTTTGATGCTCTGCATAGAATTAGGTTGTATCGACATCACAACTTCCATGTCGCCCTGCGGCCAGGTGTAACACAGGAACTATTACGTTATCTTGAGCGGGATCTCGATGGTCGAGTGCCGGGCTCTGTCCCCGATCTTGATTTCATATTGCAGCAATGCGTGTTAGACGAACTACTTCTCGGCATTCAGGTTGAATTGAGCGAGATCGCGTAGCCTTTCGCTTCAAAACTGGAGACATCGGTAATTTGAGTATCTGCTTTGGGATTGAGTTGTCGATAAGTCAGTAATCGAGGTAGTGTTATCCGTCCGTGCCAGTCTACCCCCGCAATTTCGGGTCACGCTGCGCTGACACGACCTACGGAACTGCCGAACCTCCGGCCAACCGGATCTTGCACACCATCGCCATTCGAGGAACCCATGAAGCTTGTCACACCCTCCTTAGTCGTTGAAGAACTTGACGCATTCAAGAATGATGTACTCCACCGCAAACAATTTGGGGAAGCGCTGTCAAATCTAGTCACTAGATCAACGGACGAACTTGTAATTTCGCTTGATGGCAAGTGGGGTGAGGGAAAAACGACATTCGTAAAAATGTGGCAGGGTCTCTTAAAAGAGAACGGAATTCCCAGTATTTACATTGACGCATTTCAAAATGACTACACGGAAGATGCATTCATTTCAATTGCGAGCGCAATCACTTCATACGTAGAGCAGCACTCTTCAAAATCTCAGAAGAGTTCTGAGTTTAAGGAAAAAGCGAAGAAAGTTGGTGTTCGGCTTCTTTCATGGTCAGCAAAAATCGGCATCAAGGCAGCAACACTCGGAATTATCAAGGAATCCGACATTGACGCCTTATCAGAGATAGATGAAGACATTGCCGCCGACACTTCCGAAACAATCTCAGAATTGGTCGAGGAACGCCTGAGCGCACACCAGAAAGAGTCTGAGCTCATTCGATTATTTAGAGAGTCTCTTTCTAATTTACCAACAACCTTAACAGACAACAGCAGCGGTCGGCTTGTTATCGTAATCGACGAACTCGATAGATGCAGGCCCTCCTTTGCAGTTGAAGTTCTTGAGAAAATAAAACATCTTTTCTCTGTCAAGAATGTTGTCTTCCTTCTTGTGATGCATAAACAGCAACTAGAAGAGGCAATCAAGAGCGTATATGGGAACAACATTGACGCCCACACCTATCTCCAAAAATTTATTAATGTAGAGACATCTATTCCAAAGAGAATTAATGATCCATATAGCAACGATATACAGATTTACATTAACAAGCTTCTTCAATTGCACGAGATTACAACCTGGGGCGACAACCAGAAAATCGTTGATTGCTTGACTCCTCTTGCTGAGCACTTCAGTCTCTCGCTAAGACAGTTGGAGAAAGTCTTTACCAACTTGGCGATCATCTACAGCACATCAGGCAAGAATCATCTCCGACTTGTTCCTATTATTGTTTTTATCGCCGTCGTAAAAACAATCAACCCGAATGTGTTCGGCAGTCTTCTGCTGGGAAAAATATCGTTCCCAAGTCTTTGCGAACAACTTGGATTTCGGGAGCCTAGTGAACGACAGGAAAGAAATCAAAGTTTGTTCTGGCTGATGAGTTGGATCCGATTTTCGATGCTCACTGAATCCGAATATCAAGAGATCGACGCAGACGATCTAATCAAGGGATTCGGGCAGTCGCTTTGGGAGTACAACGTAAATCGAGAGCGGTTGATACCAATATTCTGTCAAAAGCTAAGCATGTTCACTGTGAACTAGCGGTGTATAACGTACCCTCGCCCACTCACCCCAACCTCCCAATCCTCGCCCCTGCCTCGTCGATATGCCTGCGAATCGCCCCAATACACGGCAAGAAACGACCAGAAAAGCCCCGGCAATCGCTAAGCAGCGCATGAAACCTTTCAGCCCGCAGCAGGGCTTCGTGCCAGAGCCCAGCATCAACCGCTGAAGACAAAGCAGCCGGCGGCAGGGTGTGCCATGCGCGAGCAGCGCCCGGAGGACGTCGGCGTCGCGCCAATGCTCGGGGTTTGGCGGCAGGCCGAGGCCGGCAGCGTGCGTCGAGGCGTAGGCGCGGCCGAGATAGCCCTGGGGCCGCATGTCGAACAGCCACCACGGCAGCCCGTCGCTGTGCAGGGCCGCGCCGGCGGCCTGCACCATGACGAAGCCTTCCGGGCGGACGGGGATGAGCGTGCCGAGGGCCTGGACCTGCCCTTCGTCGTTGACGCAGAAGATCGGCGCAACCACGAAGCCCGCCCTGCCCCGCTCAGGCGCCCCGCTGCCCCACTTGCCCCACTTGCCCCATTTGCCCCAACTGCCTCACCTGCTCAAACAAACAAACCCCCGCCGCCACCCCCACATTGAGCGACTCCATCCCCCCCGGCATCGGAATCTTCACCCGCTGGGTCGCCAGCGCGGCGACGGCGGGGGACAGGCCCTGCCCTTCCGAGCCGAACAGCCAGGCCACCGGGCCGCGGAGGTCGAGGGCGTAGAGGTCGACGGCGTCGCGCAGGTCCGCGGCGAGGATGTGGCCTTTGAAGCCTTGCAGCGCTTCGCTGGCGGCGACGTTTTCGAGGATGCGCAGGCTGAAGTGGGCGCCCATCGCGGCGCGCAGCACGCGGGGGGCCCAGGCCTGGGCGCAGCCGGGGGTGAGGAGGACTTCGGGGATGCCGACGGCGGCGGCGGTGCGCAGGATGGTGCCGAGGTTGCCGGGGTCTTGCACGCTGTCGAGCAGCACGCAGTTGCCGGTGAGGGGCCCAACTGCGGTGCCTGCGGCGGGCGCGGCAGGCACGGCGACCACGGCGAGCACGCCGCTGGGCGAGTCGACGGGGCTGACGTGGGCGAACAGGCGGTCGGGGAGTTCGATGAGGCTTTGTGGGTTGCAGCGGGCGAGCAGCGCGGCGATCTCGGGCTGGGCGCGGCCGCTTTCGCTGGCCACCACCAGCCGGGGCTGCCAGCCGCGCTCCAGCGCGACGCCCAGCAGGTGGGCGCCGTCGAGGAGGGTTTCGCCGCACAGGCGCCGCTCCCGCGCCGAGGTGGCGAGGGCGTGGAGCTGCTTGACGGTGGGGTTGTCGCGGGAGGTGATGAGCTTCATGCCGGGGCCCGCAAGCTAGATGGCGAGGCCGAGGCTGGCCAGCGCCACCACGAAGGCGCCGAGCAGCAGGTTGGTGGTGACGCGCTGGCGGATCTGATTGAGGGCTTGGGCGCCCTGGGCCCAGCTTTCAAGGGCCACCGCCTGCTGCAGCGCCTTCCAGGGGCCGAACCAGATGCTGGCAAAGATGGCGGCCATCACCAGGCCGACGCCTGCCATGGCGTGCCAGGCCAGCGGGGCCTGGGCGAAGCCCACCGCCAGCAGCATTGCGAAGCCGGAGCCGACGATGGCGGCCAGGGCCAGCCACACGATGGGGAAGAAGCGCGCCAGCACGCCGTTCCACAGGGCCAGCCGCTGGGGCGGCGGCAGCGCGAGCGAGGCCGGGCGCAGGCAGAAGTGGGCAAAGCTCATGCCGCCGACCCACACGATGACGCCGGCCAGATGCACGAAGAGCATGAGGTGATGCAGGGTCATCGGGTGTCGTCCTCGGTCCACAGGGGCGGGTTGGCGATGATGTCGCGCACCGGGCCGAAGCTGGTGCGGTAGATCTCGCAGGCGCCGTGGGCCTTGAGCGCGGCCAGGTGGGCGGCGGTGGGATAGCCCTTGTGGCCGGCGAGGCCGTATTGGGGGTAGCGGCGGTCGAGCTCGACGAGCAGCGCGTCGCGGGCGGTCTTGGCCAGGATGGAAGCGGCCGAGATCTCGGCCACCAGCGAGTCGCCCTTCACCACCGCCTCGCAGGGCACGTCGAGGCGGGGGCAGCGGTTGCCGTCCACCTGCACGCGGGCGGGCACCACGGCCAGGCCAGCCACCGCGCGCTGCATGGCGAGCATGGTGGCGTGGAGGATGTTGAGGCGGTCGATCTCGGCGACGCTGGCCTCAGCGATGCACCAGGCGAGGGCCTTCTCGCGGATCTCGATGGCCAGCGCGTTGCGACGCTTTTCAGAGAGTTTTTTGGAGTCGGCCAGACCGACGATGGGCCGGGCCGGGTCGAGGATGACGGCGGCGGCCACTACCGGCCCGCACAGGGGGCCGCGGCCGGCTTCGTCTACGCCGCAAAGGAGATCATTGGGGAGGCTCACCGGGCGCGCCCCTGCAGGTAGGGCAGGATCGCCGCGGCGGCCTTGGCGGCGGTGTCCTGGCGCAGCTGGAGGTGCATGTCGGTGAAAACGCGGGTGAGCTCGTCCACCCGGGCCGGGTCGGCGAGCCAGCCGTCGAGGGCGTCGGCGAGGGCCTGGGGCGTGGCGGCATCCTGCAGCACTTCGGGCACCACCTCGCGGCCGGCCAGCACGTTGGGCAAACCCACCCACGGCAGGTAAGCCAGCCGCCGCATCAGGCGGTAGGACCACTTGCCGATCTTGTAGGTGATGACCATCGGGCGCTTGAGCAGCGCGGCCTCGAGGCTGGCGGTACCGCTGGCCACCAGCACCACGTCGGCGGCGATCATCGCCTCGACGGCGTGGCCGAACAGGATGCGGATGGGCAGATCGAGGTGGGCGTGGCGGCGCAGGGCCTCTTCGAACAGCAGGCGGGTCTCGCGGGTGGCCAGGGGCACCAGGAAGCGCGCGCCGGGGTGGCGCTCATGGAGCTGCGCGGCGGTGGCGATGTAGGTGTCGGCGAGGTTGCGCACCTCGGACTGCCGGCTGCCCGGCAGGAAGGCGAACACCGGGCCGCCCGGGGAGATCTGCAGCACCTCGCGCATGCCCTCACGGTCGGGCACGAGGGGGAAGACATCGGCCAGCGGATGGCCCACGTAGCTCACCGGCACCCCGGCCGCCCGGTAGAGCTCGGGCTCGAAGGGGAACAGGCACAACATGTGGCTCACCGCGCGGGCGATGCCCTTCAGGCGGCCGCGGCGCCAGGCCCAGATCGACGGGCTGACGAAATGGATGGCCGGAATGCCGCGATCTTTAAGGCGCTTCTCGAGCCACAGGCTGAAGTCGGGGGCGTCGACGCCGATGAAGGCGGCCGGCGGGTCTTTCTTGAGCAGATCGAGCAGGCTGCTGCGGATGCCCGACAGCTCGCGGTAGTTCTTGAGGGCGTCGACGTAGCCGTGCACGGCCAGCTTCTCCGCCGGCCACAGGGCCTTGAAGCCGACCGCCTGCATCTTGGGGCCGCCGATGCCGAAGAACTCGGCATCCGGCAGGTGGCGCTGGAGCGCCTTGATCAGGTGACTGGCGAGGAGGTCGCTGGACGCCTCGCCCGCAACCATGGCGATGCGCAGAGCCATGGATCAGCGGACGATGCCGCGCCCGGAATCGGCTATGAAGTCGGAGAAGAGCTGCAGCTCGGGGGCCGCCTGCGCCGCCTCGGCGATCTGCGCCCGGGCCTCGGCCAGCGGCAGGCCGCTGCGGTAGAGGGTTTTATAGGCGCGCTTGATGGCCATGATGCCGTCGCTGCTGTAGCCGCGGCGCTTGAGGCCTTCGCTGTTGATGCCGTGGGGCGAGGCCGGGTTGCCCGACACGGTGACGAAGGGCGGCAGGTCTTGCAGCAGCACGGTGCCGACGCCGCAGAAGCTGTGGGCGCCGACGCGCACGAACTGGTGCACGCCGGTGAAGCCGCCGAGGATCGCCCAGTCGCCCACGCTGACGTGGCCCGCGAGGGTGGCGTTGTTGGCGAAGATGGTGTTGTTGCCGACCATGCAGTCGTGGGCCACGTGCACGTAGGCCATGATCCAGTTGTCGTTGCCGACGCGGGTCAGGCCGCCGTCCTGGACGGTGCCGGTGCTGAAGCTGCAGAACTCGCGGATGGTGTTGCCGTCGCCGATCTCGAGGCGGGTGGGCTCGGCGGCGTATTTTTTGTCCTGGGGTTCGGAGCCGATCGAGCAGAACTGGAAGATCCGGTTGTTGCGGCCGATGCGGGTGTGGCCTTCGACGACCACGTGGGGGCCGATGCTGCTGCCCTCCCCGATCTCCACATGCTCGCCGATCACCGAATAGGCGCCGATCTGGACGCCCTCGGCGATCCGCGCGCCCGGGTGGACGATGGCGGTCGGGTGGATGCTCATCGCTTGATCGCACACATGAAGTCGGCCTCGGTGGCGAGCTCGCCATCGACGCGGGCAACCGCCGAGAACTTCCAGATGTTGCGCATCTTGCGCACGATCTGGGCTTCCATCACGAGCTGGTCGCCCGGCACCACGGGGCGCTTGAAGCGAACGTTGTCGACGGAGGCAAAGTAAACGGTGGAGCCTTCGTCGGGCACCGAGCCGTCGGTCTTGAAGGCCAGCACGGCGGCGGTCTGGGCCATTGCTTCGATGATCAGCACGCCCGGCATCACTGGGTTGTGCGGAAAATGGCCGGGGAAGAAGGGCTCGTTGATGGTGACGTTCTTGAGGCCGACGATGCGCTTGCCGATTTCCAGCTCGACGATCCGATCCACCAGCAGGAAGGGGTAGCGGTGGGGGATGTACTGCTTGATCTCGTTGATGTCGATGATGGCGCTCATGATTTTTTGTCCTGTTCGGCGAGCTTCTTCTCGAGCTCGCGCACGCGTTCGGCCATAGCGTCGAGACGACGCAGGTGCGAAAAATTCTTCACCCAGTCCGCATGCGGCTGCAGCGGAATCATGGCCGTGTAGACCCCGGGCCTGTCGATGGATTTGGTGACGTTGGTGTCGGCGGAGATCACGATGTCGTCGCCGACCTCCAGGTGGCCCGAGAAGCCGGCCTTGCCGCCGACCTGCACCCGCTTGCCGACGGTGGTGCTGCCCGCCAGGCCGGCCATCGCCGCCATGATGGTGTCTTCACCGACGCGGCAGTTATGGGCGACGTGGATGAGGTTGTCGAGCTTCACGCCGTTGCCGATCACGGTGTCTTCGAGGGCGCCGCGGTCGACGGTGGTGTTGGCACCGATCTCGACGTCGTCACCGATGACGACGCCGCCGATCTGGGGGATCTTCACCCAGCGCTTGTCGGCGTCCCGCGCGAAGCCCAGGCCGTCGGCCCCGATGACCGCGCCGGAATGCAGGATGGCGCGGGCACCGATGGTGCAGCCGTCGTAGATCTTGACCCCCGCATGGAGCAGCGACCCCGCACCGATGGAGACGCCGTCGCCGATCAGGCAGCCGGCACCGACTACGGCGCCTTCGCCGATGTGGCAATCAACGCCGACCACCGCGTTGGGGCCCACCGACACCGACGCCGGCAGCTCGGAGGCCACCACCGCGCTCGGGTGGATGCCCGCCGGCACCGCCTTGGGCGGGTTGAACAGCTGGGCCGCCCGGGCGAAGTAGAGGTAGGGATCGGGCGTGAGGATGCGCGGGCGGTCGGTGAAGTCGGCCGCCTTGGGCGACAGGATGAAGGCCGACGCCCGGCTCGCATCGAGCGCGGCACGGTATTTGGGGCTGACCAGGAAGGCGAGATCGCCCTCCTCCGCCTTGTCGAGGGCCGCGATCTGGCGCACCACGACCGCCGGGTCACCAACGAGCTCACCACCGAGCCGGCTGACCAGCTCGCCAAGGGTTGTTTCCATCGCCGACTGCACTTACTTGGCTTCGGTGAGGGCCTTGATCACCTTGTCGGTGATGTCGATGCGCGGGCTGGCGTAAACCGCTTCCTGGAAGATGATGTCGTACTTCTCGGCCTCGGCGATCTGGCGGATCGTCTTGTTGGCACGCTCCAGAACGCCGGCGAGCTCTTCGTTGCGGCGCTGGTTGAGGTCTTCACGGAACTCGCGCTGCTTGCGCTGGAAGTCGCGGTTGAGTTCGTTGAACTCACGCTCCTTGTTGCGGCGCTCGCCCTCGGCCATGGTCATGCCGTTCTTTTCGAGGGCTTCCTGCATGCCCTGCAGCTGCTTGGCCAGGCGCTGCAGTTCCTGGTCACGCTTCTCGAATTCCTTCTCGAGCTTCTGCTGGGCTTTCTTGGCCGGCGGAGCTTCTTTCATGACCCGATCGGAATTGACGAACCCGACCCTGACTTCGGCAGCGGCCGTCTGCGCAAACACGGCGAGCACCAGGGCTGCCAGCGTCGATTGAACAATTGCTTTCACTCAAACCTCCATCAACATCATTGCCGCAGCGATCAGAAAACCGTGCCCAACTGGAACTGGAACTTCTGGGTCCTGTCCCCATCTTCCTTCTTGAGTGCCTGACCCAGGCTGAACTTCAGCGGGCCGACCGGCGAGCTCCAGGAGAAGGCCAGGCCCGCACTGTAACGCAAATCGGACGCCTGGACCTTGTCGTCAGGCCCCCACACATAGCCGGCATCGGCGAACAGCGACAGGCGCATGGACTTGTCCTTGCCCTGCCCCGGCATCGGGAAGTAGTACTCGGCGTTCGCCACGGCCCGGCGGTTACCGCCCAGCGAGCGCGTGTAGTTGTTGGCGTCGATGTAGCGCGGGCCGAGGGTGCTCTGCTGATAGCCCCGCACCGAGCCGATACCGCCGGCGTAGAAGTTCTTGTAGAACGGCAGCTCCTTGCCGTCGTAGCCGTGGGCGTAGCCGATGTCGCCGTTGAGCATCAGGGCGTGGCCGCCGCCGAACGGGAACCAGTGCTGGTGCTGGTAGCTGCCGCGCACGTAGCGCAGGTCGAGCACCGGGGTCGCCACTTCGAGCGAGGCCCGCTGATACACGCCGGAGGTGGGATACAGGAAGCTGTCGCGGCGGTCGCGCGCCCAGCCGGCGGTCGCCACCAGGCTGCGGGCGGTGTCGCCGAAGTTGTTCACGAAGCTGATGTAGGGCGCCGGGCTGGTGTCGAAGACGTCGATCTTGGTCTGATCGATGGCCAGGCCGAAGTTGATGCGATCATCCTCGGCGATGGGGTAACCAAAGCGCACGCCGGCGCCGATAGACGACGACTTGTAGGTGGCCACCGACAGCGAGGTGGGGTCGACGTTACGCTGATAGACGTCCCAGCCGATGCTGACCCCGTCCACCGTCCAGTAGGGATTGGTGAAGGACAGCGCAATGGTGCGGTTGATCCGGCCGGTGTTCATCTGCAGGGTCATCGCGTTGCCGGTGCCGAACAGGTTCTGCTGGGCGATGGACGCGGAGAGGATGACCTTTTCGGCGCTGGAGAAACCCGCACCCAGCATCAGGTTGCCGGTGGCGCGCTCCTTGACCGTGAAGTTGGCATCGACCTGGTCGGTGGAGCCCGGCACGGCCGGGGTCTCGATGGCGACATCCTCGAAGTAGCCGAGGCGATCGAGGCGCACCTTGGAGCGGTTGATGGCCGCGCCGTCGTACCAGGCGCCTTCCATCTGGCGCATCTCGCGGCGCAGCACCTCGTCGCGGGTGCGGGCGTTGCCGGCGAAGTTGATCTTGCGCACATACACCCGACGGCCCGGATCGACGAAGAAGGTGAAGGCGACTTCGCGCTTGACCTTGTCCACCTCGGGGGCGGCGTTGACGTTGGCGAAGGCATAGCCTTCGTTGCCGAGCCGGTCGCTGAGGGCCTTGGTGGTGGCGGTGACGCTGTCACGGGAGAAGGTGTCCCCCGCCTTGAGCTTGAGCAGCGGCTGCAGATCGGCCTCGGGCACGACCATCGTGCCAGCCAGCTTGACGTCGGAGATGGTGTACTTCTCACCTTCGGTGATGCTGAGGGTGATGTAGATGTCTTTTTTGTCGGGCGTGATCGACACCTGGGTGGAGTCGATGCTGAAATCCAGATAACCCCGGTTGAGGTAGAAGGAGCGCAGCGCCTCGATGTCGGCCGACAGCTTCTGCTTGGAATACTGGTCGCTCTTGGAGTACCAGGTCATCCAGCCCGGCGTGGTCAGGGCCATCAGGTCGAGGAGTTCCTTCTCCTTGAACACCTTGTTGCCGATGACGCTGATCTGACGGATCTTGGCGGCCTCGCCCTCCACCACGTTGAAGTTCACGCCGACGCGGTTGCGCTCGAGGGGCGTGACGGTGGTGGTGATCTGGACGCCGTAGAGGCCCTTGGACAGATACTGGCGCTTCAGCTCCTGCTCGGCGCGTTCGAGCACGGCGCGGTCGAAGATGCGGGACTCGGCGAGCCCGACCTCCTTGAGCCCCTTCTTGAGGGCGTCCTTTTCGAATTCCTTGATGCCGACGAAGTCGATCTGGGAGATCGCCGGGCGCTCATCCACCAGCACGACGATCACGTCGTTCTCGACCTCCAGCCGGACGTCCTTGAAGAAGCCGGTGGCGAACAGGGCCTTGATGGCCTGGGAGGCTTTTTCTTCAGAGAAGCGTTCGCCGACCTTCACGGGAAGGTAGCTGAACACCGTACCGGCTTCGGTACGCTGAATGCCTTCGACACGGATATCCTTGACGACGAATGGCTCAAAAGCGAGTGCGGGCGATGCGAGCAAGGCCGCGATCACCCCGGGGAGTAACTTGGATTTCATCCGATTTCAGCTGGCAACAAGGCGGTTGATGTCGTTGTAGAAGGCAAAAGCCATTAGCGCAGCCAGCAGGGCCATTCCGATCTGCTGGCCGATTTCCATAGCACGCTCGGAAACCGGGCCGCCTTTAATGATTTCAATCACATAATACAGCAAGTGCCCACCGTCGAGCACCGGCACCGGCATCAGGTTGAGGACCCCCAGGCTGATGCTGATGAGGGCCAGGAACTTGATGTAATGGGCCCAGCCCATGCGGGCAGACTGCCCGGCAAAGTCGGCGATCGTCACCGGCCCACTCAGGTTTTTGACCGACACCTCGCCGACGATCATGCGGCCCATCACCGAGACACTCATCGCGGCGGTGTCCCAGGTCTGGCCAATGCCCTTCGACAAGGCCTCGCCCAGGCCATAGCGCACCGTGACGAACATCTGCTCGCGCTGATCTTCCGCATCCGCGAGGGCCGCACCGATGCGCCCGACGCTGCGACCGTTATCATCGACGGCCGACGGCGTGACCTGGAAGCGCAGCGCGCGGCCGTCACGCAATACCTCGAACTCCAGCGTGCGGCCCGGCGCATCGCGGACGATGGTCACCAGATCCGTCCACAGCTCGACGCTGCTGTCGCCGATCCGCACAACCCGGTCGCCCTCCCGAAGGCCAGCCGCTTCGGCCGCACCACTTGCGCTCAGCCGGCCCAGCACGGCCGGCAGCTTGGGGCGCTGCAGCTGAAGGCCCAGCTGGGCGGTGACGTCGCGCTCGGCCTGGTCAACCACAACCCCGGCCAGATCCAGCTTGTGAAAGCCGATCTCCCGGCTGGCGTTAACGGTTTCGACCGTCACCACCTGCTTGTCGAGGGCCAGATTGAGCAGCTTCCAGCGAAACTCCTGCCAGGTCTCGACGGCTTCGCCATTGATCGAGCGGACCAGCTCGCCCCCCTGCAAACCCGCATGGGCCGCCGAAGTCGCGGCCTCGGGCGCGGCCAGCCGCGGGCGCAGCTCTTCGACACCGCCGGTGTAAAGGCCCCAGTAAAGGGCGATCGCCAGCACGAAATTGGCCAGCGGGCCAGCCGCCACCACGGCGATGCGCCGCCACACGCTCTGCCGGTTGAAGGCGCGGTGCAGCTCGTGGGCCGCCACCGGCGCCTCGCGCTCGTCGAGCATCTTGACGTAGCCGCCAAGCGGAAAGGCCGCCAGCACCCATTCGGTCTGATCGGCGCCGGCCTTGCGGACGAGCAGCGGCTTGCCGAAGCCCAGCGAAAAGCGCAGCACCTTCACGCCGCACAGGCGCGCGACGGCGTAATGGCCGAACTCATGCACCACGATCAGGATGCCGAGGGCCAGAAGGAAGGGCAGGATGTAGTCGAGGAGGTTCATGCCCTTCAGCGGAGGGACTTGCGGATATGGCCGGCGGCGAACTCGCGGGCCCAGCGGTCGGCTTCGAGCACCACCTCGAGAGAGTCTGCCGCGCTCGGATTCATCGCATCAAGGGTGGCTGCGATCACCGCGGGAATGCGGTCGAAGCCCAGCGCGCCGTCGAGGAAACACCCCACCGCCACTTCGTTGGCGGCATTCAGCACCGCCGGCGCCACGCCCTCCTCGGCCAGCGCCCGGTAGGCCAGGGCCAGGCAGGGGAAGCGATCGAGGTCGGGCCGCTCGAAGTTGAGCTGACCGATGGCAAACAGATCGAGCGGCTTCACGCCGGCGTCAACGCGCTCCGGGAAGGCCATGGCGTGGGCGATCGGAGTGCGCATGTCGGGGTTGCCGAGCTGGGCAATCACCGAACCATCGACGTAGGCAACCATGGAGTGGATCACGCTCTCGGGGTGGATCACCACCTCGATGCGCTCGGCCGGTGCGCCGAACAGCCAGTGAGCCTCGATGACCTCGAGGCCCTTGTTCATCATCGTCGCCGAATCGACGGAAATCTTGCGGCCCATCACCCAGTTGGGGTGGGCGCAGGCCATCTCCGGGGTCACGGCGGCGAGCTCTTCGAGGGGCTTGCGGCGGAACGGGCCACCCGACGCGGTGAGCAGGATGCGCGTCACTTCGACCCCGTCGACCCCGCCGCCGAAGCCCGCCGGCAGCGCCTGGAAGATCGCGTTGTGCTCGCTGTCGATGGGCAGCAGGGTGGCGCCGCTAGCGGCAACTTCACGCATGAACAGGGCACCGGACATCACCAGCGCCTCCTTGTTGGCGAGCAGCACGCGCTTGCCGGCACGGGCGGCCGCCAGCGTCGGCACCATGCCGGCCGCGCCGACGATGGCCGCCATGACCATGTCGACTTCGGGCGCAGCGGAAACTTCGGCGAGGGCGTTCGACCCCGACAGGACCTCCGTGCAGCAGCCGGCGCCTTCCAGCATCGCCTGCAGGCGCTGGGCATCCTCGGCCCGATCGACCACCGCGTAGGCCGGCCGATGGACGCGACATTGTTCGAAGAGCTTGTCCACCTGCCGGTGGGCGGTGAGCGCGAAGACGCCGTAGCGGTCGGGGTGGCGCGCGACGACGTCGAGGGTGCTGACGCCGATGGAGCCGGTCGCTCCCAGCACCGTGAGAAGTTTCTTGCCTTGGGTCATGAGTTTACTTCGCGATCCAGAGGACGACGAGGGCTGCCAGCGGCAGCGTCGAGGTCAGACTGTCGATCCGATCGAGGATTCCCCCGTGACCGGGAAGAAGAGTGCCACTGTCCTTGACACCCGCCTGACGCTTGACCATTGATTCGAACAGATCGCCGATGATGCTGACGGCCGTGAAGGCCACCAGCCCGACCAGCGCCAGCACCAGCCTGCCCGGCTCACCAAGGGGGTAGCCGATGTATGAAAGACAGGCCAGGCCATAGACAGCAACGCCAACGACCGCCCCATAGGCGCCTTCCCAGCTCTTGCCCGGGCTGATCGACGGCGCCAGCTTGCGGCGGCCGAAGGCCCTACCGGTGAAGTAGGCCGCGATGTCGGCAACCCACACCGCCGCCATCACCCCCAACAGCAGCCAGGGGCTGAGCAGACGCAGATGAGCGATGGCGAGACTCGGCGGAACCAGCAGCACGAACCCCACCAGGGCGGCAGCCCCGGCGCCCGGAAGCTTCCAGCGCGCGCGGAGCCAGAACGGCACGCACAGCAGCCAGAACAGCGCCGACAGGGCATACGCCGGCGCAAGCGCGAAGGGCGCCACACTAGCGGGAAGATGCAGCCCGGCGACCAGGCCGCCGGCAAGGCACAACAAGCCCAGCAGCACTGCGTAGACACGCCGCGGCACCGGGCCGAAGCCCACCATCGCACCCCACTCGAGGGCGGCCCCGCCACACACCAGCGAGGCGAAGAGCAACCAGCCGAGAGCCGGCAACAGAAACAGGGAAGACAGGAGGCCCGCGAGAAGAATCAGCGCGGTGACGACCCGCGCCTTAAGCATGGCCGGGCGCGGAGGAGTCGGGATCGGCGGCGAGCACCTGCTCGCTGGTCCGCCCGTAACGGCGCTCGCGCCCCTGGTAAGACTTGATCGCTTCCTTCAGCTCCGCCTCGCCGAACTCTGGCCACAGCTTGTCGGTGAAATACAGCTCGGAATACGCCAGCTGCCACAGCATGAAGTTGCTGATGCGCTTCTCGCCGCCGGTGCGGATGAAGAGATCGGGCTCGGGGCCAAAGTTGAGCGCCAGATGTGCCGCCAGCTCGTCCTCGCTGAAGCCCTCGCGGGCATCGGGCTTGGCGGCGAGCATCTTCTCGACCGCCTGCATGATGTCCCAGCGACCGCCGTAGTTGGCGCAGATGGTGAGGTTCATCGCGGTGTTGTTGGCGGTCAGCGCCTCGGACTCATGGACCATGTCCACCAGCGGCTTGTCGAAGCGGCTGAGGTCGCCAACCACCCGCAGGCGGATGTTGTTGCGGTGAATGCGCTCGATCTCGCCCTTGAGGGACTTGATGAAGAGCTGCATCAGGAAGGACACCTCGTCCTTCGGACGCCGCCAGTTCTCGGAACTGAATGCGAACAGCGTGAGGTAATCGACCTTGTGGTCCAGGCAGGTGCGCACCACATCGCGCACGGAATCCACGCCCTTGGCATGGCCGGCAACCCGGGGCATCAGGCGCTTGCGGGCCCAGCGGCCGTTGCCGTCCATGATGATCGCGATGTGCCGGGGAACCTGCACAGTCTCGGGAACAGCCCGCGTGGAGCTGATGAACGGCAGTCGCACCATGATTTTTCCGCCTGCAAGGAACCGGGATGACAGATCTGGACCCGCGAGGGTCAGATCTGCATCAGTTCTTGTTCTTTTTGTGCGAGGAGCTTGTCGATCTCGACGATGGCCTTGTCGGTCAGCTTCTGGATGTCGTCCTGGGCACGACGCTCGTCGTCTTCGGAGATCGTCTTGGCCTTGAGGGCGTCCTTGAGGTGGCCGTTGGCATCGCGGCGCAGATTGCGCACGGCAACCTTGGCGCCTTCACCCTCGTGCTTGACGACCTTGATGAGCTCCTTGCGGCGCTCTTCGGTCAGCGCGGGCATCGGGACGCGGATGATCTCGCCCTGGGAGGCCGGATTCAGACCGAGGTCGCAGTCACGGATGGCCTTTTCGACCTTGCCGATCATGGGCTTTTCCCACGGCTGGACGCCGATGGTGCGCGCATCGATCAGGGTGATGTTGGCAACCTGGGCGATGGGCACGGGGCTGCCGTAGTACTCGACGGTCACGTGATCCAGAATGCCGGTGTGGGCACGGCCCGTGCGCACCTTGGCGAGATCCGCCTTGAGCGCATCGATGGACCGGTGCATCTTGTGTTCGGTAGTTTTCTTGAGCTCGGGGATCATTTTGACATCCTCAGCAATAAACCAGCGTACCTTCGTCCTCGCCCATCACGACCCGCTTCAGCGCGCCGGCCTTGAACAGGCTGAACACGTTGATCGGCAGGCGCTGGTCGCGGCACAGGGCGAACGCCGTGGCGTCCATGACCGCCAAGTTACGGGCGATTGCCTCGTCGAAGGAGATCCGCTGGAAGCGGGTCGCGGACGGATCTTTTTTCGGGTCGGCGGTGTAGATGCCATCGACCTTGGTGGCCTTCAGCACGATGTCGGCACCGATCTCGGCGCCACGCAGGGCGGCCGCGGTGTCGGTCGTGAAGAAGGGATTGCCCGTACCGGCGCCAAAGACGACCACCCGCCCCTCTTCGAGGTAGCGGATCGCCTTGCCGCGGATGTAGGGCTCAACCACCTGGTCGATACGCAGCGCAGACTGGACGCGGGCATTGACCCCTGCGGCGCGGAATGCGTCCGCAAGGGCCATCGCGTTCATCACGGTGGCCAGCATCCCCATGTAGTCGGCAGTGGCGCGGTCCATGCCGGTCGCCGCCCCTGCCATGCCACGGAAGATGTTCCCGCCGCCAATCACCACCCCTACCTCGACACCGATCTGAGTGACGTCGATGACATCGCGGACGATCCCGGCGACGACATCCCGGTTGATGCCATAGGCGTCGTCACCCATCAGGGCTTCGCCGGAGAGCTTGAGGAGAATGCGTTTGTAGGCGGGCTGGCTCATCGTTGTGCGCCCCTTCTTACTTCTGGGCAGCCGCGGCAGCGGCCTGGGCGGCAACTTCGGCGGCGAAGTCGGTCACCTTCTTCTCGATGCCTTCACCCACGATGTAGAGGGTGAAACCGGCCACGGAAGCACCCTTGGCCTTCAGCAGCTGGGCAACGGTCTGCTTGCCGTCCTCGGCCTTCACGAAGACCTGGTCGAGCAGGGTGACGTCCTTGAGGAACTTCTGGACGGTGCCTTCGGCGATCTTCTCGAGCATGGCTTCCGGCTTGCCGGCTTCGCGAGCCTTCTCGATGGCGATGCGGCGCTCGACGTCGAGCAGCTCGGCGGGCACGCCGGAGGCGTCGAGGGACTTGGGCTTGGAAGCCGCGACGTGCATGGCCAGATCCTTGGCCAGGGCTTCGTCACCGCCAACCAGGTCGATCAGCACGCCGATCTTGGAGCCGCCGTGGATGTAGCTGGCAACGGCGCCCTGGGCTTCGGTGCGGACGAAGCGGCGGATCGACATGTTTTCGCCGATCTTGCCAACCAGCGCCTTGCGGACTTCTTCAACGGTCTGACCGTTGATCTCGAGGGCGGACAGCGCCTCGACGTCGGCCGGGTTCTTGGTGGCGACGAGTTCGGCGACGTTCTTGACGAGGGCCAGGAAGTCGTCGTTCTTGGCGACGAAGTCGGTCTCGCAGTTGACTTCAACCATCGCGCCCAGCTTGGCGTCGGCGGAGATATACACACCGACGATGCCTTCGGCGGTCACGCGGGCAGCGGCCTTGGAGGCCTTGTTGCCCAGCTTGACGCGCAGGATTTCTTCGGCCTTGGCCATGTCGCCAGCGGCTTCGGACAGGGCCTTCTTGCATTCCATCATGGGCGCGTCGGTTTTTTCGCGCAGCTCCTTGACCATGCTTGCGGTGATTTCCGCCATGCTTGCTCCTAGATAAATTTGGATTTAAATCAGTCGGGCCCGGCTGAACCGGGCCCGGATCGGGATCAGGCTTGCTCTTCGGCGCCGTCGTCGACTTCGACAAACTCGTCGGAACCGGCAGCAACGATTTCCTGGATCACGGCGTTCTTGCCTTCCAGCACGGCATCGGCGACGCCACGGGCGTACAGGCGGATGGCGCGGGAGGAGTCGTCGTTACCCGGAATCACGAAATCAACGCCTTCGGGCGAGTGGTTGGTGTCAACCACGGCCACGACGGGGATGCCCAGCTTGTTGGCTTCGGTGATGGCGATCTTGTGGTAGCCGACGTCGATGACGAACAGTGCATCCGGCAGGCCGCCGAGTTCCTTGATGCCGCCGAGGCTCTTCTGCAGCTTCTCGAGCTCGCGGGAGGCCATCAGGGCTTCCTTCTTGGACAGGCGCTCGATGGAGCCGTCTTCGACCATGGCTTCCATGTCCTTCAGGCGCTTGATCGAAACCTTGACGGTCTTGAAGTTGGTGAGCATGCCGCCCAGCCAGCGCTCATCGACGAAAGGCATGCTGGCACGGGCCGCTTCCTCGGCGATGATCTCGCGAGCCTGACGCTTGGTGCCGACAAACAGGATGGTGCCGCGGTTGGCAGCCAGCTTGCGCACGAAATCGATGGCCTCGTTGTACTTGACGAGGGTCTTTTCGAGGTTAACGATGTGGATCTTGTTGCGCTGACCAAAGATGAACGGGGCCATCTTCGGGTTCCAGAAACGGGTTTGGTGGCCGAAGTGGACGCCCGCTTCGAGCATTTGACGCATGGTGACAGACATTGCTTGACTCCAGTACTGAGGTTTGACCGCCGTCCGGTCTGCATGCCCCGCCCTGTGCGGGAGCACACTATGCCGCAGCAGGCACTCAGGCGCGTGGCCCAAGATCTACCGGAAAAACAAATCAAAGATGCTTTCCGGGCCGACTGCCGGACCCCAATGGGCCGGACGTGTGTATTTTGCCTGGCACCCTTGCCAGACAAGCCCGTGATTGTAGCAGCATCCCATGACATGCCTCAAGACCAGCCGCAAATCGCCCGCTGCGCCGGCCCGCCGATTGCCCGGCACGGCGGCTTGAGCTAGCCTAGATGGCCCAATGCCCCAATACAGACAGCAGCCATGAGCGTCACGATCAAAACGCCCGAAGAAATCGAAAAAATGCGCGTCGCGGGCCGTCTCGGCTCGGAAGTCCTCGATTACATCACGCCCTTCGTCAAGCCCGGCATAAGCACGGGCGAGCTCGACAAGCTCTGCCACGACTACATGGTGGATGTGCAAGGCTGCATCCCCGCACCGCTCAACTACTGCCCGCCGGGCTACACGCCCTACCCCAAGTCCATCTGCACCTCGATCAACCACCAGGTCTGCCACGGGGTGCCCAGCGAGAAGGTGCTGCTCAAGAAGGGCGACATCGTCAATATGGACATCACCGTCATCAAGGACGGCTACCACGGCGACACCAGCCGGATGTTCATGGTCGGCGGCGACACCAGCATCCGCGCCAAGCGCCTGTGCCAGATCACCTACGAGTGCATGTGGCTCGGCATCGCCCAGGTGAAGCCCGGCGCCCATCTCGGTGACATCGGCCACGCAATCCAGAAGCACGCCGAGGGCAACGGCTTCTCGGTGGTCCGCGAATTCTGCGGCCACGGCATCGGCGCGAACTTCCACGAAGACCCGCAGGTGCTGCACTACGGCAAGCCCGGCACCGGCATCGAACTGAAGCCCGGCATGATCTTCACGATCGAGCCGATGATCAACGCAGGCAAGGCCGCCATCTCCGAGCTGCCCGACGGCTGGACCATCGTCACCCGCGACCGCAGCCTGTCGGCCCAGTGGGAGCACATGGTGCTGGTCACCGAGACCGGCGTCGAAGTGCTGACCCTCTCGGCAGGCAGCCCGCCCCGCCCGGACATCGTCGCCAATCTCCTGCCCTGACCCCCTACCCGCCCGCCCATGCTCGACACCGCCCCCCCGGACGCCAACCGCGAACTCATCACCCGCTGCAAGGCGCGCCTGAAGGGCGGCAGCGAGGCGCTGCGCAGCGCCTACGAAGCTCACCCGCTCACCGACCCCCTCCTCAAGGGGCGCTCGCGCCTGGTCGACGGCGTGCTGCTCGACATCTGGAAGGCCTTCGACCTGCCTGCCTCGTCGGCCCTGGTGGCCGTCGGCGGCTATGGGCGGGAGGAGCTTTTTCCGTGCTCCGACGTGGATCTGCTGTTCCTTTTCGACACGCCCCTCGACGACGACACCAGCGAGCGCCTGACCCAGATGATCGGGCTGTTCTGGGACATCGGGCTCGATATCGGGCACAGCGTGCGAACGGTGAACGAATGCCTCGAAGAGGCTGTCCGCGACATCACCGTACTCACCAACCTCCTCGAGGCGCGCCTCATCGGCGGCAACACCCGCCTGTTCAGTGCCTTCGAAGTGGCACTGCGCACCCTGGTCGACCCCGGCCAGTTCTTCAAGGCCAAGCGCCTCGAGCAGGACCAGCGCTACACCCGCCACGACGACACGCCCTACTCCCTCGAGCCCAACTGCAAGGAGAGCCCGGGAGGCCTGCGCGACCTGCAGCTGATCGGCTGGATCAGCCGCGCCGCCGGCTTCGGCACCCACTGGCGCGACCTCGCCCGGCACCTGCTGATCACCCCCGCCGAGGCCGCCGAGCTTCGCGAGCTCGAGCGCTTCCTGCAGCACGTGCGGATCCGCCTGCACCACCTCACCGGCCGCCGCGAAGACCGCCTCCTGTTCGACCACCAGGAGACCCTCGCCCGGCTGTTCGGCTGCGAGGCCACCGAAGCCCGCCGGGCCTCGGAGGTCTTCATGCAGGAGTACTACCGCACAGCCAAGAAGGTGACCCAGCTCAACACCATCCTGATGCTCAACTTCGGGGTCGCCTTCTTCCCAAACCGCCACCCGGTGGCGATCAACATCAACGAACGCTTCCAGTGCGTGCGCGAGCTGCTCGACGTGCGCGACGAGGGCGTCTTCGAGCGCCACCCGAGCGCGGTGCTCGAATGCTTCCTGCTCCTGCAGCAGCGCTCCGAACTCAAGGGCATGACCGCCCGCACCCTGCGCGCCCTGTGGCACGGCCGCAAGCTGATCGACGCCGACTTCCGCCGCGACCCCGCCAACCGGGCGCTGTTCCTGCGGCTCCTGCAGCAGAAGCGCGGCGTGGTGCAGGAGATGCGGCGGATGAACAAGTACAGCATCCTGAGCTTCTACCTGCCCGCCTGGCGGCGCATCGTCGGCCAGATGCAGCACGACCTGTTTCATGTGTACACCGTCGATCAGCACATCATGCAGGTGCTGCGCAACGTGCGCCGCCTGATGGTCGCCGAGCACGCCCACGAATACCCGCTCATGACGCGCCTCGCCACCAGCTTCGAGAAGCCCTGGCTGATCTACATCGCGGCACTCTTCCACGACATCGCCAAGGGGCGCGGCGGCGACCACTCCAAGCTCGGCATGAAGGACGCGCGCGATTTCTGCGTCGCCCACGGCCTCGACGAAACCGACACCGAGCTCGTCGAATGGCTGGTCGGCCAGCACCTGTCGATGTCCAACGTGGCCCAGAAGCAGGATCTCTCCGACCTCGACGTCATCCAGCGCTTCGCCGCCCTGGTCAAGACCGAGCGCCGCCTCACCGCGCTCTACATCCTCACCCACGCCGACATCCGCGGCACCAGCCCCAAGGTGTGGAACGGCTGGAAGGGCAAGCTCCTCGAAGACCTCTTCCTGGCCACCCAGCGCCTCTTGCGCGGCGCCAAGCCCCAGCAGGCCCTCGGCACCCCGATCCGCCAGGACGACGCCCGCAACCTACTGCGTTACTACGGCCTGCGCCCGGGCACCGAGGACGCCCTGTGGGCCCAGCTCGACACCGTTTACTTCCTGCGCCACGACCCCGAGGAGATCGCCTGGCACACGCGCATGCTGTACTACCGCGTCGAAACCGACGAGCCGGTGGTCAAGGCGCGCCCCAGCCAGAGCAGCGAAGGCCTGCAGGTCATGGTTTACATGCGCGACAGCCGTGATCTCTTCATGCGCCTGTGCGGCTTCTTCGCCCGCCTCGGCTTCAGCATCGCCGACGCCAAGATCCACACCACGCGCAACGGCTACGCCCTCGACAGCTTCGTGCTCCTCGACCCCGGCCACGAGATCCACTACCGCGACCTCATCAACCTGCTCGAACACGACCTGGGCGAGCGCCTGAAGAGCGACGCCCCCGCCGACCGCCCCGCCGGGGGCCGGCTGCCGCGCGAGGTGAAACACTTCCCGATCACCCCGACGATCAGCATCCGCCCCGACGAGCGCGGCCAGTACTTCATCATGTCGGTCACCGCCGCCGATCGGCCCGGGCTGCTCTTCGGCGTCGCCGAAACCCTGGTCCACCACGGCATCAACCTGCACACCGCCAAGATCGCAACCCTCGGCGCGCGCATCGAAGACACCTTCCTGATCAGCGGCTCAGACCTCGGCCAGGACTCTCAGATCGTACGCATCGAATCCGAACTTCTCGAGAAACTGGCGGTTTGAGCGCCCCAAGGGCCGGGCCCCGCCCAGCCCGCCGCCCGAGGGGGTTCAAGGAAACCTGGGGCGGCCCTGCGTTTCCTTGAGCGCAAGCCGCAGTCAGTCGTCCGCGGCCACCGAGCCGTCCGGGAACAGAACGTCGGTGAAGCCGAAGCGCGAGAAATCACGCACCCGCATGGGGTACAGGATGCCGTCCAGGTGGTCGCATTCGTGCTGCACCACGCGGGCATGAAAGCCGGTGGCGATGCGGTCGATGGGCGCCCCCGAGGCGTCGAAGCCGGTATAGCGCAGGCGCGTCCAGCGCGGCACCCAGCCGCGCAGGCCGGGCACCGACAGGCAACCCTCCCAGCCACCCTCCTCATCCGGCCCCAAAGGCGTGAGCACCGGGTTGATCAGCACCGTGTCGGGCACCGCCGATGCGTCGGGGTAGCGAGGGCTGGCGCCGCCGCCAAAAATCACCACCCGCAGATCGACGCCGATCTGGGGCGCCGCCAGGCCGGCCCCCGACAGCGCCGCCATCGTGTCGCGCATGTCAACCAGCAGCGCCGCCAGCGCCGGCGTCCCGAAGGCCTCCACCGGCAGGGCGCGCCGCAGCAGGCGCGGGTCGCCCATCCGCAAGACGTCGCGGATCATACGGAGCACAGATGGTCGAGCACCTTGCGCGCCCGGCCCATCGCCTCGTGGAGCGCCGTCTCGATGCTGTCGAAGCAGATCCGCTGCGAACTGTCGGCGCGGCCCGCCGCGTAGTTGGCCACCACGTTGATCGCTGCATAGGGAATGCCGAGCTCCCGGGCCAGCGCGGCCTCGGGCATCCCGGTCATCCCGACCACGTCGGCGCCGTCCCGCTCCAGGCGGTTGATCTCGGCCGCCGTCTCGAGGCGCGGGCCCTGGGTGGCGGCATACACGGCGCCATCAAAGACCTTCTCGCCGGCCGCCGCCGCGGCCGCCAGGATGCGCCGACGCACCGCTGCGTCGTAGGGTTCGGTGAAATCGATATGCACCACGGGCTCGTCCGTGCCCTCGTGGAAGGTGTTCTTGCGGCCCCAGGTGTAGTCAATGATCTGATCGGGCACCACCAGCGTGCCGGGACACATGTCGGCCCGGATGCCGCCCACCGAGGCCACCGAGATGATGATCTCCACCGCGGCCTCCTTCAGCGCCCACAGGTTGGCCTGGTAGTTGACGCGATGGGGCGGGATCGTGTGGCCATAGCCATGCCGGGCCAGAAAGACCACCGGGTGCTCGCACAGCTGGCCGAAGGTGAGCGCCCCGGAGGGCTCGCCGTAGGGGGTGCGCACCACCTCCCGACGGATCACGTTCAGGTTTGCCAATTGGGTCAAACCGCTACCGCCAATAATCGCCAGCATGTCCGGGCTACTCCTCGAAAACCGAATCGGGCGCGAATGTTAGCACGGGGGCCCACCGCGCTCTTGATGCTGCGTTGCGCAAAGACGTGCTAAAATCTCAGGTTTACAAGTACTTCCGGTATCCAACCCCTATGTCCCGCGCCATCCGCAACATCGCAATCATCGCCCACGTCGACCACGGCAAGACCACCCTCGTCGACCAGCTCCTGCGCCAATCCGGCACCTTCCGTGAAAACCAGCAGGTCAGCGAACGCATCATGGACTCGGGGGATATCGAAAAAGAACGCGGCATCACCATCCTTTCCAAGAACTGCGCCATCCAGTACGGCGAGACCCACATCAACATCGTCGACACCCCGGGCCACGCCGACTTCGGCGGCGAGGTCGAGCGCGTGCTGTCGATGGTCGACAGCGTGCTGCTGCTGGTCGACTCGGTCGAAGGCCCGATGCCCCAGACCCGCTTCGTGACCCGCAAGGCCCTGGCCCTCGGCCTCAAGCCGATCGTCGTGGTGAACAAGATCGACCGTCCGGGCGCGCGCCCCGACTGGGTCATCAACCACACCTTCGACCTCTTCGACAAGCTCGGCGCCACCGACGAGCAGCTCGACTTCCCGATCATCTACGCCTCCGGCCTCAACGGCTTCGCGATGGAAAACCTCGAGGACGAGCGCACCGACATGCGCCCCCTGTTCGAGGCCATCCTCAAGCACGTGCCGGCCCCCGAGGTCGACGCCGACGGCCCGCTGCAGATGCAGGTCTGCTCCCTCGACTACTCCACCTACATGGGCCAGATCGGCATCGGACGCATCAAGCGCGGCCGCATCAAGCCCAACCAGGAAGTCGTGGTGATGTACGGCGACGAGAACCGCGGCAAGGGCAAGGTCAGCCAGATCCTCACCTTCAAGGGCCTCGAGCGCTCCCCCGCCGAAGTCGCCGAAGCCGGCGACATCGTGCTGGTGGCCGGCATCTCCCAGGTCAACATCGGCGTCACCCTGTGCGACCCGGAATGCCTCGACGGCATGACCCCGATCGCCGTCGACGAGCCCACCCTGACCATGAACTTCATGGTCAACTCCTCGCCGCTGGCCGGCCGTGAAGGCAAGTTCGTCACCAGCCGCCAGATCCGCGAGCGCCTCGAGAAAGAGCTGCTCAAGAACGTCGCCCTGCGCGTCAACTTCACCAGCGACTCCGACACCTTCGAAGTCTCCGGCCGCGGCGAACTGCACCTCACCATCCTCCTCGAGAACATGCGCCGTGAAGGCTACGAGCTGGCCGTCGGCCGCCCGCGCGTGGTGTTCAAGGACATCGACGGCGTCAAGTGCGAGCCCTACGAGATGCTCACCGTCGACGTCGAAGAAGACCACCAGGGCGGCGTGATGGAAGAGCTCGGCCGTCGCCGTGGCGAACTCCAGGACATGCAGCCGGACGGCAAGGGCCGCGTGCGCCTCGAGTACCGCATCCCGGCCCGTGGCCTGATCGGCTTCCAGGGCGAATTCCTCACCATGACCCGCGGCACCGGCCTCGCCAGCCACGTGTTCGACGACTACGGCCCGATGGCCGGCCAGATGGCCGAGCGCCGCAACGGCGTGCTGATCTCCCAGAACGACGGCGAGGCCGTGGCCTACGCCCTGTGGAACCTGCAGGACCGCGGCCGCATGTTCGTGAGCCCGGGCGACGCGCTGTACGAAGGCATGATCATCGGCATCCACACCCGCGACAACGACCTGGTGGTGAACCCGATCAAGGGCAAGCAGCTCACCAACGTCCGCGCCTCGGGCACCGACGAAGCCGTGCGCCTGATCAACCCGATCCAGCTGACCCTCGAATCCGCCATCGAATTCATCGCGGACGACGAGATCGTCGAGATCACCCCGAAGTGCATCCGCCTGCGCAAGCGCTTCCTCAAGGAACACGACCGCAAGCGCGCGTCCCGCGAAGAGGCCTGATCGGCATCGCCGGCGGGGCTGCGGCCTCGCCAGCAAACAAAAGCGCGGCCCTCGGGTCGCGCTTTTTTTTCGTCTGTCCGCCGGGCATCAGCATCCCGGAGACAGGCCACCCCGTAGGGGCCCCTTCAAGGACACATCGACGCACTTGCAGGCGACACACAGATTCCCCAGGCAAGGGTCAAGGTAGCCTGAAGATGGCTCGTCCCACCCCGGAGAGCGGATGGCCTGCCCGAGAGTGAGGACATCTCATCCCAGGGATGGAACATCGCGCCTCTGGGGTAGAGCATCGCAACCTGGCCCCGGGATATCGCATCCCGAAGAGGGAAGATCGCAGCTCCAGGCCGGGGCATCGCAGCTTTCAGATGGAACATCGCCCCCTGGACAAGGGGCATTGCATCCCGGCGACGAGACCTCGCATCCTGGAAACAGGCCATCCCACCCCGGCGATGCCCGGAGCCATCCGCCGGATGGCTCGCCGGAGTTCAGGCGCCGAAGCGGCCCGCCAGGAAGGCGGCGAACTCCTCGCGCACCTCGGGGTGCTTGAGGGCCAGCTCGACGGTGGCCTGCAGGTAGCCCAGCTTCGAGCCACAGTCGTAGCGCACGCCCTGGAACTGGTAGGCCAGCACCGCCTCCTCCTTGAGCAGCGAGGCGATCGCGTCGGTGAGCTGCAGCTCGCCGCCGGCCCCCGGCGTGAGCTGGCGCAGGTGGTCGAAGATCCGCCCGGTGAGGATGTAGCGCCCCACCACCGCCTGGGTGGACGGCGCCTCCTCGGGCTTCGGCTTCTCGACGATGCCGGTGACGCGCTGGATGTCGCCCACATCGCGCTCGGTGCTGACGATGCCGTACTGGCGCGTCTGCGCCAGCGGCACGTTCATCACGCCCAGCACCGAACAGCGGTTGTAGTTGTACACATCCACCATCTGCTTCATCACCGGTGCGGCGCCCTCGCCGTCCAGCAGGTCGTCGGCGAGCAGCACCGCGAAGGGCTCCTCGCCCACCACCGGCGCCGCGCACAGCACTGCGTGGCCCAGGCCGAGGGCCTCCGCCTGGCGGATGTAGATGCAGTTCACATGCGACGGCACGGTATCGCGGACGATCTTCAGCAGCTCGGCCTTGCCGCGGTTCTCGAGCTCGGTTTCCAGCTCATAGGCCTTGTCGAAGTGGTCCTCGATGGCCCGCTTGGAGCGCCCGGTGATGAACACCAGGTCGGTCACCCCCGCCGCCACGGCCTCCTCGACCGCGTACTGGATCAGGGGCTTGTCGACGATCGGCATCATCTCCTTGGGGCTGGCCTTGGTGGCCGGCAGGAAGCGGCTGCCGAGGCCCGCCACCGGGAACACCGCCTTCGTCACTTTCTTCATCGTCATTCTCCAAATAGATCCGGCTGCAGCGCCTCGCCCCCGTCATCGGACGGCGCCAGCAGGGCCAGCAGGGCCTCCTCGTCCATCACCGCGACGCCCAGCTTGATGGCCTTCTCGAGCTTGCTGCCGGCATCCGCGCCGGCCACCACGTAATCTGTTTTTTTCGACACCGAGCCGGCCACCTTGCCACCCGCCGCCTCGATCATCGCCGCCGCCTCGTCACGCCGCAGGCTGGGCAGGGTGCCGGTGAGCACCAGGGTCTTGCCGGCGAGGCGCCCCTCCGCCGGGCGCGCCGCGCCCTCGCCCTCGGCCCAGCGCAGCGCCCCGCGCAGCGCCGTGATGACGCTGCGGTTGTGGGGCTCGGCGAAGAACTCAGTGATGCACTTGGCGACGATGGGGCCCACGTCGGGCACCTCGAGTAGCGCGGCCTCGTCGGCCGCCAGCAGGGCGTCGAGATTGCCGAAATGGCGGGCCAGGTCCTTGGCGGTGGTCTCGCCCACGTTGCGGATGCCAAGCGCAAAGATGAAGCGCGCCAGCGTGGTGTCGCGGCTCTTGTCGATCGCGGCCAGCAGGTTGGCGGCAGACTTCTCGCCCATCCGCTCAAGGCCGGCCAGCGCCTCGGCATTGATGCACGCGGCGTCGTACAGGTCAGCCGGCGTGCGCAGCAGGCCCGCCGTCACCAGCTGGCTGACGATCTGCTCGCCCAGGCCGTCGATGTCGATCGCCCGGCGCCCGGCAAAGTGCAGCAGCGCCTGCCGGCACTGGGCCGGGCAGAACAGGCCGCCGGTACAGCGGGCCACCGCCTCGTCCTCACCGCGCACCACGTGGGAGCCGCACTCCGGGCATTTATGGTCGATGGCGGCCAGCAAGTCGAAGCGCGGCGGCTCGCCCTCGCGCCGCTCGACGATCGGGCCGACCACCTCGGGGATCACGTCGCCGGCCCGGCGCACCACCACCCAGTCGCCGATGCGCACGTCCTTGCGGTCGATCTCGCCCTGGTTGTGCAGCGTGGCGTTGGTCACCGTCACGCCGCCGACGAACACCGGCTCGAGGCGCGCCACCGGGGTGATCGCCCCGGTGCGGCCGACCTGCACGTCGATGCCGAGCAGGCGGGTCGCCACCTCCTGGGCCGGGTATTTATGGGCCACCGCCCAGCGCGGCTCGCGGGACACAAAGCCGAGCTCCTGCTGGCGGGACAGGGAGTCCACCTTGTAAACAACGCCGTCGATGTCGAAGGGCAGGCTCGGACGCAGCGCCGCCATGTCGGCATGGAAGCGCGCCAGGCCGTCGGGCCCCGCGGAAGTGCAGCGGTGCTCGCACACCGGCAGGCCGAAGGCGGCCAGCGCGTCGAGGATGCCGCTGTGGGTGTCGGGCATCGCCCAGCCCTGCACTTCGCCGAGGCCGTAGGCGTAAAACGACAGCGGGCGCCGCGCGGTGATGCCCGGGTCGAGCTGGCGCAGGCTGCCGGCGGCGGCGTTGCGCGGGTTCACGAAGACCTTCTGGCCCTCGGCGGCCTGGGCCGCGTTGAGGCGCTCGAAGTCGTCGCGGCGCATGTAGATCTCGCCACGCACCTCGAGCACCGGCGGTGCATTGCCGGTGAGGCGCAGCGGGATCTTGCGCACGGTGCGCACGTTGCGGGTCACGTCCTCGCCGGTGCTGCCATCGCCGCGGGTGGCCGCCTGCACCAGCAGGCCGTCTTCGTAGCGCAGGTTGATGGCAAGGCCGTCGAACTTGAGTTCGGCCGCATAGACCAGCGGCGGCGCGGCTTCGTCGAGGCCGAGGGCCCGCCGCACGCGGGTGTCGAAGGTGATCGCGCCCTGCTCGGTGGTGTCGGTCTCGGTGCGGATCGACAGCATCGGCACCCGGTGGGCCACCGACGCCAGCTCGGGCGACGGCGCACCGCCGACCCGCTGGGTGGGCGAATCGGGGCTCAGGAGTTCGGGGTGGGCGAGCTCGAGGGCCTGGAGCTCGCGGAACAGCCGGTCGTACTCGGCGTCGGGGACGGTGGGCGCGTCGAGGACGTAATAGGCGTGGTCATGGGCTTGCAGCTCCGCGCGCAGGGCGTGCGCCCGCGCGCGGAGGTCGGGGCTGACAGCCATCGGCGCGCCCGCTTACGAGAACAGCCGCAGGGCCAGCGGGGAACCCGCCGGAATGCCCTGCTCGGCCATCTGACCCTGGAACTGCTCGATCTGGCTGCGGATCAGGCCCACCGCCTTGTCGCCAAAGGGCGCGCGGTTGTCGTCCACCACCACGCCGCCGAGGGCCTCGGCGATGCGCTGGGCCAGCGCCATCATGCGCTCGAAGACCTGCACGCCGTCGGCCACGCGGGGCACGTCGAGGGTGAGCGTGATGCCCTGGGTGGTGAGGCCGCGCATCCCTTCGGCCGAGAACAGCACCGGCTCCAGGTTGGACAGCACGAACTCGGTCAGGCCCTTGTCGTCGCGGGAATGGAAGCAGCCGTCGCCCTGCAGCTCGAGCCCGGCGGTGTGCAGCAGCCCGCTCAGCTTGGCGCCGGAGAAGGCCTGGTCGCGGGCCAGCACATTGACGCCGATCTGGATGTCGACACCGGCGCACAGGCGGTCGAGCTCGGCGCCGCGGGCCTGCGCCTCGGCGCGGGCCGGGGGCGACGGGATCGCCATGAAGGCGTCGCACACCCGCTGCAGGCCGGCCGCCAGATGGGCGAGATCGCCCTCGGTGGCCGCGCCGCGGCGGTCGACCAGCTGCAGCGCCGCGCACAGCCAGTGGTAGCGGGCGGCGCCGTGGGGGTTGAGCGGCTCCCAGCGGTTCTCTGTGTCGGAGAAACCAAACCAGCGCACCGGCTTGCCAAGGCCGTCGAGGTGCTGGGCGGCCGCATGATAGAACTGGCCGGCCACCACGGACTCGATGGACTCGATGCGCACCACCCAGTCGGCCCGCTCGTCCACCTCGGGCGGCAACAGCGGCGGCACCCGGCGGGCGCTGGCGTCGCGGAGCTGCTGGTCGGTGGGCGTGGGGCGCGGTGGCGCCTCGGCGCCGATCACCGGCTCTACGCGCTCACCGCCGGCAGCAGGCTCACCGGCCAGCGGCTCCTGGACACCCACCTTGGCGAGGGCATCCGCGGCCTTGCGGTGCTTGCGCTCCTGCCACTTGTTGAAGGCAAAGATGCCGACGACGACCACGCCGCCAGCACCAACCAAACCCATCTGCAACTCACTGATCGACATCGCTATTCCTTGTTTCCTGCGTCAAGCTGCGACCGTCTCGGCCAGACGCAGCGCTTCTTCGATATCCACTTCCACCACCCGCGACACACCTTGCTCCTGCATCGTGACACCCACCAGCTGCTGCGCGATCTCCATGGTGATCTTGCTGTGGCTGATGAAGATGAACTGGGTCTGCGACGACATGCGCTTGACCATCTGGCAGTAGCGCTCGGTGTTCGAATCGTCGAGTGGGGCATCCACCTCATCCAGCATGCAGAAGGGCGCCGGGTTGAGCTGGAACATGGAGAACACCAGCGCAATCGCGGTCAGGGCCTTCTCGCCGCCCGAAAGCAGCTGGATGGAACTGTTCTTCTTGCCCGGCGGCTGGGCGACGATGGTGATGCCCGCATCGAGGATCTCGTCGCCGGTGAGCACCAGCCGCGCTTCACCGCCTCCGAACAGCATGGGAAACAGGCTGCCGAAGTGATGATTGACCGTATTGTACGTCTCCTGCAACTGCTCCCGGGTCTCCCTGTCGATGCGGCGTATGGCATCTTCGAGGGTTTCGATCGCGCCGAGCAGGTCGTCGCCCTGGGCGTCGAGGTAGGCCTTGCGCTCGGAGGCGCTGCGCAGCTCGTCGAGGGCCGCCAGGTTGACCGCCCCCAGCTCGGCGATCTCGCGGCCGAGGCGCGCCAGCTCGCGCTGCAGCGCGCCTTCCTTGATGTCCGGCGTGAGGAGCGGCGCGAGCAGCGCCTCGTCGGCCTGGGCCTCTTCGAGACGGGCGGCATGCTGGCCCTCTGCGAGTTCGGCGGCCTGCACCCGCAGGCGCAGGTCGGCGACGCGTTCGCGCTGGGGCGCCGCGGCGTGTTCGGTGCGCTGGCGGTCTTCCTCTAGCCCGCGCAAGAGCGCGTTGGCGCCCTCAAGGGTGTTGCGGCTCTCGGCCAGCGCGGCTTCGCGGGCGGCGCGCAGGGCAACGGCCTCCTGCAGCGCACTGGCCACCGACACCTCGTCGATCTCGAGCAGGGTCTCGCGGCGCTCGGTGAGCTCGTCGGCGATGCGCTCGAGCTGCTCGCTGGCCAGCGCCCGGTTGCGGGCGATGTCATCGAGCTTGCTGGAACATTCGCGCTCGGAATGGCGGGCTTCCTGCAGCTCACGGGCCAGCGCCTGTTCGAGCGCGCGGGTCTCGCGCAGGCTGCTCTCGCGCTCGCGGCGCACCGCCTCGGCGGCGTCGAGCCGGCCACGCTGCAGCTCGGCCATCTCGCGGGCACGTTCGAGTTCGGTTTCGGAGCGCATCAGGCGGTCGCGCTCGGCCTCTTCGCCGTGCTCGATCTCGCCGAGGTCGCGCTCGATCTGGCCGCAGCGCTCCTCGAAGCGCAGGCGCGCCTGGTTGAGCTTGAGCACGTCCACCTTCTCGGCGTGCACCCGCGCCTGCAGGGCCTGGGCGTCGCGGCGCAGGCCGGTGAGGGTGTCCTGCAGCTGGCCGGCCAGGGCCTCGGCCTCGCCCACCGCGCCGTGGGCCAGGGCGGCGGACTCCTGGGCGTGGTCGACGTCGGCGGCGAGGTGGTCGATCTCGCGCTGGCGCTCGATGACGCCGTGGGTGCGCGAGTCGGGGGCGTAATGGACCAGCGCATGGCGGCTGAGCAGGCGGCCTTCGCGGGAGACCAGAACGACGCCCGGCGGCAGCTCGACGCGCCGGGCCAGCCAGGCGCCAAGCTCGTCGGCGACGAAGACCCGCGCCAGCCAGCCAGCCAGCACGCCCGCCAGCGCGGGGTCGTCGGTGCCGACCCGGGCCAGCAGCGGCTGGGTGCCGGCGGGCGGCGGGCAGGCGTCGCCGTCGGCCGGGGCGTCGGCGAGCAGGAAGGCGAAGGCGCCGGGCACCTTGTCGCCCAGCGCCGCCAGCGCGGCCTGGCCATCGTCGGCCGGCAGGGCGGCGAGGCGCTCGCGCAGCACGGCTTCCAGCGCGAGCTCCCAGCCGGCCTCCACCCGGATGCGCTGCCACAGGGGCTTGAGCGCGTCGAGGTGGTGGCGCTTGAGCCAGTCGCCCAACTGCCCTTGCACCTGCACCTTGTTCTGCAGCTGGACCAGCGCGTCGCGGCGGGCCTTGAGCTCGGTGGCCTGGCGCTGGGCCTGGCGCTCGGCGTCGAGGGCCTGCTTGAGGGCCTGCTGCACCGCCGGCAGGCGGGCCTGGGTGTCGGCGATGTCGCCCTGCTGGCGGGCCAGGGTGTCCTCGGCCTCGGCGAGGGCGGCCTCGCGCTCGGCGAGCTGACCCAGGTCGGGAGCCTGCACCGAGGCCTGCTCCTGCTGCAGGCGGGCGCGGCGCTGGGCCAGGCTGTCGAGGCTGCGCTGGCTGGCCTGGCGGTGGGTTTCCTCGACGCGGATCTGCTGCTCGGCCTGGTTGAGCTCGCGGCGCACCGCGCTGGCCGCGGCGTCGGCGGTCTGCAGGGCGTCTTCGGCCTCGGGCAGGCGGTCGCCGGCCTCCATGTGGCGGGCTTCGGCCTGCTCGGCGCGCAGGGCAGCGTTGTCGAGCAGGCCCTGCCAGCGCTCGCCTTCGACGGCGAGGTTGTCGAGCTGGCCGCGCCACTGGGCGTCGTCCCGCTCGAGCTGGGCGAGGCGGCTCTCGAGGATGCGTCGGCTGTCGCGCAGGCGGGCCAGTTCGCCCTCGAGGCGGGTGAGCTCGGAGCTCACCGCGTACAGCGCGCCCTGGGCCTGCTGCACGCCTTCGTTGGCCGAGAACTGGGCCTCGCGGGCGGTCTCGAGGCGGCCTTCGAGCTCCTGCAGGTGGGACGAATCGGCCTCGATGCGGCGGGTCGCGTCGGCGAGCTCGTCGGCCAGCCGCGTCCGCTCGGCCCGGGCCTCGTTGCGTTTCAGGAGCCACAGCAGGTTCTGGCGCTCGGCCTGGGTGGCGTTGAGGGCGCGGAATTTTTCGGCCACCGCGGCCTGCACCTCGAGGCGGCCTATCTGCTGGCCGAGCTCGTTGCGGATGTCCTCGAGGCGGATCAGGTTGTCGCGGGCGTCGGACAGGCGCCCTTCGGTCTCGCGGCGACGCTCGCGGTATTTGGTGACGCCGGCGGCCTCTTCGAGGAAGCCGCGCACCTCTTCGGGCCGCGCCTCGATGATCCGCGAGATCATCCCCTGCTCGATGATCGCGTAGGCCCGCGGGCCCAGGCCGGTGCCGAGGAACAGGTCAATCACGTCCTTGCGGCGGACCTGCATCCCGTTGATGTAATAGGTGGACTCGCCGCTGCGGTCGAGCACGCGCTTCACCGCCACCTCGGCGTAGGGCTTCCACTGGCCGGCGGCGCGGCCTTCGGCGTTGTCGAAGACCAGCTCGACACTGGCCCGCGACACCGGCTTGCGGGTGGTCGAGCCGTTGAAGATCACGTCCTGCATTGAGCCGCCGCGCAGGGCCGAGGCCCGCGACTCGCCAAGCACCCAGCGCACCGCGTCGATGATGTTGGACTTGCCGCAGCCGTTCGGCCCCACCACGCCCACCAGATTGCCCGGCATGAGCACGGTCGTCGGGTCGACGAAGGTCTTGAAACCGGCAAGCTTGAGTTTGGCGAGACGCACGAAAAGTCCGATGAAATACGCTGGGTTTGTGGGCTGGAAGCAGGGTTTTGCAGCTAGTGTGCCAGCAAATATGCTGCACCGCCGCATAAATTGCGGCCGCTATAATACCATCCGGCCAAAACGTGACCAGCAGGCTTATTTCGCGGCCGGGCAGAGCGCCCTTATCATGGCCGCCGCAGCCTGCCCTGACGGCCGCCGTCACGGCCGCTTGGGCAACGGCTCAGGCTGCCGCTTTGACAACCGCTTTCACGGCCCCCTGCCCGCGCGCCCGGCAGCGACCTCTTTCATGCCCGCACCGGGCCGAATACAGGAACTCCACCCAACGTGAACCCGCACCTCGACGAACTCCAGCCCTACCCCTTCGAAAAGCTGCGCAAGCTCTTTGACGGCATCACCCCGCCGGCTGGCCTGGCCCCCATCCGCCTGTCTATCGGCGAGCCCCAGCACGCCACGCCGGCCTTCATCCGCCAGAGCCTGATCGACAACCTGGGCGGCCTCGCCAACTACCCGACCACCCAGGGCTCCGACGCCCTGCGCCAGTCCATCGCCAGCTGGCTGGAGCGCCGCTTCGGCCTGCCCGCGGTAAGCCCCGCCACCCAGGTGCTGCCCGTCAATGGCTCCCGCGAGGCGCTGTTCGCCTTCGCCCAGTGCGTCATCAACGGCGCCCGGCCCGACGCGCTGGTGCTGTGCCCCAACCCGTTCTACCAGATCTACGAGGGCGCGGCCTACCTGGCCGGCGCCAAGCCCTATTTCGTCAACAACCTGCCGGGCAACGGCTTCGCGTCCGACTTCGCGGCGGTGCCCGATGAGGTGTGGGAGCGCGTCCAGCTGGTCTTCGTGTGCTCGCCGGGCAACCCCACCGGCAAGCTGCTGTCGCTGGCCGAATGGCAGGCGCTGTTCGAGCTGTCGGATCGCCACGGCTTCGTCATCGCCGCCGACGAGTGCTATTCCGAGATCTACTTCGACGACGCCAACCTGCCCATCGGTGGCCTCGAGGCGGCCCATCGCCTCGGCCGCAGCGATTTCCGCAACGTGGTGATGTTCTCCAGCCTCTCGAAGCGCTCCAACGTGCCGGGGATGCGCTCCGGCTTCGTCGCCGGCGACGCCGAGGTGCTCAAGCGCTTCCTGCTCTACCGCACCTACCACGGCTGCGCCATGAGCCCCGCCGTGCAGGCTGCCTCCGCCGCCGCCTGGAACGACGAAGAACACGTCATCGAGAACCGCCGCCTGTACCGCGAGAAGTTCGCCCAGATCACCCCGCTGATCGCCGAACACCTGCAGGTGAGCCTGCCCGACGCCAGCTTCTACCTGTGGGCGCGGGTCGACCACCTGGGCCTTTCCGACACCGAGTTCGCCCGCCGGCTGCAGGCTGAATATAATGTGACGGTTCTGCCCGGCAGCTTCCTCGCCCGCGAGGCCCACGGGGTCAACCCCGGCGCCGGCTTCGTGCGTATCGCACTGGTTGCCGACCTGGCAGAGTGCGTCGAGGCGGCCCGCCGCATCGCCGCCTTCGCCCAACAACTTTCGAACAATTCATGAGCGTACTCGTCCATATCATGCCCCATCACGAACACCCCTTTGCCGCCATCATCGAAGACCTCTGGGAGCGCCGCACCGAGCTGTCGCCCACCACCGCGACGGCCGAGCAGCTGCGCGCCATCGAGCACATCATCGACGACCTCGACCAGGGCAAGCTGCGCGTCGCCGAAAAGATCAACGGCGAATGGGTGACCCACCAGTGGATCAAGAAGGCCGTGCTGCTGTACTTCCGCACCCACGACAACAAGGTGCTGTCGGGCGGTGACACCCGCTACTACGACAAGGTCCCGACCAAGTTCGACGACTACACCGAAGCCGACTTCCAGCACGGCGGCTTCCGCGTGGTGCCCAACGCCGTTGCGCGCAAGGGCAGCTTCATCAGCAAGGGCGTCGTGCTGATGCCCTCCTACGTGAACATCGGCGCGTATGTCGGTGAAGGCACGATGGTCGACACCTGGGCCACCGTCGGCTCCTGCGCCCAGATCGGCAAGAACGTTCACCTCTCCGGCGGCGTCGGCATCGGCGGCGTGCTCGAGCCGCTGCAGGCCAACCCGACCATCATCGGTGACAACTGCTTCATCGGCGCCCGCTCCGAAGTCGTCGAAGGCGTCATCGTGGAAGACAACTGCGTGATCTCGATGGGTGTTTACATCGGCCAGAGCACCAAGATCTACGACCGCGCCACCGGCGAAGTCATGTACGGCCGCGTGCCCGAGGGCTCGGTGGTGGTCAGCGGCAACCTGCCCTCCGCCGACGGCAAGTACAGCCTCTACTGTGCCGTGATCGTCAAGAAGGTTGACGCCCAGACCCGCGCCAAGACCAGCATCAACGAGCTGCTGCGCGACTGACCCCACTTCCGGGCCGCCTGCGGGCGGCCCCGTTCGATTGCGGCCCGCCCGATGATCATCGACAAGCTATTCGCCCTGATGGCCGAAAAGAAGGCCTCGGACATCTTCATCACGGTCGGCACGCCGATCCACATCAAGATCGACGGCAACACGGTGCCGATCAACCAGCAGGCCATGGATCCGACGATGATCCATCGCATGGCCTACGAGATGATGACGCCGGAACAGGTGGAGCGCTTCGAGACCACCCGGGAGATGAACCTCTCCTTCGGGAGGCGCGACATGGGCAACTTCCGGATCAACATCTTCTGGCAGCGCAACAGCATCGCCATCGTCGTGCGCTACATCGCCGGCGACATCCCCAAGCTCGACAACCTCGGCCTGCCGCCGGTGCTCTCCGACGTCATCATGGAGAAGCGCGGGCTGGTGCTGGTCGTCGGCGCCACCGGCTCGGGCAAGTCCACCACCATCGCCTCGATGCTGGACTACCGCAACGAGCACCGCTCCGGCCACATCCTGACCATCGAAGACCCGATCGAATATCTGTTCAAGCACAAGATGTCGATCGTCAACCAGCGCGAGATCGGCTCCGACACCGTCGACTGGCACAACGCCCTGCGCAACGCCATGCGCCAGGCCCCCGACTGCATCCTGATCGGCGAGATCCGCGACCGCGAGACCATGGCCGCCGCCCTCGCCTACGCGCAAACCGGCCACCTGTGCCTGGCCACGCTGCATGCCAACAACGCCTATCACGCCCTCAACCGGATCTTCAGCTTCTTCCCGACCGACGGCCGCACCCTGCTGTCCCTCGACCTGGCCGCCACCCTCAAGTGCATCATCTCCCAGCGCCTCGTCAAGCGGCCAGACGGCGGGCGCATCCCGGCCGTCGAGATCCTGCTCAACTCGCGCCAGGTGACCGAGCTCATCGAGCGGGGCGAGATCTCCGGCATCCGCGAGGCCATGGAGCAGAGCCTCGCCCAGGGCTCGCGCACCTTCGAGCAAGACCTGTTCCGCCTCTACAAGGACAAGGCCATCACCCTCGAAGAGGCCCTCGCCAACTCAGACTCGCCGACCAACCTGTCCTGGCTCATCAACAACGCCCAGTTCGGCAACGGCAACGCTGAAAAAGCGGCCAAGCCGCCCAGCGGCATCGACTTCGAGACCACCAACCCGGACGGCTCCTCCTTCCGCGAGTTCACCCTCGAGCTCGACAACGACTGATCCGGCCACCGCCCCGCCGCGCCCGGCCCCCGTGTCCGCCCGGGGCGACGCCATGCCCGCCGACTCACCACCGCCCATGACCACACCCACCCTCGACCTCACCCGCGCCCTCATCGCCCGCCCCTCGGTCACCCCCGAAGACGCCGGCTGCCTCGACCTCATCGCTGCCCGCCTCACGCCCCTCGGCTTCGTCTGCGAACGCATCGACGGCGGCGGCGTCAGCAACCTGTGGGCTCGCCGCGGCACCGCCGCCCCCCTCGTGGTGTTCGCCGGCCACACCGACGTGGTGCCCACCGGCCCCCTCGAGGCCTGGGCGTCCAACCCCTTCGAGCCCACCGAGCGCGATGGCATGCTCTTCGGCCGCGGCGCCGCCGACATGAAATCCTCGCTGGCCGCCTTCGTCACCGCCATCGAGGCCTTCGTTGCCGCCCACCCCCAGCACGCCGGCTCCATCGCGCTGCTGCTCACCTCCGACGAAGAAGGCGACGCCACCCACGGCACCACGCTGGTCGTCGAAACCCTCAAGGCCCGCGGCGAAACCCTCGACTACTGCATCGTCGGCGAGCCCACCTCCACGGCCACCCTCGGCGACACCATCAAGAACGGCCGCCGCGGCAGCCTCTCGGGCAAGCTCACCGTGAAGGGCGTGCAGGGCCACATCGCCTACCCCCAGCTCGCGAAGAACCCCATCCACCTGGCCGCCCCCGCGCTGGCCGAACTGGCCGCCGAGGTGTGGGACGAGGGCAACGAATACTTTCCGCCCACCTCCTGGCAGATGTCCAACATCAAGGCCGGCACCGGCGCCACCAACGTCATCCCCGGCACGCTCGAGGTGATGTTCAACTTCCGCTTCGCCACCGTGCACACCGCCGACGACCTCAAGGCCCGCGTGCACGCCGTCCTCGACCGCCACGGCCTCGACTACGACCTGGCCTGGACCCTCGGCGGCAAGCCCTTCCTCACCCCTCGCGGCGGCCTGGTGGCGGCCCTCGAAGGCGCGATCCGCGACACCCTGGCGATCACCCCCGAGCTCTCCACCACCGGCGGCACCTCCGACGGCCGCTTCATCGCCGAGATCTGCCCCCAGGTGGCCGAGTTCGGCCCAGTCAACGCCACCATCCACAAGCTCAACGAATGCATCGCCGTCGACGCCATCGAGCCCCTCTCGGCGATCTACCGGCGCACCCTCGAAAACCTGCTCACCGCATCGGACAAGGCATGACCCACGACCACGACCCCGCCCACGAAGACGAGCACGACCACGAACACGAGCACGGCCCGCTGGCCGAGCTGGTCACCGTGCGCGACTGGCTGCGCTACGCCGTCACCCGCTTCAACCGCGCCGGCTGCTTTTACGGCCATGGGCTGCAGGATGCCTACGACGAAGCCGTCTATCTCATCCTGCACACCCTCGCCCTGCCCCTCGACCGCCTCGAGCCCTTCCTCGACGCCTGCATCCCCGGCGACGAGCGCGAGGACATCCTCGAGGTCATCGAGAAGCGCGCCGTCGACCGCCTGCCCGCCGCTTACATTACCGGCGAAGCCTGGCTCGGCGAGTTCCGCTTCCAGGTGGACAAGCGCGTCATCATCCCGCGCTCCTATTTTGCCGAGCTGCTCCACGACGGCTTCACGCCCTGGGTCCAGGACCCCGACGCCGTCACCGCGGCCATGGACATGTGCACCGGCTCCGGCTGCCTGGCGATCCTGATGGCCTTCGCCTTCCCCAACGCCGAGATCGTCGCCGTCGACATCTCCCAGGACGCCCTCGACGTGGCCGCCGCCAACATCGCTGCCTACGGCCTCGAAGACCGCATCCGCCTGGTCAAGTCGGACGGCTTCGCGCAGGTGCCCGAGCAGCGCTTCGACTTCATCCTCAGCAACCCGCCCTACGTCACCCGCGAGGCCATGGACGCCCTGCCGGCCGAATACCTCCACGAGCCCGGCCTCGCCCTCGGCTCGGGCGAAGACGGCCTCGACCTGGTGCGCAAGCTGCTGGCCGATGCCCCCCGCTACCTTGCCCCCGAAGGCCTGCTGGCGATCGAAGTCGGGCACAACCGGGAGATCGTCGAAGAGGCTTTCCCGGCCCTCTCGCCTACATGGTTGTCGGCCCCCAGCGGCGACGACAAGATATTTGTCCTCGAAGCAGGTCAATTGTTGTAAAACGCGGTCCTGGTGAGGATTCGGTCATCCTCACCAGCATCAGATGGTGCTTATGATCTTGCATGGCTCGAAATTACTGTTTTCAGCACTTCAGACAGGTTTCGATAAAAATGACAAAAGCAAGGTCAAGGAGCACCTATGGCGACCGACCGCCCCATCCTCCTCGTCGAGGATAACCCTGACGACGAAGCCCTGACGCTTCGCGCGTTCAGCAAGAACAAGATCCCCAACCAGGTGGTAGTGGCACGGGACGGCGTCGAAGCCCTCGACTATCTTTTCTGCACGGGGCAATACGCGTCCCGCGACAGCCTCATCATGCCGGCCTTCGTGCTGCTCGACCTGAAGCTCCCGCGCATCGACGGGCTCGAGGTTCTGCGCCGCATCCGCGCCGACGAGCGCACCGCGCTGCTCCCGGTGGTGGTGCTCACCACCTCCAAGGAACACCAGGACATCTTCGAGGCCTACCGCCTCGGGGCCAACAGCTACATCCGCAAACCGGTGGATTTCGAGCGCTTCCTGCAGGCCGTCGGCCAGCTCGGGCTGTACTGGCTGTCCCTCAACGAACCCTCCGACCCCACGGCCCGCTGAAGCCCAGCGCTCGGGGCGCCGCAAGCCGGCGCCCTGCCTGCCAGCTAGCGGGCGAGCGCCTCGGCCCGCCGCACGAGCCGCTCGACGAGCGCATCGGCGGCAACGCGGCCGGGGCTCGAGCGCCCCACGCTGCGCCACGCCAGGCGCACCTCGCCGGGCGCATCGCGGCGCTGCTGGAGACTGACGGAAAGGGGACACAGGGCGATCTGGGCCCTGTCTTCGGTGAGCAGCTGCCAGGCGATGCGGCTGCTGCAGAACTGCACGATCTCGGCCCGCAGGAAGGGCGAGGTCAGGGGCGCGCTCGGGCCCGACGCCGCAGCCGTGCGCTGCAGCATGTCGTTGAAGGGAATCACGGCACTGACGACCAGGCCTTCCTCTTCGATGCTCTCTATCAAGGCCTCCCGCGCGGCCTGAAAATCAGTGCCGGGGAGCACCACGCTGACAATGTCGTCGGCGGCGACGACATGCCGGCTAAACGCAAAAAGCGCCAGCAACGCCGGCACACACCACACCAGCAGGGCGGAAGCCCACCGGGACGCCACTGGGAGCCCCCAGGGCCGGGCTTTGCCCAGCCCGCCCCCCGTGGGGGTCAAGGAAACTTGGGGCGGCCCTGCGTTTCCTTGAGAGGGCGCCCCGAACCGCGAGCGGAGCGGGCTTCCGGGCATGGCTCAGGCTGCAGCCATCAGAAGAAGATCAAACCGCCCAGCGACACGGTGCGGTTCTTGTTGTCGAAGTTGCTGTCCACCACGTTGCTGATCTTCTCGTCGTTGAACTCGCCCACCAGGGTAATGAACTTGTTCAGCGAATGATAGACGCCCACGGTGACCGCGCGGTTGGTGATCTGGTTCGAGGTGCCCGCACCGGTCAGCACAAAGCCGTCCTTGTCCTTGTTGGCGCCGTAGTTGATGCCGAACTTGGTGGCGCCCATCTTGTAGGTGCCCTGCAGGAAGTAACCCTGGGAGTCGGTCTTGTTGCCGGCCCCGTTGCTGCCGCCGAAGAACTGCGCGCCAACGGTGGACAGGCCCAGGCCCTTGCCCTGGAAGGCATACGCCACCGCCTCGAAGTTGCCCAGCGCCACCTTGCCGCCCAGCTCCATGCCGGTCGCCGAGAACGACTTGGTTGCGCACGGCGTGCTCGACGAGCAGCTGGTGCTCTGGCTCACCAGGCCGCCCCACACCTTGCCCGGCATGCCGCCCTTCCAGTCGTAATCCACCTTGGCCTGGAAGCCCGGCGTCTTGGTTTCGTCACCGGCAAAACGGCTCGGCTGGAAGATCCCCGCCGACGCCTGGAAGCCGCCCACCGCCGGCGTGGTGTAGGTGATCTGCGGCTGGAAGCCGGTGTACATGTAGCCGTGGCCGATCATCCCGAAGGTGGTGTTGTAGGGGATGCTGGCGTTGCTGGTGCCGCCCACGCCCAGCAGGGTCATGTCGGACAGGATGATGTTCTGGCCAAAGAGGCCGATGTCACGGCCGAACTTCAGGGTGCCCCACTCCGAGTTGCCGAACTGGAAGTAAACGTTGCGGGTGTCGATCTGGCTGTAGGGGTTGGCCGGGGTGCCGGAGCCCGGGTTCGGGTTGCCGATCGGCAGGCCCACGGTGTCGGAGTTGTTGTTGATGCCCGGCGCGAAGCTGATGTGCGCCTTGATATCCAGGCCCTGGCTGCGGGTCGTCGCGACGAAGTTGATCCAGCCCGGCAGCAGGCCGTTGGTCAGCGCGCTGTTGGTGGTGGACGTCTCGGCGCCGGTGGCCCGGTTGATCGACTTGGCATCGCGAACCACGTAGAAGCCGTTGATCGTGCCGTTGATGTCCAGCGTGACATCGTTCTGGGTGAAGCTCACGGCGTGGCTGGCGGTGCTCCCGCAGGCCAGCAGCGCAAGGACCAGCGGACGAAGGGACGGGGTTTTGTGCATGACGAGTCTCCTGATTTTTTTGGTGTCTTCCGCCCGCCTGGTGCGGCGGGCCATACCTCCCCAGCCACCGGCAAGGTGGCGTGGAAACATCTGGAGTGCGAAGCGCGTGCCAACCTTGCCGCCCCCTCCCCCACATCGCCCCCAAGCCCGGAAAGCCGCGCCGGCGCTGGGTTTCACGGCATGGCTCCAAAATTGAACAGCGCCCCGTTGAGCAATCGGCAGTTCATTTTCTGTACATCTGTTGCGGCGCTGGTCTTTAATGGAACAGCGTCTCGCCCACCGCTCCGGGCCCGCCCTGCCGCCACGACCCTGCGATGCCACCCCAAGGCCACGCGCTCAAGACACACGCGCCCGGGATCGCACCACAGGCCCTGATGCTGCGGGCACAAGGCAGCGAGATGAGCTTGCACGCCCTTGTGATCGCATCGCGAGGGCGTGTAATCAAGGCAAGCGGCCTTGTGATGAAGAAACGATAGGGTGCGATCGAATCACAAGGCCTTGCGATGCGATAAAAGGCTATCGTGATCAAATAACAGCCGCGTGTGATCGTGGTACAAGGGCTTGTGATAAGGCAACGATAGGGTGTGCTCAAATCACACGGCCTTGTGATGCGATAAAACGCTATCGTGATCGTGGTGCAAGGGCTTGTGATACGACAACTGGAAGGTGCAGTCGCATCACGAGGGCTTGTGATGGAGGGACCTGGATGGCTGTTCGCTGATGGGGGCCGGGGGCTTTCCGTTGTTTGGCGTCACATTGGCCGGGGCGCGCCCCGGCAGGCGCCCTACTTCTTTGCGTCGCCAAAGAAGTAGGCAAGAAAGGCGACCCCGCCGAGCCGGCCGTTTGCTCAAGCGTTGCTTGATCAAAAGACTCCCCTGCGCTGCTCGCATCGGGCGGCCGGCGCAGAACTCGCCCGCTGCGCGGGCTCAGACAGCTGCGCCGGAAGGCCCCGCCCAATGCTCCGCGGATCAAAGGCTCAGAAGGGGCTTTCAGCAGACACCGAGCCTTTGCTGAAGCGCCTGATGTCATCGGCGAGTGCGGTGTCGGGGTACGCTGCGCTAACCCGACCCTCTTGTGTAAGCAGCGAACTGACCGGAATTTTTGCTTTTGCGTCGATCACACATGCCCGTCCTGAAACACGAGGTGATTCCGGAAAGCCCCTTCCGAGCCGCCGAGCAGCGCAGCAACAGGCGGGGATGTCCGGCGCAGCTGTCTGAGCGGGCGCAGCCCGCGAGTTCTGCGCCGGCCGCCTGTTGTGAGCAGCGCAGGGGAGTCGTCTGATCAAGCGACAGCTTGAGCAGACGGCCGGCTCGGCGGGGTCGCCTTTCTTGCCTACTTCTTTGGCGACGCAAAGAAGTAGGCCGGCCGCCGGGCCGGGACCCGGCCAATGTGACGCCAAACAACGGAAAGCCCCCCAGCCCCCATCGGCGAACAGAAACCAACACCAAACCACCAAACCCGCTCTCAACGAAACCCAAGGCCATTGCCCCAACCGGCCTGGGAGGCCCTCAGAAGCTATACCGCGCACTCACCCCCGCCAGCCAGTTGCGCCCCGGCGCGCCTTCGTAGAAGCGGCCGTTGGTATCGCCGACGATCACCGAACCCACGTACTGACGATCGAACAGGTTGTCCACCCGCACGAAGCCGTTCATGCGCAGCGGGCCCATGCGCTTCTCGATGCCAGCCCGCAGGTTGGCGGCCACGTAGCCCGGGGCGGCCTGCAGGGTGTTGCTGTCCTCCACGAACACCTCGCTGCGGGCCACGCCCTCCACCGCCGCGTGGAAGCCGCTGCCCGGGTGGCGCCACACCAGCTCGCCAAACAGGCTGTGGGCAGCCACGCCGGGCAGGCGGCGGCCCGGTGCCACGGTGGCGTTCTGCACGCTGCTGGTGGCCGGGTTGTAGATGCGCGTCACGAAGGCCTCGTCGTAGCGGGCGTCGAGGTAGGTGTAGGCGATGCGGCTGGTGAAGTTGTGGGCCCAGCGGCTGTCGAGCGCCACCTCGACACCCTGGCGGGTGGTCTGGCCGGCGTTCTTGTAGCTGGTGCGCCCACCGAGGGCGCTGTCCACCACCAGCTCCTTGTTGGTCTGGATCTCGAACAGCGCCACATCCAGCCGGCTGTCATTGCCCACCCAGGCCTTCAGGCCGGCCTCGTAGTGGGTGCTGGTGGCCGCGTCGAGGCCGAAGTTGAAGGCCCCGCCGCTGCCCGAGTAGAACAGCTCGTTGAGAGTCGGCGTCTCGAAGCCGCGGGCGGCGCTGGCGTAGAGGTTCACCACCGGCGTGAGGCGGTACAGCACGCCCACCGAGGGGGTCGTCTTCTCGTAGTTGCGGCCGCCGCTGTCGTCGCCGTTCACGCCGCTGATGTAGCGGTCATCCACCTTGAAGGCCACCCGGCTGTGGCGCAGGCCACCATTCACCACCCAGTTGCCCGACGCCCACTCGGCCTGGGCGTACTGGTCGAAGCTGCTCACCTTGTCAGTCTCGGCGCGGCGCAGGCGGCCCTTCACGCCCAGCGTGCTGCCGACGAAGTTCTCGTAGCCCCGGCGGTCGTCCTCGGACTCCTCGTAGTCGACGCCCACGGTCGTCGTCAGCGCCCCGCCGGCCACCGCAAAGCGGCCGATCCAGCGCGCATTGACGCCCATGTAGTCGCGGTCGAAGTCGATCACACCGCCCGAATGGCGCGGGTTGCCCTGCACCCCGGTGGGAATCGACTGGTACTGGGTCACCGCCCGCTTGCCGGCGTAGGCCGACACCTCCACCCGCTGCTCGCCGAAGCGATGCACGTAATGAAGGCCGCCCTGCTGCTGGTCGATCGACTTGCGGGTGTTGAACTGCAGCGCCGACGGGTCGACGCTGCGCGGGTCGCGCAGATAGCTGGCCCAGCTGAGGCCCAGCGGGTCCTGGGCCTCCTGGCGGAAGCTGCTCGCCACCAGGGTCAGCTTGCCGTCGTCGCTGGGCGCCAGGCTCAGCTTGGCCAGCAGCTGGTCGCGCTCGGCGCGGCTGTGGTCGCGGTAGCCCTCGGTGGCAAAGCGCGAGGCGTCGAGCACGTAGCCCACCCCGCCGGCCTGCCCATCGGCCGCCAGGTCGGCCTTCCAGCTGCCGTAGCTGCCGGCGCTGAAACCGCCCTCCACGCTCGGCCGGCCCTTGCCCTCGCGGGTGAACAGCTGGATCACGCCCCCCGCCGAGTTGCCATACACGGCCGACATCGGGCCGCGCATTACCTCCAGGCGCTCGGCGCGGTCGAGGTTGAAGGTGGCCGCCTGGCCCTGGCCGTCGGGCATCGAGGCCGGAATGCCATCGGCCACCAGGCGCACGCCGCGCACCCCGAAGGCCGAGCGGGCACCGAAGCCGCGGGACGAGATCTGCAGGTCCTGGGCGTAGTTCTGCCGGTTGGCGACACTGATGCCGGGCACCCCGGCCAGCGCCTCGGAGGCGTTGACGCGGGCCTGGTCGGCGTTGATGCGCGCCGCATCCACCACCTCGATGGCGGCGGGCAGGTCGAAGGAGCGGGTCTCGACGCGGCTGCCGGTGACCACCACCGGGTCCAGCGTCAGGGCCCCGTCGGCCCAGCCCATGCAGGGGTAGCTGACGGCCAGCAGCAGGGCGAGCCGGGACGGGCGGAACAAGGGGGAAGGATGGTGCCGGCTCATGATTTCTCCTGGAGACAATGCCCGCCCCAGCGGGCCGGCCTGGCACCCATTATTCGCAAGCGCCCGCTGCCCCGCGTCCTGACGATCCGGCAATTGGGCTAGCGAAAATCTGTAGGGGCAAGATTGCTTGCCGCGGAGGTGGAACGAAGGATCTACGCCGATTCCACCGGCAGAGTGCGAGCAAGCTCGCACCTACAGGCGCTCGACGGCCGGTGCCGATCAAAACTCGCTCAATCCGGCTCATCCCCTTGTAGGTGCGAGCTTGCTCGCACAGCGCAGGCCAGATACCGGCAGCCCCTCGTTCCACCTCAGCGGGCGTGCTTGGTCGCTCCTGGCATCAGCCTTCGATCAGCCCGTTGCGCAGCGCCACCAGGGTGAGTTCGGCGGCGTTGTTCACCTGCAGCTTCTGCTTGATGTGGTAGAGGTGCGTGCCCACGGTACTGGCGCTGAGGCAGAAATCCTCCGCCACCTCGCCCACCGAGCGGCCCAGCGCGAGCTTCATGAAAACAGCGAGTTCCTTGGCGGTCAGCGACTCGACCGGGCTGGCGGTGCCCGACAGCTGGGCCAGCGCCACCACCTGGGCCAGCGCCGGGTCGAGGTAGCGCCGATCCCGCGCCACCTCGCCCACCGCACGCAAAAACTCCTCGGGCGAGGCGCGCTTGCACAGGTAGCCGCGGGCGCCGATGCGCATCGCCCGCACCGGCACGATGGCGTCCTCGTGGGCCGACAGCATCAGCACCCGGGCCTTCGGCGCCACCCCGAGCAGGCGCTCCAGCGCCGCCAGGCCGCCGATGCCGGGCATCGACACGTCCATCACCAGCACGTCCGGGCTGTGCTCGGCATACAGGCGGATGGCACCCTCGCCCCGCTCGGCCTCGGCCACCACCGTGGCCCCCACCCCTTCGAGGAGCAGCCTGAAACCCAGCCGCACCACCGCGTGGTCGTCGGCCAGCACGATGCGCAGGCCTTCCAGTTCATTACTCATGGACAGACTCCTCAAATGTCTTGGATGGCATGGCCGGCAGCCGCGCTTCGATCCGGAAGCCGCCGCCCGCCGCCCGGCCGGTGCTGAACTCACCGCCGAGCCCTTCGATGCGCTCGCCCATCCCGGCCAGCCCGAAGCCGCAGCCGGCCTGGGCCGAAGGCTGGCCGCTGCCGGCGCCGTCGTCCTGCAGCGACAGCCGCAGCCAGGCACCTTCGCGCACCACGGCAAACTCCACCCGGCTCGCGCGGGCGTGGCGCAGCACGTTGGTCAGCCCTTCCTGCACAGCGCGCAGGATCACCGCCGCCGTCTCGGCAGCCACCGGCCCGTCACCGAGCTCCAGGCGGGCCGTGAGGGTGATGCCGTCGTGGCGGGTACGCCAGCCGGCAAAGATCTGCTCCAGCCCCTCCGCCAGCCCGGTGGCCGACGGGCGCAGGCGCTGCAGGATGCGGCGCACGCCGTCCTGCATCTCGCCGGTGACGGCAACGATGCCCTGGGCCGGCACATGCAGCGCGGATTCGGCGGGCGCCCGCTGCACGATGGCGCCGGCCAGGGCACGCACCGCGGTGATGCCCTGGGCCAGCTCATCGTGCAGCTCGCAGGCGATGTCGCGGCGCTCGGCGGCGAGGCGGGCCTGCATGCGCTCGGCCAGCTCGCGCTGGGTGTCGAGACGCACGTTGTCATTCACCGCCGCCTGCAGGCGGTCGGCCATGCCGTTGAAGGCCCGCGACAGTCGCGCCAGCTCGGGCGTCGCAAAGCCCGGCAGGCGGGTGTCGAAGCGGCCCGCGCCGGTGCGGTCGAGGGCGCCCATCACCTGCTCCAGCGGGGAGAGCGCCCGGGCCAGCGCCGCCCGCACCGCGGCAAACAGGGCCAGCAGCAAGAGCAGGCCCCAGCCGGCCAGGGCCAGCAGCTCGTCCCAGGCGTCGAGCACCGCGCGGGAGGCGTCCGGGTGCAGGCTGAGCCGGAAGTCACCCAACGCGAAGTGGCGCACCGGCAGATCGAGGGCCACCAGCGCGGCGAACCACTCGGGCGCGGCGCGGCCGACCTTGTAGGTGGGCGGCGGCGAGACGTGACGCAGCACGCCGGCCCCGTCGCGGATCTCAAGCTGGTGGGCGCGCACCCGGCCCACCGAGGCCGCCACCGCCAGCAGGCGCGTGCCCTGCTCGTCGGCGGGCCGCGCTTCGAGGTCGGCCAGCACCACCTTCAGCCATTGCCCGGAGACCCGGGTGGCTGCCTCCACCTCCTCGTGGATCGCGCTGCGCGTACCCTGCAGCCACAGGCCCCCCAGCACCCCCAGCAGGCTGGCGGTGAGCAGGCACAGCACCAGGCCGACCCGGGTGTGCAGGCTGAGGCCGCCGGCACTGCGATACGTCGAGGAAACCGTGGAGGCGCTGCTCATCATCATCTCCCGCCGAACGAATAACGCACGCCCACCCAGGCGGCGCGGGGCGCGCCGGGGGCGACGAAGCTCTCGCGCCGCCAGTGGTCGGAGTTGGCCTGGAAGCTGCCGCCGACGAAGGGGTTCTCGGCCAGCGCGCCGCCGCTGGCATAGCGCCGGTCGAACAAATTGTTGATGCGCGCGAAGGCCTGCCAGCCGGCGCCCAGGCCCATCTCGGCGTTCACGTTGAGGACGGCGTAGCCGCCCACCTTGCCGGGGCCGTCAAACGTGCGCGTGGTCCCGCCTGCATCGGTGTAGGTGCCGGGGCGGTGGCTGTTGTTCTCGTTGCCGCGCAGGAGCTGGCTCGAGAAAGCCTGCAGGTCGGCGCCCAGGCGCAGCTGGTCGGTGGCGCGCCAGGCAAGGCCCAGCTTGACGCCGTGCTCCGGCAGGCCGGGCAGGCGGTCGCCCTTGCGCACCAGAATCTCGTCGTCCTGGCCGCCGCCGGTGCATTCGGGGGCGGTGCCGCGGGTGCTGTTGTTTTCGGCCAGGATGCAGGCCTGGGAGCGGAAGCTGGCCTGCAGCCAGGTGTAGCTGGCGTACCAGTCGACGCGGCGCAGGCGGCCGTCGAGGGAAAACTCCAGGCCCTGGCGCAGCGTCTTGCCGAAGTTGGTGAAGTAGCCGGCGCTGGTGGAGGTGCCGACGAACAGGATGTCGTCGCTATTCACAGTGCGGAAGGCGCCCGCGTTCCAGCGCATGTCGCCGGCCAGCTTGCCGCGCAGGCCGGCCTCCAGGGTGCGCGCGACGACCTGCTTGAGGTAGGGGTCGGCGGCCATCGAGTTGGGCAGCGAACAGGGGTTGGCCGGGTCGGCGCAGCCCAGTTCGATGGGCGACGGCACGCGGCTGCCCTGGCTGAAGCCGGCGTAGGCATTGAGCGCCGGGTTGAGCTGCCAGGAGAGGCCGAGGGCCGGGTTGAGCTTGTGGTACTTGTGGTCGCCGTCGAGGTTGGGCGGCGCCAGGTTGAGCTCGTCGCGGGTGGTGACGCGGCTCATGTTGTAGCGGGCCGAGCCGGTGAGGTGCAACGCCGGGGTGATCGACCAGGTGTCGGTGACAAAGAAGCTGGTGGTGCGGGTGGCGCCGGAGAGGCGGTTCTCCTCCTGCTCCCCGGCGAGGTTGACGATGCCGCGGCTGCTGTCAAGGTCGCCCAGCGCCTGGGTTTGCACGAAGCGCACCTGGGCGTAATCCCACGAGCCGCCCACCGCGAGCTGGTGGCGGGCGGTGGTGAGGTTCCACTGCAGCGCGGCGCCGGTACCACGCTGGGTGCTGCGGGTGCGGTTGTGGGCGCCGCTGGGCTGGGTGGGGTCGTCCTCGTAGGCGTCGTTCATGTCGCCGTTGAGGGTGCCGGTGCGGGTGCGGCGGTGATAGACGCTGCCCGACAGGCTCTGGGCATCGCCGAGCCACAGCTTGCCGTTGAGGGCGAGCTGGGTGAGCGAGTTACGGGTCTCGTCCGGGTGGGTGAAGATCGCCTCGCGCTCCCGGGCCAGCATCGACTGGGGCACCACGCCGTTGCCCACCAGGCGGCTGCGGGCGCGGGTCAGGCTGAGGTCGGCCTCGCCGTCGCGGTTGCGAAACGACAGCTTGCCGAACATCTGCTTCACGTCGGAGGGCGAGAAGTTGCGCCAGCCGTCCTCGCGGAACCAGTCGCCAGCGATGTAGGCGCCGAGGGTGCCGTCGTTGCCGCCGTACTCGATCTCGGTGTTGCTGCGCCCGAAGCTGCCGCCCGACACCTCGAGCTTGCCGCCCGGGTGCGAGAAGCCGCTCTTGGTGCGCAGGGCCAGCGCGCCGCCCAGGGTGTTGAGGCCGAACACCGGGTTGGAGCCGGGCACCAGGTCGATGCCGGCGATCGCCGAGTTGGGGATCAGGTCCCAGTTGACCGTGTCGCCGAAGGGCTCGTTCACGCGCACGCCGTCCACGTAGATCGACAGGCCCTGGGCGGTGCCGAGCAGCGGCGAGGCGGTGAAACCGCGGTAGTTGAGATCCATCTGGAAGGGGTTGCCCTGGATCTCGTTCACCGTCACCGCGGGCACCTGGCGCAGCATCTGGTCGGCCACGTGGAGGCTTTCGGCATCTTCCATGCGCTGGGCGTCGAGGGACTGGACGTTGGCCGGCAGGTGCAGGCGCGGCACCCCAACGCCGGCCAGCGGCGTGGTGCCGACCACCTCGATGCGCTCGGTGGTCACCACGGTCTGGGCGTGGGCCGGCAGGCCGAGGGTGGCGAGGGCGATTGCAGTGGCCCGGGCAATCGGGGTGAGGGCCAGGGCCGCCTGATGAGGTCTAGTTTTCATGTGGCTTTTCTGAGGCGGTAGGTGATGAGGACGACAACTTCGATCTCGGCGACTTCCAGCGCCTCGGGCAGCGGTGGCAGCTTGCCGTGGCCTTCGAGCAGGGCCAGGGCGTCCTGGTCGAGCACCTCGAAGCCGCTGGAGCGGTCGACGCGCACGCCGAGCAGCTGGCCCCGGCGCGCCACCCGCAGGCGCAGGCGGACTTCGCCCTCCCAGCCGCGCATCGCGGCGACGCGGGGGTATTCGTGTTCGCGGGCGAAGAGATCGGTGAGCTGGCGCCGGTAGCTGTCGATGGCCTCGGTGGAGGCACGCTGGGCGGTCGGGTGCGGGGGGGTGGCGGGCGGCGCCGCGGTGGCTTCGGCGGCGCGCGGTGCGGCGGCAAGTTCGGTGGGCATGGGGGGTGGGGTTACGGGCACGGCGACAGGTTCGGACGGCGTCGCCGGGCTCGCCGCCAGCGCCTGGCGCAAGGCCGGCCGCGCGGGCTGCGGCGTGGCCAGCACCGGCCGGGCTTCGGCCCGCTCGGCCCTGGGCGAACGCGGCGCGGCGGCGGGCGCTTGAAGGGCTTCTTGCACGGGCGCCGGCTGCGCGGCCGGTGCAGGGGCAGGCATCGAAACCTCCGGCATCACCAGGCGGATCGACGCCACGAGCTGCGGCATGGCCGGCGGCGTCACCGACGGCCGCGGCAGGGCCACGAACAGCGCGCCGTGCAGCAGCACCGACAGGCCCAGCATGTGCTGGAAGCGGCGGTCCGCCAGGGTATTCATTGGGCGCGGCCTTCCAGCACGTCCTGCTCGGCGGCGGGAAAGAGGTGGCCAACCGAGCGGCGGTATTCGCTGGCGGCAAGCGGCAGGCTGGCGAACTCGGGGGGCAGCGGGCGGGCCAGCACCTCGTTCATGTCGAGCCCGTCGCGGGCGGCCTGGCGCATGGCGTCGACCAGCCACACCAGCCAGGCCCGGGTTTCGCGGATCGGCGCGGCGCTGGTGGAGGGCTCGCCGTGGCCGGGCAGCAGCACCTTGAAGCCCAGCTCGCGGGTGAGCGCCTCGAGGCGGTCGAGGGCAGCCAGCCAGTGGGCAACGTTGGCGTGGGGCGTGGTGGGCGCGCGGCCATGGAAGACCAGGTCACCGGCGATCACCACCCCGCTCGCCTCGTCCACCACCACCAGGTCGGCGCCGGTGTGGCCGTCGAAGGCCAGCAGGCGCAGGCGGCGGCCGGCAATCTCCAGCGGGCCGGCGGCGAGGGTGCGCGTCGGCTGCTGCAGCTCGGTGCCCTTCATCCAGTCGCCGCTCATCCGGAACAGGTTCTCGGCGAAGGCGTCGCCCTCGGCGGCAATCGCCTGGCGCGTCTCCGCCAGCGCGCCGATGGGCACGCCGGCAAAGGCCTGGTTGCCCAGGAAGTGGTCCGGGTGGTGGTGGGTATTGATCACCAGCGCCACCGGCTTGTCGGTGACGGCGGCGATGGCCGCGCGCATCTGCTGCCCGTAGCGCAGCGACGAACCACTGTCGACCACGATCACACCGCCCGGCGCCACGATGAAGGCCGCGTTGGCGATGTTGCCGCCATTCACGGTGTCGAAATCTTCGGTGTGGCCGATGAAGGCATACACCCCGTCGGCCACGCGCCGGGCCTTGAGGCCATAGTCGAAGGCCGCCGCGACGGCGCTGCCGGCCAGCATCAGCAGCGCGAGGCCCATCAAGAGGTGGCGCTTCACGGTGCGATCCTCGCGTCGAAGGCGTTGCCGTTGTTGTCGCGGCCGCGGGCATCCACCGGGCCAGCGAGGGCGCCGCGCTGCAGCGTGAACACCGGGTTCTCGCTGACCGGCTCGAAGGTCTCGACCCGCATCAGGCGCTTGCCGGCGGCGTCGGTGAAGTTGATCTCTTCCAGGTGAAAGGCCGGCGTGCCCGCCACCAGCCCGGTGTCCATGGGGTGCACGATGCGCAGGCGCAGGCGGCCGGCGTTGGGGCCCTCGGTCCACTGGCGCCCGCTCACCTCGTTGAGGCGGCGCTGCCACTCGGTGGACGCCGCCGCCGCAGACGGCGCCGTGCAACCGCCACCGACGGTGTTCACCCAGGTGCCGCCCACATGCCAGCGGCCGTCGGCGGTGCGGGCCGCGGCGCGCACCGGGGTGGATTGCTGCAGCTTGACCCGAAAGCCCAGCTGGGCCGGCGCCTCCTGGGGGAAGAAGCGCAGCACCCGCACGATGGGGTTGAAGTCGGCGAAGACCAGCACCTCCTCGACCCCCGGCAGCGCCGTCGCGTCCACCGTGACGGGCACCTGCATCGGGTTCTCGGCGGTGGTCGGGGCGATGACGCGCACCCGGTCGTCGAACTCGAAGGGCGCGTCGGCCAGCACGCTGTGGTGCATGTCGCCCCAGCGCGCCGAATCGAGGGGGTCGACGCGGCCGGTCTGGGCCACCGCCAGCGACATCGCCGCCAGCAGCGCACAGAAGGCCGAGACCGAAAGGGTCCGTTGAAATTTCATGGTGTCTCGCTCCATATCGCCCTTTGCGGGCTTGTATAGAGAAATTCTCTGCAAGGGGCGTGCCAGGGGTTGGGAGGTGGGGCGCTGCGGCCTGGACGTGTCGGGTTACGCTGCGCTAACCCGACCTACCCCTCTAATTTGCTGCTGCGGGCGAGCGGATACGCCCCGGCACGTCGCCCATGAATCGCCCCCGCCCTGCTCCCACCTGTTCAACTGCGCAAGTTTTGAACACCCGGTGATATTTGGAGCACCGGGCAGTTGCTAGCGGGCAACGGCCCCGGAGCAAGCCCCAGGGCACCCGACGCCCCGCCCGCCCTACCGGCGGGCCGCCACAGCCTCAAAACCCTGCCGCTGGCACAGCCTTTGCAGAGGCGCAAGCCAGCCGGCGAACACATTCAGGGGAAGGATGGCCATTCGTCGGTTGGCCGGCCCCATCCGCAGGCCCGCGACCACTGGAAAAAACCTAGGAGACAATCCATGCAAAAAAACCCACACCCCAAGCGGAGTGCGATCTCCATCGCGCTGCTTGCCCTCGGCGCGCTCGCCTTCAACCCGGCCCAGGCCACCGTCACCGACGCCGACATCCTCAACGACGCCGCCACCAAGGGTGACGTGGTCAGCTTCGGCCTCGGCACCCAGGGCCAGCGCTTCAGCCCGATGAACCAGATCAACACCAAGACGGTGAAGAACCTGGTGCCGGCCTGGTCGATGTCGTTCGGCGGCGAGAAGCAGCGCGGCCAGGAGAGCCAGCCGGTGATCCACAACGGCAAGATGTTCGTCACCGCCTCGTACAGCCGCCTCTTCGCCGTCGACGCCAAGACCGGCAAGAAGCTGTGGAAGTACGAGCACCGCCTGCCCGACGGCATCATGCCCTGCTGCGACGTGATCAACCGCGGCGCCGCCCTGCATGGCGACCTCGTGATTTTCGCGACCCTCGACGCCCAGCTGGTGGCCCTCAACCAGAACACCGGCAAGGTGGTGTGGAAAGAGAAGCTCGGCGACTACGCCGCTGGCTACTCCGCCACCGCCGCCCCGATCGTTGCCAAGGGCAAGCTGATCACCGGCGTCTCCGGCGGTGAGTTCGGCGTGGTTGGCCGCATCGACGCCCGCGATCCGCAGACCGGCAAGCTGCTGTGGACCCGCCCGACCGTCGAAGGCCACATGGGCTACAAGTACGACGCCGACGGCAAGCAGATCGAGAACGGCATCTCCGGCACCACCAACGCCACCTGGGAAGGTGACCTCTGGAAGACCGGCGGCGCAGCCACCTGGAACGGCGCCACCTACGACCCCGAGACCAACCTGATCTTCGCCGGCACCGGCAACCCGGCCCCGTGGAACAGCCACCTGCGCCCCGGCGACAACCTGTTCTCGTCCTCCACCGTGGCCATCGACGCCGACACCGGCAAGATCGCCTGGCACTACCAGAACACCCCGCACGACGGCTGGGACTTCGACGGGGTGAACGAATTCATCTCCTTCGACTTCAAGGACCCGAAGACCGGCAAGGTCATCAAGGCCGGCGCCAAGGCCGACCGTAACGGCTTCTTCTTCGTGAACGACCGCACCAACGGCAAGCTGCTCGGCGCCTACCCGTTCGTCAAGAAGATCACCTGGGCCACCGGCTACAACCTCGAGACCGGCCGCCCCAACTACATCGAAGAAGGCCGTCCGGGCGACCCGACCGCCGGCGCCGATGGCAAGAAGGGCAAGGTCGTGTTCTCCGCCCCGTCCTTCCTGGGTGGCAAGAACCAGCAGCAGATGGGCTACAGCCCGCAGACCGGCCTGTTCTACGTGCCGGCCAACGAGTGGTCGATGGACATCTGGAACGAGCCCGTCGCCTACAAGAAGGGCGCTGCCTACCTGGGCGCCGGCTTCACCATCAAGGCCATCCACGACGACCACATCGGCGTGCTGCGCGCCATGGACCCGGCCACCGGCAAGATCGTGTGGGAGAACAAGAACTACGCTCCCCTGTGGGGCGGCGTGCTGTCCACCGGCGGCGGCCTGGTCTTCTATGGCACCCCCGAAGGCCTGCTGAAGGCCCTCGACGCCAAGACCGGCAAGGAGCTGTGGTCCTTCCAGACCGGCACCGGCATCGTGGCACCCCCGGTTACCTGGGAACAGGACGGCGAACAGATGGTTGCCGTCGTCACCGGCTGGGGCGGCGCCGTGCCGCTGTGGGGCGGCGACGTGGCCAAGCGGGTGAACTTCCTCGAGCAGGGCGGTTCCGTCTGGGTCTTCAAGCTGCACAAGGGCTCGTAAGCCCTGCCGGCCGGGGCGCTGCAGCAGCACGCGGCGCCCCGGCCGTTTTCACCACGCTCGCCACGACCTGAAGGAGAACTCATGTCCCCCCGCTTCATCCGCATCGGCGCCGCCAGCCTCGCCCTCTCGCTTGCCGGCCTGGCCGCGGCGGCCGAACACGCCACCCCGCGCGAAGCCCGCGCCCTGTTCGACCAGGCCGTCAAGTACCTGCAGGTCAATGGCCCGGACAAGGCCTGGAAAGCGTTCAACAACCGCAGCGGCCCCTTCGTCAAGAAAGACCTCTACGTTTACGTCATCGACCGCAAGGGCACCTACATCGCCAACGGCGCCGCCCCGGCCGAGCTCGTCGGCCTCAACGTGCTCGACACCGTCGACGCCGCCGGCACCCCGCTGTTCCGCCAGATGATCGCCGTCACCGACAAACAGCCCGAAGCCAACGTGCGCTACGTGTGGCTCAACCGCCAGAGCAACCGCGTCGAACCCAAGGTAGTCTGGCTGCACCGCGAAGGCGACTACGTGGTCGGCGTTGGCTACCACGCCCCCCGCTCCACCGCCGACGACGCCCGCAAGCTCCTCGACGCCGCCAGCGCCCAGGTGAAGAAGCTCGGCATGGCCCAGGCCGTCAAGAACTTCAACGCCCCCCGCGGCGGCTTCGTGCGTGACGACCTCTACGTGTTTGCCATCAACCTCGCCACCGGCAAGTTCGAAGCCCACGGCATGAACCCCAAGTGGACCGGCACCGACGCCACCGACCTCCACGACGTCGAAGGCCACCCGCTCGTCAGCGACATGCTGGCGATCGCCCGCGACAAGGGCGAAGGCACCGTGGACTACGTCTGGCGCAACCCGGTTACCAACGCCGTGGAACGCAAGCGCACCTTCGTGCGCCGCGAGAACGGCAGCCTCATCGGAGTGGGTTTCTACAACGAGTAAGGCGCACGGCCCCCCTGCCCGCCCCACGGCCCGCACCGCTCGGGTGTCGCCCCGGGCAGGGCGGTGACGCCCGGCGCCCGCGTCGCCCCCGACGGCTCGCGCACCGCCGGTGCGCCCGCAGCCTTCGCCCCCCTCCGAGGCAGCGGCCCGCCATGCACCTCTCCACCACCCTAAGCATCCGCCCGCGGGCCGCGGCCCCCGGCAAAGCCCCCGCCGCCGACCTCCTCGTCGACGGCTACCCCGCAGCGCGCACCGTGCCCGGCGCGGTGCTGGCGCTCGCCGTGGTGGTGGGCCGGCGTCACCTGCTGTTCCTCACCGACGACGTACCCTTTGAAGAGCTGCTCACGGTGCTGCTGCTGGGCGCCGACCTGCGCCCCCTCGACCGCGCCCCCTCGACCGCGCCACCATCGGCCGCGTCGATCAGGCCGGAGCGTTTGGCCAGCCCCGGCTCATCCCGCCGCGCAGGGTGGAGTTTGCCTTCTGCGGCGACGGCACCTGGGCCGTCGAAGTGCTCGACACCCCCCGGCTGCGGCTTCCGTTTGTGCCCGACGCCCCGGGCGTGAGCCGCCCCTTCGGGCTGCGGCGCCACTTCATCGTGAGCCTCAGCGCCGGCCCCCTGCGCTGAGCGGCCCGGCCTCGCCCCCCCCCCTCAGCGCGGCAGGCTCAGCGCCAGCTCGAACACCATCGCCACCACCACAAAGTTGCTGGCGGCGAACACCGCAAAGCGGTGCACCACGTGGTTGTAGCCCAGGTAGATCAGGCTGTGGGCCAGCCGCAGCGCCACGTACAGCCAGGCCAGCCCCAGCGCCAGCGGGCCCACCGTGGCGGTGACGTAGTACACCACGCACACCACATAGAACAGCGGCGGCACCTCGGTCAGGTTCATGAACACCCGGTTGGGCAGGGACACGTCCGAGGGCACCCGGGCCGACTCACCCTGGCAGAAGTCCGACACCGCCACCCGCCCCGCAAAGGCCGCCCGAAACCGCCGCACCGGCACCAGCAGCAGGACCAGAAAGGTCCACAGGATCAGGGCCAGCACCGGCCACAAAATCGCGTGTTGATTCATGCCTGCCCACCCGCCCGGCAGGCCTCCCACCGCGGCACCGCGGCGTGCCCCCTCAAAACGACGACCCCGGCGTCTGCAGAAACGCCGCCTCCTCGTCCGTCGACGCCCGCCCCAGCACCGCGTTTCGATGGGGGTAGCGTCCGAAGCGGTCGATGATCGCCTTGTGGCGCAGCTCGAAATCCAGATTGCCCTCCAGCCCCGGCTGGCTGAACAGCGCCACCGCCAGCGCGTGGATCGCCGCCGACTCGCTGTGCATGTAGGGCATGTACAAAAAAGCCCGCTCGGCCGGCGCCAGCAGCCGGTCGGCCCCCGCCGCCACCGCCTCCTGGGCCAGCCCCAGCGCCAGCGCGTCGTTGGCAAAGGCCTGCGCTTCGCCCCGGCGGATGTTGCGCGAGAACTGGTCCAGCACGATCACCTCGGCCAGCCGCCCGGCCGGCGTCGCGCGCCAGGCGTACAGCTCGCAGCGCGCCGCCGCCTGCAGCACGGCGCCAAAACGCGCGGCGATCAGGCGGTCGAAGTCATCGGACTTACTCCACCACTGGGCGGGCTGGATCTCGGAAAACCAGAAATCGAGGATGTCGGCGGGCGTGGTCAAGGCGAAACCTCCGGGGCAAAGCAAGGGTGAGTGGGTGCCAGATGAATGGCGTGCCGCAAGCATACCCCGGCGAGCCAAGCCTTCAACCCGCAAGGCGGCGACTGCCGGATGAACCGCAACCGGCGTCCTTGCACCCCGCCCTCAGCGGGGCGCCGCCTCCGCCACCAAACCCGCCGCATCGAACCCCTGCAACAGCGCCCGCGCCGCGCCCTCGGATTTCGCCCGCAGCCATTCACCCCACGCCGCGTCCGGCAGAATCACCACAGAACGCTTCTCGTCCTCCGGCTTGTGGAAGCGCTGCATCAGCGGATGCCCGTCGGCGTTGATCGTCAGCATCGTCATCGACCACACGGCCGCGCCGCCCTCGCCCACCTCACCTACCTCGCCCGCCCTCCTCTCCCACAGCCCCGCGATCCCCATCGGCCGGCCGTCCTGCCGCCGGATCGCCCAGCGCACCGCCTTCCCCGTCTCGTAGCAGGGCTCGTACAGCACCTCCGCCGGGATGATGCACAACTGCCCGCGCTGCCAGGCATCCCGAAACGACGGCTTCTCGGCCAGCGTCTCGCTGCGGGCGTTGTAGGTCGACCGCACGATCTTCGCGTCCCTCGCCCAGCCTGGAACCAAGCCGAAAGACGCCGGCACCCACTGCCGCGGCGCGAAGTTGGTGACGATGGGCACCACCGAGCCGGGGTAGGCCTCGCCGTAGGCGAAGTCGGGCGGAGGCAGCGGGAAGGACTTCAGGGCTTCGGGGGTGGAGGGACGGTAATTGGCGCACATGGCAACGGTCAGGATTTGAAGTGCGGGCGTTCAATCGTGGAGCGAACCAGATTGCGCGGCTTGCCACGAAAGACCAGACATCATTCCCCCCTCTTGCATGCCGAAAAACCCGACACGTTTATGACTTTTATAGTCCGGGGTGAGATTCCTGCTTCGTCAGATTCGTTAACAAGAAGCTCAAAGCCACGAAAGACGACTTCTGCCTTTGCCTGAAAACAGTCACCTTTGGCGCGAAGATGTTTTGCGAGGCGGAATTTCGAGTAAGCGCTCTGCTGGCGCAGGGCAAAGAAACGGAAATTCGGTTCGAATGCCGTTTGCCGCTGAAGAACAGGAACGCTTGGACGAAACCAAAGATCGCCGCCATCGCTTGGTTCGTAGCGAACATAGCCAGTCAGGTGCAACTCGCCCTTCAGAAGAAATTCGCCATATATTGCATTCCCCGCCGAGTCATACCGATCTAGCGAAATTCGCTCCTGACGAATGTCAGGCGAACGTCCATCGGAAAAACGAAGATTGCACGCTCGCGCGAGCACCAACCCCTTCGGCAACGTAACTTCAACATTGGCGAGCTCTGCGCCACAGTGACATGACACAGGCCTTCCGTAATGATGAGTTAGCAAAGCGGAGCGACTCTGACATTCGGTAGCATTTGCCTGAGCACCTGCGAAAGTGAGCGCCAGGCAGGCTGCAATGAGAAGTGTGTTGCGCATGATGTCTGGCAGTCCCGTAGGTCGGGTTAGCGAAGCGTAACCCGACTGTACATGATCGGGCATGACGACGATGGCGTCGTTATCGAACGGACGTGATTGGAAGGCGAATCGAAAGGGATTAAGCAAGACATTGACGACATCAGCCGAAGCCAGGATGGGTCGGCAGGATTCCGCTACGAGGGTGAAGAAGAAGCCGCCGGGAACCGTAGCGCGTCGGTATTGCGTGGGCGGTGTCGGGTTACGCTGCGCTAACCCGACCTACGAGACTGAATAAGGAATGCGATGACCGTCTGCGGACAGTCAGACTCTTGAAGAGCGAACATTCAACGATTAAGCTCAACAGTAGCAATGGAGCTCAGTGGCATTTATTTCCGGTAGCGAGCTATGTCAAGCGCTCCTGCTCATCTCTCGCACTCTTTGAATTTGTTCATTCGATAGCGCGAGAACATTAGGATTTGCCTTCGTCATTGCAGCAATAATTTTCTTTTTTGCGACATTCGTGGATTTTGAAAGCTCGACTGCTTCCATTAAGCTATCAAACAATTCTTCAATTTCGGCTTTTTGATCGATCGTATAGGGTAGTTCATGCGCCTCATACCCGATATAGAAGCGCTCAAGGCGCCGGCGATTGGATCGCAATTCCATAATTCTAGCCACCCAGTTTTCTAGGTGATTTTCGTTGACAGGCTTTATCAAACCTTTTGCAACGAGATCATTTTGCACTGCAAGTGCTTTTTCACTTGCATCAATCAATGTACTTTCTATTGTCGCGATCTCAAATTCTTTTATAAATTGACCTGCCCCTTCAAAAGATGTACTCAACGCGTTCCAAGCATCAAGCGGACACCACCTTCCCCAGTAAGTCTCAATAGTAAATTGTTTAATGAATGAGCTAGGTATGTCTTTGGCTGGGAGTTCGCTCATGTTTAACACTTGCCTTGTAAATGTATCACCAGCCTCAAAGCCAACAGCTGCCAACTCCGGAGCAATTGCTCCTTTTTCTTTAGCAAGTGGCGTAAGCTTATACTTAATTCCAAGATGTTGACTTAGACTGCCTGACCACTTGTGAAGAAATAGACCAGAAGACAGCAAAGCGTACTGCAGTAGATATTTTTCTTGTTTGAAAACGGCTGATTCTATATCTTTACCCAAGCTTTCCCAAAGATAGTCATAGGTTTTTTCAAAGTCGTTGATATCTTTTTTCTTGGTTGATAGATATCCAATTTCAACATTTTCTCCTTTGAAGCCCGGGGTGGTAAAATTCGCTGAAGTCGTCAGCACAATACCACCCGACACAGCGCCATTAGATCTTTGAATTAATGCATATCCTTTAGCGTGAACTAATTTTGAAGATGCAAGCGCTCTCCACTGAAAATTTACGCTTTTATTTTTTAGACGACTTGTAATCTCTCTCAGTTTCTTGGCGGTATTTTTTGGACCATCCTTGTATATTTCCGAAAAATTGAATGTCAAGTATACGTCGGTAATCCGAATACGCTTAAGTAGGTGCTCTACATATTCTTCTAAAATGCCAAAATCAACATAACAAGTGAGTATCCACAACTCGTGTCTTCGTTGCTTTACTCTATTCAATGACAGTATTTCATTATCAATAATTTCTTCGGCAGATCTGCCGTGGTCGTTATTTAGTATATAAATGGTCATGAGTTTTTTTATTGTAAAGATTAACTAATAGTAGGCGGCTATATGAGCCCGTCTATGATTGATAGTGCGGGCAAACGTGTTTAGTGTGGAAAATCTGAACGTAAGCTTGGGACGTTCGAGATTGATAGTCCGCAGTTGGCCGACTGACGCCCCCAACGCGACACACTTCCCCTTCGACTTTCTCTAATCCTACCCCCACCCTCATCAAAAAGCCCGCTTCCGCGGGCTCATTTCAGGCAGTCTCACCTACCTCCATCACTCACTTGCCTTCACCTTCTTCGGCCTGCGGGGTTTGTGTTCCGATTTCTTCTTCAAGCCCAGCGAGGCGATCTGGTTGGAGTTGTCGCCGTATTGGGCGCGGACTTCGTTTTTGGAGACGCCCATTCTTCCGTGGAGTTCGAGGGAGGAGTCGTTGAGGTCGTCGCGCATGGCGTCGAGGGCGACCTGGTGGGCGATGATGGCTTCCTGCTTGGCGCGGATCTTGTCGACGATGGGGGCGATGGCTTCGACGGTGGCGTTGGGGTCGTGGGGCTTGTAGTCGGTGAGGAGCTTGAGGGCGTAGAACGCGTCGATATCGTCCTGGAGTTCCTTGGCAGTGATGCGGCGGCGGGTGCTGGCGGTCATGCTGTCTCCTTTGGGTTGTGCGGCCGGTAGGTGGCGCTGGCCGAGGCGTCAGATTAATTCGTTCACCATACTCGCACAAGCTTTTGTGCGAATGATGTGCCGATAAGCTGAAAATGCCTTCCGGTAGCTGCAGGATGACACCCGGGCGGCGAAGGCCCGACGGCGGAGGTGCCGGGGGCCTCGCGCGGGGTGGCGAGCCTTGTTGCAGGCCTGCAATGGTCTTCGAGCGGCGTGCAATGTGTCTCGCGAGGCTTGCAACCCTCGATTACGGGGGTGGGATGATCGATGTCGCACGGCCCATCGATGTTTGCAGCCGTGCAAACATCGATGGGAGGCGTGTCGAGATGGGTTGCAGGCTTGCAATGGTTCTCATCATAGTAAAAACCCTTGTTTGCACGCGTGCGATTAAGGGTTTTTACTATGATGAGAGGCTTTGCAGGCGTGCAAAGGTTCTCGTCGACCGTGTCGAGAACCTCGAGCGCTGGCTCGAGAGCCTCGAGCGCTTGTGCGAGAACCTCGGCGGGTTGGAAATGGGCAGGGAGAGCGGCCGGGGGGCGTCGCGCCGTGTTGTGAGCCTCGCGCGGGGGCGCGCGGCTCACAACTTCAGCGCACAGACGTGGCAAAAGACCTGGCACAAGACGCGGAATCAGCGCCCTTCCGCGCTCCCCGCCATCACTGCGGTCATGCGGAACATCGCGTCGTGGGCGCAGGTGTCGCCGGGCTCACCGCCCTGCCCTCCATGTCCACCAAAAGCCGCCAGCAGCGGGGTGATGTCCACCCTGGCGTTGTCGGCGTGGGTGGCGGGGTCGAGCTTGAAGATGGTCTTGCCTTCCTTGACGGTCTCGGTGACCTTGATTTCGGCGATGGCGTTGGGGGCGACCGCGGTGGGGTCTTTCGACAGGATCGCAAAGTCGGCCAGCTTGCCGGGCTCGAGGCTGCCTTTGGTCTTCTCTTCGAAGTGGTGGTAGGCGGGCCAGATCGTCATGGCCTTGAGGGCGGTGATCACATCCACCCGGTGCTCGGGGCCGACAATGCGGCCGGAGCCGCGGGCGCGGCGGGTGACGGTTGCGTCGAGCACGCGCATCGAGTCGGGGAAGGCCACCGGCGCGTCGTGGTGGCTCGAGAAGATCATGCCGCGCTTGCGCACCCAGCCGGTGGGCGAGATGTTCAAGCCCGCCTGGGGGCCGACGGTGTGGTCGAGGTGCCAGTCGCCCCAGTAAAAGGTGTGCATGGGGAACAGCGAGGGGATGACGCCGAGGGCCTTGAAGCGGTCGAGCTGGTCTTCACGCAGAAACTGGCCGTGGATCAGCACGGGGCGGGTGCCCTTTACCTTGGGGAAGCGCGCCTGGGCGGCCTGGTGGGCGGCGATCAGCAGGTCGGAGGCGCGCTCGCCGTTCGAGTGGGTGATGATCTGCAGCTTGTTCTCGTAGGCCCACTGGATGGCGCTCATCACCTCTTCGGCCGTTGCCGCGGGGTAGCCGGAGTAGCCCTGCGGGTAGTCGCCGACCGGCTTGTAGTAGGGCTGGTCGCGCCAGGCGGTAAAGCCCTGCGGGCTGCCGTCGATGGTGAGCTTGGCCCCGGCGATGCGGAAGCGGTTGGTGAAGGTGGCGCGCTGGTTGGTTTTGATGTATTCACGGCCCAGCAGCACGTCGGGGTAGGCGATCACATCATTCGCAAAGCCGCCCTCGGCCGCCACCTGCTTGAGCACCTCGGCGGTCTGGGGCGTGGCGCGGCCTTCGTCGGCGGTGGTGTAGCCAAAGCGCGCCCACAGCTTGGCGCCCTCGCGGGCAAATACCTTCAGCCCGTCCTGGCCGACACCGCCGAGCAGCTTGGGGGCGCCGAGGAAGAAGGCGGTCTCCTCGAGGGTGCCGTTGGGCTCGGTGCCGCCGGGCTTGCGCTGGATGACACCGCCGGCCGGGTCTTTGGTGCTGGCGTCGTAGCCCATGATCTTCAGCGCCGCCGAGTTGACCGCCGCCAGATGCGAGGACTGGTGGACCAGGAGGATGGGCACATCCGCCGAGACGGCGTCGAGCTCTTCGCGGGTGGGGTGGCGCTGCTCCTTGAGCTGCGAGGGGTCGTAGCCGAAGCCGATGATGACCTTGGCCTTGTCGACGACGGCCGCGTTGGCCTTGGCCCAGTCACACAGCGTTTGCTGCAGCGAGGCGATGTCGAGCACCCTGCCGTCGGGCGGGGCCAGCAGGTTGGCCGCCAGCGCCTGCAGGCCGCCGACCATGACGTGGCCGTGGGCGTCCACAAAGCCCGGCACCAGGGTGCGGCCGGCGAGGTCGACCAGCTGCGTGCCGGGGCCCTTGAGCTTCATCACCTCCTTGCGGCTGCCGACGGCGATGATCTTGCCGTTGGCCACCGCCACCGCCTCGGCCCGCATGGCCTTGTCGTTCATGGTGAGGATGGCCCCGCCGGACCAGATGCTGTCGGCGGTCTGCCGGGCCGGCGCGGGCGCGGCGATGGCCGTGCCGGCGGCGAGCATCAGGGTGATTGCAAGCACGTGATTTTGTGTGTTCATGCGTCTCTCTCCGGGTGATCTGGCGGTTTGCCGCCGTCGTGCAGTGGGCTTCGGCCTTGGTGGAGGGGTGTCGATGGATGCGCCGGCAGCGTGCCGGGTGTTGCGGGTATCTGGCGGGTATCTGGTGGGTACGTGACAGTTAAGGGTTCGCCGATGGTCGCCTCCCCGGCGGCGCCCGCCTCACCCAAGCCGGATACCCCGACATCCTACACAGCAAGAAGCCCGCTGACGCGGGTTCGTTGCGGGCTCGTGGTGGGTGGCGCTGCTCTCCTCGCTCAGCCGTCTCCGGTTTTCTCGGGCGGTGGGGCGGCTACCATGGGGGGTAAGCGGCACGACTCGCCGTGACGTGAGGCCGACGGTGCGAGCCCAAGCGCAGCCTCCGCCAAACCCCTCCCCGGCCCTCCCCTTGTCA
>NZ_BJNV01000005.1 GCF_006539865.1 Zoogloea ramigera
GTCAGGGAAGGAGCAACCGGCTCAAGGCGCGTCGCCTTGTCGGTGCGCGGCAGGCGGTTCGCGGCCTGGGGAGAGAAAGGCACGACTCGCCGAGCTCGGTTCCCCCCTGCCAAGGGGGGCCAGGGGGGTCTGGCGGGCGACTGAAGTCGCACCTACAGGTGCTTGTTCAGCCCACGCCGCTGCCCTTTCGCAGGCACACGGTGAACCAGAAGGTGGCGCCTTGGCCCGGGGTGCTGTCGACGCCGATCTCGCCGCCCATCAGGTGCACGATGCGCTTGCTGATGGCCAGCCCCAGCCCGGCGCCGCCGTATTGGCGGGTGGCCGAGTTGTCGGCCTGCTCGAAGGCCGAGAAGAGGCGCGCGATGTCGTCGGAGGCGATGCCGATTCCGGTGTCCTGGATCTCGAAACGCAGGCACAGCTGGGCCGGGGTGCCGTCGAGGCGGTGGATGCGCAGGACGACGGCCCCCGCCGCGGTGAACTTGATGGCGTTGCCGAGCAGCTTGGCGAGCACCTCGCACAGGCGCTTTTCGTCGCCGCGCAGGGCCAGGGCCGTGATGGCGGGGGGCTGGGTGAGCTGCAGGGTGAGGCCCTTGTCGACGGCCTGGGCGCCGATCTCGGCGTGCAGCCGTGACAGCAGGCCCGCGATGCTGAAGTCGGTTTCGTCGAGGGTGATGCGCTGCGACTCGATGTTGCTGATCTCGAGGACGTTGTTGATGAGGCCGAGGAGCTGCCGGGAGGACTGGTCGATCTTGTCGAGGAGGTCGCGCTGCTTCGGGTCGTCGGCGCGGCGCAGCGCCAGGCGGGTGAGGCCCATGATGCCGTTCATGGGGGTGCGCAGCTCGTGGCTCATGTTGCCCAGAAAGGCGCTCTTGGCGCGGCTGGCGGCCTCGGCGGTATCGCGGGCGGCGCGCAGTTCAAGCTCCATGGCCTTGCGGGCGGTGAGGTCCACGTGGGTGCCCACGGCGCGCAGGGGGCGGCCGTCGGCGTCGCGCTCGACGACCATGCCGCGGCTGAGGATCCACCGATAGCCGCCGTCCTTGCCGCGCATCCTGAACTCCAGCTCGTAGTGCCCGGTGTCGCTCAGCATTCGGCCGGACTCTGCCTCCACAAACGCCCGCTCGTCGGGATGCACGAGGTCGAGCCAGGCCGAATGCCTGTCGCAACCCAGCTCGCTGGGCTCGAAGCCCAGCATTCGGCTGTACATGGGGCTGGTGAACACCTGGCCGGTCTGCAGGTTGGCCTCCCACAGGCCGTCGTTGGCGGCCTCCATGGCATCGGCGTAGCGGGTCTCGCTGCGGCGCAGCTCTTGGTTGGCAAGGCGCAGCGACTCGGCGAGGGCTTCGAGCTGGCATTTCGAGGCGGCCAGCGCCTCTTCGCTGGCCTTGCGCCGGGTGATGTCCTGCACCACGCCATGCACCTTGACAATGCGGCCGTCACCCTCCCGCACCGCCCGGCCATGGGCCGAGATCCACAGCACCGGGCCATCCGGCAGGTTCACGCGGTATTCCTGGTGGTAGTTGCCGCCGGTCCTGAAAGCCTCGGCGATGGCCTGCTCGACCCGCTGGCGGTCGTCGTCGGGCAGGCGCTCGAGAAAGCGGTCGAGGGGGGGCCGGGCGCTGGTAGGCAGGCCGAAGAGCGCCAGGCAACGCTCGGAGGCGGCCACCCGCCGGTCGGTGACGTCCAGGCTCCAGATGCCCAGATTGGCGCTGTCGATGGCCAGCTGCATCCGCTCGGCCGCCTCGCTGCCCCGCAGCGCGCTGCGGTAGATGCGCCGCGCCGAGAGCGCCGTGATCAGGATGATCGCCCCGCACAGGCCGAAGAGCAGCACCGAATGGCGCCGCCAGCTCGACAGATATTCGCTCTCTGCGCGCCCGATGTTCACGAAGAAGGGGTAAGCCACCACCGGCCGGTAGGAGAAGATGCGCTCGACGCCGTCGAGGGGCGAGGTGGCGATATAGGCGCCCCCCTCGGGATGCCTGCGGACGCGATCGCGGAAGGTGTTCGATACCGTCGTGTTGCCCGGCCCGGCGCCGGGCCCTTCGACCTGGGGGTGGCGTGCCACCTGGGCCATGTCGAGGTTGCGCAGCACGGCAACCCCCGAGGGGCCGAGGCTGGGTTTGGCGAGCAGCTGGGTGAGGGCTTCGGTCTTGAGGGTCACCGCCACCACCCCGGCGAAGCTGCCGTCCGGGTTGTCGAGCCGGCGCGCCATGACCAGCACCCAGGTCTGGCTGCCCCTGGCGATGAAAGGGCCATCGAAGATCGGGCCGCGGGCGCTGCCGTCACGGGCCTTGATGAAATAGCCCCGGTCCGCCAGGTCGACGTCGCCCCGTGTGCCGTGGCTGCCGAAGCGGGGCGCGCCGTTGGGGCCCAGCACCATCACCGTGAGCGCCTCGGGCACCTGCAGGAGCTGGCGGTCGAGAAAGGCATTGAAACGGCCGGCGTCGACACCGCCGTGGGTGGCCGCATCGAGGTAGTAGTTCTCGGCCGACTGGATCAGCGACTCGGTGCGCGCAAACAGGGTGCCGACATCGTCCGCCAGGAGCAGGGAGAGGTTGTGGAGGTCGGCCTCGGAACGCTCGGATTCACCCAGGTGCTCCGAGCGCACCACCAGGCCGGTGAGGCCCAGAGCCAGCAGCGTGATGAGGAGCGTGACGAGGACATACTGCCGCCAGTCGGGGCGTCGGGCAGGCAATGCGGGGGCTGGGGGCAACATATCGAATCCTCTCACGGCACAAAAATGCCACCGACGGCCCCCGAATACGGGGTGCGTTACTCTAGGTGGGCGGGCTGGCGTGGGTCAAGCGTGCTGGGTGGGGTGAATGGGGCCGGTGCCGCTCAGCGGGAGCGCGCCAGGTCGGTGTCGGCGGTGCTCTGCTCGTCGGTGTACAGGCTGACGGGCGCAGGCTGACTGCCGGCGTGGCAGCTGACGATCACGTTGGACAGCGGCTTGCCCTTGTGGAGCACCTCGACGCCGCAGCGCCCGAAGACGCTCTCGATGGTGGCCAGCAGGTTGCGGGCGTAGGGCGTCTCGAGGCGGCCGTCGAGGATCAGGTTGGCAAACAGCACGCCGCCGGGGGCCAGCGCCCGGCGGGCGTCGCGCCAGAACTCGCGGGTGACCAGGTGGCCGGGGATGGAGGTGTGGCTGCTGAAGACATCCACCACCACCGCGTCGAAGCGCCGGGGCGTGCCGGCGACGAAGCGGCGGGCGTCGTCCACGATGAAGTCGCCGCGGATCGGGCCCTTCAGAAAGCGGGCCTCGGCGATGGCGCGGATCTCCGGGTCGATGTCCACGTAGGTGTAATGGTTGAGGGGCTCGTGGTGCGACAGGGTGAAGCCGCCGGCCCCCAGCACCAGCACCTGGCGGCCGGCAAAGCCCAGCTCATCGAGCAGCACATGGCGCAGGTGGGTGATGTAGCGGGCGTAGCCGGGGGGCTCGCCGGCGTCGATCAGCGAGGCCAGCGAGTTGTTGACGAAGAAGGCGCGGGGGTCGGGGTGGCCGGGGAGTTCGACCGGGCTCACCGCGTAGTCGGCGTAGGCGGTGTCGACCACCTCACTGGGCGGGAACAGGTTGACGGCCACCGCCAGCGCCGCCGTGGCCAGCGCGACGGCCCAGGCGCGGCCCTGCTGCCGGGCGAGGGCGAGGCTGCCCGCGGCGAGGCCCAGCGCGCAGGCCAGCACCGCCGCCGACACGCCCAGCCACTGCATCACCCCCAGCGACAGGCTCACCGAACCCAGGAAGCTGCCAAGGGTCGACCAGTACAGGGCGTGGCCGCTGGCCTCGCCGGTGCGCATGTGCTTCATGAGGTTGGTGAGCACCGGCACCGTCTGGCCGAGCAGCCAGGCCAGCGGGCACAGCACGCCGCCGATGAATACAAGGTAGGCCACCCCCACCGGCTGCAGGTGGGCAAACAGGCCATCCACCGTAACCCGCGCCAGCCCCAGCCCGGCGAGCAGCGCCGAGAGCGCAAAGTTGCGCGCCACCACCTGCGTGAAGCGCTCGCTCACCCGGGCGCCCGCGGCATAACCCAGGGCCAGCGCGAGCAGAAAGAGGCCGATGGTCGGCGCGGTGACGACGATGGCGCTGCCCACGTGGGGCACCAGCCGGCGCAGGGCGATGACCTCGGCGCCGAGGGAACAGAAACCTTCGATGAAGACGATCAGGTAAAGCAGCTGGCGGGGCATGGGGCGAAGGGCACTTTGCGGAGGCCGGATTATCGCCCAGGCGAGGGGTGTTGCCTGCGGTGTAGAGCAACTGCTCCATAAATGCACACCTGCTCCACGCAAAGACACGGCGGGCAGCCGGGCGCAGCGTGAGGCAGGGCCTTCGTTTTTTACAGACCCTTGAAAACATTGAACTTTACACGCCACCCAGGGGCTGGCCCTGGCGCTGGCACGGCACATGCACTTTAATTGCCACGAGTCGCGGCGAAAGGAATCGCCGGTCTTGAGTCAGCCCGCATCACCCATTCGATAAAACAGGAGACAAACATGCTTTACGCTGCCCCCGGTACCGCCGGCGCCAAGATTGCCTACAAGGCCCGCTACGAAAACTTCATCAATGGCCAATGGGTCGCCCCGGTGAAGGGTGAATACTTCGACGTGATCACGCCGGTGAACGGCAAGGTGTACACGCAAGCCGCCCGCTCCACCGCCGAAGACGTCGAGCTGGCCCTGGACGCCGCCCACGCCGCGTTCCCGAAGTGGGGCAAGACCGATGCGGCCACCCGCTCCAACGTGCTGCTGAAGATCGCCGACCGCCTCGAAGCCAACCTCGAGCTGCTGGCCTACGCCGAGTCCGTCGATAACGGCAAGCCGATCCGCGAAACCCTGAACGCCGACATCCCGCTGGCCGTCGACCACTTCCGCTACTTCGCCGGCTGCCTGCGCTCGCAGGAAGGTGGTATCTCCGAGATCGACGAGAACACCATGGCCTACCACATCCATGAGCCCCTGGGCGTCGTGGGCCAGATCATCCCCTGGAACTTCCCGATCCTGATGGCCGCCTGGAAGCTGGCCCCGGCCCTGGGCGCCGGCAACTGCGTGGTGCTGAAGCCCGCCGAGTCCACCCCGATCTCCATCCTGATCCTGGCCGACCTGATCTCCGACCTGCTGCCGCCGGGCGTGCTGAACATCGTCAATGGCCTGGGCCGCGAAGCCGGCATGCCGCTGGCCACCAGCAAGCGCATCGCCAAGATCGCCTTCACCGGCTCCACCGCCACCGGCCGCGTGATCGCCCAGGCCGCCGCCAACAACCTGATCCCGGCCACCCTGGAGCTGGGCGGCAAGTCGCCCAACATCTTCTTTGCCGACATCATGGACAAGGACGATGCCTTCCTCGACAAGGCCATCGAAGGCATGGTGCTGTTCGCCTTCAACCAGGGCGAAGTGTGCACCTGCCCGAGCCGCGCGCTGATCCAGGAATCGATCTACGACAAGTTCATCGAGAAGGTGCTGAAGCGCGTCGCCGCCATCAAGCAGGGCAGCCCGCTCGACACCGACACCATGATGGGTGCCCAGGCCTCCGACGTGCAGATGGAAAAGATCCAGTCCTACCTGAAGCTGGGCAAGGAAGAAGGCGCCGAGTGCCTGATCGGCGGCGAGCGCGCCCACCTGGGTGGCGACATCGAAGGCGGCTACTACATCCAGCCGACCCTCTTCAAGGGCCACAACAAGATGCGCATCTTCCAGGAAGAGATCTTCGGGCCGGTGCTGGCCGTGACCACCTTCAAGGACGAAGCCGAAGCCCTGGCCATCGCCAACGACACCCCCTACGGCCTCGGCGCCGGCGTGTGGAGCCGTAACGGCAACGTCGCCTACCGCATGGGCCGCGCCATCCAGGCCGGCCGCGTATGGACCAACTGCTACCACGCCTACCCGGCCCACGCGGCCTTCGGCGGCTACAAGGAATCCGGCATCGGCCGTGAAACCCACAAGGTCATGCTGGACCACTACCAGCAGACCAAGAACCTGCTTGTCAGCTACAGCGAGAACAAGCTCGGCTTCTTCTGATCACGGCAGTCTCCTCCGCACGCCCGCGCTGGCTCGCGGGCAGGAACTTCAGGGGCGGGCAACCGCCCCTTTTTTTAGGCTTGGTCAGTGTTGTCCGTGGAGCCGCCGCACGCCGGCGATGCTTCGTGCAGGGGCGACTTTTAGGGGCGATGTAGGGGCGACTTCAGTCGCCCGCGGACTCCGATCAACGGCATGTCTTTTGATCAACGTGCGGAGGGCGACTGAAGTCGCCCCTACAAGGCTACAACCCTTCAGCACACCCAATCGGCGCCGCGATGCAAGTCCGGCACCTGCATCCGCAGACAACCGGCACCCAGCCTTCTTATCGAGGACAAGACGATGGTCGACCGCGTGATTGCCACTCCGGCGGCACTGGATCTGATCGATGCGCTGAAGGGCCGGCACGGCCCGGCGCTGATGTTCCACCAGTCCGGCGGCTGCTGCGACAACAGCTCCCCCAACTGCTACCTGCCCACCGACCTCACCGTCGGCCCCTACGACCTCAAGCTCGGGGAGATCGGCGGCGTGCCCTTCTACATGGGCGCTGCCCAGTACGAGTACTGGAAGCACACCCAGCTGATCATCGACGTGGTGACGGGCCAGGGCGGCAACTTCTCCCTCGAGGCGGGCAGCGGCAAGGCTTTCATCACCCGCTCGCGCCTGTTCTCCGACGACGAATGGGATGAGCTGGAAGCCGCCGGCCTCGTCTGATCCAACCCCGAACACGCAACGCAAGGAATACTACCGATGAAAGCTCTCACCTTCCGCCACACCCTCGCCCCGCTCGTCGCCGTGCTCGCCATCGGCGTCAGCGCCCCCTCCAGCGCGTCGGAGGCGATCGTCAAGAAGGCCCGCTGCGTGGCCTGCCACGCGGTTGACGCCAAGCGCGTCGGCCCGGCCTACAAGGAAGTGGCCGCCAAGTACAAGGGCGACGCCGGCGCCCCGGCCCGCCTGTTCGACAAGGTCCGCAGCGGCGGCAGCGGCGTGTGGGGCCAGGTGCCGATGATGGCCCACCCGGCCGACAAGATCAGCGACGACGACCTGAAGGCCGCGATCCACTGGATCCTGGCGCTGGAGTGAACGGGGTCGCTTAAGGCAGACAAAGGCACGACCCACCGGGCCCGGCTCCCCCCTGCCAAGGGGGGCCAGGGGGGTCTGGCGGGCTGCGATATGAAGCGAGTCCACGCGGACCCCGTACAACCCCTCCCCGGCCCTCCCCTTGTCAGGGGAGGGAGCGCTGGCTGAAGGTGTTTCGCCCTGTCGGTGCGCGACAATCGCAGGCCTGCTCCTGCTGCAAGGGGCCGAATTCATTCGCACCCAGGGGTGAAACGAAGGATCGGCCCCGGCCTTACCGGCTGCGGGAGAGCAGGCTCGCCCCGTGGGCACAAACTCGACGAAGAATCTGCGCACCTGCTCCGCCCTGGAGCAGGTGTTCAATTACGCAACAACCACCCCGGCAACATGCGCGACAGGGTGCCGTCGCGCTGGATGGCGTGCTTCAGCGCACCGGCCACGTGCAGGCCGACGAGGCCGGCGATGGCCCAGGCGGAATAGACGTGCACGGCCTTGAAGACGCCGTTGATGGCCTCGTCGGGCCAGCCGAGCTTGGGGAGCTCGAGGCCGAAGAACTTGAGGGCGTAGGGCGTGAACTGGGAGGCGATGACCCCCGCCAGGGGCGCGATCAGCATGAGGCCGTAAAGCGCGTGATGGACGGCCCGGGCGATGGCAGCCTCGAAGCCGCCGCTGAGCACTGGCGGCGGCGGATGGCCCCGGCGCCACAGGATGCGCAGCCCGATCAGCCCCAGCGCCACCAGCCCCCACGATTTGTGGAGGCCGTAGGCGGCGGTGCGCTCGGCGCCCTTGGGCAGGTCGATCATGCTCCAGCCGCGCCACAGCAGCCACAGCACGACGGCCGCCTGGGCCCAGTGGATGAGCATGGCGGGCGCCGTGTAGCGTCGGGGTTTCATCGGATCGTCACTCCCCAGGGCAGCTCGCCCACCTCAATGTCGGCGAGCTTCTGCAGGGCGGCGGTGTCGATCACCGACACGCTGCCGGAGCGCCCGTTGGCCACGTAGAGCTTGGCCCCGTCGGGGGTCAGCGCCATGTTCCACGGCCGCTTGCCGACCGGGATGCTGGCCAGCACGCGATTGCTGGCCACGTCGATGGCCATCACGCTGCCGTCGCGCCCATTCGACACGAAGACCCGCTTGCCGTCGGGGTGCACGGCGATGCCGTTGGGGAACTGGCCGGCGGCGATCTCGGCCACCACGCGGCCGGCGGCCACGTCGATGGCGTACACCTTGCCCGCCAGCTCGCTGGCCACGTAGGCGCGGGTGCCGTCGGGCAGGAAGCCGATGCCCCGCGGCCGCTTGCCCACCGGGATGCTGGCGCTCTGGCGGCGGGCCGCCACGTCGATCACGTCCACCTGCTCGGCCTCTTCGGCGCTCACGTAGAGCAGGCGGCCATCGGGGCTGAACACGGCGTGCTCGGGGTTCTTGCCATGCACCGCAATGCGCGCCAGCTCGCGGCCGCTGGCGGCATCGAGGAGCACCACGCTGTTGTCGTCCTCGACGGCCACCGCCAGCAGCTTGCCGTCGGCCGACAGGCTGACGCCCTCCGGCGAGGCGCCCACCGGCACGCTGGTGACGAGCTTGCCGGTGGCGGTGTCGATGATCAGCAGGCTGCCGGTCTTGCCGTCGGTGACGTACACACGGCTGCCGCCACCGGCGATGCCGCGGGGCCGCTGACCAGCCGGGATGTCGGCCTGGCGGGCATCGGTGGCGGTGTCGATGACGCTGAGGGTGGCCGACTTCTCGTTGGGCACATAGGCCAGCGGGCCGGCCTGTACGGCAGCCCCGAAAGCCGCCAGCAGCGCGGCGCACAGGATTCTCAGCGGTGCCATGGCGGGCCTCATGCGGGGGTGTGGGAGATGCCGTGGCGGCGGAAGATCTCGGTGAGGCTGCCGTCGCGCTTGAGCTCGGCGAGCGCTGCGGCGATGGCGTCGGCGAGCTCCTGCTCCTCGACCTTGACGGCCATGCCCAGGGGCCAGCTGCCAGTCTGGAGTTCGGGGAAGTTGACGGTGTCGATGGTGAGCTCTCCCCTGCCCTTCAGCGCGGCCTCGAGCTCGGCGCGAGGTGCCATCACGGCGGCGATCTTGCCTTCCAGCGCAGCCTGGGTGGCCTCGCCGACGGTCTTGAAGTGCACCACGTTCTCGCGCAGGCGGCCGTTGAGCACGCCGAGCAGGAAGGCGTCGGCCAGGGAGGCCGTCTCGACGCCGATCTTCTCGCGGGTGAACACCTCCAGCGCCACCGCGGCCGAGCCGCTGGGGGCCTGGCGAACCTGTTCGGGCCGGCGTGCGAGGGCCAGGGCCTCGCGGTGGTAGGCGCCGAAGATGCGCACCTTGTCGTTGGCCTTGGCGAGGTAGGGGTCGACCGGCACGTGCATCATCACGTCGGCGGGCTGGGTGCCGAGGTAGTGGCCCTTCCACACCATGTTGCGCAGGTCGTCGTTCATGTCCTCGTCGGCGTTGAAGCCGACCACCTCGGGCGCCAGGCCCAGCTTGGCGGCGAGGGCGCGGGCGAGGTCGGCGTCGATGCCCTTGCCGCCGGCCATCGAGTAGGGCGGGAAGTCGTTGTAGACGGCGAAGCGGAGGCGGCCGCGCTGGCGGAACGCCTCCAGCCCGTCGGCCCGCGCCGGCAAGGCCGCGGCCAGGGGCGCGGCGGCCAGCGCCTTCAGCCAGAGGCGGCGCTCAGTCTTCATGGACGGTCTCCAGCCAGCTGCGGATCGCCCACATAGCCTCCTGGCTCAGGGTACCTTCGAAGGGGGGCATGTACACGCGGCCGTCGCGCACCGCGCCCTTGCGGATGCGCTGCATGAAGACTTCGTCGCCCTCGTCGCCGAGGGGCAGGTAACGCAGGTCCGGCGCGATGCCGCCCGAGATGGCGCCGAGGCCGTGGCAGCGGGCGCAGTTCTGGTTGAAGGCCGAGTCGCCGATGCGGATGGCGGTCTTGTCCTTGCGGTAGGGGTTGCTGGGCAGGAAGTCAGCGCCGAGGGCCTTGAGCCCGGTGGTATCGACGGCCTGGGGCACCACGTCACCGTGGGCCAGAACCTGGGGCGCAGCCCCGGCGATGCAGAGGACGGCGGCGAGCGTACCGAGGTGGCGGAAGGGATGTTTCACGTTGTCTCCTTTGTCGATTATGGATTTCGGGGCTTTATGGAGAGCTGCGAGCAAACCCTGTGCCAGAAAGCGCAAAACCCCAATAAAGCCGGGCACGGCCCCTGTCGGAATGGGAAATCTGCCACGGAGCGGGACATACGCCTTGGCACGCCTATTGCTAAAAGAGACGACGCGACACACTGTTCTTTGCTAAGAAAAGACGCAGGTGTTACGTTATGAAGCACAACAAAAAAGAAATAATTTCAGCGACATACGGAGGAGACAATGGGACAGTTGCAATTGCGGGCGGAAGTCCATGGAGAACGGCTGCTGCAGGCCCGCGAGCTCTTCTTTGAGCAAGGCGATCACCCCGACGGCCTGGTTGACCCCCTGATCCTGCGCTCCTGGGAGCGCTGCCGCCGCTTCGGCGTGGGCGACCCCCACCTCACCGACGTGACCTCGACCATGGACCGCGTGGCGCTCAAGACCGAGCAGGAGCGCAACCGCTTCCTGCTCACGCAGAGCCGGCCGATCATGGAGCACGTCTTCGAGCAGATCCGCGAATCGGGCAGCATGGTGATCCTGGCCGACGCCAACGGGCTGCTGCTCGAAACGGTGGGCGACCCCGATTTCGTGAGCCGGGCGGATCGGGTCTCGCTGATGGCCGGCGCCTCTTGGGACGAGAACCTGCGCGGCACCAACGCCATCGGCACGGCGCTGGCCGAGGAATCGCCGGTGACGGTGCTGGGCGCCGAACACTTCCTGCAGCACAACGGTTTCCTCACCTGCTGTGCCAGCCCGATCTACGGGCCCGACGGGCGGCTGGTGGGCGTGCTCGACATCTCGGGCAGCTACCGCCGCCTGCAGCGCCACACCCTGGGGCTGGTGAGGCTGTCGTCGGCGCTGGTCGAGAAACGCCTGTTCGAGGCCTTCCACGCCCGGGACATCCTGGTGTGCTTCCACTCCCGCCCCGACTACCTGGGCAGCCCCAAGGAGGGCATCGCCGCGGTGTCCCCCGACGGGCGTGTGCTGGCGATGAACAGCAGCGGCACCGAGATCCTGGGCATCCGCCAGGTGGATGCCGTCCGCCGCGACTTCTCGATCGTCTTCGAGAGCAACCTGTCGGCCCTCATCGACCGCCTGCGCCACAGCCACCAGGGCATCCAGGAGCTGTGTGTGAATGGCAAGCTGATCCACGTGCAATTGCGTGGCCAGCTGCCGACGCCGTCGGTGCACGGCGGCCGCGGCGACGAGCGCGCCCTGCCCCCGCGCCCGGCACGCCGGGCCGATGCCAGCGCCGCGCCGGCCATCACCCTCGACACCCTCAACACCGGCGACGCGCGCCTGCAGGCGGCGATCGACCGGACCCGGCGGATGCTCGGCCGCGACATCCCGATCCTGATCCAGGGCGAATCGGGCGCCGGCAAGGAGATCTTCGCCAAGGCCTTCCACAACAGCGGCCCCCGCCGCGACCAGCCCTTCGTGGCGCTCAACTGCGCCTCCATCCCGGAAACCCTGATCGAATCCGAGCTCTTCGGCTACCAGGGCGGCGCCTTCACCGGCGCCCGCAAGGAAGGCGCGCCGGGCAAGATCCAGCAAGCCAACGGCGGCACCCTGTTCCTGGACGAGATCGGCGACATGCCCCTCAACCTGCAGGCGCGCCTGTTGCGCGTGCTGCAGGAGCGCTGCGTGACGCCCCTGGGCAGCACCAAGACGATCCAGGTGGACATCGCGCTGGTGTGCGCGACCCACCGCAAGCTGCGCGAGGAGGTCGCCCGCGGCAGCTTCCGCGAAGACCTCTACTACCGCCTCAACGGCATGAGCGTGACGCTGCCGGCCCTGCGCGAGCGCAGCGACATCCGCGCGCTGGTGAGCCGGCTGGCGCTCGCCGAGGTACCAGACCCGACCCTGGCGGTGCGTTTTTCGGAGGGTGCGCTGAAGGCCATCGAAGGCTATGCCTGGCCCGGCAACATCCGCCAGCTCCACAACGCGATCCGCGTGGCGATCGCCCTGCTGGACGAGGGCGAACAGCTGATCACCGAGCAGCATCTGCCCGAGGAGCTCTTCGAGGCGCCGCTGGCTGCTGCCCCGGCCCCGGCGGCGGGCGGAGAACCCATGCGGGCCGCGGAGCCACTGGCGAGCGGCAGCAGCCTCGACGAGATCGGCCGTCAGGCCGCCATGCGCGCGCTCGAAGCGGCCGGCGGCAACATCTCGTCGGCGGCGCGCCAGCTGGGCATCAGCCGCAACACGCTGTATCGCAAGCTGGGCAAGATGTAGCGGGTTGAAAAGGGTAAGCCTGGGCGGCGTCAGCGGCCCAGGCTGGAACCGCCGAGGGGCCGCGCACGACTGCGGTGCCCTGCCCGGCAGCCCACGCTACAGCAAGGCTTCGATGTCCCGGACCAGCGCGGCGGGCGAGGTGGTCGGGGCATGGCGGCTCACCGGGCGGCCGTTGCGATCGACCAGAAACTTGGTGAAGTTCCACTTGATGGCCTCGGACCCGAGCACGCCGGGCAAGGCGGCGGTGAGGTGGTGGAACAGCGGGTGCGCTCCGCTGCCGTTCACATCCACCTTCTCGGCGAGAACAAAATCAACGCCGTAGTTGCGCTGGCAAAAGCCGGCGATCTCGGCGGCGCTGCCAGGCTCCTGGGCCCCGAACTGGTTGCACGGAAAGCCGATCACCACCAGCCCGCGGGGGCCGTAGGTTTCGTGGAGCCTTTGCAGGCCGGCGTACTGGGGCGTGAAGCCGCAGTGGCTGGCGGTATTGACGATCAACAGCACCTTGCCGGCAAAGTCGGCAAGGTGAAGGGGCGCGCCAGCCAGCGTACGCGCCTCGAAGGCATGAACACCGTGGGCCGGCCCGCCGTCCATCGCCCTACTCCACTTCCTCGATCCAGGCCTGCTGGATGGCTTCAAGGATGCGTTCGCCGCAGTGCTTGGGGTCGTCGTCGAACTCAGGGAGCGCCATCACCCAGCGCATCAGGTCGACAAAATTGAGCTTGGTCGGGTCGACGTCCGGGTGGGCGTCGGCCAGCTGGATGGCGATTTCCTGAACTTCTACCCATTTCATCAGTGCTTGCCCTCCCGGGCCATGTTGATGGAGTACTTGGGGATCTCGACGGTCAGCGGCGTGTCGGCCACCACTGCCTGGCACGACAGGCGCGAGTTGGGCTCCAGGCCCCAGGCCTTGTCGAGGAGGTCTTCCTCGAGTTCCTCCGCCGCCTCAAGGCTGTTGAAGCCCTCGCGCACGATCACGTGGCAGGTGGTGCAGGCGCAGGATTTCTCGCAGGCGTGCTCGATGTCGATGCCGTTGGCGAGCAGGGTGTCGCAGATGGTCTGGCCGGGTTCGGCCTCGAGCACGGCGCCCTCGGGGCACAGCTCGACGTGGGGAAGAACGATCAGTGTGGTCATCTTGGGGTTTGTCCGGCGTCAGATCCGGAGTTCGTCGATCTTGTGGCCCGCCAGCGCGCTGCGGATGCTCTTGTCCATGCGCCGCGAGGCGAACTCGTTGGAGGCGCGATTGAAGGCTTCGAGCTGCAGCTTGATGGCTCGCACCTCGTTGCCGGCGGCGGCATCGCGCAGCGCACCGAGGGCGCTGTCGAGGGCCGCACGCTCGGGCTCATTGAGCAGGTCGCCGTCGGTGAGCAGGGCTTTCTCGGTGGCCTCGATGACCCGCGCCGCTTCGACCTGCTGCTCGGCCAGCCCGCGCCGCTCCATGTCGGCCTGGGCGTGCTCGAAGCTCGCCTTGAGCATGCCGGCCACCTCGTCGTCGGCCAGGCCGTAGGACGGCTTGACCTCGATGCGGGCCTCGACGCCGGTGGTGACCTCGCGGGCCGACACCGACAGGAGGCCGTCGGCGTCCACCTGGAAGGTCACGCGGATGCGTGCCGCGCCGGCGACCATGGGCGGGATGCCGCGCAGCTCGAAGCGCGCCAGCGAGCGGCAATCGGCCACCAGCTCGCGCTCGCCCTGCACCACGTGGAAGGACATGGCGGTCTGGCCGTCCTTGAAGGTGGTGAAGTCCTGGGCACGGGCGGTGGGGATGGTGGAATTGCGCGGGATGATCTTCTCGGCGAGGCCGCCCATCGTCTCGATGCCGAGGGACAGGGGGATCACGTCGAGGAGCAGCCACTCTTCGTCGGCGGCCCGATTGCCGGCCAGCACGTTGGCCTGCATCGCGGCGCCGATGGCGACCACGGTGTCGGGGTCGAGGTTGGTGAGCGGAGTCTGGCCGAAGTACTCGCCGACGGCCTTCTGCACATGCGGCATGCGCGTGGCGCCGCCGACCATCACGACGCCCTTGACGTCTTCCGGCGAAAGGCCCGCGTCACGCAGGGTCTTCTTGATCGGGCGGAGGGTCTTTTCGACGAGCGGGCGGGTCATCTCGACAAAGACTTGCTGGTCGATGACCAGGTCCACCTCGTCACCGCTCTCGAGGCTCAGGCGGATCGGCACGGATTCGTCGAAGCTCAGGCGTTCCTTGACCTCGCGGGCCTTCATCAGCAGGCGGCGCGAATCGCGGTCGGACGGCAGCGAGATGCCCGCGTTGTCGAGAATCCAGCAGAACAGGCGGTGGTCGAAGTCATCGCCGCCGAGGGCCGCGTCGCCGCTCGTCGCGACGACCTCGAAGATGCCTCGGGAGAGCCGCAGCACCGAGATGTCAAAGGTGCCGCCGCCCAGATCATAGACGGCATACACCCCCTCGGAAGCGTTCTCGAGCCCGTAGGCGATGGCCGCCGCGGTCGGCTCGTTGAGGAGGCGCAGCACGTTGAGGCCGGCCAGCCGGGCGGCGTCCTTGGTGGCCTGACGCTGGGCGTCGTCGAAGTAGGCCGGCACCGTGATGACCGCACCGGTGAGCTCGCCGCCCAGGCTGCGCTCGGCGCGCAGGCGAAGATCCTTGAGGATCTCGGCGGAGACTTCCACTGGGCTCTTGACGCCCTGCACGGTACGCAGGCGCACCATGCCGACGGCGTCAACGAAGTCGTAGGGCATGGTGTCGACGTGGGCGACGTCCTTGAGGCCGCGGCCCATGAAGCGCTTCACCGAGATGATGGTGTTGCGCGGATCGGTGGCCTGGGTGGCCTGGGCCTTGCGGCCCACGACGATCTGGCCGTCCGGCAGGTAATGCACCACGGAGGGCAGCAGCAGCTTGCCGTCGTCGTCCTGCAGGCACTGGGGCACGCCGTTGCGGACGGTGGCCACCAGCGAGTTGGTCGTGCCCAGGTCAATGCCCACCGCCAGCCGGTGCTGGTGCGGCGCGGTGGACATGCCCGGTTCAGAAATTTGCAGCAGAGCCATCAGGATTCCAGCGCCGTCAAGGCGTCATTGATTTCGTGTTGCAGCTTCTCGAGGAATTTCATGCGGCGCACGCTGTCGGCGGCGCCTTCGAGGTCAGCCGTCTCGTCGAGCTGGCGGGCGAGCTCGGCCTCGAGCGCCCGCGTGCCCTGGCGGAGCCGGCGGGAGAGCTCGTCGAGGGCGTCCTCGTCGGCGGCATCGGTGGCTTCGCCCAGGGCCTCGCGCCACTCCATCTGCTCCATCAGGAAGTCGGGCGCCATCGCGGTGTTGGTGTCAAAACCCGGGTCGACGCCCCGCAGCTCAAGCAGGTAATGGCCGCGGGTGAGCGGGCTCTTGAGGGTGCGGAAGGCTTCGTTGGCGTGGGTGGCCCACTGCATCGACAGGCGTTTTTCGGTGTCGGACAGATGGGCGAAACGGTCGGGGTGCACCCTGGCCTGGATGTCGATGTAGGCCTGCTCCAGCCTCTCCATGTCGATGGAGAAGGCCGGAACAAGGCCGAACAACGCGAAGTAGTCCTGCTTGAGGTCGATCATCTCAGACGGTGAAGCTCTCGCCGCAGCCGCACTCGCCCTTCACGTTCGGGTTGTTGAACTTGAAACCTTCGTTGAGGCCTTCGCGCACGAAGTCGAGTTCGGTGCCGTCCATGTAAGGCAGGCTCTTCGGGTCGAGCAGAACCTTGAGGCCGTGGGATTCGAAGACCACGTCGTCGGCCAGCACCTCGTCGGCGAACTCGAGCTTGTAGGCCATCCCGGAACAGCCCGACGTGCGCACGCCGAGGCGGATACCGACGCCCTTGCCGCGCTTGGCGATGAAGTTACCGATGTGGGTTGCAGCCTTGTCGGACAGGGTTACTGCCATGATCGGGCTCCTTTCAGCCGTTGTGCTTCTTTTTGTAGTCCTCGACCGCCGCCTTGATGGCGTCTTCGGCCAGGATCGAGCAGTGGATCTTCACCGGCGGCAGCGCCAGCTCTTCGGCGATGGCGGTGTTCTTGATGTCGAGGGCCTGGTCGAGGGTCTTGCCCTTGACCCACTCGGTGACCAGCGAGCTGGAGGCGATCGCCGAGCCGCAGCCGTAGGTCTTGAACTTGGCATCCTCGATGATGCCGTCCTTGCCGACCTTGATCTGCAGCTTCATCACGTCGCCGCAGGCCGGCGCGCCGACCATGCCGGTGCCGATGCCGTCGTCTTCCTTGCCGAAGGCGCCGACGTTGCGGGGGTTTTCGTAGTGGTCGAGGACCTTTTCGCTGTATGCCATGTTTGCTCTCCTGTCAGTGGGCTGCCCACTGCACGGTGTTCAGATCGATGCCTTCCTTGTACATGTCCCAGAGGGGCGACAATTCACGGAGCTTGCCGATCTTTCTCTGCAGCAGGTCGATTGTATAGTCGATCTCCTCGACCGTCGTGAAACGGCCCAGGGTGAAGCGGATCGAGCTGTGCGCCAGCTCGTCGTTGCGGCCCAGCGCCCGCAGCACGTAGGACGGCTCGAGGCTGGCCGAGGTGCAGGCCGAACCGCTGGAGACCGCCACATCCTTGATGGCCATGATCAGGGATTCGCCTTCAACGTAAGCAAAGCTGATGTTGAGGTTGTGGGGCACGCGGTGCGCCATGTCGCCGTTGACGAACACTTCCTCCATCTGCGAGAGGCCCTTGAGCAGGCGGTCGCGCAGTTCGCCGACGCGCTTGTTCTCTTCAGCCATCTCGAGGCGGGCCAGGCGGAAGGCTTCGCCCATGCCGACGATCTGGTGGGTGGCCAGGGTGCCGGAGCGCAGGCCGCGCTCATGGCCGCCGCCGTGCATCTGGGCTTCGAGGCGGACGCGGGGCTTGCGCCGCACGTAAAGGGCGCCGATGCCCTTGGGGCCGTAGGTTTTGTGGGCGCAGAAAGACATCAGGTCGACTTTGAGCTTGGCGAGGTCGATGTCGACCTTGCCGGTGGCCTGGGCCGCATCGACGTGGAAGATGACGCCCTTCTCGCGGCAGATTTCGCCGATCTCGGCGATCGGCTGGATCACGCCGATCTCGTTGTTCACGAACATCACCGAGACCACCACTGTGTCGGGGCGGATGGCCGCCTTCAGCACCTCGAGGTCGATCAGGCCATTTTCCTGGACGTCGAGGTAGGTGGCTTCGAAGCCTTCCCGCTCGAGTTCGCGCACGGTGTCGAGGACGGCCTTGTGCTCGGTCTTGACGGTGATGATGTGCTTGCCCTTGCCGGAGTAGAAATGCGCCGCGCCCTTGATCGCCAGGTTGTTGGACTCGGTGGCGCCGGAGGTCCAGATGATTTCCTTGGGGTCGGCGTTAACGAGCTTGGCCACCTCTTCGCGGGCCTCCTCGACGGCCTTCTCGGCGGTCCAGCCGAAGGGGTGGCTGCGGGATGCCGGGTTGCCGAACAGTTCCGTGAGATAGGGAATCATCTTCTCGGCCACGCGGGGGTCCACCGGCGTGGTCGCGGAGTAATCCAGGTAGATCGGGAACTTGAGCATCTTAGTCTTCTCCGTGCTGCAAAAAAGTGTCTGTCCTGTAAACCTCAGACCGCCACCGCGGCCAGGGTTCGCAAGCTGGCGAGATTCTCGCCGAGCGTTTTCAAAAATCCGTCGATGTCCTGCTCGCTGCTGCCCGCACCGAGGCTGACGCGGATCGCCGCACGGGCCAGGCCCGCCTCGACGCCCATCGCCATCAGCGTGTGGGACGGCTCGGGGTTGGCGCTCGAGCAGGCCGAGCCGCTGGCCACCGCAAACCCGGCCCGGTCGAGCTTGCCGACCAGGGTTTCGCCGTCGATGCCGGCCAGCGCAAAGAAACTGGTGTTGGGCAGGCGCGGCGCGGCGGCCGAAAAAATCTGCGCGCCCATCTGCGCAAGCCCGGTCTCGAGGCGCTCGCGCAGCGCGCCATGGCGCCGGGCACGCTCTTCGATCCCGGCGGCAGCCAGCTCGCAGGCCTTGCCGAACCCCACAATGGCCATCACGTTCTCGGTGCCGGAGCGGAGGTTACGCTCCTGCCCGCCGCCGGCGCTGAGGGGCGCGAGCTCGACACGCTTGTCGACGATCAGCGCCCCGGCCCCCAGCGGGCCTTGAATCTTGTGGGCCGACAGGCTGAGGCCATGCACGCCCAGGCCCCGGAAATCCAGCGGGATCTTGCCCAGCGCCTGCACCGCGTCGCAGTGCATCCAGCCGCCGCCGGCCCTGACCTGGGCTGCCAGCGCAGGGATGTCCTGCAGCACACCGGTTTCGTTGTTGGCCAGCATCACCGACACCAGCTTCGGCTTGTCGGCCATCAACCGGGCAAAAGCGGGGATGTCGATCCGGCCTTCAATGTCGACCGCGATCTCGGCGAAGCGCCAGCCGCTCTTGACGAGTTGCCGCGCCGGCTCCCGCACGCAAGGGTGCTCGACCGCGCTCACCGCCACCAGGCCAGGCTTCTGCACGGCTGCGGCGCCCTTGATGAACAGGTTGTTGGCTTCCGACCCACCACTGGTGAAGATCACCTCGGTCGGGTGGGCATTGACCGCCGCCGCCACCTGGGCGCGCGCCTCGTCGATGGCCTTGCGGGCCGCGCGGCCGTATTCGTGCCGGCTAGAGGCGTTGCCGTAGCGCTCACCCAGCCACGGCAACATCGCTTCGCGGACAGCCGCATGGAGCGGCGTCGTGGCGTTGTGGTCGAGGTAAACAGGGGCGAACATCATTGCTCTCCGGCGTGACTCAGGCGATGAGCACCGGCTTGCCACCGTTGCGGGTGGCGCTGGCGGCACGCTCGTCGTGAAGCACGGCGTGCTGCGCGACCTTGCGGCGCTGCTGCTCGACCAGGCTGGCGAGGGTCACCGAGTGCAGGTATTCGTACATGCGGCGGTTGAGATTGGTCCACAAATCGTGGGTCATGCAGACGTGGGCGTCGTGGCAGTTTTCCTTGCCGCCGCAAGAGGTTGCATCGAGGGGCTCGTCGACCGCCGCGATGATGTCGGCCACGGTGATCGCCGCCATGTCACGGGCCAGGGCGTAACCGCCACCAGGGCCACGCACACTGCTGACGAGCTCGAAACGGCGCAATTTGCCGAAGAGTTGCTCGAGATAGGAAAGGGAGATCTTCTGGCGGTCGGCGATACCAGCCAGCGTGACCGGGCCGTCGGCACAACGCAAGGCCAGATCAATCATTGCCGTGACGGCAAAACGACCTTTGGTAGTGAGTCTCATGGCAGCTCCGGGGGCAGGCTGGTAAGCAATAATAGTTGAACGTTTCAGTCAAGAATACCAAACCCGACCAATTCGATCAACTATTTTGCGGCTCAGTCCACCATCTTCCCGAGGCCTTTGGGATCAAAGGAATCCGCCGCCCGCACGGCGCCGTCGACGGCGATGCCAGCCTCGGCCAGCCGGGCGATGAGGATGCCGATGCGCCGGTCGGTCTCGACGGCGTGATCGAGGAGGCCGTGCAAGGCCTTCGAGACCGGGTCGTCGAGGTCGCGGGTCACGCCGTAGGCGGTGAAGCCCATCTGCTCGGCCTTCGCCTCCCGTGCCCGCGCTGCATCGTCGATGCTGGCGTCGATGATGCGCGCCGGGTTGCCCACCGCGGTCGCCCCGGCCGGCACCGGCTTGACCACCACCGCGTTGGAGCCGACCTTGGCGCCGTCGCCCACCTCGAAGCCGCCCAGCACCTTGGCCCCGGCGCCGATCACCACCCCGCGCCCGAGGGTCGGATGGCGCTTGGTGCCGCGGTAGAGCGAGGTACCCCCGAGGGTGACGCCCTGGTAGATCGTGCAGTCGTCGCCGACCTCGGCGGTCTCGCCGATCACCACGCCCATGCCGTGGTCGATGAAGACCCGCCGGCCGATGGTGGCGCCCGGATGGATCTCGACACCTGTCAACATGCGCCCCACATGGCTGGTGAAGCGCCCCACCCAGCGGAACCCACGCCGCCAGGCAGCGTTGGCAAAACGGTGCAGCCACAGGGCGTGCATGCCCGGATAGCAGGTGAGAACCTCCCACCTGGAGCGTGCCGCCGGGTCATGCTGAAGCACATTGGCCACGTCTTCACGCAGACGACTGAACATGAGAGAGAACTCCCGAAAATGGATCGCTGTTTTCCCGCTCCGCTGCCGGACACGCCGTGCGCGGAGCTGATTTGTTATCGTTTAATTTCCGACTATTTTAGTCTACTTCTTTTCGAAGGCGCTCAACATCCCGCGCAGAATGTTGATCTCGTCCTTCTCGAGCCGAATCCGCCCGAACAGGCGCCTGAGGCGCGGCCACAGGCGCTTGGAGTTGGTGGGGTTGAAGAAGCCGCTGGCGGTGATCGCCCGGTCGAGGTGAGCGTAGAAGCCCTCGATCTGCTCGTGGGTGGCCGGCTCGAACTCGATGCCGGGCGCCGTTCCGGGGTCGAGGGCAGCCATGCGGAGCTCGTAGCACAGCACCTGCACCGCAGCCCCGAGGTTGAGGGACGAATAGGCCTCGCTCACCGGGATCTTGACGGGCATGTGGCACAGGGCCACGTCGTCGTTGGAGAGGCCCTTTGTCTCGTTGCCGAAGACCAACGCCACATCACCGAAGGTGGCCCGCCCGACGATTTCGCCGGCGGCTTCTCGCGCCCACTTCATCGGCACGGCCATCTCGCGCTTCCTGGCCGTCATGGCCGCGGCGAACACCGTGCCTTCGAGCGCCTCGGCGAGGCTCCCGACAACCCGCGCATTGGCGAGGATGTCGTCGGCGCCCGCCGCCCGGGCGGTGGCCACGGGATCGGGGAAGAATTGGGGATCAACCAGCACCAGCTGCGACAGGCCCATGGTTTTCATGGCCCTGGCCGCCGCACCGATGTTGCCAGGATGGCTGGTTCGGGAGAGGACGACACGCACGCGCCCAAGCGCGCCATCGAGGTTCATATTAAAATATGTGGTTTTCCGAATTAGTGGTCGACCGACGGGCCGTTTGTGCCCGGGCCGGCAAGCCGCCAGACACCATGCACCCCACTCTGAACATCGCAATCAAGGCCGCACGCCGTGCCGCCACCGTCATCAACCGGGCCGCCCTCGACGTGGACCTGCTCCGCGTTGAAGCCAAGCAACCCAATGATTTCGTGACGGAAGTCGATCGGGCGGCCGAAGAGGCCATCATCCAGGTGCTGCGCGAGGCCTACCCGAGCCACAGCATTTTAGCAGAAGAGTCCGGCGAGACCGGCCCGGCCACCGACACCGACACCGAATACCAGTGGATCATCGACCCGCTGGACGGCACGACCAACTTCATCCACGGCTTTCCCCAGTACGCGATCTCCATCGCCCTGGCGCGAAAGGGCGTGGTCAAGCAGGCCGTCGTCTTCGACCCGAACCGCAACGAGCTGTTCACCGCCTCCAAGGGCGGCGGCGCCTTCCTCAACGACCGCCGCATCCGCGTCTCCAAGCGCCTGCGCCTCGCCGACGCCCTGATCGGCACGGGTTTCCCCTATCGCCAGTTCAGCAACGTCGACACCTACCTGGCGATCTTCAAGGAACTCACGCAAAAAACCGCCGGCCTGCGTCGTCCGGGCGCCGCGTCCCTCGACCTGGCCTACGTGGCAGCCGGCCGTCTCGACGGCTTTTGGGAATTCGGCCTGTCGCCCTGGGACATGGCCGCCGGCAGCCTCCTGATCAGCGAAGCAGGCGGCCTGGTGAGCGACCTGTCCGGTGAATCCGACTACCTCACCACCGGCAACATCATTGCCGGCACCCCCAAGGTCTTCCCGCCGCTGATGCAGGTCGTCCAAGGCCACTGCGGCGACAAGCTGCGGGCCTGATCGCGGCGATGTTCCGCACCCTCCTCGGCGCCGCGCTCACCAGCCTGCTGCTCGTTTGCAGCAGCGCCTGGGCCGGCACGGTGCTGGTGTGGGGCGACAGCCTGTCGGCCGGCTACGGGCTGCGCCAGCAGCAGAGCTGGCCGGCACTGCTCGGTGAGCGGATCAGCGCAGCCCGGCTCCCCCACAAGGTAGTGAACGCCAGCATCAGCGGCGAGACCACCGCGGGTGGTCTGGCGCGTCTGCCGGCCGCACTCGAAACCCACAAGCCGTCGGTCGTCGTCATCGAACTCGGCGCCAACGACGGGCTGCGCGGCCTCCCCGTAAAGGCGATGGCCGCGAATCTGCAGGCCATGGTCGACGCCAGCCGCAAGGCCGGCGCGCAGGTACTGCTGGTCGGCATGCGGATGCAGCCCAACTACGGCCCCGACTACACTGCCCGCTTCGAGGCGGTATTTCGCGATCTCGCTAAAACCAACCGCCTGCGTCTGGTGCCCTTCATGATGGAAGGCTTCGCCGATCAGCGGCACTACTTTCAGGCCGACGGCATCCACCCGGTGGCCGAAGCCCAGCCACTCATACTCGACACGATCTGGCGCGAACTGAAACCCCTGCTCCGCTGAAAAAGCCGCTCAGGGCAGGCGCAGTCCCGGGTTGTGCCCTTTCACGGCGCAGATGCGCTGGACCACCGCAGGCTTCGGCTCTGCGACCTCCCCCTGCTCGTACGCCAGCACCGTGCAGGCGTCGGCCACAGTCTCCAGCAACTCGTGGGAACGCAGCAGGAAATCCGGATTGCTCGGTTTGCCAAAGCGCTCGTTGCCGACCATGAAGGTCTCGTAGATCAGCACGCCCCCCGGATTGAGCGCCGTGAGCAGCAAGGGCAGACGCGGCCGAAAGAGGTAGTTGGTCACCACGATTCCGTCGAAGTGCTGGCGGGCGTAGGGCCACGGGCCGTTTTCGAGATCCACCTCGCGAACCTTGAGGTGCGGCACGCCGGCCAGCAGCTCCAGCGCCACCGCGTCCCGGTCGGCGGCCTCCACCCGGAAGCCCCGGCTGACCAGCCAGCGGGCATGTCGCCCGCTCCCGCAGGCAAGATCGAGCACCTCGCCACCAGCGGCAATGAGCGGCGCAAAGCGCGTCACCCACGTCGAAGGTGTAGTCGAACCCGCATGGCGCAAAGGCATTCCGCTCTCCCTGTCTGATTGATTTTGAAACCGCTGCAAACGCCCTGAGTGTGAGGCTGATCGTCCGGCGGGGTTCCGGAAAAATGGCCGGCAATCAAAAAACGGGCGCAAAAAAACGGGCGCCTGGGCGCCCGCTTTCAGTAAGGCCTAAGCGAGGATCACTCGGCCTTTTCGTTCAGCAGCGCCTTCATCGACAGACGCACACGGCCCTTCTCGTCGGTCTCGAGCACCTTGACGCGGACGACCTGACCTTCCTTGAGGTAGTCGGACACGGCGTTGACGCGCTCGTTGGCGATCTGGGACACGTGCAGCAGGCCGTCGCGGCCCGGCATGATGTTGATGATCGCACCGAAATCGAGGATGCGCACGACCGGGCCTTCATAGACCTTGCCCACTTCCACCTCGGCGGTGATTTCCTCGATGCGCTTCTTGGCCACCTGGGCGCCCTCGGAGCTCACGGAGGAGATCGTCACGTTGCCGTCGTCGGTGATCTCGATGACCGTGCCGGTTTCTTCCTGCAGGCCACGGATCACGGCGCCGCCCTTGCCGATCACGTCGCGGATCTTCTCGGGGTTGATCTTGAGGGTGATCATGCGCGGCGCGAAGGTGGACACCTCTTCGCGGGCACCTTCCAGGGAGGTCTTCATCAGACCCAGGATGTGCATGCGGCCTTCCTTGGCCTGGGCCAGGGCAACCTGCATGATCTCCTTGGTGATGCCGAGGATCTTGATGTCCATCTGCAGCGCAGTGACACCCTTCTCGGTACCGGCGACCTTGAAGTCCATGTCGCCCAAGTGATCTTCGTCACCCAGGATGTCGGTGAGCACCGCGAAACGGCCGCCGTCCTTGATGAGGCCCATGGCGATGCCGGCCACGGGGGCAGACAGCGGAACGCCGGCGTCCATCATGGCCAGGGAGCCGCCGCAGACGGAAGCCATCGAGCTGGAGCCGTTGGACTCGGTGATCTCGGACACCACGCGCACGGTGTAGCTGAACTCTTCCTTGCTCGGCAGCACGCCGGCCAGCGCGCGCTTGGCCAGACGGCCGTGGCCGATCTCGCGGCGCTTGGGCGAGCCGAAGCGACCGCATTCGCCGGTGGAGAACGGGGGGAAGTTGTAGTGCAGCATGAAGCGCTCGCGGTACTCGCCGGCGACCGCGTCGATGATCTGCTCGTCGCGGCCGGTGCCGAGGGTGGTCACCACCAGGGCCTGGGTCTCGCCGCGGGTGAACAGCGCGGAGCCGTGGGTGCGCGGCAGCACGCCGACACGGATGTCGATCGGGCGGACGGTGCGGGTGTCACGGCCATCGATGCGCGGCTCACCGCTCAGGATGCGGCCACGGACCACCTTCGATTCCAGATCGAAGATGATGTTGTTGACGGTGTTCTTGTCGAACTCACGGCCGTCGGCGGCAAGGGCTGCATACACCTCGTCGGAGATGGCCGACAGCTGCTGGGAGCGCGCCTGCTTGGCGGTGATGCGGAAGGCTTCCTCGATCTTGGCACCGGCGACTTCGGTGACGCGGGCGATCAGGGCTTCGTCCTTGGCCGGAGCCTGCCAGTCCCACTCGGGCTTGCCGGCCATATCGACCAGCTCGTTGATGGCGGTGATCGCGGCCTGCATCTGGGTGTGGCCGAAGACCACACCGCCCAGCATCACGTCTTCCGGCAGCTCGAGGGCTTCGGATTCGACCATCAGCACGGCACTCTCGGTGCCGGCCACGACCAGGTTCATCTGGCTGGTCTGCAGCTGGGTGGCGGTCGGGTTGAGGATGTACTGGCCGTTGGCGTAACCCACGCGGCAGGCGCCGATCGGGCCGGCAAACGGGATGCCGGCGATGGCGAGGGCGGCCGAGGCGGCGATCATCGCGGGAATGTCGGCGTCGACTTCCGGGTTCAGGGAGACGACCTGGGCGATGACCTGCACTTCATTGTAGAAGCCGTCCGGGAAGAGCGGGCGGATCGGACGGTCGATCAGGCGGGAGGTCAGGGTCTCTTTTTCGGTCGGGCGGCCTTCACGCTTGAAGAAGCCGCCGGGGATGCGACCGGCTGCGTAGAACTTTTCGACGTAATCAACGGTGAGCGGAAAGAAATCCTGGCCCGGCTTGGCGTTCTTGGCGGCCACCACGGTGGCCAGCACAACGGTGTCGTCCATATTGATGAGCACGGCGCCATGAGCCTGACGGGCGACTTCGCCGGTCTCCATGATCACGGTATGGGAGCCGTAGGTGAAACTCTTCTTGATTGCGGTAGGCAAAGGATGTCCTTTCATTCAATCGGCTGACGGCAAACTACAACCGTGCACTCAGCCGAGGTAACGCGCCGTTTCGTGGCGCACAGATGTGACAAAGCCGGCGAAGCCACGCGGACTTACACCGGCTGTGCCCATGATCAAGCCTGCGCGAAATGCGGCAGGGTTGTCACGTTCGGTAGAGCGTGCTCTGGCCGATTACTTACGCAGACCGAGGCGAGCGATCAGCTCACGGTAGCTATCGACATTCTTGCGCTTCAGGTAGTCGAGCAGCTTGCGACGCTGGCTCACCATCATCAGGAGACCACGGCGGGAGTGGTGATCCTTGACGTTGGCCTTGAAGTGGCCGGTCAGATCGTTGATGCGGGCGGTAAGCAGAGCGACTTGCACTTCCGGAGAACCGGTGTCGCCCTTGGCGCGCTGGTAGTCGCCAACGATTTGCGCTTTTTGTTCAGTGGAGATTGCCATTGTTTAACTCGGTTAGGATTTAGCCTTGCGAAGCGCGCCATTATATCGAACGCAAGGCGGGTTGCTCAAGACATTTCATCGATTTCCCGTCGCAACCAGGCGCGTGGGGATCAGCTCCCCCTCCTCGCCGTAGGTCGCGACCCCGAGGAAATGTTCCCCTTCATACGCCCGGACCATGCATCCAGGCTCGCCACTACAGCCCTGCACCGGCTGTCCGTGGGTCAGACTGCGGGCCTGAGCCGCGTCGAGCTGCAACACGGGCAAATGCACCAACAGCGCGTCCACGGGCGCCAGGCGGCCATCCCGCTCCTCGGCCGGGACGGCCTCAAAATCAGCCAGCGGCAGCGACACATCCAGCCCGAACGGGCCGATCTTCGTACGCCGCAGCGCCGTGAGGTGGGCACCGCAGCCGAGCAGCGCCCCGAGGTCGGAGGCCAGCGTGCGCACGTAAGTGCCCTTGCTGCATTCAACCCGAACCTTCAGGCTGTCGCCATCACGTTCGAGCAATTCGAAACGGTAGATCGTGACCCGACGTGGCTCCCTCGGGATCTCGATGCCTTCCCGGGCGTACTCGTAGAGCGCCTTGCCGTGGTGCTTGAGGGCCGAGTACATGGGCGGCACCTGCTCGATCTCGCCCCGCAGGGTGGCAATCGCTGCCTCGATGGCCGCATCACTCACATCCACCGGGCAACAGGCGAGCACCTCACCCTCCGCATCGGCGGTGGTGGTGGTGACGCCCAGCAGCACGGTCGCGTCGTAGGCCTTGTCGGCGTCGAGCAACGTCTGCGAAAACTTGGTCGCCTCGCCGAAGGTGAGCGGCAACAGGCCGCTCGCCATCGGGTCGAGGGTGCCGGTATGCCCGCCCTTCGCCGCGCTCAGCAGCCAGCGGGCCTTCTGGAGCGCATTGTTGGAGCTGATGCCGACCGGCTTGTCGAGGAACAGCACGCCGTCGACGATGCGGCGCGGCGTGCGGCGCTGGGGAGGACGGGACAAACGAAGGCTTCCTGAACGGGCGACGCCTGCGCGCCGCCACTGTGATCAAAGAACGCTCAGCTGGCAGGATCGGTGTCTGGCTTCGCGCCTTCACCGCCCTCTTCCGCGTTGTGACGATCGGCTTCGATCGCCTTGTCGATGAGGGCCGAGATGCGGTTGCCGTTCTCGACCGACGGGTCGTAGTGGAAATGCAGCTCGGGCAGCGTGTGAATGCGGATACGCTTGCCCAGCTCGCGGCGCAAGAAGCTGCTGGCACGGCGCAGGCCGCGCTGGATCTCGTCGAGCCCTTCCTGGCCCGTCATCGAGGTGAAATACACCTTGGCGTGGGCGTAGTCGGGCGTGATCTCCACGTCGGTCAGGGTGATGAAACCGACGCGGGGGTCTTTGAGCTCCAGGCGGATCAGCTCGGCCAGTTCGCGACGGATCTGCTCCGCCACGCGCTGGCCACGGGAAAACTCCTTGGGCATGGCTTACAGAGTCCGCGCGATTTCCTGGATTTCGAACACTTCGAGCTGGTCGCCTTCCTGGAGATCGTTGAAATTACGGACCTGCAGGCCGCACTCGTAGCCGAACTTGACTTCCTTGACGTCGTCCTTGAAGCGCTTGAGCGACTCGAGTTCACCGCTGTGGACCACCACGTGGTTGCGCAGCACACGGACCAGCGCGTTGCGCTTGACGATGCCTTCGAGCACGTAACAACCCGCGATCGTGCCGACCTTGGAGATGGTGAAGACCTGGCGGACCTCGACCATACCCAGGACCTGCTCGCGCTTCTCGGGGGCCAGCATGCCGGACAGGGCGCTCTTAACCTCATCGACGGCGTCGTAGATGATGTTGTAGTAGCGCAGATCGACGCCGAAGGTCTCGGCCAGCTTGCGGGCATTGGCATCGGCACGGATGTTGAAGCCGATGATGACCGCGCCGGAGGCCTGGGCCAGGTTGACGTCGGACTCGCTGATCGCGCCGACACCGCCGTGGATGACCTGCACCCGGACCTCGTCGGTGGACAACTTGACCAGCGAGTGGGCCAGCGCCTCCTGGGAGCCCTGCACGTCGGCCTTGATGATCAGCGGCAGGGTCTTCACCTCGCCCTCGCCCATCTGTTCGAACATGCTCTCGAGCTTGGCCGCCTGTTGCTTGGCCAGCTTGACGTCGCGGAACTTGCCCTGACGGAACAGGGCGATTTCGCGAGCCTTGCGCTCGTCGGCCAGCGCCACCACTTCGTCGCCAGCACCCGGCACATCGGCCAGGCCGAGGATCTCGACCGGGATCGACGGACCGGCTTCGTCGATGGGCTTGCCGTTTTCGTCGAGCATGGCACGGACACGACCGAAGGTCGCACCGGCCAGCACCACGTCACCGCGACGGAGGGTACCGGACTGGACCAGCAGCGTCGCCACCGGGCCGCGACCCTTGTCGAGGCGGGCTTCGATGATGAGGCCCTTGGCCATGGATTCCTTCGGGGCCGTGAGTTCGAGCACTTCGGCCTGCAGCAGGATGCCTTCGAGCAGGTTGTCGATGCCCTGGCCGGTCTTGGCCGAGACTTCAACGAACATCGTGTCGCCACCGTAGGCTTCCGGAACCACGCCTTCGGCGATCAGCTCCTGACGGACGCGCTCGAGGTTGGCACCCGGCTTGTCGATCTTGTTGACCGCCACGATCAGGGGCACTTCGGCCGCCTTGGCGTGGTGGATGGCTTCCTTGGTCTGCGGCATCACGCCGTCGTCGGCCGCCACCACCAGCACGACCAGGTCGGTCGCCTTGGCGCCACGGGCACGCATCGCGGTAAACGCTTCGTGGCCCGGGGTGTCGAGGAAGGTCACCATGCCACGCTCGGTTTCGACGTGGTAAGCACCGATGTGCTGGGTGATGCCGCCCGCTTCGCCCGCAGCCACCTTGGCGCGGCGGATGTAGTCGAGCAGCGAGGTCTTGCCGTGGTCGACGTGGCCCATGACGGTGACGACCGGAGCGCGGGGCTCCAGCGCGACATCCTTGTGCTCGACGTTCTCCTCGAGGAAGGCATCGGGGTCGTCCAGCTTGGCGGCGAGCGCCTTGTGGCCCATTTCCTCGACGATGATCATCGCCGTGTCCTGGTCCAGCACTTGGTTGATGGTGACCATGGTGCCCATCTTCATGAGGGCCTTGATGACCTCGGTGGCCTTGACCGCCATTTTGTGGGCCAGATCGGCCACGGAGATGGTCTCGGGCACATGCACTTCACGGACGATGGGCTCAATCGGTGCGACGAAGGCCGGGCTGTCCTGGTGGCGACCACCACGACCGCCGCTGCGACCACCGCCGCGCCAGCCACCGGCACCACCGGTGGTGTCGCCGCGGGTCTTGATGCCGCTGCCGCGACGCTTGGTATCGGCCGCCGCATCCTTGCCGACGACCTTCTTGGCGTCCTTGCGGGCACCCTTGTCTTCGGGCTTGGCCGGCTTGTGGAGCGTACCCGTCTTGGGCGCAGCCTCTTCAGCCTTGGCCTTCTCGGCCGCAGCGGCACGCGTCTTTTCGTCTTCGGCGCGCTGCAGCATGGCGGCGCGGGCACGGGCTTCACGCTCCTGCTTTTCCTTGAGGTCGGCAGCCTGACGTGCCTGCAGCTCGGCGTGGCGCTGGGCCTCGCGTTCCCGGGACGCCTTCTCTTCGGCGCTCAGGATGGAGCCGCCCGCCACGACACGACGGACCGGCGCAGGGCGCTGCTCGGATTTCGGTGTTTCAGCCTTTGGAGCCTCGGCCTTCTGTGCGGCCGCCTTGGTGACCTCCGGCTTGGCCGGCTCGGCCTTGACGGGTTCAGCCTTGACGGGTTCAGCCTTGACCGGCTCGGGCTGGGGCTCGGGCTCGATGACCGGAGCGGGCTCCGGTGCAGCCTCGACGACCGGAGCGACTTCGGGCTCCGGCTGCGGAGCGGGCTCGACGGCCGGCACGGCCTCGACGACCGGCGCTTCGGCGACCACCTCGGGCACGACGGCCTCGATGACGGGCTCCGGCACGGGCGCCGCCACGGGCTCTGCAGCGGCGACGGGCGCCGCAGCAACGGCGGACTCGGGCACCAGGGCCTCATCACGCTTGACGAAAACGCGCTTCTTGCGCACCTCGACCTGCACGGTACGTGCGCGGCCGGTGGAGTCGGTCGCCCGGATCTCGCTGGTTTCCTTGCGCGTCAGGGTGATCTTCGACTTTGCTGCCGTATCACCGTGGGCACGGCGCAAAAAGTCGAGCAGTCGGGTCTTGTCTTGCTCCGACAGCAGATCGGTTTCCCGGGCTTTATCCACGCCAGCCTTCTGCAACTGCTCGAGCAATACGGAGGCCGGCATTTTGAGCTCGCCGGCAAATTGTGTAACGGTTGTCTGTCCCATCTTGAACCTCCGGGTATTACTCGAACCAGTGCGCGCGCGCCTTGGTGATCAGATTCTTGGCCCGCTCTTCGTCCAGCCCCGACAATTCCATCAGTTCATCCACCGCCAGGTCAGCCAGTTCGTCGCGGCTATGTACGCCACCCTGGGCCAGCTTCGCGGCCAGGGGCTTGTCCATGCCTTCGAGGCCAAGCATGTCCTCGTTGACGGTTTCCAGTTGCTCTTCGGTGACGATGGCCTCGGTAAGGAGCACGTTGCGGGCGCGGTTGCGCAGCTCGTTCACCGTTTCTTCGTCGAAGGATTCGATTTCCAGCATCTCTGCCAGCGGAACATAGGCGATTTCCTCGAGCGACGAGAAACCCTCGTCGATCAGGATGTCGGCCACTTCCTCGTCCACGTCCAGCTTGGAGATGAACAACTGACGCACACTGGTGTGCTCGGCCTCGGACTTGCGTTCCGATTCCGCTTCGGTCATCAGGTTGATGGTCCAGCCGGTGAGTTCGGACGCCAGCTTGACGTTCTGGCCGTTACGACCGATGGCGATGGCGAGGTTGTTCTCGTCCACGACCACGTCCATCGCGTGGGCTTCCTCGTCAACGACGATGGAAGACACCTCGGCCGGCTGCAGCGCGCCGATGACGAACTGCGCCGCCTCGGGCGACCACAGCACGATGTCGATGTTCTCGCCGCCGATCTCGTTGCGCACGGCGGTGACGCGGGAGCCGCGCAGGCCGACGCAGGTGCCGATCGGGTCGATGCGCGGGTCGTTGGACTTGACGCCGATCTTGGCGCGCAGGCCAGGGTCACGGGCACAGGCCTTGATCTCGAGGAGACCGTCGCCGATTTCCGGGACTTCCAGCTCGAACAGGCGCATCACGAACTCAGGCGCGGTGCGCGAGAGGATCAGCTGCGGACCACGGGCGCCGCGGTCGATGCGCAGCAGGTAAGCCTTGACCCGGTCGCCGACGCGGAGGTTTTCCTTGGGGATCATCTGGTCGCGGGGCAGCACGGCCTCCAGGCGACCCACTTCGATGATCGCGTTGCCACGCTCCATGCGCTTGATGGCGCCGGAGATGATGTATTCCTTGCGCTCCAGGAAGTCGGCGAGGATCTGCTCGCGCTCGGCATCACGCACCTTCTGCAGGATCACCTGTTTGGCGGCCTGGGCACCGATGCGGCCGAAGTCGATGGGCTCCAGCCCTTCCTCGACATAATCACCGACCTGGATCTCGGGGTATTCTTCCCGGGCGTCGATCAGGCCCATCTGGGCTTCGTCGTTCTCCACTTCCTCGTCCGGCAGCACCTGCCAGCGGCGGAAGGATTCATAATCGCCGGTCTCCCGGTCGATGGCGACGCGCACGTCGGCTTCGTCGTTGATACGTTTTTTCGTTGCCTGAGCAAGCGCGGACTCCAGCGCAGAAAAAACGATTTCCTTCGAAACGTTTTTCTCGCGGGCCAGGGCGTCAACCAACAGCAAAATTTCGCGGCTCATACCTGCAAACCTCCAAACTTCTTAGAACTTGGGCACCAGGCGGGCCTTTTCGATTTCTTCAAACGGGACCTCGACAGGCCCCTTTTCCGTTTCCAGGGTCACAACGCCGTCTTTCAGGCCTTGCAGCACCCCGGCGAAATTACGCTGATTGGCGATCGGCATGCGCAGGCGAAGCTGCACATCCTGCCCGGCGAAGCGCTCGAAATCCGCCGCTTTCTTGAGCGGGCGATCCAGACCGGGGGACGAGACCTCGAGGCGGTCGTAGTCGATATTTTCAACCTCGAAGATTCGCGTCAGCTGGTTGCTCACGGTGGCACAATCATCCACAGTGATGCCGTTCGGCGAATCAATGAACACCCGCATGAGACGCCCTCGGGGCGATGTCTCGAAGTCGACCAGTTCGTAGTCGAGCCCTTGTACGGTCTGTTCGATCAAATTCAGCAACTCCATTTACCAGCCAACTCCCCATGGCGCCTGCGGCGCGATTCCTAGCCCACAAAAGAAAAATGGGCGAAACGCCCATCCCTGTTTAATTTCGACCGGATGTCGACCCTTTCGGGCCGATACAACGATAAAAGTATAACAGCCCGCCGAAGCGGGCGCAATTTTTACCCTGCGGCGCGGCCCCGGATCAGGGTTGGCGACGCGTCGGCCGGGGGCCGCTGCGCGGCTTGCCGCCAGAGTTGACGGGCTTCGGCAAACCAGCCAGAGCACACACATCCTCAACGGCCATGTCCTCCCACATGCCGCGCTTGAGCCGCGACGGCAGCGCCACCGGACCATAGCGGACGCGCATCAGGCGGCTCACCGTCAGGCTCAGGGCTTCGAACATGCGGCGCACCTCGCGGTTGCGCCCCTCCGACAGGGTGACCCGGTACCAGTGGTTGGCACCCTCGCCGCCGGCGTCGAACAAGGTGTTGAACTTGGCGGGGCCATCCTCGAGCTCGATCCCGGCGAGGAGCGCCTGCTTCTGGACGTCGTCGAGTTCACCCATGATACGAACCGCATACTCCCGATCAAGCTCGTAGCGGGGATGCATGAGCTTGTTGGCGAGTTCGCCATCGTTCACGAAGAGCAGCAGCCCCGAGGTGTTGAAGTCGAGCCGCCCCACCGCGATCCAGCGCCCCTTGCGGAGCACGGGCAGGCGGTCGAAGACCGTCGGGCGCCCTTCCGGGTCGTCGCGGGAGACGATCTCGCCCTCAGGCTTGTGATAGAGCACGACCCGCGGAATCCGCGGCGCGAAGCGCAGGGGCATCAGCTTGCCATTGACACGCACCCGGTCGCCCGGGCCGACCTTCTGGCCGACGTCGGCGGGCTCGCCATTGACCGAGATCCGCCCGGCGACGATCCACTCCTCGATCTCCCGGCGGGAGCCGATGCCGGCCGCCGCCAGCACCTTGTGCAGGCGCTGGGGCTCGGTGTAAGTGGTGTCCTGGGGGCGCTTGCCGCGGCGCGGGTCGGCGCCCTCCTGGAGCGGGATCTCGCTGCTCGCCAGCGGGTACGGCGCCTCTGGAGACGTGTAGGCAGCGGCAGGCCCCTGCTTCCGGGCGCGCCAGTTGCCGCGCCCACCCTCGAGGTTGGAGAGGCCGATGGCCGAGGCGTTGCTGCGGGGCTGACGAGCGCCATCGGCGTCGCGCTCCGGACGGCCAGCGCGGTTTCCGGCAGGCCGCGCGTCGCGGTTGCCCTCGACTGGCGGCTTGCCGCGGCTGCGGCGCCCACCCTGAGGGCCTTCGGGGCGATTGTTTTCGGCGCCCGGCTTGCCAGATTTAGCTCTGAACGGCCGGTTCTTCGGTTTTTGGGAGGTCGACAAGATCCATGATCCTTTCGATTTCAGTCAGGGGAGGCAACTCGGTCAGGCTGCGCAGGCCGAGGTCCTCCAGGAATTTTCGGGTCGTGGCATACAAACCCGGGCGGCCGGGGGTGTCCCGGTAGCCCACCACGTCCACCCACCCCCGAGACTCGAGGGCTTTGAGTACGTTCGTCGAGACGACGACACCGCGGATATCCTCGATGTCGCCGCGGGTCACGGGCTGGCGGTAGGCGATGATGGCGAGGGTTTCGAGCACCGCCCGCGAATACTTCGGCGGCCGCTCCTGCTTGAGCCGGTCGAGATACACCTGGTACTCGAGGCGGGTCTGGAAACGCCAGCCGCCAGCGGTCTGCACCAGCTCGGCGCCCCGCCCCTGCCAATCGTTCACGAGCTCGAAGAGGGTATTTCGCACCAACTCGGCGCCCGGATCGTCCTCAAACAGCCGGCGCAGCTCGCTCACCGGCAGCGGCGCCGGCGCGGCAAGCAGGGCGGTCTCGATCACGCGCTTGAACTCTTCAGTCGAATCCGGCTGCAGCATCGGCACGCTTCACGTAAATGGGGGCAAAAGCCTCGTTCTGGGTTACGACCACCAGGCGCTCCTTGACGAGCTCCAGGGTGGCAAGAAAGCTCACCACCAGGCCCGCGGGGCCGAGGGTGTGATCGAACAATGTTTCGAAGACCACGAAGGTGTCATCACTCAGCTTGCGCAGGATCAGGGTCATGTGCTCGCGCACCGACAGCTCCTCGCGCTGGATGGTGTGATTGCGCTTCAGGCGGCTCTGCCGGGCGATCTTCAGCCACGCCAGCTGCAGGTCGTGCAGCGTCACGGTGGGCTGGCGCTCGACCACCTTCTCGGCGACGAACACCCCGACCCATTCAAAATCCCGCTCGACCCGTGGCAACTGATCGAGCCTGGCGGCGGCCCGCTTCATCTGTTCATACTCAAGCAGACGCCGGACAAGCTCCGCCCGGGGGTCGAGCTCTTCGGCGTCGTCGGCCCTCGGCGGCCGCGGCAGCAACATGCGCGACTTGATCTCGAGCAGCGTGGCGGCCATCAGCAGGTAGTCGGCAGCCAGCTCAAGGTTGTGGTGGCGCATGGCCTCGACATACTCGAGATACTGGGCCGTCAGCGGCACCATCGGGATGTCGAGGACGTTGATGTTGGCCTTGCGGATCAGGTAGAGCAGCAGGTCCAGCGGCCCTTCGAAGGCCTCGAGGATCACCTCCAGCGCATCGGGCGGGATGTACAGATCCTTGGGCAGATCGAAGATCGGCTCGCCGTACATGCGACCGACCACTGACTCCGGCAGCCCGGCTGGCGCCGCCACATCCGCGACGGCGCTCAAAACCACACTCCGGGATCAGAGACTAGCACGCGATCGGCAGCCCTCCAAGGGAGGACGGCACGCCCGGAAAGGGACTGCCCCATCAAGTGTAGCTCAGCCCCATCGCGTCGCGGACTTCGCGCATGGTTTCCTGGGCCAGCTTGCGCGCCTTGTCGCAGCCATCGGCAACGATGCTCTTGACCAGGGTCGGGTCGTCGAGATAGGGCTGCGCCCGCTCGCGCATGGCGTCCTGCTCTTTGAGCACGGCGTCGATGACCGGCTGCTTGCACTCGATGCAGCCGATACCGGCGCTCTTGCAGCCCTGGGTCACCCAGTTGCGGGTGGAATCATCGGAGTAGATCACATGGAACTGCCACACCGGGCACTTCTCGGGGTCGCCCGGGTCGGTGCGGCGGACCCGCGCCGGGTCGGTCTGCATGGTGCGGATCTTCTTGGTGAGCGAGTCGGCCTCCTCACGCAGGAAGATGGTGTTGCCGTAGGACTTGGACATCTTCTGGCCGTCGAGGCCAGGCATCCGCGAGGCTTCGGTGAGCAGCGCGCCGGGCTCGACGAGGATCATCTTGCCGCTGCCCTCAAGGTAGCCGTAGAGCCGCTCGCGGTCGCCCATCGAGAGATTCTGGGCCTCCTCGAGCAGCGCCTTGCCGAGGGCCAGGCCCTCTTCGTCGCCGTTCTGCTGGAAGCGGGTGCGGAACTCGTCGTAGAGTCTGGCGCGCTTGGAGCCGAGCTTCTTGATCGCCTCCTTGGCCTTCTCCTCGAAACCGGGCTCGCGACCGTACATGTGATTGAAGCGCCGGGCGAGCTCACGGGTGAACTCGACGTGGGGGAGCTGGTCCTCGCCCACCGGCACCTTGTCGGCCCGGTAGATCAGGATGTCGGCGCTCATCAGCAGCGGATAGCCCAAAAAGCCGTAGGTGGACAGATCCTTGTGGGACAGCTTCTCCTGCTGGTCTTTGTAGGTGGGGACGCGCTCGAGCCAGCCCTGGGGCGTCATCATCGACATCAGCAGGTGCAGCTCAGCGTGCTCGGGCACGCGGGACTGGATGAAGATGGTAGCCTGGGCCGGGTCGACGCCGGCGGCCAGCCAGTCGACGATCATCTCCCAGACGCTGGCCTCGATACCCTTCGGGTTGTCGTAGTCGGTCGTCAGCGCGTGCCAGTCGGCCGCGAAGAACAGGCAGGGGTACTCGGCCTGCAGCTTGACCCAGTTTTTCAGGACGCCGTGGTAGTGGCCGAGGTGGAGCCGCCCGGTGGGGCGCATGCCGGAGAGGACGCGTTCAGCGAACATGATCGATTGTCAAAGTCCAAAAACGATTGCAAGAACAAAACGGAAGATGGCCACAAGCGGCCCGAGGATGTCGCCAAGGATACCCGTGAACAGCAAGAGCAACAGAATGGGGAAACCGTAGGGCTCGAGCTGCGCGAACTTGTAGGCCGGGCCAGCGGGCAGCAGGCTCACCGCAATCCGCCCGCCGTCGAGGGGCGGCAGGGGGAGCAGGTTGAGGATCATCAGCACCGCGTTGATCTGCATGCCCGCGTCGGCCATCCGGGCCAGCGGGATGGCGTATTCGCTGTCGGAGATCAGCACCGCCAGGCGGAACAGCAACGCCCAGCCGATCGCCATCGCCAGGTTGGCCAGCGGGCCAGCCGCGGCCACCCACAGCATGTCGGCCTTGGGATTGCGCAGACGCCCAAAATTGACCGGCACCGGCTTGGCCCAACCGAAAAGCATCGCCGAACCCGCCGCCAGACTGCTGGTGACGAGGATCAGGGCTGGCACGACGAGGGTGCCCATCGGGTCGATGTGGCGCAGCGGATTGAGGCTGATGCGCCCCGCCAGCTCGGCCGTGCGATCACCGAAGTGGCGCGCCGCATAGCCGTGGGCGGCCTCGTGGAGGGTGATGGCGAGCAGGACGGGCAGCGCCCAGATGGTCAGCGTCGAGATGAATTCTTGCATGGAGTCGGTCCGAGGCGGGCTGCGATTCTAGCAGAGCCGGCGCATAGCCCCGCCTCGGCCTGCGCTCAAAGCCCGAAGGGGGCGAGGCTGCCCCGCCCTTCGCGGATGAGCTCGGGCGTGCCGCTGGTGAGGTCGATGATGGTGGTGGCCTCGCCGCGGCAGGCACCGCCCTCGATGATCAGGTCCACATCCTTCTCGAGGCGCTCGCGGATCTCCTCGGCATCAGTGAGGGGTGTCTCCTCGTCGGGCAGCAGCAGCGTGGAGCTCAGCATCGGCTCGCCGAGCTCGGCCAGGAGCGCAGCCACCACCGGATGGTCGGGCACCCGCAGGCCGATCGTCTTGCGCTTGGGGTGGAGCACCCGGCGCGGCAACTCCTTGGTGCCCTCGAGTATGAAGGTGTAGGGCCCCGGCGTGGTGGCCTTGAGCAGCCGATACTGGCTGTTGTCGACCCGCGCATAGGTGGCGATATCTGAAAGATCGCGGCAGATCAGCGTGAAATGATGACGTTCGTCGACGCCACGGATGCGCCGGATGCGCGCCAGCAGCGCGTTGTCGCCAGTGATGCCGCCGAGCGCGTAGGCCGAATCGGTGGGAAAGGCGATGAGCCCGCCCTTGCGCATGATCTCCGCCGCCTGCTTGATGAGGCGCGGCTGGGGCTGTTCGGGATGTACAGAAAAGAATTGAGCCATGATTCAGCAGAACGAAGTGACTACGCCAGGCGCGTCCACACCGGCGTGAGATCGGGCGGCAGCGGGGAGGCCCGCCCGAGGTCGATGGGGCTGTCTTCCGGGCCGTGGAAATCGGACGCCCGGGAGGCCAGCAGCCCATATTTGCGGGCCATCCGGGCGAAGGCCAGCAGCTGGCCCCCGTCGTGGGCGCCGCAGGAGACCTCGACAGCTTCGCCGCCAAGGTCACGGAATTGTTCGAAGAGCATGTTCATCTCGGCACAACTGAGGCGATAACGCCCCGGGTGGGCGATCACCGCCAGGCCACCGGCGCCCTTGATCCAGCCCACGGCGTCCTCGAGGGTCGCCCAGACATGCTCCACATAGCCCGGCTTGCCGCGTGCCAGATAATGCAGGAACACGTCATGGACGTTCTTCGCGACGCCGATCTCCACCAGATAACGGGCAAAGTGCGCCCGGGTCACCAGAGCCGGGTTGCCCACGTAGCGCAAGGCGCCCTCGAAGGCCCCGTGGATGCCGATCCGCGCGAGCTCGTCGCCGATCCGCATCGCCCGCCCGTCACGGCCGCCGCGCACCTGGGCCAGGCCCGAGATCAGCGCCTGGTTAGCCGGATCGACCCCCAGGCCGACGATGTGCAGGGTCTGGTCCAGCCACGACACCGATATCTCGACTCCCGGCACGAAACGCAGGCCGATGTCGGCTGCCTCGGCGGCGGCATCCGCGATGCCGAGCAGTTCGTCGTGATCGGTGAGCGCCAGCAGATCGACACCATTGGCGTGGGCGCGGCGTACAACCTCGGCGGGCGAGAGGGTTCCGTCGGAGGCGGTGGAGTGGCAATGCAGATCGGCGTTGAGAGCGTTCATGATTCCTTCGACAACAAGAATGACTCGATGATCCGGGCAACGACGTCCGGTTGGTCGTGGTGCAGGTTGTGGCCGCAATCGGCCACCTGCACCTCGCGAAAATCTCGGAAACATGCCCGCGCTTCGGCGTGGGCTGCGTCACTCACCCCCAACTTGCGGCGCAGATCGGGCTCGGCCGGCTCCACCCACAGTACAGGCGCCGTCACCCGCCGCCATGCGGCCATGGCCTCGGCACGGCGATACAGCACCGGGTTCACCCGCCGGTGAGCCGGATCGCCGGCGAGGCGAAACCCGCCCTCGCCGTCTGCCTCGCCCAGATGCCCGGCGAGAAAGGCCGCCCTGCCGGCTTCCAGCCGCGGGTTGTCGGCCATCAGGCGGACAGCCAGGGCGCCCTGGTCGGCGTACCCCCGGAACCTGGCCGGCGCTGCCAACTCGGCCATCCATTTTTCGATCCGCCCCGGGGACTGCTCGGGCTGCGTATCGGCAAGGCCGAAGGCATCCAGCGCCACCACGTGGGACACCCGGGCCGGCCTGACCCCCGCATACAGGCTGGCCACGTTGCCGCCCAGGCTGTGGCCGACGAGGCGCAGCGGCTCGTCCGGCGCCACGCTGCGGGCGATGGCGTCGAGATCACCCAGATAATCGGGAAACCAATAAGCGTCGCCCCGCCATTCGGTGAGCCCGAAGCCACGCCAGTCGGGCGCGATCACATGCCAGTCGGCCTCCAGTGCATCGACAACGAACTGGAACGACGCGGAGACGTCCATCCAGCCGTGCAGCATGAAGAGCTTCGGCGCCCCCTCCCTGCCCCACTCGCGAAGGTGATAGCGCAGGCCCCGGACGCCCAGGTAGCGGCTCCGGAAGGGTTTTTGGGGAATGCTCATTTTCATGAGTGTATCAGACCCTTGCCGCCGCCCGCCGGCCGGTGGTAAGGTGCGCGCGTCGTGTGGGAGAGCGCTCGCCAGCATCATTCAAGTCAGCGAGCCGCCGAAGGCGCAACCCCCGGAACCGCTCAGGCAAACGGACCGCCGACGAATCAAGAATCTGGAGAGTGATGTCACCTCTGGCGCCCAGGGCGCGGCGGTCGACATCCACCGAAGGGGCACGCAGCACGCTACGCCATTTATCGTGGTCGGCTGCAATCTCTCAGGTACAAAGGACAGATGGGGCCGCCGCGACCAAAGGTCGCGGCGGCCCCATTGTTTTTCTACACTGAGAAAATTGCGACCGGAGACACCGATGCCCCAACACACACCCCTTCACGCCGCCCACGTCGCGGCAGGCGCCCGCATGGTCGACTTTGCCGGCTGGGACATGCCTGTCAATTACGGCTCCCAGATCGAGGAGCACCACGCCGTACGCCGTGACGCCGGCATGTTCGACGTCTCCCACATGCTGGCCCTCGACCTCGCTGGCGCCGGCAGCAAGAGCTTCCTGCGCGGCCTCATCGCCAACGACGTGGCCAAGCTGGTCGAACCGGGCAAGGCGCTGTACTCCTGCATGTTGACCCCTGAAGGCGGCGTGATCGACGACCTGATCGTCTACTACCTCTCCGACACCACCTGGCGCATCGTCGTCAATGCTGGCACCGCCGACAAGGACGTCGCCTGGATGCAGGCCCGCCTGGCCGAAGGCGGTTTCGACGCGGCCCTCACCGTGCGCCGCGACCTGGCGATGATCGCCGTCCAGGGCCCCAACGCCCGCGCCAAAACCTGGTCCGCCCTGCCCGGCAGCGAGGCCGCCTCCGCCGGGCTCAAGCCCTTCCAGGCCGCCGCCTGGGGCGATTTCTTCATCGCCCGCACCGGCTACACCGGCGAAGACGGCTTCGAGCTCACCCTGCCCGCCGACCAGGCCGCCGCCACCTGGAGCGCCCTCGTTGCCGCCGGCGTCAAGCCCTGCGGCCTCGGCGCCCGCGACACCCTGCGCCTCGAGGCCGGCATGGCCCTCTACGGCAACGACATGGACGAGAGCATCTCCCCCCTCGACGCCGGCCTCGCCTGGACGGTGGATTTCTCCGACGCCTCCCGCGACTTCGTCGGCAAGGCCGCCCTCCTCGCCAAACCCGCCAGCCGCCAGGTGCTCGGCCTGGTGCTCGAAGACAAAGGCGTGCTGCGCGCCCACCAGGCGGTCTTCACCGCCCAGGGCGAAGGCGAAACCACCAGCGGCACCTTCTCGCCGACCCTCGAAAAGGCCATCGCCATGGCCCGCCTGCCCCTTGGCGTCGCCGTCGGCGAGCAGGTCGAGGTCGACATCCGCGGCAAGCGCCTCAAGGCGCGGGTCGTCAAGGCATCCTTCGTCCGCAAGGGCCAGGCCCTGATCTGAGCCGCACACCCGATTCCCTTTCACCCCAATTTATAAGGACACTCCCATGAACATCCCCGGCAACCTGCGTTACACCACCTCCCACGAGTGGGTCCGCGTCGAGGCCGACGGCAGCCTGACCATCGGCGTCACCGACCACGCCCAGGAGGCCCTCGGCGACGTGGTCTTCCTCGAGCTGCCTGATGCCGGCCGTGCTGTCGCCGCCGGCGAGGCCATCGCGGTGATCGAATCGGTCAAGGCTGCCTCCGACATCTACGCCCCGGTCGCCGGCGAGATCATCGGCTCCAACCAGGAAGCCGTCGACGCCCCCGAAGCCGTCAACGCCGACGCCTACGCCACCTGGCTGTTCAAGCTGAAGCCCGCCAACGCCGCCGACGTGGATGCCCTCCTCGACGCCGCCGGCTACGAAGCCGCCATCGGCTGAGCGGTCTCCGCCCCCGGGCCTCACCTCCTGCACCGCGGGGGCGGGCCCGAACACCCCGATTTCACCTCAGGCCCCTGGGCGCGCCCGCCGTGCGCCCGGTGCCAACGCTGTAACCCGAGAACCGAGTTTCCTCCATGTCGAAGACCCTTCTCTCCGCCCCGCTCGCCACCCTCGAACAGGGCGACGACTTCATCCGCCGCCACCTGGGCCCCTGCGCCAACGAGCTGCCCGCGATGCTTGCCGCCCTCGGCGTCGACAGCCTTGACGCGCTGGTCGCGCAAACGGTGCCCGCCGACATCCGCCTGCCGGCGCCGCTGGCCCTCGGTGAGCCGACGCCCGAGCACGTGGCCCTGGCCCGCCTCAAGGCCATCGCCGGCAAGAACGTGGTCAAGAAGTCCCTCATCGGCATGGGCTACTACGACACCCTCACGCCCAAGGTCATCCTGCGCAACGTGATGGAGAACCCGGGCTGGTACACCGCCTACACGCCCTACCAGGCCGAGATCTCCCAGGGCCGCCTCGAGGCGCTGCTGAACTACCAGCAGATGGTCATCGACCTCACCGGTCTTGAGCTCGCCAACGCCTCGCTCCTCGACGAAGCCACCGCCGCCGCCGAAGCCATGGCCATGGCGCGCCGCATCTCCAAGCTCAAGGGCCAGGCGTTCTTTGTGGACGAAGGCATCTTCCCGCAGACGCTCGACGTGCTGCGCACCCGCGCCGGCTACTTTGGCTTCGAGCTGATCATCGGGCCCGCAGCCGAGGCCGCCCATCACGAGGTCTTCGGCGCGCTGCTGCAATACCCCGACGAGCGCGGCATCGTCACCGACATCGCCGCCCCGATCGCCGAGCTCAAGGCCAAGGGCGCGGTGGTGGCTGTCGCCTCCGACCTGCTGGCCCTCGTGCTGCTCAAGTCGCCGGGCGAACTGGGCGCCGACATCGCCCTCGGCTCGGCCCAGCGCTTCGGTGTGCCGCTCGGCTTCGGTGGCCCCCACGCCGCCTTCTTCGCCACCCGCGAAGCCTATGTGCGCGCCATGCCGGGCCGCATCATCGGCGTCTCCAAGGACGCCCGCGGCAAGACCGCCCTGCGCATGACGCTGCAGACCCGTGAGCAGCACATCCGCCGCGAAAAGGCCAACTCCAACATCTGCACCTCCCAGGTGCTGCTGGCCAACATGGCCGGCATGTATGCCGTCTATCACGGCCCCGAAGGGCTGCGCAGCATCGCCGCGCGCGTCCATCGCCTGGCCGCGATGCTGGCCGAAGGCCTCAAGCGCGCCGGTCTGGCGCTGGCTTCCGAGACCTTCTTCGACACCCTGCAGGTCGAGACCGGCGCGCACACCGCCGCCATCTACGCCGCCGCCCAGGCCGCCGGCTACAACCTGCGCCACGTCGACGGCCATGCCCTCGGCGTGTCCATCGACGAGAAGACCACCCGCGACGACATCGCCGCCCTGCTCCAGGCCTTCGGCGCCGCCGCCGACGTGGCCAGCCTCGACGCCGCCGTCGCCGCCCGCGGTGGCAATCTGCCCGAAGCCCTGCTGCGCAGCGACGCGATCCTCGCCCACCCGGTGTTCAACACCCACCACACCGAGCACGAGATGCTGCGCTATCTCAAGCGCCTGCAGAACCGCGACCTGGCCCTCGACCACTCGATGATCTCGCTGGGCTCGTGCACCATGAAGCTCAACGCCACCAGCGAGATGATCCCGGTCACCTGGCCCGAGTTCGCCGACATCCACCCGTTTGCCCCGGCCGACCAGACCGCCGGCTACCTCGAGATGATCGAAGGCCTCGCCGCCCAGCTCCGCGCGATCACCGGCTTCGACGCCATCTGCATGCAACCCAACTCCGGCGCTCAGGGCGAATACGCGGGCCTGGTGGCGATCCGCCGCTACCACGCCGCCCGCGGCGATCATCACCGCACGGTGTGCCTGATCCCCAAGTCGGCCCACGGCACCAACCCGGCCACCGCGCAGATGTGCGGCATGGACGTGGTGGTGGTCAACTGCGACGACAACGGCAACGTCGAGCTCGCCGACCTCCAGGCCAAGGCCGCCCAGCACGCCGACAAGCTCGCCGCGCTGATGATCACCTACCCGTCCACCCACGGCGTGTTCGAAGAGGCGATCCGCGAGATCTGCGCCACCGTGCACCAGCATGGCGGCCAGGTTTACATGGATGGCGCCAACCTCAACGCCCAGGTCGGCCTCACCTCCCCCGCCGCCATCGGCGCCGACGTGAGCCACATGAATCTGCACAAGACCTTCTGCATCCCCCACGGCGGTGGCGGGCCGGGCATGGGCCCGATCGGTCTCAAGGCCCACCTGGCACCCTTCATGGCCGACCACGTGGTGGCCGCCACCGGCACCGAAGACCGCCCCAACGCCGGCCAGGGCGCCGTATCGGCCGCGCAGTTCGGCTCGGCCAGCATCCTGCCGATCTCCTGGATGTACATCACCATGATGGGCGGCCGCGGCCTCACCCGCGCCACCGAGGTGGCGATCCTCAACGCCAACTACGTCGCCAGCCAGCTCAAGGATCACTACCCGGTGCTCTACACCGGCAGCCAGGGCCGCGTCGCCCACGAGTGCATCCTCGACATCCGCCCAATCAAGGCGGCCACCGGCATCAGCGAGGTCGACATCGCCAAGCGCCTGATGGACTACGGCTTCCATGCCCCGACGATGTCCTTCCCGGTAGCAGGCACGATCATGGTCGAACCCACCGAGTCCGAGGACAAGGGCGAGCTCGACCGCTTCATCGCCGCGATGATTTCGATCCGCAATGAGATCCGCGCGATCGAGGAAGGCCGCCTGCCCGCCGACGACAACCCGCTGAAGAACGCCCCCCATACCCAGGCCGACTTCATCGGCGAGTGGAGCCATCCGTATTCCCGCGAGGAGGCGGTCTTCCCGCTCGCCTGGGTGGGCGACAACAAGTTCTGGCCGAGCGTGAACCGGATCGACGACGTCTATGGCGATCGCAACCTGTTCTGCGCCTGTGTGCCGATGGACGAACTGGCCTGAGTGCCAGAGGCTCTCCGGGGGTGCAAGGCCTCCGGAGAGCGCCGGCGCGGCCCCTGAAACCACCAGGATTCAGGGGCCGATCAGTGCCTTGAGAAAACTGACCGGGATGGCATAGGAAATCCCTGAGGGGTTGGTCAGCGCCGACTCCTTGGTGCCTTTCACGAAGACCATGTTGAGGATGCCCAGCACCGCGCCGCTCTCCGGGTCGTAGAGCGGGCTGCCGCTGTTTCCGGGGTAGGAGACGATGTCGAGTTGCAGCACCGTGTAACCTCCGAGGGATAAGCGGCGGACCGTCTTGCTGTCGAGTTGCTGCGCCGACGCCAGCGGCTGCCCGACCGGCGTGAGCGCCGAGACGATTCCCTTGTGGGTGACCGGCACGATGCCGATGCTGCCGCCGAGCGGAAAGCCGGTGATTGCCACATCCTGCCCTTCTCGCACAGCGCTCGAATCGCCCAGCGACAGCGCCGGCAGTGGCGGGCCGTCGAACCTCAGCAGGGCCAGATCGTGGTCCGGGTCGGCGGCCTCGCGTCTCACCGGACGCGCCACGACGCGCCCGCTGCCCGGAAGGGCGATCACGAGCTTCTCGTCGCTCCCTTCGGGCACGGATGCCAGCACATGGGCATTGGTCACCACACGATTACCGTCGCCAACGACAAAGCCCGTGCCTAAAAAACGGAACCGCGGGTTGCCGACCGGGACATAAGTGCCCACCGCAACGACCGACTGCTTGACCCGGGCGATGGTGCCCGGAAAATCTGCCCAGGCCTGCAGCGGCAGCAGCCCACCCAACAGCCCGAGCGCCAAAATGCGGCGCCGTGCCGGGCGCAGCATCAGGGGCTCACCGACTTGAGCGCCTGCAACGCAGGCGATGCGGCGGCGACGCCCGCATCAAACGGATGCTCGGTGCGCGGGAAGAATTCGAGAATCCGCCGCACGTAGTTCTGGGTTTCCTTGTACGGCGGAACGCCCTTGTAGCGGTCGACGGCGCCCTCACCGGCGTTGTACCCGGCCACCGCGAGCGCCACGTTGCCCCGATAGTAGGCCAGCAACCAACGCAGATAAGCCAGGCCGCCCTTGATGTTCTCCACCGGATCGAAGCTGTTCTTCACGTTGAAACGGCTGGCCGTCTCGGGGATCAGCTGCATCACGCCCATGGCGTTCTTGGGCGAGGTGGCGTTCACGTCGAAATTGGATTCCGTCGTGGCGATGGCCAGGGCCAGCCGCGGCTCGATGGAGAAGCGCGGCGCCAGGGTGGTGATGAGTTCGACGACCCGCTTCTTGCGTTCGGGCAGGGAGGCCAGGTATTTCTGGGTGTCCCAGTTCTCGCGGGTGGCCGCAAAGGCGTAGCGCGCCACCGCGGGTTTCAGGCAGTCGGGCACCGCGCCGGTGTATTCGCCCGCCAGGCGACGCCCCTTTTCGGCGCCGGGATGGCCCTGGAACATGGCCATTTCGAACAACGTCGCGGCGTAGGCATCGTCCCGCGCCACGCCGCGGCCGTTGGCGTACATCCAGCCGAGGTTGTACATGGCCTCGGCGTTGCCGAGGCGCACCGCATCGCAATAAAGCCCGGCAGCGTGCTCCGGGTCCCGGGGCACGCCCTCGCCGTGCTCGAAGGCCAGCGCCTGCTCGACGAGCTGACGCGGATCGGCCGCGGGCTCACCCAGCCCCGCCCCCCAGGCCCCGCCGGCAAAGCTGCCGAGCAGGGTGAGGGACGCGACCAGGCGCAGCGCAGCGGCCCGGGCCTTGATCAAAGCCGCCACACCTTGGCCCCAGCCGCTTCCAGCGCCGCCGGATCGTAGAAGCTCTTCACATCCGCAAACACGCCGTTCGGCACGAGCTTCTCGCACAGCGCGCCGACGCCCATCTCGCTGTACTGCTTGTGGGCCACCGCGCCGACAATCGCCGCCGCGCGCGGGAGCTTGTCCCAGGCGGTGAGGCTGACGCCGTATTCGTGCTCCGCCTCGGCCGATTCGGCCACCGGGTCGTGCACGTGCACGGTGCAGCCGTAGCTCTTCAGCTCGTTGATCACGTCGATCACCTTGCTGTTCCGGAGGTCCGGGCAGTCTTCCTTGAAGGTGAGGCCCAGCACGATGACGTCGGCGCCCTTGATGTTGTGGCCGTTCTGGATCATCTGCTTGACGGCCTGCTCGGCGACGTACTTGCCCATGCTGTCGTTGATCCGGCGGCCGGCCAGGATGACTTGCGGGTGGTAGCCCAGCATGTGTCGACCGGCCTGCTGGGCACCTTCCTGCTCGTCACCAGCGGACGCACGCGGCGCATCGAGAGCCTCGTCTCCCAACGCACCGCCGAGCTGGCCGACGCGAGCGCGCGCCTGATCGCCAAGCAGGCGATCCTCACCCACGCGGAGCGCATCGCCCGGCTGGGCAGCTGGGAAACCCAGCCGGCCACCGGCAAGACCTACTGGTCGGCCGAGCTGTTCCACATCCTGGGCGTCCCGCCCGACCAGGCCGCCGGCGTCGACCGGCTCCTCGCCGCCATCCACCCGGACGACCGCGAAACCCTGCGCGCCGCACTGAACACAGTCGGAAACGGCGGCGCGGCCACCAGCGTCGATGTCCGCCTGCCCGAACGCGACGGCAGCTCGCCCATCGTCCACGTCTCCATCGAGGCCACCCGCGGCGCAGATGGCGTCGAAACCCTCCGCGGCACCCTGCAGGACATCTCCGAGCGGCGGGCCGCAGAAGCCCACATCCATTACCTCGCCCACTACGACACCCTGACCGGGCTGCCCAACCGCAGCCTGTGGGCCAGCCGCGCCAGCCAGGCCCTCGCCTTCGCCCGCCGCCACCAGCTGAAGCTGGCGGTGCTGTTCCTCGACCTCGACAACTTCAAGACCATCAACGACACCCTCGGCCACCCGGTGGGCGACCGCCTGCTGTCGTCCGCCGCCGGCCGCCTGTCGGCCTGCCTGCGCGACGAGGACGTGCTGGCGCGCATCGGCGGCGACGAGTTCGTGATCCTGCTGCCCAAGCTCAACCGCAGCGACGACGCCGCCGTCGTGGCCCGCAAGCTCCTCGAGAGCCTCACCCAGCCCTTCGACATCGACGGCCAGGAGCTCACCGTCAGCACCAGCATCGGCATCGCGGTCTATCCGGGCAACGGCAGCGACATCGACGTCCTGCTCAAGCACGCCGACACCGCGATGTACGGCGCCAAGAACGAAGGCCGCAACGACTTCCGCTTCTTCACGCCCGACATGAACAGCCGGGTTTTTGCCCGCCTCAAGCTCGAAAACGCCCTGCGCCGCGCCATCGAGCGCAACGAGTTGATCCTCGAGTACCAGCCCCAGTGGGAAATGCCCGAGCAGCGCCTGATCGGCGTCGAGGCGCTGGTGCGCTGGGAGCACCCCGAGCGCGGGCGGGTCACCCCGCTCGAGTTCATCCCGGTGGCTGAGGAGAGCGGCCTGATCCACGCCATCGGCGACCACGTGCTGCGCACCGCCTGCCTCCAGCAGGCCGCCTGGCACGCTGCGGGCCTGAGGCCGGTGACCATCGCGGTGAACATTTCGGCGCTGCAGTTCCGTCGGCAGGGCTTCCTCGAGCGCGTCCGTCGGATCATCGACGAGACCGGGGCCGACCCGAAGGGGCTCGACCTGGAGCTCACCGAAAGCGCGCTGATGCAGCCCGGCCCCGAGATCGAGGCCCAGCTCGCCAGCCTGCGCGAGATGGGTTTCGGGCTGGCTCTCGACGACTTCGGCACGGGCTACTCCAGCCTCGCTTACCTCAAGCGGATCCCCCTCACCCACCTCAAGATCGACCGCTCGTTCGTGCAGGACCTGCCCGGCGACGCCGAGGACGCCGCCATCGCCACCGCCACCCTGTCGATCGCCCGCGACCTGGGCCTCGCGGTGATCGCCGAGGGCGTCGAGACCCCGGCCCAGCGGGATTTCCTGCTCACGCGCCAGTGCCGGGTGATGCAGGGCTACCTGCTGTCGCCCCCCCTGCCGGCCACGGCCATCACCCAGCTGCTGCGCGACGACCAGGTGGGCGGGCCCGCAGCGCGGCCCCCCTAAAGCGCTGGCGCCCCGCTACTCCTTGATGCCGAGCCGCTCCAGCCGATAACGGAGCGAGCGGAACGTGACGCCCAGCGCGCGGGCCGCCGCCGTGCGATTGCCGCCGGTTTTTTCGAGGGCCTCCTCGATCACGTGGCGCTCGACCCGGTCGAGGTAATCCTGCAGCGGCGCCCCGCCCGGCGTCTCGGGCGCGGCGTGGCTGGCCTCGCCGATGTCGCTCGGGTCGAGGAGCAGGTCGTCGGCACCGATGGCGTCGCCGCTGCACAGGGCCAGCGCGCGCTCCAGCACGTTCTCGAGCTCCCGCACGTTGCCCGGAAAGGCGTAGGCCTTGAGCGCCCGGAGGGCGCCCTCGCTGAGCTTCACCGCCGGCAGGCCCGAAGACTCGGCCAGTCGCGCCAGCAACACCTCGGCCAGCTGCGGGATGTCCTCGCTACGCTCGCGCAGGGCCGGCATCCGCAGCTCGATCACGTTGAGGCGGTAGAACAGGTCCTGGCGGAAGCGCGCCGCATCGACCATCGCCTTCAGGTTCTGGTGGGTGGCGCTGAGGATGCGCACATCCACCGCCGTCTCGGCCGTGTCGCCGAGACGGCGGAACTTCTTTTCCTGGATCGCCCGCAGCAGCTTGACCTGCATCGGCAGGGGCAGATCACCCACCTCGTCGAGGAACAGCGTGCCCCCGTGGGCCGCCTGGAAAAAGCCCTCCCGATCGGCGTCGGCCCCCGTGAAGGCCCCCTTGCGGGCGCCGAAGAACTCGCTCTCCATCAGGTTCTCGGGGATCGCGCCGCAATTCACCGCCACGAAGGGCGCCGCCGCGCGGGGGCCGAGTTCGTGGATCATGCGCGCAGCGCGCTCCTTGCCGCTGCCCGATTCGCCCGAGATGAAGACCGGCGCCTGGCTGCGCGCCAGCTTCTCGATGAGGGAGCGCACCTGCACCATCGCCGGCGATTCGCCGATCAGGCTGGTGCTGTCCTTGCGCGCGCCCTCGGCGCCTTCGGCGCTCACCGAGAACACCGACTTCACCAGCGCCCGCAGCTGCTCGATCGAGACCGGCTTGGACAGATAATCGAAGGCGCCGGCCTTGAGGGCCGTCACCGCGTTGTCCATGCTGCCAAAGGCGGTGATCACCGCCACCGGCAGGTCGCGCACGTGCTCGGCGATGTAATGCACCAGCTCGAGCCCGTCGCCATCGGGCAGGCGCATGTCGGTGAGGCACAGGCGGTAGCGCTTCTCGCCAAGCAGGCGGCGGGCCTCGGCGAGGCTGGCCGCACCGTCGCTGGCGAGGCCCAGGCGCAACAGGGATAGTTCGAGCAGCTCACGGATGTCGTCCTCGTCGTCGACGATGAGCACATCCGGCCCGCTCGAACGGGCACGCCGTTCAGTTTGGGTCATGGTTTGACGCGTCCGATGAGTCGGAAATGGGCACCGGGCAGCCCGGCCGGCTCGTCGGCGCACAGCTCCAGCACGGCGCCGTTGGCCTCTGCCAGCTCCCGGGAGATGTACAAGCCGAGACCGGTGCCTTTCGAGTGGGTGGTAAAGAACGGCTCAAAGATCTGCGCCCTCAGGTTGTCGGGCACGCCCGGGCCGTCATCGAGCACATCCAGCGCTACGCGGCCGTCATCGCGCAGGGCAGCGCCGATTTGTACCGCAGCCGGCCCTTTGCTGCAATACCTGTAGGCATTGACGACCAGATTCGACAGGATCTGCCGCATGTGGGTGCGGTCGATCGCCATCTCGAGCCCGGGCAGTACGCGGTTTACCACCACCCCATGCCCGCCGTCGGCCTTGCCGACCTCGAACTCCTCGATGAAATCGCCAACAAACTCGGCCAGCGGCAGAACCTCCCGCAGCGCCTCGTCCCGCCGCCCGAGGGCCAGCACGTCGCCCACCAGGTTGTCGATGCGCTGGGCGTTGCTGCCGATGATGCGGATCAGCCGGGCCTGCATCTCGCTGCGCTTCTCCTCGCGCAGCAGCTCGGCCGCCTGCGACACCGAGGCCAGCGGGTTGCGGATCTCATGGGCGATGCTGGCGGTGAGCCGCCCCAGCGCCGCCAGCTTGACCTGCTGCACCTGGCTGTGGATGCGGTCGAGGTCTTCCAGATACACCAGCGTCTCCCGCGCCTCGCCAGCCGGCAGGAAGCGCGCCAGCAGCATCGTGCCGCTGCCCTCGGCGCGCAGGCTATGGCTGGAGTTGTCCCGCGCGCCGGAATCCCGCAGGGCCCGGGCCAGGGCCGGCGCGTAGGCCGCCAGCGGCGCACCCTCCCGCAGGCCGGTGCCCAGCAGCACCGCCGCGCGGGGGTTGAACTGGCGCACCAGGCCATTCTCGCCCACCACCAGCACGCCGTCCTGCATGTCCTGGATGATCTGGCGGTTGAGCCGCAGCTGGCTGGCCAGGTCGACACCCCGCTGGCGAGCCAGCTTCTCGTTGGCGGCCGCCCGCAGCGCCAGCAGGCGCGCCACCTCGGCGATCGCAAAGAAGCCGATGCAGGTGATGCCGACGGTGAAGAAGTCCACCGTCGGCCGCCCCCACAGGGTGCCGAAGATGTTCTCGAGCAGCACGGCCACCGTGGCGTAGGCCGCGTAGAACAGCACCATCCGCCCCTCGCCCACCAGCCCGGCGCCGGCCAGGGCGATGAGGATCAGGATCGGGATGCCGCTGCGGTAGCCGCCGCTGCTCCACATCACCAGGGTGAGCAGCGTGACGTCCACCAGCACCTGGATCGTCACCAGGCGGCGCAGGCCGATAAGGCGGGCGCTGTCGGGGAAGCCCAGCGCCAGCACCGCCGCCACGTAGGCGAAGGACGTGGCCACGAACAGCGTCGGCGACTCGCTCCCCAGCTGGAGCGAGCGCCCCGCCACCAGAAACAGCCCGGCCACGACCAGCCGGAACACGTTGAGATAGCGCAGGGGCTCCTTGAGGGTCAGCGCCTCGTCGAGGTCGCTGTCGGGCGCCCGAGGGGCGAGCCCCTTCACCGGCGCGGGCCGAGGCGCCGGTGTTCTTCGGAACAGAAGAAGCCACCCGCGCCACGCACGCCCTCGCTCTCCGGCACGTGGAGGCCGCAGTGGGCGCAGGCCACCATCTGCTCGATCTCCTGCACCTCGGCCCGCGGCGGCATCGGCGCTCCCTCCGGCGCCTCGGCGTCGGGCTTCCGCCCTCCCTGCCCGAGCCCGCCGCGCAGGGCGCGCCGAACATAGAAAAGACCGATCAGGAAGAGGATGAACAGGGCGAGGTTGCGCACGGCCGGGGCTCCAGAGTTGGCTTTCGAGTTTAGCAGAAGCGCTGCAGGCGCTCGAACGCGGCGGCCAGGGTATCCTCACGCTTGGCAAAGCAGAAGCGGATCACCTTTTCGTCGCGCCCGTCGCCGAAAAAGGCCGACAGGGGAATCGCCGCCACGCCCACCTCACGGGTCAGCCAGTCGACGAAGGCGGTGTCGGCCTGATCCGAGATGGCCGCGTAGCGGACGGTCTGGAAATACGTGCCGGCGCAGGGCAGCAGCTCGAAGCGGGTGGCCGCCAGGCCGGCCCGGAAGAAATCGCGCTTCCCCTGGTAGAACGCCGCCAGCCCGAGGTGGCGCGAGGCATCGCCCATGTAGTCGGCCAGCGCCAGCTGCACCGGCGTATTCACGGTGAACACATTGAACTGGTGCACCTTGCGGAACTCGGCCATCAGCTCCCACGGCGCCAGCACGTAGCCCACCTTCCAGCCGGTCACGTGGTAGGTCTTGCCGAAGCTCGAGACGATCACGCTGCGGTCGGCCAGCTCGGGCACGCGGGCCACGCTCTGGTGAAGCTGACCGTCGAAGACGATGTGCTCGTACACCTCATCGGCCACCACCACGATGCCGGTACCCCGGGTGATCGCCGCCAGCTCGGCCAGATCGGCGGCGGTCCACACCGTGCCGGTGGGGTTGTGGGGCGTGTTGATCATGATCATCCGCGTCCGCGGCGTCACCAGCGCCCGCACCGCCTGCCAGTCGGGCCGGTACTCCGGCGCCGCCAGGCGGGCCCGGCGCACCACGCCGCCCTGCAGCTCGATCGCCGGCACATACGAGTCATACACCGGCTCAAAAACAATCACCTCGTCGCCCGGATGCACCAGCGCCGCCACCGCGGTGAACAGCGCCTGGGTCGCCCCGGCGGTCACCGTCACCTCGTGCTCCGGGTCGTAGGCGGCGCCGTAGAGGGCCTCCACCTTGGCCGCGATCGCCGCCCGCAGGGCCGGCACACCGGCCATCGGCGCGTACTGGTTGTGGCCAGCCCGCATCCAGTGGGCGACGCGCTCGAAAAGCACGTCCTCGGCGCTGAAGTCGGGAAACCCCTGCGACAGGTTGATTGCCCCGCACTCCTGGGCCAGGCGCGACATGATCGTGAAGATGGTGGTGCCCACGGCCGGCAGGCGGGACACGATGGGGGCGGGAAAGTGGGGCATGGCGAACACTCCGGAAATGGCCACCGGATTCTGTCAGATGCCGCCCGGCGCGGCCAGCCGGCAGCACCGCCTCGGGCCTCCCAGCCGCTACAATCACGCCCACCGCCCGACAGGACCCGACCGTGCCCGACACCTGCCCCACCCTGCGCCGCGACGGCGACCAGATCGTCATCCTCGACCAGACCCGGCTGCCCTGGCGCGAAACCTTCGTGCGCCTGGATAGCCTCGACGCCGCCGCCGCCGCGATCCGCGACATGCAGGTGCGCGGCGCCCCGCTGATCGGCGCCACCGCCGCCTTCGGCATCGCGCTGGCCCTGCGCCACGACGGCTCCGACGCCGCGCTGGCGGCCGCCGACGCCTGCCTGCGGGCAACCCGCCCAACCGCTGTCAACCTCCACTGGGCCCTCGACCGGATGCAGGCCGCCCTGCGCCCCCTGCCCGCCATTGAGCGAAGCGCCGCCGCCTGGGCTGCCGCCGAAGACATCCGCGCCGGCGACGCTGCCGCCAACGCCGCCATCGGCCGCCACGGCCTCGCCATGCTGGAATCCCTCGCCGCTGGCCGCACGGGCCCGCTACAGCTCATGACCCACTGCAACGCCGGCTGGCTCGCCACCTGCGGGCACGGCACCGCGCTCGCCCCGATCTACGCCGCCCACGCCGCCGGGCTGGCCATCCACGTGTGGGTCAGCGAAACCCGGCCCCGCAACCAGGGCCTCCTCACGGCCTGGGAGCTCGCCCGCGCCGGCGTGCCCCACACCCTCATCGCCGACAACGCCGCCGGCTGGCTGATGGCCGAAGGGCGGGTGGACTGCGTCATCGTTGGCGCCGATCGCATCGCCGCCAACGGCGACACCGCCAACAAGGTCGGCACCTACCTCAAGGCCCTCGCCGCCAGCGCCCACGGCGTGCCCTTCTATATTGCCGCACCGCGCTCGACCATCGACTTCGGCTGCCCGAGCGGCGCCGCGATCCCCATCGAAGAGCGCAGCGCCGACGAAGTCCGCATCGTCGCCGGCCTCACCGACGACGGCGACACCGCCCGCATCCACCTGGCCGCAGCCCACGCCGCCGCCTGCAACCCGGCCTTCGACGTGACCCCCGCCGGCCTCCTGTGGGGCATCATCGGCGAGTTCGGCATCCTGCCCCCCGACGGCCTGGCCACAATTGCCAGCCACGCCAGCCTCGCCGGCCACTGACCCACCGGAGCCTCCCCATGAACGAAACCGTACTGCGCGACGGCCTCCTCGTCACCGCCCGTGCGATGGCCGCCAGCGGCCTCAACAAGGGCACCGCCGGCAATGCCAGCGTGCGCTGCCGGGACGGCTTCCTGATCACCCCCAGCGGCCGCCCCTACGAAGACTGCCACCGGGACGACATGGCCTTGGTGGCCATGGACGGCAGCTGGCGCGGCCCCTTCGCCCCCTCCAGCGAGTGGCGCATCCACCGGGACATCCTGGCCGCCCACCCGGAGGCCGGCGCCGTGCTCCACGCCCACTCGCCCTTCGCCACCGCGCTGGCCTGCCACCGGCGCGACATCCCCGCCTTCCACTACATGATCGCCCGCTTCGGCGGCAGCGACATCCGCTGCGCGCCCTACGCCACCTTCGGCACCCAGGCGCTGTCCGACGGCGCCCTGGCGGCCCTCGAAGGGCGCAGTGCCTGCCTGCTGGCCAACCACGGCATGCTCGTCTTCGGTGCCGACCTGCGCCGCACCCTGGCCCTCGCCATCGAGTTCGAGACCCTCTGCGAACACTACTGGCGCGCCTGCCAGCTGGGCACGCCGAGCATCCTGTCGGAAGCCGAGATGGCCGAGGTGATGATCCGCTTCACAACCTACGGCAAGCCCCAGCCCGCCAGCGCCCCGCCACCCGATGCAGCACCCCGCGACGACCAGGCCTGAGCCCCTCGCCGCGCCCGCACGCCGCCTGGCCTGGCGCCTGGCGTTGCTGGTGGCCGGCTGCCTGCTGGCCTTCGCGGCGGCCGTCCACTGGCTGCTCATCGCCCCCGCCGCCGAACGGCTTGCCGAGGCCCGGCTCGAAGCCGCCGTCGGCCAGGCACGCGCCGAAACCCTGCTCCGCCTGCGGGAAATCGAAGCCCAGCTGAACCGCGCCCGCCTGCACAGCCCCGCGGCAGCGCAGGCCGACGACCCGATCGGGCTGGCAGAGAGGCTGGCCGAGGCGCTGGCCAACACCGACAGCGCGATCATCGCCGTTCATCTGTGGGGCCCGGACGGCCCCGGCCTCACCCTGCGCCGAGACGCCGGGGGCTGGCGCCCGGCGCCCCCGCCCGCCCGCGACGCCGGGCCGGCTCAACCCTGGCTCAGCGCCGCGCTCAAGGCCCCCGGCGACGCGCCCATCGGCTGGAGCGCCCCTTATCCCCTTCCCGCCAGCGGCGATACCGGCGTCGCCGTGTTCACGCGCTGGCTCGGGCACGACGGCCGCGTGCAGCGGCTCGCCTTCGAGGTGAAGCTCGACCCCCTGCTGCGGCCCGCCAGCGGCACCCCGCTGGGCGAGCGGGGCGGCAGCCTCGTGCTCGACGACGGCGGCCGCGTCATCGCCCGGCCGCCGCCCCCCTTTCCGGCCCCGCTGCAGGGCGCCTCCGACGTCCCGGGCCGCGGCCATGCCCGCTGGAAGGAGGCCGGCCGGCCGGAGGGCGAAACGCTCGGCTTCGAGCACGGCGATGAGGCCTGGCGGGCCCGCTTCGCGCCGCTCGACGTCGGCTCACAGCGCTGGTGGATCGCCGGCTTTGCCCGCCTGGCCGATTTCACGACGCCCAGCCTCCTGACCAGCGCCGGCCTGGCGGCCCTGCTGCTCGCCCTCGCCGCGCTCACGGCCCTCCTCACCCGCCGGTTTGCCGCCCGCAGCGACGATGGCATCGCCGGCTCCGAAGAACGTACCCGCGCCGAGCTGAACGATGCCCTGGCCGCCGTCACCCGCCGCGAGGCCGCGCTGCAGGAGCAGCTCGCCGACCAGCTCCAGTTCTCCCACGACCTGCTCGACGCGCTGCCCAACCCGGTCTTCTACAAGGACAGCGAGGCCCGCTACCTGGGCTGCAACCGGGCTTTCGCCGACGCCTTCGGCACCACGCCCGAGGCCCTCGTCGGCAAGACCGTCCTCGAGCTGCCCTTCCTTCCCCCCGAGGTGCGCAGCGCCCACTACGCCCGCGACCTGCAGATCCTCGCCCGCAAGTCCACCGCAGATCTCACCCTGCGCCTGCCCTTCGCCGACGGCCGCCAGCACGACATTTTCTACCGCACGCGCAACTTCGGCCTCGCCGATGGGCGGGCGGGCGGCCTGCTCGGCGTGCTGGTGGATCTCAGCAGCCAGCATGAGGCCAGCCGCGAGGCCCGCAGCGCCGAGGAAACCAGCCGCCGCATCCTCGAATCCAGCCCCGTCGCCATCGTCATCAACCGCACCGATGGCCCGCCCCTGTTCGCCAACAGCCGCGCTGCCGAGCTCGCCGACACCGACATGCAGGAGTTCATGCGCCGGCCCGCCGTGAGCTGGTTCCGCGACCCGGCGCTGGCCGGCCAGCTCATCAGCCGGCTGCAGCAGGGCAAGCCCGTGCGCGACTTCGAGATCGAGTTCCGGCGCAACTCCGGCGAGGCCCTGTGGACCCTCGTCAGCATGGAGCGCATCGTCTTCCAGGGCGGGCCGGCGCAGCTCACCTGGGTTTACGACATCACCAGCCGCAAGTCGGCCGAGCAGGAGCTGCGCAAGCTCTCGCTGGCCGTCGAGCAGAGCCCCTCGATGCTCGTCATCACGCGGCCCGACGGCATCATCCAGTACGCCAACCCCTGTTTCTGCCGCATCATGGGGCGCCACCCCGACGAGCTGATCGGCACCCGGCCGGCCCTGCTCGACGCCGCCGGCCAGCCCATCGACTACCTCGCCGGGCAATGGCACGCCCTCGAGGGGCGCGCGGTGTGGAAGCGCGAATGCCAGCTCCAGCGTGCGCCCCGGAGCCCCCTGTGGGTGGGCATCTCGGTGAGCGGGCTGGCGGAGGACGCCGACCACGGCAAGGCCGGCATCAGCCACTGCGTGTGGGTCCTCGAAGACGTCGCCGTCCATCGCCAGGCCCTCGACACCCTGCGCCACGCCAAGCGCCTCGCCGAAGAAGCCGCCGAGGCCAAGACGCGCTTCCTGGCCAACATGAGCCACGAGATCCGCACCCCGATGAACGCCATCCTGGGCCTCGCCAGGCTCAGCCTGGACGCCGGGCCCGAGCCCCGTCAGCGCGACTACCTCGAAAAGATCCAGGTCTCCGCCGCCAGCCTGCTGGGCATCGTCAATGACATCCTCGACTTTTCCAAGATCGAGGCCGGCCGGTTGGGCATCGAGGCCACCCGCTTCTCCCTCGACCAGGTGCTCGACCGCCTCATCACGGTGGTCGCCCACCGGGCGCAGGAAAAAGGCCTCCGCTTCCTCGTCGAGGTGCAGCCCGGGCTGCCGCGGCAGCTCGTCGGCGACCCGCTGCGCCTGGGGCAGGTGCTGATCAACCTGCTGGGCAACGCCGCCAAGTTCACCGAGCGGGGCGAGATCCGGCTGCAGGTGGACGGCCACGACACCGACGACGGGCAGCTTGCCCTCACCTTCACCGCGAGCGACACCGGCATCGGCATGGACGCCAGCCAGATCGCCCGCCTCTTCGAGGCCTTCTCCCAGGCTGACAGCTCGATGACCCGGCGCTTCGGCGGCACCGGCCTGGGCCTCGCCATCTCGCGCCACCTGGTCGAGCTGATGGGCAGCCAGCTCGAAGTCAGCAGCGAGCCCGGCCGGGGCAGCCGCTTCAGCTTCACGCTCCACCTCGGCCGCGCCGAGCCGGCCCCTGCGCTGCCACCCGAGACACCTTCCGGCCTGCATGTGCTGGTGATCGACGCCGACCCGCGCTCCCGCCACATCCTCCAGCAGCTCCTCACCGAGCTGTCCCACACCAGCGAAGGCACCGACGCCCCCGCCGCCGCCCTCGACATCCTTCGGCGGGTCCATCCGGGCCGCCCCTTCGACCTGCTGCTGGCCCCCGGCCCAGACGTCGACGCAGCCGCCAGGCTCGTCCGGCAACGCCCCCCGGAGCGCCCCCGGCTCATCGCCCTGACCGCCTTCGGCGACGAGGCCGAACTCCCAGGCGCCGACGGCCGGCTCCAGCTTCCCACCACCGCCCCCCGCCTGCGCGAAGCCATCGCCGCGGCGCTGACCCCCGGCGACACGGCCGCCCCCGCGCCGCCGCCCGCAGCCCCGCTGCCGGCCCCCGCCCCGTTGGCCGGGCTGCGCGTCCTGCTGGTCGAAGACAACGACATCAACCAGCTCATCGCCCGCGGCCTGCTGGAGCAGCTGGGCGCCACCGTGCACGTGGCCGACAACGGGCGTCTCGCCCTCGACGCCCTCGACGCCGCCGGGCCCGACGCCTTCGACCTCGTCCTGATGGACCTCCAGATGCCGGTGATGGACGGCCTCGAGGCGGCCCGCCAGATCCGCCAGGACGCCCGCTTCCGCCATCTGCCCATCGTCGCCATGACCGCCCACGCAATGTCCGAGCAACGCCGGCAGTGCCGCGAAGCCGGCATGGACGACCACATCGCCAAACCCATCCTCCCCGAACACCTCACCGGCACGATCCTGCACCACACGCGCCGGCGCCCCCGCGGCGAGCCCCCCGCCATCCCGGCCGGCCCCCCGGGCCTGCCCCATATCGACGGCCTCGACACCGCCGGCGGCCTGCGCCGCTGCGGCGGCAACACCGAGCTCTACCTTCGCCTCCTGGCCCGCTTCATGGGCAGCCAGGCCAACACCCTGGCCGGTATCGACGCAGCCCTCGCCGACGGCAGGACGCGGGACGCCGAACGGCTCGCCCACACCCTGCACGGCACCGCCGCCAACCTCGGCGCCGACGCCCTGCGCCAGGCCGCCCGCCGCCTCGAAGCGGCTCTCCGGGACGGCCAGCCCGGCACCGACGCCCGCGACCAGCTGGCCCGGGAATGCGAGCGCCTCAGCCAGGGGCTCGCCGACGCATTGCCGGCCCCGGCAGCGCCCCCGGCCGCAGCGGAGCCAGACAGCGCCGCCGTGGACGCCGCCATCGCCCGCCTGGTCATGCTCCTCACCAACGCCGACGGCGCCGCCCCGGACGCCTTCCGCGCCATCCGGGCCGCCCTGACCGCCCGTTTCGGGTTGTCGGTGGTCACAAAAATATCCGAAGCGCTTGATCATTACGACTATGATCAAGCACTTGCGCACCTCCACGCACAGACGTCGATGGCGCCGACAGCCGCTCGAGAAAAGCCGTAATGCACTCCATAGACAGCCACCGCCCGCTCATCCTCGTCGTTGACGACGCGCCCGACTCCATCGAGCCCATCGTCAACTGCCTGCACAAGGCCGATTTCCGCACCCGCATCGCCACCCGGGGCGAACGCGCGCTGCAGCTGGCCGCCAGCACGCCGGTGCCCGACCTGATCCTGCTCGACGTCACGATGCCCGACATGGACGGCTACGAAGTCTGCAGCCGCCTCATGAACAACCCGGCCACCGCCAGCATCCCGGTGATCTTCCTGTCGATCCGCAACGAAGAGCTCGACGAGCAGCGCGGCTTCGACGCCGGCGCGGTGGACTACATCACCAAGCCGATCAGCCCGCCGCTGGTCCTCACCCGGATCCGCAACCACCTCACCCTCAAGGCCGCCAGCGACTTTCTGCGCGACCGCAACGCCTACCTCGAGCAGGAGGTCGGCCGGCGCACCCGTGAGCTGGCCCTGCTCCAGGACGCCACCATCGTCGCCATGGCCTCCCTCGCCGAGACTCGCGACAACGAGACCACCCACCACATCCGCCGCACCCAGCTCTACCTGCGCACCCTGGCCCGCCACCTGCAGCACCACCCGCGCTTCGCCGCCGAGCTCACCGAGCAGAACATCGACCTGATGTACAAATCGGCCCCGCTGCACGACATCGGCAAGGTCGGCGTGCCCGACCGCATCCTCCTCAAGCCCGGCGAGCTCACCCCCGCCGAGTTCGAGATCATGAAGCGCCACACCACCCTCGGCCGCGACGCCATCAGCAAGGCCGAAACCCTGTTCGGTGTCTCGTCGAGCTTCCTGCGCTTCGCCAAGGAGATCGCCTACTCCCACCAGGAAAAGTGGGACGGCAGCGGCTACCCCCAGGGCCTCGCCGGCGAACGCATCCCGCTGGCCGCCCGCCTGATGGCCGTCGCCGACTCCTACGACGGCCTGATCAGCCAGCGCGTCTATAAAAAAGCCCACAGCCACGCCGAGGCCGTCGCCATCCTGGCGGCCCACCGCGGTACCCACTTCGACCCGGACATCATCGACGCCTTCCTCGAGGTGCAGTCCGACTTCCAGGGCATCGCGCGGCGTTTTGCCGACGCCCCGATCGACGAGGCCGCCGAGGCCGAGCGCGTCCGGCTGATCCTCGGCTAGCCGGCTGGCGCAGGCCGGCACCGCCCCTCCAGTTCAAGAATGCCCTGCCTCGACCGTTAGAAGCCTTACAGACGGGACCCGCCCCAGAGGCCCCGCGTCAGACTTCAACACAGGAGAGCAGATGACCAGCAGCCCGACACCTTCCCGGGTGTTCGCCGCATTGCGCCGCCATGGGCTGGCGCTGCTGGTGCCATGCAGCATCCTCGCCATCACCTTCGGCGGCTACCGCGACAATCTCCAGAAAGAAGAAGCCAGCCGGCTCCTGCTGTTCCAGGCCCAGGCGCGGGTGCAGGTCAATCACCTCCGCGAACGCGCCGGCAGCCTGCTCCAGCTCGCCGAGAAGCTCCACACCCTGCGCCCGGAAAGCACCGGCAAACGCCCCGACGGGCTCGGCCCGGTGCTCGCCCAGCACCCGGAGATCCTGCGCGTCGGCGTCCTCCGCAGTGGCCCCGGCGGCAGCCTCATCACCGACAGCGCCGAACCCAGCCCGTCAGGCCCCCTGCCAGCCAGCGCCGCCAGCCTGCGCGACGCCCTCCCGGCGCTGGGCGGCAAACCCATGCTCAGCGCGCCCTATGCCCTTCCGGGTGACGGCGCCCAGGGCCGCCAGGCGGTCCTGATCCTCAGCCCGCTGCCCGGTACGCGGCGAGAGTTCGCCTTCATCGAGGTCGGCACCGAGCCCCTCCTGCGCCACGGCGTCGCCCCTGACGAGGGCCTGAGCGGCGCCCCGCGTTTCGTCGTCGACGTGCTCGACACCACCGACGCGCCCCGCCCGGTGTTCACGAGCGCGGCCGCGCCCGGCAGCCACGACAGCACCACCAAGAGCCTCGGCGCCTACGCCGAAGGCATCACCCTGGCCCAGCGTCACTGGCTCGTCATCGTCAGCCCGGGCGCGGCCGCCACCGGTGCGCTGCTCGACAGCGGCTCTGGCCGCTGGCTCGTCGGCGGGCTGCTGCTCACCCTGCTGGCCATCGCCATCCAGCACACCGTGCAGAGCCGCGCCGACGCCGTGCGCCGCCAGGTGGACGAAAAAACCCAGGCCCTCGCCGAAGCCAACGACGCCCTCGGCCGCTACATCGGCGCCCTGGCCGACGCCAACCGGCGCCTCGCCAGCGAGGTCGACGAGCACGCCCGCGCCGAAAGCCAGCTGCGCGAAACCACCAGCCTGCAGCGGGCCATCCTCGACTGTGCCGAATACGCGGTGATCTACACCGACGCGAAGGGCACCATCCGGGTCATCAACCCCGCCGCCGAGCGCCTCTTCGGCTACCGGGCCGACGAGCTGATCGACAAGGCCACGCCGCAGATCCTCCACCCCGATGAGCACGCCCCCCGCTGGACGCTCGAAGGTAGCACCATCGGCCTGATCTCGCTCCCCCCCGGCGCCGAGAGCCACTCCGCCGAGTTCGACATGCGCCGCCGTGACGGCAGCCTCTTCCCGGCCAGCCTGTCGGTCTCCATCGTGCGCGACACGCTCGGCCAGATCCGCGGCTACCTGGGCATCATTGCCGACATCACCCAGCGCGTCGACGCCGAGAGCCGCATCCGCCACCTCGCCCACTACGACAACCTCACCTCGCTGCCCAACCGCAGCCTGCTCAACCGCCATCTCGCGGACGTCCTCAGCGCCGCCCGGGCGCGCCACCGCCGGGTGGCCGTGCTGGTCACCGACCTGGACCACTTCAAGTACGTCAACGACACCCTCGGCCACCTGGCCGGCGACCAGCTGCTGCTGGCGGTGGCCCAGCGCCTGCGCACCGGCGTACGCGACGGCGACCTCGTGGCCCGCACCGGCGGCGACGAGTTCGTCATCGTGCTCGCCGACCTCGACGAAACCTATCTCCCCGAAGAAGCCGGCGAGCGCCTAATCGCCAGCGTCGCCCGCCCCTTCGAGCTGGCCGGCCACCAGCTCACCGTCACCATGAGCGTCGGCATCGCGCTCTATCCCCACGACGGCGTCGATGGCGACACCCTCGTCAAGAACGCCGACGCCGCCATGTACCTGGCCAAGGAGCGCGGCCGCAACCAGGCCCGCTTCTTCGATCACGGCCTCTCCAGGCGCTACAGCGAACGCCTCGAGCTCGAGGGCCGCCTGCGCCAGGCCGTCGAAGCCCGTCAGCTGGCCCTTTACTACCAGCCCCAGGTGGACACCCTCTCGGGCGAGCTGATCGGCATGGAAGCGCTGATCCGCTGGTGCCAGCCCGACGGCAGCATGGTGCCGCCCGACAAGTTCATCCCGATCGCCGAAGAATGTGGCCTCATCGTGCCCATCGGCGCCTGGGTGCTGCGGGAGGCCTGCCGCCAGCAACAGGCCTGGCTGCAGGAGGGCATCAGCCGGGTGCCGGTGGGCGTCAACCTGTCGGCCCGCCAGTTCGACGACACCACCCTGCTCGCCACCATCCAGGCCGCCCTCGCCGAGAGCGGCCTGCCGCCGGCCTACCTCGACCTCGAGCTCACCGAAAGCCTGGTGATGGGCAACCCCGAACACACCCGCCAGGTGCTGGCCGAATGCAAGCAGCTCGGGCTGCAGCTGTCGGTGGACGACTTCGGCACCGGCTACTCCAGTCTGTCCTACCTCAAGCGCTTCCCGATCGACCGGCTCAAGATCGACCGCTCCTTCATCGCCGACATCGTCACCGAACCCGACGACGCCGCCATCGCCCAGACCATCATCGCCATGGCCCACACCCTGCGCCTCGAGGTGATCGCCGAGGGCGTCGAGACCGAAGCCCAGCTCGCCCTGCTGCGCCGCTGGCGCTGCGACGCCTACCAGGGCTACCTGTGCAGCCGCCCCCTGCCCGCCGACGAGATGACCAAGCTGCTCCGCCAGCTCCGCGCCACCCGCCAGGTCGCCCTCGCCAACATCTGAAGCATCCGCCAGAGGTGGAACACCGCAGCACGGACGGGCAATGCCGCCGCCGGCGAGCACCGGGGCCAGCGCTGCAAAAAGCATCAACGTCGGTGCCCCAGGGGTGCTGCGTCGCTGCAAAAAGCATCGACGTCGGTGCCCCGGGGGTGCTACGTCGCTGCAAAAAGCATCAACGCCGGTGCCGCGGGGGTGCTACGTCGCTGCAAAAAGCATCAACGCCGGTGCCCCGGGGGTGCAACGCCGCTGCAAAAAGCATCAACGTCGGTGCCCCGAGGGTGCAACGCCGCTGCAAAAAGCATCAACGCCGGTGCCCCGGGGGTGCAACGCCGCTGCAAAAAGCATCAACGTCGGTACCCCGGGGGTGCTGCGTCGCTGCAAAAAGCATCGAAACCGGGGCCTTTACCGGCGTTAGCGCCCCCCGCCCGAACCGGCCCCGACCCGCTACAGCACGGCCTTGAACAGATACAGCGCCGCCATCCCCACCGCGATGGTGGCCAGCACGTTGCCAGTGCGCCACGCCACCACCGCCGCCACCAGGGCCGCCCACGGCTTGGGGGCGGCCAGCGCGAAGGCCACCTCGCCGGCGTGGATGAACAGCTCGCTCGCCGCCAGCGCCGCAAAGCTCGCCGGGGCGATGTGGCGGCACAGGCTATGCAGCCAGCGCGGCAGGGTTCGCCCGGCGAAGAGGCCGATCATCGCGTAGCGGAACAGAAAGGTGAGCGCACCCACCGCCGCCAGCATGGCCACCAGCGCGAGCGTGCTCACCGCCGCGCCTCCCCGCGCCGGGCCACCGCTGCCCCGGCCAAGAGCCCCAACACGATCGCCAGCACCAGGCCCAGCCGGTAGGGCAGCGCGGCCAACGCCAGCACCGCCAGGGCCGCCACCAGGGCCGCCGCCTGCCCGGCGCGCTCCTTGACCAGCAGCGTGAGCAGCGCGATGAAGGTGAGCGGCACCGCAAAGTCGATGTCCCACTCCGGCGGAATGCGCGCGCCAAAGGCAATCCCCAGCGCCGTGGACAGCTGCCAGCAGCCCCACAGGGTGAGGCCGCAACCCAGAAAGTACCAGTGGCGCAGGTCCGGCCCCGGCCCGGCCGGCCGGGCATAGCGCAGGATCGCCACCGCGTAGGCCTCGTCGGTGAGCAGGTAGGCCAGCAGCACCCGCCAGCGCCGCGGCAGGTGCCGCACATGCTCGGCCACCGACGCGCTGTAGAGCATGTGGCGCAGGTTGAGCAGCACCGCGGTCAGCCCGATCGGCAGCGCCCCCGCCGCCGCGCCCAGCATCTGCACGATGACCAGCTGGGCCGCCCCGGCAAACACCAGCATCGAGGTGAGCTGGGCCAGCCACACCGGCATCCCCACCGCCAGCGCGCCGATGCCGTACAACATGCCGAAGGGGATCACCCCCAGCTGCAGCGGCGCCTCGTCACGGCAACCGGCCAGGAACTCGTCTACACGTCGTCCCACCGCTCAGAACTTCTCCACCGGGCCCTTGCCGCCGCCCGCCTCGCCGAGGCCCTTGGGCAGCTCCACCTCGCCGGTCTGGTCGAAGTCGATGCCGCCAAAATTGCCGGTAACAAGGCGCCCGCTGATCCGGTAATCCACCTTCTCGCGGCCCTTGAAGGCCTTGAACTGACGCAGGAGACCGCCCAGCCCGGTGGTGGCGGTCACGTCCACCATCGCCTCGCCGAGGCGCGGGATGACCACTGGCTGGTTGCCGACGCCCTTGGCGAAGGGCTGGCCGTTGAGATCGACCTTGAAGGTGAGGCCCTCGATCGCGATCTCGCTGGTGTTCGGGTTCATCACCCGCAAGGTCAGCAGAAAGCGCTGCTCGAGCAGGTTGCCGTCGAGCAGGCGGATGTTGGCCACGCTGACTTCGGGCTTCTGCATGCCCAGCCTCAGGCCGGCACAGCCGCCCAGGGCAGTCAGCCCCAGCATGGCCACGGCGAGCCCGGCGAGGCGGCGGCGTGAGGGGTTCAGCATGGCTTTTTCTCCCTGGGTTCCATGGTTTCCAGCATCCGCAGCAGGCTCGCGGTGTCGTCCCGGGCACCGCCGGTCGCCATCAGCGCGTTGAGCTGCTGCCAGGTCTGGGCGGCCACCGGCAAGGGTGCGCCCAGCTGGCGGGCCTCGTCCATCAAAATGGCGAAATCCTTGTGGTGCAGGCGGGCCTGGATGCCGGGCACGAAGTCGCGCCGGGCCATCCGCCCGCCCATCACGTCGAGCACCCGCGAAGCCGCCGAGCCGCCCAGCAGCGCCTCGCGCACCCGGGCCAGGTCGAGCCCGTGGGCGCCCGCCAGGCGCATTGCCTCGGCCGAGGCCTGGATCGCATTCACCATGACCATCTGGTTGCAGGCCTTGGCCACCTGGCCGGCGCCGGCCGCGCCGATGTGCACCACCGTCTTGCCCAGGCATTCGAACAACGGGCGCACCCGTTCGAGCACCGCCGCGTCGCCGCCGGCCATGATCGCCAGCGTCGCGTCCCGCGCGCCCTGCTCGCCGCCCGACACCGGCGCATCCAGCCAGCCGACACCCTTTTCGGCATAGCGCGCCGCCAGCCGCCGCGCCGTGGCCGGGGCGATGGTGCTCATGTCCACATGCACCGCGCCCGGCGCGAAGCCCTCGATCAGCCCTGCAGCCAGCTGCTCGACGTCCGCGCTGGCGGTGATGATCGAGATCACCACCTCGCACTGCGCCGCCAGCTCGGCCGGCGTCGCGCACCAGGCGGCCCCTTCGGCCAAGAGCGCCGCCGCCGACTCGGGCCGCCGCGCCCACACCGCCAGCGTGTGCCCGGCCGCCATCAGGTGGCGGGCCATCGGCAGGCCCATGACGCCCAACCCGACAAATCCGACTCTCACCTCAGTCTCCCGACAGGCCTTCGAGCAGCTTCAGCGCGGCAACGGAGTCCTCCTCGCCCAGGCCGCTGCCGACCATCGCGTTGAAGAGCTGGGCGCTGGCCGCGCTGGTGGGCAGCATCAGGCCCAGGCGGTGGGCCTCCTGCAGCACGATGTTCATGTCCTTCTGGTGCATCCAGGCCTTGAAGCCCGGCTTGAAGTTGCGGTCGAGCATGCGCTGGCCGTGGTTTTCGAGGATGCGGCTGTAGGCGAAGCCGCCCAGCAGCGCCTCGCGCACGCGGCCGGCGTCGACGCCGCTCTTGCGCGCAAAGTTGAGCGCCTCGGCCACCGCCATCACGCCCACCCCGGTGAGGATCTGGTTGCAGGCCTTGGTCACCTGGCCGGCCCCCGAACCGCCGATCAGCGTGACCGACTTGCCCATGCAGGCCAGCACCGGCTGCACCTTGTCGAAGGCCGCCGCGTCGCCGCCGACCATGATGGTCAGCCCGCCGCTGATCGCCCCCACCTCGCCGCCCGACACCGGCGCGTCGAGCATCGCGAGGCCCCGCTCGGCCATCTGAGCGGCGATCACCTGGGCCGCCGCCGGGGCGATGGTGCTCATGTCCACAAAGATCAACCCGGGCTTCGCGCCCTCGGCCACGCCGCCGACGCCCAGCGCCACCTGCTCCACGTCGGCCGCGTCGGAGACCATCGAGAACACCACGTCGCAGGCCGCGGCCACCTCGGCCGCGCTGCCGGCGCCCTTCGCCCCGGCCTCGAGCAACGGCGCCATCGACTCGGCGCGGCGCGCCCACACGGTGAGGTCAAAACCGCCCTTGAGGATGTTGAGCGCCATCGGACGCCCCATGATGCCCAGACCGACGAAACCGACTTTCATGAACTGTCCTTAAATGGGGAAAAGGGGCGAGGGTAGCCGGCGCGGCGGGAAGTGGGAAGTAGGAAGTGGGTAGTGGGGCGGTATTGACGTGTGCGCTGGCGACAGCACGCTCCCCACTCCCCACTCCCCACGCGCTAAACTCGCGCACTCTCACCCAGCAGCGGAATCCCCCCATGTCCTACGCCCCCTTCATCAAGGAGATCGGCCGCGGGCCGAAAGGCTCCAAGCCCCTCAGCGTGCAGCAGGCCGAATCCCTCTTCGGCGACATGATGGACGGCCGTGTGCCCGACCTCGAGCTCGGCGCGATCATCCTGTCGATGCGCATCAAGGCTGAGAGCACCGACGAGCTGCTCGGCTTCCAGCAGGCCCTCGACGCCCGCTGCGCCCGCCTCGCGGTGCCCGCCGGGCCGCGCCTGGTGGTGCTGCCCACCTACAACGGCGCCCGCCGCCAGCCCAACCTGATGCCGCTGGTGGCGCTGCTGCTGGCGCGCCAGGGCGTGCCGGTGCTGATCCAGGGCCGGCATGATTTCGAGACCCGCGTCAGCCCCTTCGAGTTGCTTGCGGCGCTGGACATCACCCCCGCCGCCAGCATCGCCGAGGCAGAGGCGCGTCTCGCCGGCGAGCATCTGGCCTGCCTGCCCCTCGGCCTCCTCGCCCCCGGCCTCGAGCCGCTGCTCGCGCTGCGCGTGCGGCTGGGCGTGCGCAACAGCGCCCACACCCTCGCCAAGCTCCTCGACCCGGCCCCCGGCCACAGCGTGCGGGTGGTCTCGGTGACCCACCCCGAATACCTCGAGCGGATGCACGCCCACCTGGTCGCCCAGGGTGGCGTGGCCCTGCTGCTGCGCGGCACCGAGGGCGAAGCCTTCGCCAACCCCCGCCGCCGCCCGCGCCTCGAAGCCTTCGCCAACGGCAAGGCCTGGGACGCCTTCCCCGCCGAAGAGGGCGGCGCCCCGCCCCTCGAGACCCTGCCCGACCAGCCCGAAGTGGAAGCCAACGCCGCGCTGATCCGCGCCATGCTGGCAGGCAGCCTGCCCACGCCCCAGCCCATCCTCGACCAGGTCGCCGCCCTCGCCGAGCTCGCCCGCACGCCGCGCTGAGCGCCCTGGATGCCCGTTGACCTTTGCCGGCCTCCTGCTTAACTGAAACAAGAAGGCGGCACTGCCATGACAAACAACGGGAGACAGACCATGAGCAAGAAGGCGCTGTGCATCGGCATCAACGACTACCCGGGCACCCAGAACGACCTCTCCGGCTGCGTGAATGACGCCAACGACTGGGCTGCGGCCCTCACCGCCCGCGGCTTCGCCGTCACCAAGCTGATCGACGCCCAGGCCACCAAGGCAGCCATGGTGTCGGCCATCAGCGGCCTGGTGGGCGGCGCAGCCAAGGGCGACAGCGTGGTCATCACCTACTCGGGCCACGGCACCTGGGTGCCCGACCAGAACGGCGACGAGCCCGACGGCCGCGACGAGGGCCTGTGCCCGTGGGACATCGGCTCCGGCAAGGTGCTCCTCGACGACGAGATCGCCGCGCTGTTCGCACACCGGGCCGCTGGCGTACGCGTGCTGCTGATTTCCGACAGCTGCCACTCGGGCTCCGTCACCAAGGGCGACAGCGACGACCTCGACGCCGGCATGCCCCGCGCCCGCTTCCTGCCCCCCAGCGTCTGGATGAAGGCCGACGAGCTCCCGGCCTCCCGTGTCTCCAGCCTGCCCATCATCAGCGGCATGTCCCGCAGCGGGGGCGACCTGCTGATGGCCGGCTGCCTCGACACCCAGTTCAGCTGGGACACCCGCTTCAAGGGCCGCCCCAACGGCGCCTTCACCTATTACGCCCTCAAGACCCTCGCCGCGCTGCCGGCCGGGGCCAGCTACGCCCAGTGGTTCAAGGCCATCACCCCCACCTACCTGCCCACCAACCAGCTGCCCCAGAACCCGCAGCTCTTCGGCAGCCGTACGGCCCGCGCGTGGAAGGTGTTTGCCTGACGGTGCGCCCCCGGTGTCACCGAGTTAACAGATAAGCCCGCCCCCGCCCTCGGGGTGGGCGGCCTGCCTGATGCCGGTCCCTCCCCGGACCGTCCCTTCCGGGAGATCGTCGTGCCCACCGCCACCACCCGGCTCCGCCTGCCCGCCGCCGCCCCCTCGAGCGCCACCCCCGCCACCCTCCCGGGCGTGCTTACAAAGCCCGGCAGCCGGGCCGTCGGCGCCGCGCCCGACCCCCTGCTGCCCGACATCCTCACGCCCCTGCAAAGCTGGCGCCTCGCCGGCACCAGCCGCAGTGACGAGGCCCCCAGCCCGGCGGCCCTCGACGCCGACAGCCGCCTGCTCGCCCTCGAGGCCACCGACGGCACGACGCTCTTCATCCGCGCCGACGAACTCGCCGCCCGCCTGGGCCGCCTGGCCCTCGCCCAGCCCGCCCTGATCGGCCCGGACGGGGCCGTCGACCTCGCCGCCTTCCGCCCCCGCGACGCCTCCAGCCGCGGGCTCGGCCAGTGGCTGTGGCGCCAGGTCACCGCCCTGGCCGTCAAGCCCGACGACATCACCGAGCTGGCCCGGGCGCGGGCGTCCGAATGGCTGGGCGGCAAGGTCGAGGATCTGGCCGTCGCCGGCGCCTCAACCCTCGGCGCCAAGGCCATCGTCTCGGTGATCGAAGAGCGGCTCGCCGGCCCCCCGGGGCTGTACCCCTGGTCCGGCGGCGCCCTCAACGACACCGACCGGCTCGAGAGCGGCGCCCCCCGCCTCGCCGGGCTGGCCGGGCGCCCGGCGCTGGTCTTCATCCACGGCACCGGCTCCCACACCCTGGGCGGCTTCGGCGCGCTGCCCGGCAGCAAGGCCTGGGCCGACCTGCAGCGGCAGTTCGGCGAGCACATTTATGGTTTCGAGCACCGCACCTTCTCCGAGAGCCCAGTCGACAACGCCCTGCAGCTCCTGGCGGTGCTGCCCAGGGGGGCCCGGCTCCATCTGGTCACCCATTCCCGCGGGGGCCTGGTGGGCGACCTGCTGTGCCTCGACACCGCCCCGGGCAACAGCCAGGCGCTCGACAGCCTGATCGCCGACTTCCGCCGCCGGCCGCGGCCCGACGAGGCCCCCCGCGAACAGGCCGACCCGGCCCTCGCCCGCCAGCGCGAAACCTGGGCGGCGGAAGAGCGCAAGAGGCTCGGCAAGCTGGTCGGCCTGCTGCGCACCAAGGATGTCCGCGTGGAACGCTATGTGCGCGTCGCCTGCCCGGCCCGGGGGACCTCGCTGCTCACCGACAACCTCGACATCTTTCTGTCCGGCCTGTTCACGCTGGTCCGCAAGTTCGGCAGCCTGGGCGCCCAGGCCGCGGGCGGCGCCATCGGCGGGCCCGGCGCCGGCGCCGCAGCGGCGGCGGCCACCGAGCGGGGGCTGCGCTTCCTCGGCCGGATGCTCATCGAAGTCGCCGACAAGCGCCTCCAGGCCCACGCCCTGCCGGGCATCGAGGCGATGCTGCCCGACTCGCCGCTGGGCAGCCTGCTCGGCCGCGCCGCCAGCCGCGAGGGGCTCAGGATGGGCGTCATCACCGGCGACATCGAAGGCGGCGGCCTCCTCAAGCGCCTCGGCCGGATGTTCACCGACTCGGTCTTCTTCGAGCAGGCTGACAACGATCTGGTGGTGGACACCCGCTCGATGTACGGCGGCATCGCCTGGCAGGCCGGTGCCCGGGCCCTCTTCGTCCAGGGCGAAAACGTCAATCACTTCCGTTACTTCCGCGACGACACCCCCGCCCCCTCCGGCCAGCCCCTGCCCCGCGCCCTGCAGGGCTGGCTGGCCGCCGACGACCCCACCGGCCTCCCCGACTGGGAGGCCCCCGCCATCGCCGAACCCGAGCCCGAACTCCCTCCGGCAGGCAGCAGCCGGGGTGCCGGCCGGGCCCCACTGCTGCTCTTCCTGCCCGGCATCATGGGCAGCCGCCTGAAAGCCGACGGCGAGCTGATCTGGCTCGAGCCCCTGCGCCTCGCCGGGGGCGGGCTCAAACGCATCGGCATCGACCACGAGGCCGAGGTGCCGGCCAAGGACGGGCTCGTGGCGCTGGCCTACGGCAACCTCGAGCGCTACCTCCGGCGCTCCCATGAGGTGGAGCCCTGGCCCTACGACTGGCGCAAACCCCTCTCCGAGCTCGGCAAGAAGTTCGCCCAGCGCCTCGAACAGGCCCTGGACGACCACCCGGACATGCCGGTTCGCATCCTCGCCCACAGCATGGGCGGGCTGGTGGTGCGCGCCGCCCTGGCCACCCGACCCGGCCTGTGGGACAAGTTCGTCGCCCGGGACGGCAACCGGCTGGTGATGCTCGGCACCCCCAACAAGGGCTCGCACCTCTTCGTCGAAACATTGCTGGGCCAGTCCGACACCATCCGCACCCTGGCCCGGCTCGACCTCGCCCACGACCTGCAGGACATCCTCGACATCGTCGCCGCCTTCCCCGGCGCCCTCCAGCTGCTGCCCGCCCCCGGCTTCGTCGATACCGACGGCCGCCCCCCGCGCAACTTCTACGAGCGCAGCACCTGGGACACCCTCGCCGCCCTCAACGACGACTTCTGGTTCGGCAAGGCCCTCTGCGGGCGCCCCAGCCAGGGCCGGCTGGACGAGGCCCGCGACACCTGGGCCGCCATCGCCGACACCCGCTGGGTCGGCAGCGCCCCCGAGCGCATCGCCTACGTCTTCGGCCAGGCCGACAACACCCCCTGCGGCGTGCTCGAACAGAGCCGCAACGGCAAGCCCGTCGGGCTCGTGATGCGCGGCACGCCCCAGGGTGACGGCTCGGTGACCTGGGCGGCCGGCGACCTGCCCGGACTGCCCGCCGAGCGCAAATGGCTGATGCCCGTCGACCACATGGGGCTCACCAGCACCCGCAACTATTTCGAAGACATCGACGCCCTCCTCGTCACCGGCAATCCGCGCAGCCTGGCCCGGCTGCCGGCAAGCCGCGGCGAGGGCGCGGCCGAGGTGCGCAGCTACCGCGCCGGCCCGCCCGAAGGCTATCTCTCCGAACCCGAGGCCACAGCGCGCATCCTCGGTGGCCGCCTGCGCCCGGCCATCCGCCGCCCCCGCAGCAGCGAGGTCCGCGTCTCGGTGCGGGCGATGGACCTGCGTTTCCTGCAACAGCCCGTGCTGTGCGGCCATTACCGGGGCGACCCGATCGCCGCCGCCGAGGGCATCATCGACCGCCACCTGGTGAATGGCGCCCTCAGCCACCGCCAGCGCCTGGGCATCCACTCGGGCGAGCTGGGCAACGCCACCATCGTGCTGATGCCCCGCAACCGCGAGGAGCGCCGTCGCCACAGCGGCTGCGGCGCGGTGGTCGTCGGCCTGGGCGAGATGGGGCACATCGACGCCGACGGGGTGACCCAGGCCGTGCGCGCCGGCGTGCTGCGCTACCTGCTCCACGCCTCCGACCGCTATGGCGAGGAATGTCTCGACGAGCCCGCCCCGCCCACCGACAGGGCCGACGCCCCGCTGCGCCTCAAGCTCGCCAGCCTGCTGATCGGCACCAACTCGGCCGCCCGGCTCGACGTGGCTGACGCCGTGCGGGCAGTCACCCTGGGCGTGCTGCAGGCCAACCGCGAGTTCGACCAGGGCGCCGAGAGCCGCAACGCCCGGCGGGCCATCGTGGCCGACCTCGAGTTCGTCGAGATCTACCGCGACACCGCCATCGCCGCCGCGCGGGCCGTCCTGGCCCTCGGCGGCCGGCTCGAAGCCGATCTCAAGCGGCTCGGCTACACCCTCAAGCCGGCCGACACGCTCAGCTGCGGCGAAGGCATCCGCCAGCGCCTCGACGCAACCCCCTTCAGCGACTACTGGCCGCGCCTGGTCGCCTGCGACGCCGACGCGGAGGCCACGTCATACGGCCCCGACAGCGTCACCCCGCGCTTCCAGATCCCCATCCCGCGGGATGCCCTGCGCCGCATCCTCAGCCTCTACGGCCACGCCGACGAGGTGCGCAACGGCCAGCTACCCATCCCCACCGGGCTCGACGTGCCGCCCACCACCCACTACGCCGAGCGCATCAAGTTCATCTACATGGGCGAGCGGGCGCGGGCTGAGAGCATCGTCCAGCAGCGCCAGCCGGGCCTCGTCGAAACCTTCACCCGCAGCGCCCTGAACGGCCCCAACAGCACCGCCTACACCCGCGAGCTCGGCTTCGGCAACACCCTCTTCCAGCTGCTCGTGCCCCCCGAGTTCAAGGCCGCCGCCCGCAAGACGAGCAACCTGATCCTGGTCGTCGACGAAGCCACCGCCAACCTGCCCTGGGAGATGCTCGAGGCCGACGGCAAACCGCTGGTCGAAAAAACCCGCGTCATCCGCCAGTTCATGACCCAGCGCTTCCGCCGCGAGGTGGTGCGCACCGACAGCCTGAGCGCCTGCATCATCGCCAACCCGGACACCGAGGGCTTCAACGCCCAGTTCGGCGGCGCCGGCTGGCAAACCCGCAGCGGGCCCGACGGGCAGGCCGAGCGCGACAGCCTCGCCGACCTGCCCGGCTCCACCCTCGAAGGCGACGCGATCCGCGGCATTCTCGAAGGCGCTGGCTACCAGATCGCCTACGCCCCGCCCGACAGCCGCGCGGCCGACGTATTCACCCGCCTGTTCGCCCAGCCCTGCCGGGTGCTGGTCATCTCGGCCCACGGCATCTACGGCCGCAAGGCCGCCGACGGCAGCTACCGCAGCGGCGTGGTGCTGTCCGACGGCCTGCTGCTGTCCGCCGCCGAGATCGGGCTGATGGAAACCGTGCCCGACCTGGTCTTCCTCAACTGCTGCCACCTGGGCAAGATCGGCCCGGAGCTCGGCGACGGGAGCAACCGGCTCGCCTACAGCCTGTCCCGCGAGCTCATCGAGATGGGCGTGCGCTGCGTCGTCGCCGCCGGCTGGGAAGTCCGCGACGACGCCGGCCAGACCTTCGCCGAAACCTTCTTCGAGCAGATGGCCATCGCCGGAGCCAACTTCGGCAACGCCATCCACGTCGCCCGCCGCGTCGCCCGCGAGCGCCACCCCGACTGCAACACCTGGGGCGCCTACCAGGCCTACGGCGACCCCGCCTTCGCGCTGCGCACCCAGCCCCCCGAAGCCCGCGACGAGCAGCCCCTGCTGGCGCCCGACGAGTTGATCGACTGGCTCGAGCAACGCTGCCTCGCCCTGCAGCTCCCCGACGGGCAGGCCCGCCGCGGCGAGATCGGCTTCAAGGCGCTCAAGGCGCAGGTCGACAAACGGCTCGGCAAGGTCCAGGCCGACTGGGCCACGCTGCCGGAAGTCCAGCAGGCGATCGGCAGCCTGTATGCCGAATTCGGGCCCGACGGCTTCGAGGCGGCCCACGGCGCCCTCCTGCAGGCCGTGGCCGGCAACTCCGGGCAGGGGCGCGTGGCGATCCAGGCCATCGAGCTGCTGGCCAACATCGAGGCCCGCCAAGCCGAGAGGCTGGCCCGCCAGGGCCGGCCGGGCGCGCTGCAGATGGCCGACGACGCGGTGGCCCGCATCGAGGCCCTGGTGCGCCTCTCGGCCGCGTCGCCCACCGCCCCGCAGCCCGCGGCGCCCGCGGGTAGCCGGCCCAACGTGGAGCGCCAGTCCATCCTCGGCAGCGCCTACAAGCGCAAGGCCATCGTCCAGCTGCTCGAGAGGCACGCCTGGAAAGACATCCAGCCAACCCTCGCCCTGGCGCGGGACGCCTACGCCCGCGGCGCCGGTGAGCCCGACAGCCCCGACTGGGACCCGTACGGCCTCATCAACCGGCTCCAGCTCGACGCCCTGCTCGGCGACGAGGCTGCGGTGGATGCGGGCCTGATCGCCAAGTGCCAGGACGCCGCACGCAGCCGCTTCGACCAGACCGGGGAGTTCTTCGATGCCATCAAGCCGGTCGATGCCAGCCTCGCCCTGTGGCTGGCCGACACCAGGAGCCTGGGGCCCGACCCCGGCGCCGAACTGAAAAGCCTGTATCGGGACGCCGTGCACCAGCTTTACCGCTCCGCACTCGAGTTCGACTCGGTGGTCACGCAGCTGAACCTGCTGGCCGACTTCCTGCGCTGCCGCGACGCCGACGACCCGCGCTGCGCCGTGCTCGACGCCCTCGCCTTCCAGCTCGGCGGAACTCCGGCGGCGGCCCCGCCGCGCCGGAAGGCTCCACGCAAACCGGCATAGGCCGCGCCGCTCCGCGCTGGTGCATTTCGGCCAGCACGCACTCAAACGGGTCACACCGCCCCCCATCCTGGTGCCAGGATGGGGCTCATCGCCCCGAAAACAGCCACCATCCACGTGGCACACCGCTTGCTTGTTCCACGCATCCTGGGAGCGAGCATGACAGAAACCAAATCCACCTGTTGTTACTGCGGCGTCGGCTGCGGTGTGATCATCGAACACGAAGCCGGGCACATCACCGGCGTAAGGGGCGACCCGCAGCACCCGGCCAACTTCGGCCGGCTCTGCACCAAGGGCGCCACGCTGCACCTCTCGGCCGCCCCGGAAACCCTGGCCGCCCGCGCCCTCCACCCCGAGCTGCGCAGCGGCCGCGGCGAAGCCCGCCAGCGCGTGGGCTGGGACACCGCCCTCGACACCGCCGCCGAGCGCTTTGCGGCGATCATCGCCGAACACGGCCCCGACGCGGTGGCCGTGTATGGCGCCGGCCAGCTCCTCACCGAGGACTACTACGTCTTCAACAAGCTGGTGAAGGGCCTCATCGGCACCAACAACCTCGACACCAACTCGCGCCTCTGCATGTCGAGCGCGGTGGCGGGCTACAAGCTGAGCCTGGGCGCCGACGCGCCGCCCTGCAGCTACGCGGACATCGCCCACACCAGCGCCCTCTTCATCACCGGCAGCAACACCGCCTTCGCCCACCCCATCGCCTTCCGCCGCGTCGAAGAGGCCCGCAAGGCCAGGCCCGACATGAAGCTGGTGGTCATCGACCCCCGCCGCACCGACACCGCCGAGGCCGCCGACCTGCACCTGGCCCTGCTGCCCGGCACCGACATCGCCCTCTACAACGCCATGCTCCACGTGATGCTGTGGGAAGGCTGGGTCGACCGTGGCTACATCGAGGCTCACACCGAGGGCTTCGACGCCCTCAAGAAGATCGTCCGCGAATACACCCCGGCGATGGCCGGCAGCATCTGCGGCCTCGACCGCAAGGCCATCGAGGAGGCCGCGCAGATCTTCGCCACTTCGCCGGCAACGCTGTCGATGTACTGCCAGGGGCTCAACCAGTACAGCTTCGGCACCCACAACAACTCGGCGCTGATCAACCTGCACCTGGCCACCGGCCAGATCGGCCGCCCGGGCGCCGGCCCCTTTTCGCTCACCGGCCAGCCCAACGCCATGGGCGGCCGCGAGGTGGGCGGCCTCGCCAACCTGCTGTCGGCCCACCGCGACATGGCCAACCCCGCTCACCGCGCCGAAGTCGCCGCCCTGTGGGGCGTTCCGGACGTGCCCGCCACCCCGGGCAAGAGCGCTGTCGAACTGTTCCGGGCCCTCAAGTCGGGCGAGGTGAAGGCGGTGTGGATCGCCTGCACCAACCCGGCCCAGTCGCTGCCGGACCAGGCCCTGGTCCACGAGGCCCTGCAGGCCGCCGAATTCGTCATCGTGCAGGAAGCCTTCGGCCACACCGAAACCTGCGCCTACGCCGACCTGCTTCTGCCCGCCACCACCTGGGGCGAGAAGGACGGCACTGTCACCAACTCGGAGCGCGCCATCAGCCGCGTCCGAGCCGCCGTGCCCGCGCCGGGTGAAGCCCGCCACGATTGGGCGATCGTGGTGGATTTCGCCCGGCGGCTGGGCGCCCGCCTCGGCGAGGCCGAGCTCGCCGCGCGGATGTTCCCCTACGCCAGCCCCGAGGAAATCTGGAACGAGCACCGGGAATCCACCCGCGGGCGCGACCTCGACATCACCGGCCTCAGCTACGCCCTGCTCGAAACCGCCGGCCCCCAGCAATGGCCCTTCCCCGAAGGCGCCAGCGCGGGCAAGGTCCGGCTGTATGAAGACGGGGTGTTTCCGACCCCCGGCGGTCGCGCCCGCTTTGTGGCCACCGAGCACCGCATCACTGCCGAATCGCCCAGCGCGCGCTTCCCGCTGCACCTCAACAGCGGCCGCCTGCGCGACCAGTGGCACGGCATGAGCCGCACCGGCCTGGTGGCCCGCCTCTACAGCCACGAGTCAGAACCCATGCTGCACATGCACAAGGACGACATGGCGCGGCGGCAGCTGGCCGATGGCGACCTGGTCAAGGTGAAGAGCCGCCGCGGCGACGTGATGCTGAAGGTGCTCGAATCGGCCACCCTGCGCGCCGGCCAATGTTTTGTACCGATGCACTGGGGCGCCAACGCCACCGGCGGGCTGGGCATCAACGTGCTGCTGCCAGCCGATTTCGACCCTTATTCGAAGCAGCCCGAGCTCAAGCACGCCGCCGTGCAGGTTGAGAAATACACCGACGGCAAGGCCCTGGTGGCGATGCGCCGCAGCGAGGTCGGCACCGACGGCCGGCTGCACCCCAACCCCCTCGAGCTGATGCAGCGACTCCGCCACTGGCTGCCGCACTTTCCGTATGCCAGCCTGACCCTGGCCGGGCGCGCGGCGCCGGTGGTGGTGTTGAAGGCCCGCGGCGACGATCTCGCGCCGGCCCTCCTCGAAGCCCTCGACCGCGAGCTCTCGCTGGACGACCCCACCCGCGTGCTGTCCTACCAGGACAGCCGCAAGAGCGTGGCCAAGCGTGCGCTGGTCGAAGGCGATTCCCTCGCCGCGGTGCGCCTCGCCGGCGAGACCAAGGCCGCCGAATGGCTGGCCGACATGATGGTGCAAGGGCATTCCGCCGCCGCAGTGCGAACCTGGCTGCTCGCCCCGCTAACCCAGCCGCCGGCCGGACAGGCGGCTCGGGGCAAGGTCATCTGCAACTGCTTCGACGTGGCCGAAGACGACATTCTGGCAGCCTTCCGGGGCGGCGAAACCCTCGACGCCCTGCAGACCCGCACCAAGTGCGGCACCAACTGCGGCTCCTGCGTGCCGGAGCTCAAGCGCCTGCAGCACGGCGTGACAAGCTGAGCGCAACGAGTCGCCCTCAGGGCTGCCGACGCAGCCCGCAGCAGGGCCGCCAGAAGACAAAAAAGACAAAGCCGGGCTCAGACGCCCGGCTTTGTGCATCCGGCGACGGGAGATGTCAGACGTCTCCACCACCAGAAAAATATCTCAAACACAATGAACCACCGGGATGGAGGAACCCCACCCCTGGCTCATCGCGACAGATGGTTCAGCCCAGCTTGGCGTTGACGAAATCGACCAGCGAGCCAACCGAGGCGAAGGTCGAGCCATCGATCTCGTCATCCTCGACGACGAACTCAAAACGCTCCTCGAGCAAGTTGATCAAACCCACCACGGCCATCGAATCGAGATCCGGCAGCGCGCCCAGCAGTTGGGTGTCGAGATCAAACTGGGCCGATGCTCCACCAAGATTCAGAACCTCGTCGAGAATCGACAGCACTTCCTTCTTCGTATCCAAAACTCACTCCAGTTGGTAAGGGCAGACAAAGCCCTGCGTCATGACTGCGGCCGGGTATCGGAGGCGCGCAACGCAAACAGAAACACTACAATATTATAAGCTACAAGACGACGATCGAAACCCCGATATGCACAAAGCGCCGAGTGCCGCCGAGCTTGGCAGCAGCACCGGAGCAGGCTGCCCATGGGGCCCCGGCCCGGTAGCGCGTCAGGCTCAAGCTTACTCCCGCCGAGCCCCCCATCGGTGACGAAGGTCTCGCCCGGACACAAATTTCTCCGACCCGCCGCAGTCTTTAGCACCGACCTGCTGCGTGGCGGGCGGCAGGCTGCGCTAAACTCGCATCCAGCATGCGTATCAAAGCTGCAGCCTGCCCGTTGACACAACTTCTACATTCCCGACCCATGCTCAACACCACGCTCCTCCATCAACTCATCACGGCCTCGGCCGAGCGCGCCCCCGACGCACCGGCCCTCACCGCCGGCAAGACAAGCCTCAGCTACCGGGAGCTGGACGACCAGGTCGCCGGCATCGCCTCGGGCCTGATCGGCCTGGGGCTGGACCGTGGCGAGCGGGTCGGCATCTTCCTCGACAAACGCGCCGAAACCGTTGTCGCCAGCTTTGCCGCGGCGCGGGCGGGCGGTGTGTTCGTGCCGGTTAACCCCATCCTGAAGCCCGAGCAGGTCGGCCACATCCTGCGCGACTGCAACGCCCGGGTGCTGATCACCTCGCCCGAGCGCCTGCCCCTGCTCGCCGAGACCCTGGCCCACTGTCACGACCTGCGCCAAGTGGTCCTCACCGGCCCGCTCACCAAGCCCGTCGATCTGCCCGCCACCGGCCTCAGCCAGTGGGCCGACCTGCTCGCCGCCCCGCCGCGGGCCGGCCACCGGGTCATCGACAACGACATGCTGGCCATCCTGTACACGTCCGGCAGCACGGGCCGGCCCAAGGGCGTGGTGCTGTCCCACCGCAACATGGTTGCCGGCGCCAAAAGCGTCGCCAGCTACCTGGGCAACAACCCCGACGACACCCTGCTGGCCGCCCTGCCGCTGTCCTTCGATGCCGGCTTCTCGCAGCTCACCACCGCCTTCCACAGCGGCGCGCGGGTCGTGCTGATCAACTACCTGCTGCCCCAGGACGTGCTGAAGGCTGTCGTGCGCGAGAAGGTCACCGGCCTCACCGCGGTGCCGCCGCTCTACATCCAGCTCGCCCAGCTCAACTGGCCCGAAACAGTCACCGAGCACCTGCGTTACTTCGCCAACACCGGCGGGCGCATGCCGCTCGAAACCCTCAAGGCCCTGCGCGCCCAGCTGCCGCGCACCAAGCCCTTCCTGATGTACGGCCTCACCGAGGCCTTCCGCGCCACCTACCTGCCCCCCGAGCAGGCCGACGTCCGCCCTGACTCCATCGGCAAGGCGATCCCCAATGCCGAGGTGCTGGTGCTCCGTGAGGACGGCACCGAGTGCAGCGCCAACGAGCCGGGCGAACTGGTCCAGCGCGGCGCCCACGTGGCGATGGGCTACTGGAACGACCCCGAGAAAACCGCCGAACGCTTCAAGCCGCTCCCCGACAGCGCCCCGGGCCGCCAGCCCGGCCTGGTGCTGCCCGAGATCGCCGTGTTCTCGGGCGACACCGTGCGCCGCGACGAAGAGGGCTACCTGTATTTCATCGGGCGCCGCGACGAGATGATGAAGACCTCCGGCTACCGGGTCAGCCCGACCGAGGTCGAGGAGATACTCTACGCCACCCAGCTGGTCGGCGAATGCGTGGCTTTTGGCGTGGCCCACGCCAGCCTCGGCCAGGCCATCTGCGTGATCGCCACCCCCCGCGAGGGCCACACCCTCGACACCGCAACCCTGCTGGCCGAATGCAAGCAGCGCATGCCGGCCTACATGGTGCCGAGCGTCATCGAGCTGCGCGACGGCCCGCTGCCCCGCAACCCCAACGGCAAGATCGACCGCAAGACCCTGTCCACCGAATTCGAGCAGACCCACAAGGTGGCGCCATGAACATGAACACCCGCGAAAAGCCTGCCCATACGCCCATGGACCAGTTCCCGAGCGCCGGCCGCGAGCTGCTGGTCGGCGGCATCCCCCTCGAGCGCCTGGTCGACCGGGTCGGCCAGACCCCCTTCTACGCCTACGACCGCGAGCTCCTGACCCGCCGCGTGGCCGAGCTGCGGGCGGCCCTGCCGGCAAGCATCAAGCTCCACTACGCGATGAAGGCCAACCCGATGCCGGCCGTCGTCAGCCACATGGCGCGCCTCGTCGATGGCATCGACGTGGCCTCCGGCGGCGAGCTGCGGGTCGCCCTCGACAGCGGCGCCGACCCCCACGAGATCAGCTTCGCCGGCCCCGGCAAACGCCACGCCGAGCTCCGCCAGGCCGTCGCCGCCGGCATCCTGATCAACATCGAGTCCTTCCGCGAGGTGGCCGAGCTCGCCGCCATCCGCCAGGCCACCGGCCTGCCGGCGCGGGTTGCGGTGCGGGTCAATCCCGACTTCGAACTCAAGGGTTCGGGCATGAAGATGGGCGGCGGGCCCAAGCAGTTCGGCGTCGATGCCGAACAGGTGCCCGAGCTGCTGGCCGAGATCGGCAAGGCCGGCCTCGCCTTCGAGGGCTTCCACCTCTTCGCCGGCTCCCAGAACCTGCGCCCCGAGGCCATCGTCGAGGCCCAACGCAAGTGCTTCGAGCTGGCCTTGCGCCTCGCCGAAAGCGCCCCCGCCCCGGTGAAGTTCCTCAACCTGGGCGGCGGCTTCGGGATCCCCTATTTCCCCGGTGAACAGCACCTCGACCTGTCGAGCATCGGCGCCAACCTCGCCGCCATCGCCGCCGAAGCCGGCGAAAAAATGCCGCACGCCCAGATCGTCATCGAACTGGGCCGCTACCTGGTGGGCGAAGCCGGCATCTACGTCACCAAGGTGCTCGACCGCAAGGTCTCCCGCGGCCATGTCTTTCTGGTCGTCGACGGCGGGCTGCATCACCACCTGTCGGCGTCCGGCAACTTCGGGCAGGTGATCCGCAAGAACTACCCGGTGACCATCGGCAACCGCATGGACCAACCGGCGGCCGAATCCGTGTCGGTGGTCGGCCCGCTGTGCACGCCCCTCGACCTCCTGGCCGACAAGATGAACCTGGCCCACGCCGAGCCGGGCGACCTGGTGGTGATCTTCCAGTCTGGCGCCTATGGCGCGACGGCCAGCCCGCGCGGCTTCCTCTCCCAGCCGGACCTGCTCGAAGTGCTGGTCTGAAGATGCAAAAAAGCCTTCCGGCTACGCGTCGGAAGGCTTTTTTGTGGGGCAACGGGCGGATGCCGCGGGTTTCTCTCAAGAAAACGCAGGCTCGCTCCAAACGTCCTTGCCCCCATGGGGGGCGGGTTGGGCTTAGCCTGGCCATGGGGCGCTCAGCAGCTGCGGGCTTGCTCGCACAATGCGTGCTTGGCCAGCGTGCAATCCTTGTTTCACCTCCGCGGGCGAGCAAGCTCGCCTCTAGAGGTTGCCGCTACAAGTAGCGTGCCTGAGGCCGACGTAGATCAGAAGAAATAATCGTCAGGCAGCACTTCCACCTGAAGATCGTTGTCCTTCGCGAAATTTCTGAGGAAGTTGTAAGCCAGGGGTTCGATGTCGTGGATCTTGCCATCCACCAGAACCGTCTTGTCGCCGCGCAGGTTACAGGCCGGGCGGACATAGGGCGAATAGGTCATCCGGTGATCGGCCCCGAACACCGACATGATCCCGCATAGACGATCCGCCCAGTCGCTCGGCCGGAAAGTCCGCCCGTCACTGGTGCGCCCCACAATCACGAAGTTTTCAATTTTTTGAATCATGTGCGATGTCGGAAATCTCGGGGTCGGCAAACCAATTCAAAAACCACCACACAACAAAGCACACTGGTGCCGGCGGCCGCCCGGATTTTAGCAGGAAACCACCGCACCAACCGCAGCTTTACGCGACCCCCTCTCAGCTCCCAAAGCCGCGTCACGCCTGACGGAACAGGGTTTCATTCAGCGCGGAAACAAACCCTTCAAAGCCTGCCAGCGGCATATCAAGGCACCCCCTCCTCCACCAGAATCTCCTCCAGCCGCCTCACCCCCGGCCCGGCACCGTCCGGATCGGCAACGACGCAGTAGAGCTCCACAAAACGCTCCTCGGCGCCCCCGAGGGGCAAGGGCTTCAGCCGGCCGGCGGCGAGTTCGCCGCGGATGTGTGCTTCCGGATACCACGCAAAGCCATGCCCGCCACAGGCCGCCGCGATGGACATCCCCATGCTGCTGAAGGTCCACCGCTGCTCGACCTCGACCGTGGTGGTGCGCCGATCGCGGCGGGCACTGGTCGCCCGCACCGGCAGGTGGCGATGGGCGCGGAGATCGATCTCGTGCAACGGGCGCCCCAAACGATGCAGCGGATGATCGGGGCTTGCCACCGCGATCAGGCGCACGTTCATTAGTGGCCGACCGAGGAAGCCCGGCGGAATGGTGGGCGTCACCGCGATGTCGGCCTGCCCGCCGAGCAGGGCCTCGGCGGCGCCGCCCAGCACCGACTCGATCACCTCGATGCGGGTGCGAGGCGCCTCGGCGCCGAACCGGGCCAGCGCGGCAAGCAGCCTGTCCGGCGGGTACAGCACCTCGACCGCCAGCCCGATCTCGGCCTCCCAGCCGGCCGACAGCTTGCGCGCCGCCTGCTCCAGGTCGCCGGCCTCGCCGAGCAGCGCCAGCGCCCGCCGGTAGAGCATGTGCCCCGTCGGCGTGAGCACCGCCTTGCGGCCGTGGATCTCGAAGGCACGCAGGCCAAGCTGGGCCTCGATCTTCTGCACTGCGTAGCTCACCGCCGACTGGCTCTTGTGCAGGGCCTCGGCAGCCTGGGCGTAGCCGCCGGCCTCGACCACCGCGACGAGCGAGCGCCATTGCTCGAGGGAGATGTGGGGCGCCGACCGTGAAATCAGATTCATATCAGCTTATTAGATAGATTCGAGCTGAATTTTGCGCTTTTTTATCTCTCGGGCAAATTGTTTAATACAGCCATCCCAACCCGACACGGAGCCTGAAATGAACACCCTTCTCAAGATCAACGCCAGCCTGTTCTCCGCCAACGGCCAGTCCAGCCAGCTCACCGAACGTTTTGCCGCCGCCTGGCAGGCCAGCCACCCGGGCAGCCGTGTCGTCGAGCGCGACCTGGCCGCCAACCCGGTGCCCCACCTGGACGGCGCCCGCTTCATGGCCTTTCTTGCCAAGCCCGAAGAACGCAGCGCCGAACAACAGGCGGTGGTCGATTTCTCCGACGCCCTGATCGCCGAGCTGCGTGCCGCCGACGCCGTCGTGATCGGCCTGCCGATGTACAACTTCGGCATCCCGTCCCAGCTGAAGGCCTACTTCGACCACATCGCCCGGGCCGGCGTCACCTTCCGCTACACCGCCAACGGCCCGGAAGGCCTGATCACCGGCAAGAAGGTTTATGTGCTGGCCACCCGCGGCGGCGTTTATGCCGGCACCCCCCAGGACAGCCAGACCGCCTACGTGCGCGACTTCCTCGGCTTCATCGGCATCACCGACCTGGAGTTCATCTACGCCGAGGGCCTCAACATGGGCGACGAGAGCAAGAACGCCGCCCTCGCCCAGGCCCACCAATCCCTCGCCGCCCTCACCGCCTGAACCCGGAGACCATCATGACGACACGCAGCCTCTCGCGAATCATCCCGTCCATCCCCGTCTCCGACGGGGCCGGCGTCAAGCTGCGGCGCAGCCTCGGACAAAACCAGGGGCTGCGCCTCGACCCCTTCCTGATGCTCGACGAGTTCGCCTCGGACAACCCGGACGACTACATCGCCGGCTTCCCGCCCCACCCGCACCGGGGCTTCGAGACCGTCACCTACATGCTGGAAGGCGATTTCCAGCACCAGGACCACCTGGGCAACAGCGGCCACCTGCGCGGCGGCGGTGCCCAGTGGATGACCGCCGGGCGCGGCATCATCCACTCCGAGATGCCGCTGCAACAGAGCGGCCGCCTGCACGGCTTCCAGTTCTGGATCAACCTGCCGGCCCGCGAGAAGATGAAGCCCGCCAGCTACCGCGACATCCAGCCCGAGGAGATCCCCGAGCAGGAGATCGACGGCGGACGCGTGCGGGTGATCGCCGGCACCTTCGACGGCGGCGACGGCCAGGCCACCCCCGGCCCGATCCAGGGCCTGTCCACCGCGCCCCTGTTCCTCGACCTCCGGCTGGATGCCGGCGCCCGCGTGAGCCAGCGGATCGAGGCCGGTCATACCGCCTTCCTGTACCCCTACGCAGGCAGCCTGTCGGTCATCTCGGGCGACAGCGCCCACCCCCTGCCCGCCCGGCAGGCCGGCGTGCTGTCGGACGGCGAACGAGTCGAGCTCGAAGCGGGCCCTGATGGTTGCGGCGTGCTGCTGATCACCGCCCGGCCGCTGGGCGAGCCCGTGGTGCAGTACGGGCCCTTCGTGATGAACACGCGGGAGGAGATCGAGCAGGCCCTCGACGACTACCGGGCCGGCACCTTGGCCTGAACCGCCGGGCGCGCTTGCGACGCCCGAAAATCCTCAAGGAAACGGAGGGCCGCCCCAAGTTTCCTTGCCCCCCCACGGGGGGCGGGCTTGGCGAAGCTCGGCCCTGGGGGCGCTCAGAGGCCGCTCCCGGGAGCGGCCTCTGCCATTTCACACAAGCCGGCGAGCCTTACAAGGCCCAGGAATACCCGACGCTGAGCATCTGCTCACGCATGTGAAGGGTGGCCTCGCCGCCGCCGAAGCTGCCCGGAATCGAGCCGGAACCCGACACCGTGACCTTCGGCGCATACATGTAAGCCAGGCTCCACTCGCCACCGCTCGCCACCTTGAAGCTGCCGCCCAGGCTGTAGTGGTTGCGCACGACGCCCGGCGCCAGAATGTTGAAGAAGGTCTGACTCGCCGGCACCGGTTGCTGCACACGGCTCGCCCCGGCACGCAGGGTCAGGCGGTCATCGTAGGCATACACCGCGCCCAGTTTCACCACCGAGACGTCGTTCCAGCCAAAGCCGGCACCGCCGTCGCTGCCCAGCGCACCGCCCGCAAACAGGCGCTGGATCGGGTTGCCGACCGATTTGACGCTGCTGTATTCGATGCGCTGCCAGTCCGCCGCCAGGGTCAGCGCCGGGCTCGCCTGCCAGGCCAGGCCGAGGCCGTAGCTCGCCGGGATGTCGAAACCGCCACCGCCTTCAAAAAGGCCCTTGTAGCGGTCGAACTCGCTCATCTCGATGCGTGACGACCAGCTCGCCCCCAGCCGCAAATCGGGGAGAACCTGGCCGAGCCAGCCCAGCTTGACACCCAAGCCGGTGGAGCTGTCATGGCCCCGATCGCTCACCGAACCCGGGTTGGCCGTCATGCCCTCGAAGGCGCTCAAGCCCGTGGCGGCAAAGCGCTGGTACGCAAAGGTCAGCGCCGCACCGACGGAATGCCCCACGGCCGGCCGGAAGGCCACCGACGGCGTGACGAAGAGCTGCTGCAGGTCGATACCCGCCTTACCCCGCGACCCGAAGGCCGCAAACGGGTTGCGATCGTAGTCGGTGTTCATGCCGCCATTGCCATACACCGCCACGCCCCAGGCCAGATCAGGCGACGCCTGACGGGCGTAACCCAGCTCCGGGATCAGGAAATTGTGGGTCTGGTTGCCCGAAAAGTCGCCATCTGCCCCATAGGCGTTGCCCCGGATCGCCGCGCCCCGGTCGGGCCGGAAGAGATGCACACCCAGGTCGAGGCGGTTTCCAACCGACAGTGTTCCGGCGGGGTTGGTCGCCGCCGCGAGCCCGTCCTGGGGCAAGGCAATCGAAACCCCGGCGACACCGATGCTCCGGACGCCATAACCGTGGGCGAAGTAGCCATTGGTGGCCGAGGCGGCAAGTGGCCAGCCAAGGGCAGCCAGGCTGGTGGCCATGATGGCCTTGCGAAGATTCATGTGATGACTCCCTGGGGGGTGTTTCTGTCTTATTGTTTGCCCGATCGCGGGCGGGCTCACGGGCCGGCAACACCGCCACAGCGAGCGGCCAGGAGCGAAACGCTGCGGGCGGATTTTCGGCTGGCCCGGGGGCGAGCTTTCGGGCTGAATTGCGGCGCCGAAAAACAAAAAGCCACTCGAGGAGTGGCTTTTTGCAGAATTTTTGGTCGGGGAAAGAGGATTCGAACCTCCGGCCCCTGCGTCCCGAACGCAGTGCTCTACCAGGCTGAGCTATTCCCCGACACGGCCCTTGAAACGTAACGCTTGCTTACTTTCAAGGAACTCTCCCCGGCACCTAAAATTGCTGATTGCCGTGGAAAGACCGCTATTATTCACGAACTCGGCAGAAAGAGCAAGATCTTCAACGCATTTCTTTGAGCCGACGCCCACACCTGCCGGCGATGGGGCCGATCAGGCCTGCGTGAGGTTCGGGTGGGTCGCGGCGACTTCCTCGTGCTCCCATTCCTTGACGGTTTCCGAGAGGAGGCGCGCTTTCTCGTGGGTATCCGGCGCGTGGTGATGCTCGCGCTCGAAGGCCTCCAACGCATCGTGACAAGCCTCGGCCTTCGAGTGTGCATGGGTATGGGGCATGATTCAGCTTCCTTTTCAACAACACAGAAATCGGTGCGCAACAATGCTGCGCCGCACAAATCATTCTACCGATCATCCAAAACAGCCCGCAAGCGCCTTCCGCACTGCAGCAAAAATTTCGTTTGTTTTTCCCTGAAAAGCCCACCCCAAACCGGGCCCGCTGCAATACCATCGATCGCATTACCAAGTGCATGAAACCTGTCGCCGGGTGCAAGTAAACACGCGGCCGGCAGGCCGGGGAAAAAATGTCAGTCACCGTAACCTGCCGGATGATCATGAGGCTCGCCCTTGGCCTCATGATCATGTTGCCGGCCAGCCTGGCCGTGGCCAACGCCGAAGGCACCGGCGCGCACCGGCCGATGGCCCCGCGCAGCCTCCATGTGGTCGGCGACGACAACTACCCGCCCTACCTTTTCCGCAACGACGACGGGGAGGTCGAGGGTTATCTGGTCGACCTGTGGCGCCTGTGGGAGCGCAAGACCGGCGTACCGGTCACCCTCACCGCCACCAACTGGGCCGAGGCCCAGCGGATGATCGCCGACGGTCGCGCCGACCTGATCGACATGATCTACCGCACCCCCCAGCGCGAGCCCCTCTACGAGTTCTCCGCGCCCTACGCCGATCTGCCGGTGGTCATCTACACCCACACCACCATCGGCGGCATCAGCGGCGTGAGCACCCTCAAGGGCTTCCAGATCGGCGTACAGTCGGGCGACGCGTGCATCCACCAGCTGGCCAACCATGGCATCACGACCATCGTCGAGTACCCCAACTACACCGCGTTGCTGGCCGCAGCCGGGCGTCACGAGATCAAGCTGTTCTGCCTCGACGAGTACCCCGCCAACTTCTACTTCTACAAGACCCACACCCAGGGCGACTTCCGCAAGGCCTTCGAGCTCTACCAGGGCCAGTTCCGGCGAGCCACCCGCAAGGGCGACACCGCAACCCTGACGCGCGTCGAGGAGGGCATGCGCCTCATCCTCCCGGAAGAGGACGCTGCGCTACGCAAGAAGTGGTTCGGCACCCCGCTCGACATCGGCGTCTACGGCCGCTACATCGGCTGGGGCCTGCTGGTGGCGGCTGGAGCCGCGCTGCTGCTGGCCGCCCTCAGCATGGCGCTGCGGCGGCAGGTCGCCCACAAGACACAGACCCTCAACGCCGCGCTGGCCGAGCTGCGCGAGGCCCACGCCGCCACCAGCGAGGCCGAGCAGAGCCTCGCCGCCACCCTGCAGGCGATCCCCGACATGCTGTTCGAGTTCGACACCGGCGGGCACTACGTGAATGTGTTCGCCAGCCGGGACGATCTCCTCGTCGCCTCCCCCGCCAAGCTCATCGGCAAGCACCTCACGGAGGTCATGCCGGGCCAGGCGGCGCAAACCGTCATCGACGCCATAAACGCGGCGGCCACCCGCGGCCACGACTACGGCCGCATGGTGCGCCTGTCCCTGGGAGACGGTGCCGAGCACTGGTTCGAGCTCTCCGCCACCCGCAAGCAGACCGGCGGCGGAGAGACCCGGGTGCTGGTGCTGTCGCGGGACATCACCGAGCGCCGTGAGGCAGAGCAGGCGATCCTCGCCGCCAAGGAGGCCGCCCTCGTCGCCGACAGCAACCGCCACTTCCGGGCGCTCTTCGAGGCGGCCCCGGTGGCGCTCGCTTACTGCCAGGGCGAGCGGATCGAATCCATCAACCAGCGCTTCATCGAACTCTTCGGCTATCGCCCGGCGGACATCCCGACACTAGCCGAGTGGTGGCTGCAGGCCTATCCCGACCCCGACTACCGCCAGCAGGTGCTCCAGACCTGGGATGCCGCCATCGCCCGGGCAGCGGCGGGCGATGGCCGGCTCGAGGGCCTCGAGTACTGCGTCACCTGCAAGGGCGCCGAGAAGCGCAACATGATCATCGGTGGCCAGCTGCTCGGCGATGGGTTCATTGCCACCTTCACCGACATCACCCTGATCCGCGAGACCGAAGCCACCCTGAAGCTCGCCAAGGAGGCCGCCGATGCCGCCAACATGGCCAAGAGCTCCTTCCTGGCCAACATGAGCCACGAGATCCGGACGCCGATGAATGCCATCCTCGGCTACACCCGCAGCCTCCGGCGCGGCAGCCTGCCGCCCGAACAGGTCGACCGCCTCGACAAGATCGAGGACGCCGGCCACCATCTGCTGGCGGTCATCAACGACATTCTCGACATCTCCAAGATCGAGGCCGGCAAGCTTGTCCTCGAGCACACCGGCTTCCACCTCGGTTCGATCATCGACTACGTGCGCTCCCTGATCGCCGAGGCGGCCGAAGCCAAGGGGCTGGAGCTGAGCGTCGATTACGACGAGGTGCCCCTCTATCTGATCGGCGACCCGACCCGCCTGCGCCAGGGCCTGCTCAACTTCGCCAGCAACGCGGTGAAATTCACCTCCACCGGCCGGGTCGCCCTGCGCACCCGCCTGGAAGCCTGGGAGGGCGAGCACGTGCGGGTGCGCTTCGAAGTCGAGGACACCGGGATCGGCATCGAGCCCGGCCAGGTGCAGGATCTCTTCCAGGCCTTCCGGCAGGTCGATGCCTCGACCACCCGCAAGTACGGTGGAACCGGCCTCGGCCTGGCCATCACCCAACGGCTCGCCCGGCTGATGGGGGGCGATGCCGGCGTCGACAGCACGCCGGGCGCGGGCAGCCGGTTCTGGTTCACGGCGCGCCTCGAAGTTGGCATCGCGCCGGCCGAGGACAAACCTGCGGAAACCTCCAGCACCGAGGCGCAGATCCACAGCCTGCACGCCGGCAAGCGCATCCTGCTGGTCGAGGACGACCCGGTGAACCAGGAGGTTGCCATCGAACTGCTCAGTGAAACCGGGCTTGAAATCGAGCTCGCCGGCAACGGCCGAATCGCCCTCGACAAGGCCTCAAACTCTGCCTACGCCCTCATCCTGATGGACATGCAGATGCCCGAGATGGGCGGGCTCGAAGCCACCCGGCTGATCCGCGAACTCCCGGCCCACCGCCTCACGCCCATCATCGCCATGACCGCCAACGCCTTCGACGAAGACAAGGAGCGCTGCCTCGCGGCGGGCATGAACGACTTCGTCGCCAAACCCGTGGAACCGGAGCGCCTGTTTACAACCCTGGCCCGCTGGCTGGGCCGGCCGCGCTAGCAGCCTGTCGGGCCAGGACAGCTGATGTCGATCTGGCCAGCTCCATGTTCTGGCCGCCAGACCTTGTTCGATTGGCCGGCGCAACATCGGCCGCCCTGGCGGGTCTTCCGCCGGTTTGCTTCACGCCGCACCAACGCTGCTTGAGCGCAGCCTGAGCGCCGCCAGATCGGCGGGGGTATCCACGTCCTGCAGCACGCCCGGGTCATCGGTTTGAAGGGTTTGCAGCAGCGCCGCGTGCTGCCGGAGGATGGCGCGAGCGCCTTCGTCCCCCTCGAGCGCCAGCAAGGCATCCTTCCAGCGGGCTGCGAAGCCCACCGGATGCCCACGCCGCCCGGCGTGCACGGGCGCCGCCAGGGCCGCGCCGCCGGCAATCGCCTCCGCCACCCTTCGCAGGGTCGGCACGCCGATGCACGGCATGTCGGCCAGCGCCACCACCCAGCCATCCGTATCGCCGCCCGCCGCCACCCCGGCCGCCAGGCTGTGGCCCATGCCGCTGTGGGCCACAGCGCAGCGCACCACCGTGAGCCCCTCGGCTTCGAGCAGCACCGCCAGTGCATCCTGCTCGGGGCGCAGCACGGCGATGCTGTCGGCGCAGGCCGCCTTCAGCGCCCGGGCCGCGGCAACGGCCACCGGCGTGCCGTTCGCCAGCGCCTGCATCAGCTTGTCGGCGCCGAAACGCCGCCCCTGCCCCGCCGCCAGCAGCAGGCCGACGATCCGCGCCATGCCTCAGCCCAGGCCGCAGCCGGCGCGGGCCGGCGCGGCGGATTCGGGCCGCGGCAGCAGCGCGCCATTCTTCACCGCGGTGATTTCGGCCAGTATCGACACCGCGATCTCCGGCGGCGTGCGGCTGCCGATGGGCAGGCCGACCGGGCCGTGGAGCCGGCCGACCTCGGCGCCGGAGAGGTCGAAGTACTCCAGCAGGCGCGCCCGGCGGGCCGCGTTGTTGCTCCGCGAGCCCAGCGCGCCCACGTAAAAGGCCGGCGACTTGAGCGCCTCGAGGAGCGCCATGTCGTCGAGCTTGGGGTCATGGGTGAGGGCCACGATCGCCGTGTGGGGGTCGGGCAGCATCGCCGTCACCACGTCGTCGGGCATGCCCGGCAGCAGCGGCGCGCCGGCCACGTCCCACTCGGCGGCGTATTCCTCCCGCGGGTCGCAGACGCTCACCGCGTAATCCAACGCCTGGGCCATGGTCGCCAGGTAGCGGCCGATCTGCCCGGCGCCGATGATCAGGAGGCGCCAGCGCGGGCCATGGATGGTGGCGAGGCGCTGCCCGTCCCACCCCGGCGCCTCGCCCCGGCAGGCGTCGGCGATCGTCACGGCCCCCGAGGCGATGTCCACCTCCCGCCGCACCAGCTGCCCGGCCTCGATGCGGCGGGCCAGATCGGCAAGGCGCCGCATGTCGGGCGCCGGCTCCACCACCAGCTCGAGGGTGCCGCCGCAGGGCAGCCCGAAGCGGGCCGCCTCGTCCCGGGTGACCCCGTAAGTCAGCACGAAGGGCTGGCTGCCGGCGATGCGGCCATCCTGCATGCGCGCGACCAGATCGTCCTCGATGCAGCCGCCCGACACCGAGCCCTGCACCCGGCCGTCGTCCCGCAGGGCCATCCAGGCCCCTGCCGGGCGCGGCGCCGAGCCCCAGGTGCGGGCCACCGTGACCAGCGCGGCCCGGTGCCCCTCCGCGGCCCACCCTTGCAGGGCGGCGAGCACCTGCATGTCCTGGCTATGCATGGCCCGCCTCCCCGCTCCCGGCTGCCGGCATCGACGGGAAAATGACGCCGCCCGCGCAACTTGACGTGCCCATCGTCAGGCCTTCAGCGCCGCCGCCTGGAAGGGCAGACGGGTCAGCCACTTTCCGGTGGCCGCGGCGATCGCGTTGGCCACCGCCGGCGCCACCGGCGGCACGCCGGGCTCGCCGATGCCGGTCGGGTTCTCGGCAGACTGCACGATGTGCACCTCCACCTTCGGCATCTCGTTGATGCGGATCGGCGCGTAGTCGCCAAAGTTGCCCTGCTCGACCACGCCGTCCTTGAGGGTGATCTCGCCGTGCAGCGCCGCCGACAGCGCAAAGCCCACCGAGCCCTCCACCTGGGCGCGCACGTTGTCCGGGTTGATCGCCAGGCCGCAATCCACCGCCGACACGATGCGATCGACCTTTACGCTGCCGTCGGCGGCCACCGTCACCTCGGCTACCTGGGCCACGAAGGAGTGGAAGGATTCATGCACCGCCACGCCGCGGCCGCGCCGCTCACCGGGTTTGCCCGCCGCCAGCGGCGTGCCCCAGCCGGCCTTGTCGGCCGCGAGCTTGAGCACCGCCGCATGGCGCGGGTGCTTGCCCAGCAGCTTGAGGCGCATCGCCACCGGGTCCTGCCCGGCTTCGGCCGCCAGCCGGTCGAGGAAGGTTTCGGTGGAATAGGCCGTGTGGGTCGAGCCCACCGAGCGCCACCACAGCACCGGCACCTTGATGTCGGTGGGCGTGTGCAGCTCGACCTGCAGGTTGGGGATGGCGTAGGGCAGGTTCGCCGCGCCCTCCACCGACACCGCGTCGATGCCGTTCTTCACCATCACCGGCTCGAAGGCCGAGCCGGCGATGATCGACTGGCCCACCAGCCGGTGACGCCAGGCGCGGATGCTGCCGTCGGCGTCCAGCGCGGCCTCGATGCGGTGGTGGAACAGCGGCCGGTAGTAGCCCGCCTTCATGTCGTCCTCGCGCATCCACACCAGCTTGACCGGCGCCCGGGTGCCGCTGGCCTTGACGATGGAGGCCGCCTCGCGCAGGTAGTCCGACTGCGTGCACGCCCGCCGGCCGAAGCTGCCGCCGGCGTAGAGCATGTGGATCTTCACCTTCTCGGGCGGCAGGCCGAACATCGCCGCCAGGGTAGCCTGGTCGACGGTCTGGAACTGCTCGCCGTTCCACACCTCGAGGCCGTCGTCGGTGCGCTGCACTACGCAGTTCATCGGCTCCATCGCCGCGTGGGCGAGGTAGGGGAAGTCGTAGCTGGCCGACACCACCTTGGCCGCGCCGGCAAAGGCGCCGGCCGTGTCGCCCTCGCTGCGGGCCACCAGGCCGGGCTGGGCGGCGAGCTCGCGGTAACGGGCGAGGATCTCGTCGGAGCCCAGCTTGAAGGCAGCGCTGTCGTCCCACTCGACGGTGAGCGCATCGCGGCCCTTCCTGGCGCTCCAGGTGTCGCGGGCCAGCACGGCCACGCCAGCCGGGACCGCCACCACATCCACCACGCCCTTGACCGCCTTAGCCTTGCTCGCATCGAAGGCCTTCACCTTGCCGCCAAAGCGCGGCGGATGGGCCACCACCGCCACCAGCATGCCGGGCAGGTGCAAGTCCTGGGTGAATTGCGCCGAGCCGTCGGTCTTGGCGGCGCTATCCTTGCGCGGCGCTCGCTTGCCGATAAGGCGGAAATCCTTCGGGTCTTTCAGCGTGACACTGGTCGGCACGGCTTCGAGGGAGGCCGCCTCGGCCAGCTCGCCAAACGTTGCCTTGCGGCCGCTGGCGGCGTGGTGCAGCACGCCTTCGGCCACCGTGATCTCGGCGGCCGGCACCTTCCAGCGCTTCGCGGCGGCGGACACCAGCATGGCCCGGGCGGTGGCGCCGGTCTGGCGCATCTGGCCCCAGGAGTTGGCCATCGCGGTGCTGCCGCCGGTGCCCTGGGCGCCGCCGAAGAACAGGTTGTTGTAGCGCTTGGCGTCGGCCGGCGCGCCCTCCACCTTCACCTGGGCCCAGGCCGCGTCGAGCTCTTCGGCGACGATGGTGGCGAGGCCGGTGTAGGTGCCCTGCCCCATTTCCAGGTGCTTGGAGATCACGGTGACGGTGTTGTCGGCGCCGATACGCAAAAAGGGCGTCGGCTCGAAGCTGGCGGCGGCGCCCGTCTTGGCGGCGAGGCTGACGCCGGGCAGCGCGAGGCCGAGGGTGAGACCGGCGGTGCCCTGCAGGAAGCCGCGGCGGGAGAGATTCTGGATGGTCGTCATGCGGATCTCCTTACGCCAGCGCCTTGGCGGCTTCGTGGATGGCAGCGCGGATGCGCACATAGGTGGCGCAGCGGCACAGGTTGCCCGCCATCGCAGCGTCGATGTCGGCGTCGCTGGGCCGGCGGTTCTTCGACAGCAGGCCCACGGCGCTCATGATCTGGCCCGACTGGCAATACCCGCACTGCACCACGTCGAGCTTGCGCCAGGCCTCCTGCACCGCCTTGCCGACGCGAGAGCCGTCCACCGCCTCGATCGTCGTGACCTTCTTGCCGGCCACCGCCGACACCGGCGTGATGCACGAGCGCACCGGCTGGCCATCCACATGCACGGTGCACGCGCCACACAGGCCCGAGCCGCAGCTGTACTTGGTGCCGGTGAGGAGCAGGGAATCCCGCAGGGCCCACAGCAGCGGGGTGTCGGGATCGACATCCGCCTTCCGGGGCTTGCCGTTCACGGTGAGCTGGATCATCTTGAATCTCCGTTGGGGTGAAGCGTGTTGGTCTTGTCGGCGAGCCAAAAATTCCCGGCCGCCACCCCTCGAAATTTAGCCCATGGCAAACTCGAGCGCATTGCAGGATCCTGTGAGATTCTTGCCCGATCATCCAGACTTGGTCTGAACGCGACGCCTTGCACCTCGCACAGGCTCAAGCTCACCAATGCCGCAGCGAAGGAAAAACCATGAACCAATCAGGCTCTCCCGCCCCGGCGTCATCGGCCGCGCTCGAAACCGCGCGCCAGGCGCTCACCGAGATCATTGAACGATATTGCTCCGCAGATGGCCCCACCACCACCGCCGTGCCGGGCCTCAGCCTGTTTCGCGCCTCGAGCACCAGCACCCCGATCTGCGCGGTGTATCGGTCGGTGCTGGCTGTGGCGGTGCAGGGCAGCAAGCGCCTCGCCCTCGCCGACGAGAGCTTCGAGTACGACAGCCGGCACTATCTCATCACCTCGGTGGATCTCCCCGTGATGGGGCAGATCACCGAGGCCTCGCCCGAGCGGCCCTACCTGTGCGCGGTGTTCGACATCGACCCCCGCAAGGTCGCCGAGCTGAGCAGCACCCTGCGCCTGGCCCCGCCCTCGGCCGGCAACGACCCGCTCGGACTGGGCGTGAGCGCCCTCACGCTGCCGGTGATGGAGGCGCTGCTGCGCCTCGCCCGGCTGCTCGACAGCCCCCATGACATCCCGGTGCTGGCACCGCTCCACGAGCGCGAGCTGCTCTACCGGCTCCTCAGCGGCGAGCAGGGCCCGCGGCTGCGCGCCATCGCCGCGGCCGACAGCCAGAGCCACCGCACCGCCCGCGCCATCGCGTGGATCAAGGAGAACTTCGACCAGCCGCTCTCCATCGACGCCCTGGCCGACACCGCCAACATGAGCAAGTCGTCGCTGCACCACCACTTCAAGTCGCTCACCGCGATGAGCCCGCTGCAATACCAGAAGCAGATCCGCCTCCAGGAGGCGCGCAAGCTCATGCTCCTCGAATCGATCGACGCCGCCACCGTGGCGCGCCGGGTGGGCTACGAGAGCCCGTCCCAGTTCAGCCGCGAATACCGCCGCCTGTTCGGCGCCCCGCCCCTGCGGGATGTGGCGCGGATGCGCTGAGGGCGCCTGCGCAGGGCCCTCGCCGGAGCCCGCCAGCCTGCCTTGATTTACCGGAATGCGTGTGCTTGACTGAAGCATCCTGAATACCGGAAGACAGCGCCGGAGCCGATCTCCAGCCGCCTGGCATTCAGCGTTCAATGACGATAAGGCGCGCGCACGCCCAAGTGCATGGCTGGTTTCAAGGCCGCCCGCCTGCGTCGAGCGCCGGAACAAATCCCTCCGCTCACAAGCCCCGGCCCAGCCGGCCCGTCCACGGTACGTCGCGCTCTGCAATCGGCGGTAGCTGGGAAAGGCCATGAAATGTTCATCGCTGGCGCAAGCGCAACCCTCCGACGCCTACTCGAAGACCAGCTGATCGCCACCGGGGGCCTCGACGGTTACGACGTCTCCCTGTTCTCCACGCGCCACTTCACCGGCTCGATCACCAACCGCGTCGCGCTGTTCCTGTATCGCGTCGAGGTGGACGAAGCCCGCCGCAACATCGACCTGCCCCGCCTCACCCCCACCGCGCCGCGCCGCTACGCCCTGGGGCTCGAGCTCCACTACCTGCTCACCGTGTGGGGCAAGCAGGCCGCCGAGGGCGAACAGGTCATGCTGGCCCGCTGCATGGACATCCTCGACCGCCACGCCCTCGTCTCCGGCGCCCTGCTCGACCCCGGCTACGCCTGGGAGCCCGAAGACAGCCTGCGGGTCTCCATCACGCACCTGTCCACCGAAGACATGCTGCGCCTGTGGGACAGCCTCGAGCCGCCCTACCAGCTTTCCATCCCCTACGTGGTGCGCACGGCCCGGCTGGCCGCCCGCGAGCGGCCCGAGCCGTCGATCACCGACAGCCGCAGCCTGGCCTTCGTCCCCACGGTGCCGTGATGCTCGCCCCCGCCGACACGCCGCTCGGCTGGGCGGCCCGCCACTCCCCCGAACGGGTTGTTGCGGTCGGCGTGCTGGCCCTGCGCATCCGGCGCTACCAGAGCGACGCGGCACCGCCGGGGCTGGCCGCCATCCCCGGCCTGCGCATCACCACGGTGCCCAACCACCCCGACCACCCCGAACGCCCCCTGTGGCATGAATCCACCGGCCTCTACGGCTTCCTGCGGCTGTCGCCCGGCGAGCTGCGCGTCGAGGTGGCCGACCCTGCCGGCCGCTTCCAGGCCCAGGCCGTCCTCGCCCAGGTGCCCGACCGCAGCGCGGTGCGCGAAGCCCTCGAAGCCGGCACGGCGCCAGCGCCCGGCAGCGCCAGGCCGCTGATGATCGACGTGGCCCTGCGGCCCGCCCTCGGCATCGCCCTGCCCCCGGGCACCAGCGCCGTATGGGGCGTGGTGACCGACGCCGGGCGCCCGGTGGCCGGCGCGCTGCTCGGCATCGCCAGCGTATTCCAGGGCGCCGCCGACACCATCACCGGCATGAGCGGCCCGGACGGCAGCTACCTGCTGGTGCTCCCTTTCGAGGCCATCGACCGCAGCGTCAGCCCGCCGCTGCGCCGCTTCGAGCGGGCCCTCACGGTGCAGGCCCCGCGCCCGGCCCTGGCCAGCGCCCTCGCCCGCCAGGGCTTCCTGGCTGGCCAGCCGGCCGACCCCTTCACCCTCACGCCGGCCGGGCGCGCTGCGCTCTTCATGCCCCGTGACTTTCAACTGCGCGACTCCGGCGGCACCCTGCACCCGCAGGTGGGCGGCCAGAATCCGTTGGCTCCGGTTTCCGTCGGCGAGCAAGTCCGGCTGGATATCGAGTTGTTACCCTGACCAAGATGGAGGCTCGAAATGCCTGAATACCTCGCCCCGGGAGTGTACGTCGAAGAAACCAGCTTCCGCGCCAAGTCCATCGAGGGCGTGGCGACCTCCACCGCCGGCTTCGTCGGCCAGGCCCGCTTCGGCCCCACCCAGGGCCTGCCGGTGCTGGTCACCGGCTTCGAAGAGTTCCAGCGCTTCTTCGGTGACGGCAACGACCTGCTGTTCGCCGGCGTGCCGACCACCAACCACCTGGCCCATGCGGTGCGGCTGTTCTTCGAGAACGGCGGCAAGCGGGTGTATGTGGCCCGCGCCTTCCGGCCCGCCGCGGGCGGCTCGGTGGACGACAGCCGCTCGGTGAGCCCGGCCGTGTCGGTGCTCGGCAGCGACCGCTTCCTGCGCGCCCGCTTCCCCGGCCGCGCCGGCAACGTGGTGGTGCAGGTGCAGGCGATCCGCAGCGGCAACCTGCTCACCGGTAGCGCCGGCAGCCGCAGCGTGATGGGCGTGCGCCTGGGTGACGTGGTCGAGGCGATCACCGCCGCCAGCGCCAAGAACCGCCTGGTGGCCAAAGCCGGCGCCGACGCCGTCGAGGCCGCCAACATCTACAGCGTCAGCTTCGACGCCGCCGGCCGGCCGGTGCTCACCAACGCCGCCGGCACCCTCGACCAGAACGCCGCCAGCCTGCACTTCGTTCAAAAGATCACCGTCGACCTCAGCATCGGCCCCAACCTCGACGGCTCCACCGGCGGGCGGGTCGAAGCCATCCAGCGCGTCTCCACCCACCCCGACTCCGACCAGTTCCTCGGCCGCATCCTGCGCCACGAAGACCCCGCCGCCGGCATCGAGCCGCCCGCCGACCGCAGCCAGCGGCTGTTCTTCGACGCCGCCGCGGCCGGGCTGCCCAGCCTGCCGGCCCAGCGCACCAGCTTCGCCCGCGACCTGCTCACCGGCCTCGTCGCCGCCGCCCCGCTCACCCTTTCCGGTGGTAGCGACGGAATCCTCGCCGACAGCGGCGCCTTCACCGGCGGCGGCAGCGGCCATGACGCCAGCGGCCTGGCCGCGCTGGCCGAGATCGAGGACATCGCCATCGTCGCCGGCCCCGGCGCCGCCGCCCTCGCCACCCCCGACGACTGCCAGGCCGTGCGCGACGCGCTGATCTCCCACTGCGAAACCCTGCGCTACCGCTTCGCGATCCTGGCCGGCCCCCGCGACGCCGACCAGGCCCTGATCCGCGAAGTGCGCGGCCAGCACGACTCCAAGTACGCCGCGCTGTACTACCCCTGGCTCGTCGCCGGCGCCCCCGGCGGTGCCCGCGAAACCGTGCAGTACTCGCCCGAGGGCGCGATGGCCGGCATCTACGCCCGCAGCGACATCGAGCGCGGCGTGCACAAGGCCCCGGCCAACGAAACCGTGCGCGGCATACTGCGCTTCTCGCGCAACGTCAACAAGGGCGAGCAGGACGTGCTCAACCCCGAAGGCATCAACTGCCTGCGCTTCTTCGAGGGCCGCGGCTACCGCGTGTGGGGCGCCCGCACCATCAGCTCCGACCCCGAATGGACCTACATCAACGTGCGCCGGCTGTTCATCTACCTCGAACACTCCATCGACCGGGGCACCCAGTGGGCCGTCTTCGAGCCCAACAACGAAGAGCTGTGGCTCAAGATCCGCCTGACCATCGAGGGCTTCCTGTACGACGTCTGGCGCAGCGGTGCGCTGCTCGGCGCGCGGCCCGAGGACGCCTACTTCGTGCGCTGCGACCGGACCACCATGAGCCAGTCCGACCTCGACAACGGGCGCCTCATCTGCCTGATCGGCGTCGCCCCCACCAAGCCCGCCGAGTTCGTGATCTTCCGCATCGGCCAATGGACCGCCGACGCCTCCATCATCTGAGCGCCCCGGCGGCGCTAACCGTATCCTCAAAGGAGACCCGCAATGGCCACCCTGCGTGAAGACCCCTACGGCCCGTTCAACTTCAAGGTCACCATCAGCCCGGCCAGCGGCGGCGAGTTCCGCGGCGGGTTTTCGGACGTCTCGGGCCTCAACACCGAGATCACCCACGCCGACTACCGCGAGGGCACCGACCCCGCCAACCGGCCGCGCAAGGTGCCGCTGATGTACAAGGCCGGCGACGTGACCCTCAAGCGCGGCCTGATCGCCTCCCTCGACCTCTGGAACTGGGTCAACCAGGTGCGCCGCGGCAACATGGACGCCCGCGCCACCGTGGTCATCCAGCTCCTGAGCGAAGACCACGCCGCCACCGTCGCATCCTGGAAGCTCATCAACGCCCGCCCCTCCAAATGGACCGGCCCGACCCTGGCCGCCAAGGGCGGCTCCGACGTGGCGATGGAAGAGCTCACCCTAGTCTGCGAGGACCTGGAGTTCGAGTGAGCCGGAGCGGAGCCCACCATGCGCCTCCCACCCGCCACCCGCCGCCCGCCCGCTGACGCGAGGGCCCGGCCATGAGCATCGCGCTCCAGGGCAGCCTGTGGCGCCCCGGCCTGCCGCCCGGCGTCTACGAGGAGAAACCCGCCGTCGCCACCCGGCCGCGGGTGCGCCTTGATGTCGCCGCGCTGATCGGGCTGGCCGAACGGGGGCCGGTGAACACCCCGGTCGCCATCGACGACGCGCGGCAGTTCGAGGCCCTCTTCGGCCGCGCGCTGCCCGGGCTCAACCTGCCGCTGGCGGTGCGCCTGTTCTTCGCCAACGGCGGCCGGCGCTGCGTGGTGGTGCGCTGCGTCGACCACCGCAACGTGCGCACCGCCCGCCTGCTGCTGCCCGGCCTCAAGGCCGTGCGGGGGCACTCCCGCCGCCAGGCGCGCATCGCCGCCCGCAACCCGGGCAGCTGGGGCAACCGGCTCGAGGTGCGCTGCCGCATCGTCCAGCGCCCCCTCGCGCTGGGCTTCGACGACGCCACCGGCAGCGTGCTGATCCCACCCGACCGCCCCACCGTCGGCGCCACCCTGCGCCTCCTGGGCCACCCGGCCAGCCCCGGCGGCACGCCGCGCAGCCGCATCTTCCGCGTCGCCGCGCCCGACGCCGCCAGCCCTAATCGCCAGCCGGTGCTCGTGCCGCGCCTCACCCACCCCTTCCTCGACCGGCAGCTGCTGCAAAGCGCCGTCGAGCTCACCTTGCGCCTCGACGTCTTCCTCGACGGCCGGCTGGTGGAGACCTGGGACGACGCCGCCCTGCACCCCGACCACCCCCGCTACCTGCCCCGCCTGCTCGGCCGACGCAGCGCCGCCGAAGCCCTGCGCCCGCCGCGCCTCGACCTCCCCGACCCCGAAAACCCCACCGCCGAGGCCGACCGCCTGTGGGGCGACGGCGATGCCCCGTGGGGCTCCGAATACCTGCGCCCGAGCGCGCTCCTGCGCGACACCTGGCTGATCCCCGGCAAGGCCCTGCTCGCCACGCCCGCCGGCCTGCTGCTGTCGGCCGCCGAGATGCCCGCCTCCCGCCACGGCCGCGACGCCACCGCCACCACCGAACGGCGCCACTTCTTCGACCCCACCGAGATGGACGCCGACGACGTGGCCGAGGATTCCGACCACCGCTTCGTGGCCTTCCTGTCCCGCCCCGGCGCCCTCGCCGCGCTCGACAGCTGGGACCAGGCCTTCCCCTTCGAGCCGATCGCGCTGGTGAGCCTGCCCGACCTGCTCCACCCGACCCCGCCCGAAGCCGTCACCGACGGCCCGCCGATGCCGCCCGAGCAACCCTGCTTCGGCACCGTCTGCGCCCTCGCCCCGGCCACGCGCACGGTGCACGCCCTCGACTACCCGCGGCTCGGCTTCGACGCCGCCTCGCTGCAGTATGCCCAGCGCCAGCTCGTCGACGCCTGCGAGGCCCGCGGCGGGCGCATCGCACTGCTCGACCTGCCGCCCGGGCTGCGCGCCGGCGACATCGTGCAGTGGCGCCACGCCCTCGCCAGCAGCCGCGCCGCGCTGTACACGCCCTGGCTGCGGGTGGACGCCGACGGCAGCGCGCGCACCGTGCCGCCCTCCGCCGCCGCCTGCGGCATCACCGCCCAGCTCGAAAGCCAGGTCGGCGTGTGGGGCGCGCCGGCCAACCGCCCGGTGCTCGGCGCCTTCGCCCGGGCCGACGACGCCGGCCTGCCCGAGCCCGGCTTTTTGTTCGAAGAGCGTATCGACGAGATCCGCCGCACCGAACGCGGCCTGATGCTGCTCGGCGCCCGCAGCACCGCCACCGACCGCGACTGGACCCACCTTTCGGTGCGCCGCCTGATCGACTGGCTCGAGGCCCAGCTCGCCGCCGACCTGGCCTGGGCACCCTTCGAGCCCAACGACGCCCTGCTGTGGTCGGCCATGGCCAACACCGCCCGGCGCCGCCTGCAGGCCCTGTTCGACGCCGGCGCGCTGGCCGGCCGCACGACCGGTGACAGCTTCTTCATACGCTGCGACGCCAGCACCCACACCCAGGGCGATCTCGACGCCGGCCGGGCCATCCTGCAGGTGGGCGTCGCCCCGGCGGTGCCGGCCGAATTCATCGTCTTCCGCCTGCTCCGCCACGGCGCCGACGAACCCCGCATCGAGGTGGTCTGATGTCCGCCGACACCCTGCTCACCAATTTCAACTTCGCCGTGCAGATCGAGCTGTCGGGCCTCGGCGGCGACGAGGGGCTGGCCCAGGGCGCCCGCCGCGCCGCCTTCTCCGAGGTGCAGGGGCTGGAGATCACCCTCGAGCCGGTGAGCTTCCGCGAGGGCGGCTACAACCTCGGCGCCCGTCAGCTGGTCGGCAAGGCCACCCACCCGCCGCTGGTGCTCAAACGCGGCCTGTCCCTCGACCCGGCCTTCTGGGCCTGGGTGCAGCGCTGCACCAACGGCAGCTTTCCGCTGCCTTATGTGTCGGGCACCGTCCGCATCTTCCAGGCCAGCGGCAGCAGCTCGCAGCCCGGTGTGTGGCGCTTCGAGAACGGCATCGTCAACCGCGTCAAAGCGGCCGATCTCAACGCCACCGGCGGCCGCGAGGTCGCCCTCGAAGAGCTGCACATCGTCCACGAAGGCCTGAGCCGGGAGACGCCATGACCACCAGCCAGTTTCGCCGGGCCAAGCTGGTGCCTTTCGATGCGGGCGGGCGTAACCCGCAGGAAGCCCGCGCGATCCCCCTCGACTTCAACCCCGAGACCCTCACCCTCAAGGTCTCCGGCGGCGAACAGCGCGACCGCAGCCGCCGCGGCCGCCAGCAGGTGCAGAACGTCGGCGCCTCCAAGGCCACCCTGAGCTTCGAATGCATCTTCGACTCGACCCGCCCCCGCGACGCCTCGGACAGCAGCACGGGCGGCGAGGAGATGCTCGACGTACGCACCCGCAGCAAGCCCATCGCCGACCTGCTGCAGGTGTACGGCAGCGGCCGCGAGCAGGCGCCGCGGCGGGTGCAGTTCCGCTGGGGCACGCTGATCTTCAACGGCGTCATCAGCCAGCACCAGGAGGTCTTCGACTACTTCAGCCCGAGCGGCGTACCGCTGCGCTCCAAGCTCAGCATCACCCTCACCGAGCAGGAGTTCCGCTACGAGGTGAGCGCCACCGACGCCGCCCAGCGCCGCCAGGCCGTCGAGCAGGCCAGCGCCGGCGCCCGCAGCCAGGCCGCGGCGGCTGGGGCCTCTAGCCTGATGGGCGGTGGCAGCGGGCTCGACCTGAGCGCCGGCTTCGATCTGTCGGCGGGCCTCGGCCTCGACCTCGACCTCGACCTCAACCTCAACCTCGACATGAGCCTGTCGGCGCAGGTGGGCCTCTCGGCCAGCCTCGGCCTGTCCGCCGACATCGGCGTGTCGGTGGGCGCTGGCATCAACCTCGACGCCTCCGCCGCCGTCGACCTGTTCGGCCCGGCCGCGCTGGGCACCGATGCCGACCTCGGGCGCAGCGGCGTCGCCATCCCGCAACCCTCGCCGGGCCTCGCCGCCGCCGGCGTGCCGCCCAGCCCCTGGGCACCCGACGGCCCCGCCCCCGGCAGCCGCGCC
>NZ_BJNV01000006.1 GCF_006539865.1 Zoogloea ramigera
AATGGTGACGCCGCCGGGCAGCAGCGTGTCCTGGCCGGGGTCGAGGTAGTTGGCGAGGTTGAGGGTGTAGGCGACGCCAGCCGTGGCCGTGGCGGCGCCGCTGGCGTCGATGTCGGGGGCGACGTTGGTGACGTTGACGGCCTTGGTGGTGCTCCAGGTGCCGTCTTCGTCGGTGGCTTCCACGGTGATGTTGCGGTTGGCATCGCCATCGGCGTAGGTGTGGCTGAGGTTGCCGCCGAGGGTGGTGAGCTGGGCTGCACTGAGGACTTCGACGGCGCTGCCGTCACCCCAGTCGATGCGGTAGGTGTGGAGGGTGTCGGCGCCGGGGTCGCTGTGGGCGATGTGGAGGGCGTAAAGGCTGCCTTCCGGGGTGCTGGCGTTGCCGCTGAGGGTGAGGGTGGGGGCCACGTTGTTGACGGTGATGGCCTTGCTGCCGGCGTTGGCGTGGGCGCCGTCTTCGTCGGTGACGAGCACGCTGATGGTGGGGGTGGTGTTGCCGTCGGCGTAGATGTGGCTGTAGCTGCCGAGGCTGGCGACCACTTCGGCGTTGCCGTCGCCCCAGTTGATGGTGTAGCTGGTGGGGGTGTCGGTGCCGGGGTCGGTGACGCCGACGAGGGTGAGGGTGTAGCTCCCGCCTTCGTCGATGGCGTCGGCGCCGCTGAGGGTGACGCTGGGGGCGACGTTGGCGACGGTGATGGCCTTGGTGTTGCTCCAGGTGCCGTCTTCGTCGGTGGCCTCGACGGTGATCGTGCGGGCCGCGCTGCCGTCGGCGTAGGTGTGGCTGATGTTGCCGCTGGCGGCGGCGAGTTCGGCGGCGCTGAGCAGGGTGGCGGGCGTGCCGTCGCCCCAATCCACGCTGTACTGGGTGATGCTGTCGGTACCCGGGTCGGAGGCGGCGATGTTGAGGGTGTAGAGGCTGCCTTCGGCGGTGCTGCCGTTGCCCGACAGGCTGAGCGTGGGGGCGACGTTGTTCACCGTGACCTGGAAGCTGTCGCTGGCCTGCTGGGCGCCGTCGTCGTCGATGTTGACCGACACGGTGTAGGCGGTGGTGCGGTCGTCGGCGTAGCGGTGGCTGATGTCCAGGGTGCCGGCGTTGTGGGTGCGGCCGCTCGACGTGCTGCCGTCGCCCCAGTCGATGGTGTAGAGGCGGCCGGTGGGGTCGGTGTCGGTGGGGTCGGTGAAGGTGATGGTCTGGATGAAGGTGCTGCCTTCGCCCACCGTGCGGTCGGCGCCGGCATCCACCGTGAGCACTTCGGCCGGCGCGCTGACGGTGACGGCCTTGGTGGCGACGTTGGTGTAGCTGCCGTCTTCGTCGGCCAGGCTGACGTTGATGGTGCGGGCGCCGCTGGAGGCGTAGGCGTGGGTGAGCTGCCGGTTGGCGGGCAGGTCGGCGGGCAGCACGATCTGGGTGGGGCTGCCGTCGCCCCAGTCGATGCGGTACTCGCTCAAGGTGTCGGCGCCCGGCTCGGTGATGCCGCCGAGGGTGAGGGTGTACACCTCGTTCTGCACGACGGTGGCGTCGCCGAAGAGGTTGAGGTCGGGGGCGACGTTGCTCACCGTGACCTGGAAGCCGTCCACCTGCACGCTGTTGCCCTGGCCCTGCTGGTCGTTGGCGGTGACGGTGACGTTGTACACGCCGTCGTCGGCGTAGGTGTGGCCGATGTTGAACAGGTCGGCGCTGGTGTTGTAGACGCTGTTGGGGCTGCCGTCGCCCCAGTTGACGGTGATCTGGTGGGTGTCCGGGTCGGGGTCGCCGAGGGTGATGGCGTGGGTGAAGAAGTGGCCTTCGGCGGGGGTGTCGTCGGCGCCGGCTTCGAGGGCCGGGGCGTCATTGACGTTGCTGAGGTTGATGTTGGTGTAAACCGGGGTGCCGGCAAAGGCCACGCCGTCGCTGCCCGTCCAGGCGAACTGGTCGAGGCCGAAGTAGTTGGCGTTGCCCTGATAGGTGAGCTTGCCGGCCTGCAGCTCGGCGAGGCTGATCTCCTGCCCGGCGACGAGGTCAATGCCGTCGAGCCTGAGGGTGCCCTCGCCCGGCAGCGTGGTGATCTTGATCGCGGCGAGGTTCTGGCCTTCCGGGTCGTTGAAGCCGGAGATGAAGAGCGCGTCGGTGAGGACGATGCTGCTGTCTTCTGCGCCGCTCACGAAGACGTCGGTGAGCACCGGCGCGGTGTTGCTGTAGCGCTGGAGGCGGATCTCCTGGGTGTTGTTGCCGCCGTCGGGCAGGCCGTCGCCGTTCTGGTCGCTGGAGTACACATAGGACGCGTAGGCCACCACGAAGCCGCCGTCGGCCATGCTGGTGATGGCGGGCTGGTTTTGCGTGCTGGGTGTGTAGCGGTTGACCAGGGTCTGGCCGTCGAGCTGGCGGCCGGCGGCGTCGTATTGCTGCAGGAAGACGTCGGAGTCGGCCCAGGTGATGACCCAGCCACCGTTTTCGAGGGCGGTGACCGCCGGGTCGTCCTGGTTGCCGCTGGTGGTGGTGTTGACGCGGAACTCTGCGCCGACGGTGTTGCCGGCGGCATCAAAGCGCTGGGCGTAGATGCCGCCGCTGGAGAGATCCTGCCCCTCCGAGCGCCACACGATGAGGTAGCCGCCGTCTTTCAGGGCGGCGATGTCGGGCTGGTACTGGTTGCTGTCGGTGTAGGTATTGACGCGGAACTCGCCGCCGAGCTTGCTGCCGTTGGCTGCAAAGTGCTGGGCGTAGACCCCCGTGCCGTTGCCGTCCTGGGCGGCGTCGGTGCGCCAGGTGACGACGAAGCTGCCGTCGCCGAGCACCGCGATGGCCGGCTCGTACTGGTTGGACGGGCTGGCCGTCGGGGTGTTGGCCTTGATCTGACCGGTGAGGGGGCTGCCGTCGGCGCCGAACTGGCGCACGTAGACATCGCCATGGCTGCCGGTGCCCGAGCTGTCGTAGTTGTCGTTGTACCAGGTGACGGCGAAGGCGCCGTCGGCGAGGGCGGTGACGTCGGGCTGGTACTGGCCGCCGGCGGTGGTTTCGTTGATCCGGAACTCGCCACCCACGGCCACGCCGGCGGCGTCGTAGCGCTGGGCATACACGCCGGCGCTGCCGCCGTCCTGGTTGTCGGAGCGCCACACGGCGACGAAGCCGCCATTCGTGAGGCCGACCACCCGGGCCTCGTACTGAGCGCCAGCGGTGGTGGTGCTGATGCGGAATTCGCCGCCGACGGCGTTGTCGTCGGCGTCGTAGCGCTGGCCATAGACGCCGTGGCTGCTGCCGTCGGCGCCGCCCTGGTCGGTCCACACCACCACGTAGCCGCCCGCCGCCAGGTGGGCGATGGAGGGCTCCACCTGGTTGCCGGCCACGGTGGTGTTGACGGTCTTTTCGAGGCCCCGTGGCACGGCGCCATCCACCGCCGCAGTGACGTTGAGGGTGATGAACTTGGCGTCGCTGGCGCCGCCGTCGCCGTCGGTCAGGCGCACCGACACCGTGCGGCTGGCGAAGGGGTTGCTGGAGGTGTTCTGGTAGGTGAGGTTCTCGACGACCGACTCGACCGCTTCGACCGTGGCGTTGCTGTTGAACACCACCGCCAGCTTGCCGTGGTTGGCGCCGTTGGCGGTGATGGTGCCGACCTGCACCCCGCTGTAATACACGCCGAGGCCGCTGACGCGGACCTGGGTCGGGCCGTCGCCCTCGGAGCGGATGCCGAGCTGGTCCTGGTTCTCGAGGCCCTGCATGCCCAGCTGATCCTGGCCGCCGTAGCCGCTGATGTAGTCCACCTCGAGCCGCCCGCCGGCAAAGTTGGCCGAGTCGGGGTCGTAGAGGCCGACGCCCGGGTCGATGAGCTGCGGCGCCAGGTTGAGCGCGTTCTCGCCATAGGTGACGCTGCTGGCCACATCCACCAGCAGCGGGTTGGTCTGGCGGCTGAAGTCGGCCGGGTTGCCGAACAGGCGCTGGTAGATGCCGTAGGAGCTGGCGCCATCGTCGCCCCGGTCGGCCCAGCTGACGACGAAGTTGCCGCTGCCCAGGCCCAGCACCACGGGCTGGGTGGCGGAGCTGTTGTCGGCCACGTCGACGCGGATGTCGCCATCGACGGCCACGCCGTTTGCGTCGAACTGCTGGGCGAAGATCTGACTGCCGTTGGTCCACGCGATCACGAAGCCGCCGTTGGCCAGGGCGCCCACGCTGGGCTGCTGCTCGCTGCTGGCGGTGGCGGTGTTGACGCGGAACTCGCTGCCGACGGGGGTGCCGTCGTTGGCGTAGCGCTGGGCAAACACGCCGAAGTTGCTGCCGCTGTCCTGATAATAGGACGTCCAGCTCACCACGAAGCCGCCGCCGGTGAGAGCCGCAATGCTCGGATCCAGCTGGTTGTTGGGGGTGTGGGTGTTGATGCGGAACTCGCTGCCGAGGGCGGCGCCGTTGGCGGCAAAGCGTTGGGCAAAGATGCCCGAGTCGTTGCCGTCCTGGCTGCCGTCGGCACGCCAGGTCACGACGAAGCTGGCGTCGCTGAGCACCGCGATGCTGGGTTCGTACTGGGCGCTGTTGGTGAAGCCGGCGCTGGTGTTGGCGCGGGTTTCGGTGCCTAGCGGGCTGCCGGTGTTGTCGAAGCGCTGGACGTAGACGTCGTAGTAGCGCCCGTCCTGGAGCGCGTCCGAATACCAGGCGACGATAAAGCCTCCACCGGCCACGCTGGCGATGGTCGGCTGGTACTGGTTGCCGCCGGTGCTGCTGTTGACCAGGAAGGCCTCGCCCACCTGCAGGCCGCCGGCGTCGTAGCGTTGGCCGAACAGGCCGGAGCCGCTGCCGTCGCGGCCGCCCTGGTCACGCCACACGACCACGAAGCCACCACCGTCGAGGCTGGCCACCTCCGGCTCGGTCTGGTCGTAGGGTGTGTAGTCGTTGACCTGGAACTGGTTGCCCACCGCGACGCCCTGGGCGTCGTAGCGCTGGCCGTAGATGCCGTAGCCCCAGCCGTCCTGGGTTTCAGACGTCCACACGGTGACGTAGCCACCGTCGCCCAGGCGGGCCATGGCGGGCTGGCTCTGGTCGGACGGGGTGTAGGTGTTGACCAGGTCTTCGGTGAACAGGGGCTGGCCGCCGTCGTATTGGGGGGTGACGTCGATCTGCACCACCTGCGGCTTGCCGGCCCCGCCGGCGCCGTCGCTGACCTGGATGCTCACCAGGCGGCTCGCTGCCGGGTTGGAGGCGGTGTTGCGGTAGGTGAGGTTCTCGATCACCGCTTCCACGGCGGCTGCGGTGGCAGCCCCGTTGAAGGTGACGACGAGGTCGCGGCCCGCCGCACCATCGGCGACGATCGTGCCGATGGGAGTGCCGCCGTAGCGCAGCTCGGTGCCGGAAACCGACACCTGGCCGGTGCCGCCGCCCTGGTTGCGGATGCCGAACTGATCCTGGGCTTCCGGATTCTGGGGCAGCTGGGCCTGTTCGATGCTGCCGTAGCCGCTGATCACGCTGACCACCAGCTGGCCGCCGTTGAAATTGGCGGAGTCGGAGTCGGTGAGGCGCACCGCGGCGTCGATGAGCTGGGGCGTGGCGTTGACGAGGTTCTCGTCGAAGCTGACCTGGCTGGCCACATCGACCAGCTCGGGTGCCGCCGAGCGGGTGATCGAGCCCGGGGTGCCCAGGATCTGGCTGAAGATGCCGTAGGTGCTGGGGGCGCCGGCCTCCTGGTCGTAGCCGGCCCAGGTGACCACGAAGTTGCCGCCGCTGCCGATGGCGGCGACGTCAGCGTAGTACTGGGTGCTGGCGGTGGTGGTGTTGACGCGGGTCGGGCCGTCGACCTTGCCACCGGCGGCGTCGAACTGCTGGATGTACACCTCGTAGCCGTTGGCGTCCCAGGCCGCGACGAAGCCGCCGCTGGCCAGGGCCGTGACGCGGACGAAGTTGTTGTTGGGGGCGGTGTCGACGGTGCTGATGCGGAACTCGCCCGCCAGCTTGGCGCCGGCGGCATCGAAGCGCTGGCCATAGAGCTGGTTGTCGGCCGACCACCAGGCGGCCACGTAGCCGCCACCGGCGAGGGCCGCCACGTCGTGGCCGCTCTGCTGGCCAGAGACGGTGGTGCTGACCACCTGCTCGGCCACCGCCTGGGTGCCGTCGGCGTTGAAGACCTTGCTGAAGACGCCGTAGCCGCTGCCGTCGTTGCTGCTGGCGTCGCCATAGACGGCGACGAACCGTCCATCGGCGAGGGCCGCCAGGCGCGGGTTGTACTGGGTGCCGGTGGTGGTGGTGTTGACGGTGAACTCGGGGTTGAGCTCGTTGCCGGTGGCGTCGAAGCGGCGGGCCAGCACGTCGTCGTTGTAGTAGCCGGAGGCGTTGGTGTAGTCGCTGCGGTAGGCGACGACGAAGCTGCCGTCGGTAAGGCCGACCACGGCCGGCTCATTCTGGTTGCTGGTGGTGGTGGCGTTGAGCTGCCGCTCGGAGCCGACGCGGGCGCCGTCGGCGGCGTAGATCTGGCCGTAGACCCCGGCGGCCGAGCCGTCCTGGTTGTCGGAGCGCCACGCGACGACGAAGCCGCCATTGGCGAGGCTGGCCACCTGGGGCTCGTACTGGGCGCCGAGGGTCTGGCTGTTCACCTGGAACTCGGCACCGACGGCGGCGCCCCGGGCGTCGTAGCGCTGGCCGTAGACGCCGTAGCTGTCGCCGTCCTGGGCGCTGGAGCGCCACACCACGACGTAGCTGCCGGTGTTGGGGCCCTGCAGGCCGACGGTGACCGGCACGTGCTGCTCGTTGGTTTCGTAGGTGTTGACCTGCTGCTCGCCGAAGATCGGGCCGGCGCCGTCGACCTGCGGGGTGACGTTGATCTGCATGTCGCGGGCGGTGCTCGCGGCGCCGGTGCTGTCGGTCAGCACGAAGCGGATGTTGCGGCTGGCGTTGGGCCCGTCGGAGGCGTTGCGGTAGGTGAGGTTCTCGATGACCCGCTCGATGCCCTGATCGGTGGCGCTGGCGTTCCAGGTGATCTGCAGGTTGTTGCCGTTGACGCCGTTCAGCGTGCCGCTGAGGGTGCCGATCTCGGTGCCCTGGAAGCTCACCGCGGTGCCGGAGACGCCCACCTCGTTGGGGCCGCTGCCCTGGTTGCGGATGGCGAGCTGGTCGTCAACGCGGTTGGTGCTGCTGAGGTAGGAGACCGTGAGGGTGCCGGTGTTGAAGTTGCCGGCGCCGTAGTAGGCGACCTGCGCCGCGTCGTCGAGCACGAAGCCGCCGGCCTGGGCCTGGGCTTCGGTGAGGGTGACGCTGGTTTCGATGTCGTTCACGAACTCTGCGGTGGGCGCGATCGTGGGCTGGATCTGGATCTCCACGTTCGCCGCGTTGCTGGTGCCACCGTCGCCGTCGGTGAGGCGGAAGCTCACGTAGCGGTCGGTGGTGCCGGAGGGCGGCGCGGTGTTCTGATAGGTGATGTTCTGGGCCAGGGCGCGCAGCGCCAGCGGGGTGGCGTTGGCGTTGAGGGTGACGGTGAGCAGGCCGTTGCCGGCGCCGCCGCCGGTGAAGCTGCCGATCACGGTGCCGGCGAAGCTGACGTCGCTGCCCGACACGCCGATCTGGAAGGCGCCGGTGCCCTGGTTGCGGATGCCGAGGGCTTCGCTGGCCGTGGCGCCGTTGAGCAGCGTGACGGTGAAGCTGCCGCCGTCGAAGTCGGTGGAGTCGGCGTCCTGCACGCTCACGTCGGCGTCGATGAGCTGCGGGTTGCCGGCGTAGAAGGACGAGGCGGCATCACTGACCAGGATGCGCTGGGTGCGGAAGTCGTCCAGCACCGGGCCGGCCGAGCTGCGGGCGAGCTCGGCGGCGTTGCCGAAGAGCTGCTGGTAGACGCCGGAGTTGCTGCCGTCCTGGGTGTCGGAGCGCCAGGTGACGACGAAGTTGTCGCTGCCCAGGTGGGCGATGGCGGCTTCCGACTGGGTGCTGCTCGGGAAGCTGTTGACCTTGCGCTGGCCGTCGATGGCGACACCGCTGGCGTCGTATTCGCGGATGTAGACGTCGGCGGTGGTGCCGCTGCCGCTGATGTCGTAGTTGTCGTTGAAGAAGCTGACGACGAAGCCGCCGTTGTCGATGCCCACCACGTCGGGCTGGTACTGGCCGCCGCTGGTGGTTTCATTGACCAGGAACTGGGCGCCGAGCTTGTTGCCGGCCGCGTCGAAGCGCTGGCCGAAGACGGCGTTGCCGGAGCCGTCGGCGCCGTTGTCGTCGCGCCACACGATCACGAAGCCACCGCCGACGAGGCTGCCGACCTTGGCTTCGTACTGGTTGCTGGCGGTGAGGGTGTTGGCCAGGGTTTCGGGGCCGAGCTTGTTGGCGCTGGCGTCGAAGCGCTGGAAGTAGATGCCGGCGCCGCTGCCGTCCTGGTTGTCGGAGCGCCAGCTGACGACGAAGCTGCCGTCGGCGTGGGTGGCCACGTCGCTTTCGTACTGGCTGCCGCTGGTGGTGGTGTTGGCGCGGAAGAGGGCGCCGACCGGCGTGCCGTCGGTGTTGAAGCGCTGGGCATACACGCCGTAGCCGCTGCCGTCACCGCCGGTGGCGAGGGTGGCGTTTGATTGCCAGGTGATGATGTAGCCGCCGGCCGCGAAGGCATCGATGGCGGGCATTGCCTGCGTGCTGTTGGTGGAGGCGCTGTTGACCAGGAACTGCGACCCCGCCGGCACGCCGGCGGCGTCGAAGCGGCGGGCGTAAACGCCGTAGCTGCTGCCGTCGGCATTGGTGTTCTGGTCGGTCCACGTGATCACGAAGCTGCCGTCGGCGAGGCCGGCGGCCTTGACTTCACGCTGGTTGCCGTCGGTGCTGGTGTTCACCCGGAACTCGGGCCCCGTGGCTACCCCGTTCTCGAGGAAACGCTGGGCGAACACGCCGTCGCCACTGCCGTCCTGGCTGCGGGAGATCCAGGTCGTCACATAACCGCCACCACTCAGCGCGGCCACCGCGGGCGACCACTGGTAGTCGAAGGCCTGGGTGTTGACCTGCTCCTCGCCGTGGGCAGTGGGCGTGCCGTCGAGGCTCTGGGTGATGTTGACGGTGAGGGTGCTGGGTTCGCTGGTGCCGCCGTCGCCGTCGGCGACGCGCAGGGCGAGGCTGCGGGTGGTGGTGGGGCTGGAGTCGGCGTTGCGGTAGCCGAGGTGCTGGATGAGGGCCTCGACCGCCTCGACGGTGGCGGCGGTGCTGGTGAAGTCGATGCGCAGGTTGCTGCCGTTTGCGCCACCGCTGACGGTGCCGATGGCGGCCCCGCCGTAGCTGACGGTGCTGCCCGCCACGCCGATCTGGCCGGGGCCGTTGCCCTCGTCGATGACGCCGAGCTGGTCTTCGGCGCCGGCGCCGCGCACGTAGTAGAGGTCGAGCCGCCCGCCCTCGAAGTTGCCCGAATCCGGGTCGGTGAGGCCGACGGCCGTGTCGAGGGCCTGCAGGCCGGCGTTCACGTCGTTCTCGACAAAGGTGACGGTGCCGGTGACGTCGCCCAGCTCCGGGCGCTCCGAGCGGGCCAGGGCGGCGCCGGTGCCGAAGAGCTGCTGGCGGATCTCGTAGGTGTTGTTGCCGCCGTTTGCGCTGGTCGCGTAGCCGCTATAGACGACCGCGAAGTTGCCGCCGCCCAGGTCGGTGACGGCGGGCTGTCCGGCGGTGCTGTTGTCGGGGGACTCGAGCTTGCGCTGGCCGTCGATGGGGTTGCCGCTGGCGTCGTATTCGCGGATGTAGACGTCGGAGGTGGTGCCGGCACCGCTGATGTCGTAGTTGTCGTTGTAGAACGTGACGACGAAGCCGCCGGTGGACAGGGCGGTGATCTCGGGCTGGTATTGGCTGCCGGCGGTGGTCTCGTTCACCACGAACTCGCCGCCGAGCTTGTTGCCGCTGGCGTCGAAGCGCTGGCCGATCACGGCCCAGCCGTTGCCATCCTGGAGGTAGGAGGGCCACACGACGACGAAGTTGCCGCTGGCGAGCACCGCCACGTTGGGCGCCTCGTCGTAATCGCTGGCGCCGCTCTGCTGGTTGGCGGTGGTGGTGTTGACCAGGAAGCTGCTGCCGAAGGTGCCAGCCGCGGCGTTGTAGAGGCGGCCATAGACGCCGTAGCTGCTGCCGTCGTTGCTGCCCCCGTCGGCCCACACGACGATGAGGTTGCCGTTGCTCCAGGCGGCCGCGTCGGGCAGGTACTGGGCTCCGCCCTGGGCGGTGGCGCCGCCGGGCACGGTGCTGACGAGGGTCTCGGCGCCTACCTTGACGCCGTCGTTGTTGAAGCGTTGCTGGTAGATGTCGCTGCCGGTGCTCCACACCGTGGCAAAGCCGCCGGGGTAGGCGGCGACGTTGTTGTGGTACTGGGTGCCGCTGGTGGTGGTGTTGATCAGGAACTGGCCGCCGAGGGCGCTGCCGGCCGCGTCGAAGCGCTGGCCATACACGGCGTAGCCGCTGCCGTCGTTGGCGCCGTCGTCCTGCCAGGTGATTACGTAGCCGCCGGTGGACAGGGCGGCAACCTGGGCCCAGCTCTGGTTGCCGCCGGCAAGGGTGTTGACCCGCAGCTCGGGCCCGATGACCTCGCCGTTGCTGGCGAAGCGCTGGGCGTAGATGCCCCAGCCGTCACCGTCCTGGCCGCTGTTGGACTGCCAGGTGACCACGTAGCTGCCGTCGGCCAGCGTGGCTGCCGAGGGCCAGTACTGGGCGCCCGTGGCGTGGGTGTTGACCTGCTCCTCGGCGTGGGCGAGGGGCGTGCCGTCATTCTCACGCAGCACCTTGATCTGCACCGACCCGGCGTTGCTGGTGCCGCCGTCGCCGTCATAGACGCGCACGCTCACGGTCCGGCTGGCCTGCGGGCTGTTGGAGCTGTTGGCGTAGGTGAGGTTCTGGATCAGCGCCTCGACCGCGTCGACGCTGGCGTTGGCGTTGAGGTCGATCGTGAGCAGGCTGCCATTGGTACCGCCGCCGAGAGTGCCGATGGCGACCGCACCGCTGCCGTCGTTGTAGCTGACCGTGTTGCCCGTGACGCCGATCTGGGCCACGCCGGTGCCCTGGTTGCGCACGCCAAGCTGGTCTTCGGGGCTGCCGAACTGGGTGTAAAAAATTTCGACACGGCCGCCGTCGAGGTTGGCGGAGTCGAGGTCGAGGAGGCTGACCGCCGGGTCGATGATCTGCGGCGTGGCGTTGACCAGGTTTTCACCGAAGGTCAGGGTGCCGGCGAAGTCGCCCAGGCTGGGGCTGGCCTGGCGGGGAAGTTCGGTGGCGTCGCCGAAGAGCTGCTGGTAGACGCCGCTCTGGCTGCCGTCCTGGCCTTCGGAGCTCCACACCACCACGTAGTTGCCGCTGCCCAGGCTGGCGATGGCCGGCTCGGACTGGGAGCTCTGGCTGGCGGTGGGTGTGTTGGCCTTGAGCTGCCCGGTGAGCGCGGTGCCGTCGCCGGCGTATTCGCGCACGTAAACGTCCTGGTAGGAGCCGGTGCCGGACACATCGTAGTTCTCGTTGTACCAGCTGACCGCGAAACCGCCGCCGGCGATGGCCGACACATCGGGCTGGTACTGGCCGCCGGCGGTGGTCTCGTTGACCCGGAACTCACCGCCCGCTGCGACACCGGCGGCGTCGTAGCGCTGCCCATAGACGCCCGCGCTGCTGCCGTCCTGGCTGTCGGAGCGCCACACGACGACAAAGCCGCCGCCTTCAAGGGCGGCCACCCGGGCTTCGTACTGGTTGCCCGAGGTGGTCGAGTTGGCCCGGAACTCGCCGCCCGCCGGGCTACCGTCGGCGTTATAGCGCTGGGCATAGACGCCCGCGCTGCTGCCGTCCTGGCCGTCGGAGCGCCACACGACGACGAAGCGGCCGTCGGCGAAGGCCGCCACGTCGGGTTCGTACTGGCTGTTGGTGGTGGCGGTATTGACGCGAAACTCGTTGCTGCCGCCCGTCAGCACCGGGTTGCCGGCGTTGTCGAAACGCTGGGCGTACACGCCGTAGCCGCCGCCGTCCTGGCCGTTGGAATACCAGGTGACGACGTAGCCGCCGGTGTAGGCGGCGATGCTCGGCTGGCCCTGGTCATTGGTCGTGAATGTGTTGACCTTCTGTTCGCTGCCCAGCAACTGCCCCGCCGCGTTGACCCGCTGCATGTAGATCCCGTAGCTGCTGCCGTCGGCGCCGCTGCCGTCGGTCCACACCACCGCGAAGCTGCCGTCGGAGAGGCCGGTCACCCTGGGTTGGACCTGGTTGTTGACCGTAGTGGTGTTGACGCGGAACTCCGGCCCGGTCGGCACCCCCGAGGCGGTGAAGCGCTGGGCGTAGATGCCGTCGTTGCTGCCGTCCTGTTCGCGGGACGTCCACACCACCACGTAGCCGCCGCCTGCGAGAGGTGAGACGCTCGGCGCATACTGGTAATCGACGGTGTAGGCGTTAACGCGTTCTTCACCATAAACGTAGCTCATGAAGGCACCTCTTCGGATCGGTTAGGCTGGGGACGCGGGCATGGCGTCGATGTCGAATGTGATCAGCAGCAATTTTGATGCCATTCGAAAAAACCTATAAAAAAGCCGGAGATGTGCCATTAGTGGCGGTGTGGTGTAAAAAAAGCTGACATGGGTTGCCAGGTGTTTTTGCTGTGAAAAGCCTTGGTATTAATATTCTCTATATGACCACTTTGTTTTTGTGGTGAAAAAATCTCGGGTTATGCCTTCTGAGCGTTTTTGCCGTGCTGCTTGGTGGCTGTGCTGGCGCTCGTCATGCGTCAGCCGGCTGGGATTGGGTGGCCTGCTCTGCGTGCTGAGCAGCTGGGCCGTGGCCCAGGACGAGGGGTTCGCGTGGATTGCCGACGGGCGCCCGAACCAGGAGGCCCACCAGGCGGTGTCGATTCTGCTGGGGGCTGCCGCCGACGGGCTCGAGCCCGACGACTATGGGGCGGGCGGGCTCGAGCAGGCGCTCGCCGAGGCCGAGGCCGAGGCCCTGGACGCCGCCGGGCAGCGTGCCCTCGAGGCGGCGCTCACCCGGGCCATGACCCGTTATCTGGCCGACCTGCACGGTGGCCGCGTGGATCTGCGGGTGATCCAGCCCGGTCAGCGTTTCGAGCGCGACAACGGCTTCGCTCCGGCCGAGGTGCTGCAGGCGGCGCTGGCCGCCGGGCGTCTGCCCGAGGCGGTACGTGAGGCGGCACCGGCCCAGCCCGACTATCCGGGCCTGCGGCGCGCCCTCGGGTGGTATCGCGAGCTGGCCGAAGACCCGCTGCGCGGCGGCCTGTGGCAGACACCGCTGGCGCCGCTGCCCGGGCGCAAGCTCGAGCCCGGGCAGGCCTGGGCCGGGGTCGGCGACCTGGCCCGGCGTCTGGTGGCCCTGGGTGATCTGCCGGCGACGGCCCGGCTGGCGAGCCGCTATGAAGGCGAGGTGGTGGCCGGCTTGCGGGCCTTCCAGGCGCGCCACGGCCTGGCGGCGGATGGCGTGATCGGCCGCGAGACCGTCGCCCAGCTCGAGGTGTCACCGGCGCACCGGATGCGCCAGATCGTGCTCGGCCTCGAACGCCTGCGCTGGACGCCGCGCCTGCGGGCGCCGCGGAGCATCGTGGTGAATGTGCCCGAGTTCATGCTGCGCGCCTACACGCTGGAGGGCGGTGCGGCTACGCTGGCGCTGCAGATGCGGGTGATCGTCGGCAAGGCACTGGACACCCGCACGCCGCTCTTCGCCGAGGACATGCGCTTCATCGAGTTCAGCCCCTACTGGAACGTGCCGCCCTCCATCGCCCAGGCCGAGCTGGTGCCCAAGCTGCAGCGCAGCCCCGGCTATTTGGCCCGTCAGGGTTTCGAGTTCGTCGATGGCGGCGGCCACGTTTACACGACGCTGGCCCCGGACCGGCTGAACGCGGTGCTGCGCGGCCAGTTGCGCATCCGCCAGCGGCCGGGGCCGAAGAACGCGCTGGGGGACATCAAGTTCGTGTTTCCCAACGACGACAACATCTACCTCCACCACACCCCCTCTCCGGGGCTGTTTGCGCGCCAGCGGCGGGATTTCAGCCACGGCTGCATCCGCGTCGAGGCGCCGGTGGCGCTGGCGGGCTTCGTGCTGGCGGGCATGCCCGGGTGGGATGAGGCGCGCATCCGCGAGGCGATGGCGCGGCGCAGCTCGAACACCCTGCGGCTGCGTGAGCCGCTGCGGGTGGTGATCGCCTACAACACGGTCGGGGTGGCACCGGATGGGCGGGTGTTGTTCCATCCGGACATCTACGGCCACGATGCAGCCCTCGACGCGGCCTTGCGCCGTGGTGCGCGGGCCGCGGCGCCGTGAAGCCTAGCGGCCGAAGGGCAGCATCCGGCGCAGGGTGGCGTCCTTGTCGATCAGGTGGTGCTTGAGGGCGCCGGCCACGTGCAGGCCCACCAGCACCAGTAGCGCGAGGTTGAGGGCCTCGTGGGCTTCCTTCAGCAGGTCGCCGAGCTCCTTGTCCTTGCCCACCAGGTCGGGCAGCGGCAATACGCCGAAATAGACGGTCTGGAAGCCCTTCGCGGAGCTCATCAGCCAACCCGACAGCGGCACCAGCACCATCAGCAGGTAGAGCAGGTGATGGGTGCCCTCGGCCACCTTGTGCTGCCACGCCGGCATCGGCAGCGGGGCCGGCGGGCGGTGGGTGATGCGCCACAGGATGCGCGGCACGAAGAGCAGCAGCATCGTGATGCCGATCCACTTGTGGTACGCGTAGAGCTTGAGCTTGTCGGGCGACAGGGGCAGCTCGTGCATGTACGCGCCCAGGGGCCAGGCGACGATGATCAGCAGGGCGACGACCCAGTGGGCGGCGATGGCCGGGCCGGTGTAGCGTGCGGGCGAGTTCATTGTTGTGCGGGTGCGGGAGTGAAGGGGGCGGGGCTGGCGTCCTGCCACAGGTAGGCGTCCATGGCGAGGCCGCTGTAGGTGTATTCGGGGGTGAGGCGCAGGGGCTTCTCGCCGGGCTCGGCGGCACCCAGGGCGGCAAACAGCGGCAGCAGGTGCTCCTCGGTGGGGTGGGCGCCGGCGCCGTGGGGCGCGGCGCGGCGATAGTCGAGGAGGGCCGGGCGGTCGTCCCGGGCCAGCGCCTCGCCCACCCAGTCGGCAAAGGCCGCGGCCTGGGGCACGGGCTGGCCGTTGCGGCCCCAGGTGAGCCAGTCGAAGTTGTGGGTGACGGCGCCAGAGGCCAGGATCAGCACGCCTTCGTCCCGCAGCGGGCGCAGCGCGGCACCGAGCTGGCGGTGCCAGTCGGGCCCTTCGCAGGGCTGGATCGCCAGCTGCACGACGGGGATGTCGGCCGCCGGGTACATGGCCTTCAGGGGAATCCACGCCCCGTGGTCGAGGCCGCGGGCCGGGGTTTCGGCGCAGGGCAGGCCGGCGCCGGTGATCAGCTCGCGCACCCGGCCGGCGAGCGCCGGGGCACCGGGGGCCGGGTAGGCCATCTCGTAGAGGGCCGGCGCAAAGCCGCCGAAATCGTGGATGGTCTCGGGCGTGGCGGTGGTGCTCACGGTGGGTTCCCGCGCGGCCCAGTGGGCCGAGACGACCAGGATCGCCCGCGGGCGGGGCAGCCGGTCGCCCAGGGTTTCCCACAGACGCACGGTGGCGCCGGGCTTTAGCAGCACGTCGGGGGCGCCGTGGGAGACGAAGAGGATGGGATGACGGTTCATGGTTTGCTCCTGCAGGCGGATGCGCCTGGGTGATGGGGCGCACTTTAGCCCCTTGATTGGAGCAAAAAAAGCCTTTTAAATGGCTTTCTTTGTTGCGATTGTGGCAACAATTAGCCGTTGCATCCGCGGCTGCGCCGGCTGCGGCCCCATGGCCCGAGACGCCCGGGGCCGCCCGGGGCGCGCGGCAGGAATACCTTCAAGACGGAGTTGAACGCAGTTCGGGCCGGTCTCTCAGGCTCGCATTGCAGGCAGCAGGGTGGCCAGGTAGGCCAGGCCGACGATCACCGCCACGACGCTGGCGACCAGCACCGCGCCGGCCGCCACGTCCTTGACCACGCCGATCTCCGGGTGCTGGCCCGGGTGCAGGTGGTCGGCCAGGGTTTCGATGGCGGTGTTGGCCATCTCCGCCACCAGCACCAGCCCGACCGCCAGCCCCACGAGGGCCCACCACAGGGCGGGCGCCCCGGTGAGGCTCAGAAAAATGCCGACCGCGATGACGGCCGCCCCGTGGGTGCGCATGCTGCGCTCCCGCCGGAAGGCCGTGACGATGCCTGCCCGGGCATAGCCGAAGCGGCGGAGAAAGCCTTGTCCCTTCATGCCGCCAATCTACGCCTGCCGCCAGCGGCTCGCCAGCGGGCGCGGCCCCTGCCGTGGCGGCCTGGGCGCCGGGGGGGCGAGCGCAGGCCGAGTCAGGGTCATGGGGCAGGGTTCTCGAGGAGCCAGGGATCAGGGGCAGACGTAGAGGCTTTCCTTCATCTCTTCCATCACCACGTAGCTGCGGCAGTCCACGGTGGCCGGCAAGAGGGCGTGGAGCCGGCACAGCAGCTCGTTGTATTCGCTCATGGCCCCCAGGCGCGCCTTGAGGAGGTAGTCGAAATCCCCGGACACCAGGTGGCATTCCATGATGTCGGCGATCTCGTCGAAGGATTCCCGCACCTTGGCGAGGATCTCGCGCGATTTGGCGGCGAGGCGGACCTCGATGAAGACCAGGATGCTTTGCCCGAGGCTGTGGGGGTTCACCCGGGCGTGGTAGCCGGAGATGATCCCGTCCCGTTCCAGCCGGCGGACGCGCTCGGTGCAGGGGGTGGCGGAGAGACCGATCTGGACGGCCAGGTCGGTCATCGTGATTCGACCGTCCTTCTGCAGGATTTCAAGGATTTGCCGATCGACGGCATCAAGGGTTCGCATTGTGTTCTTTCTCGTTGTGATTGTTGTTCTGTTCTTGTCATCACTACACAGACCCGGATTCAGGAGGCACTAACGCCCCCTGCCGGAGGGCGGCAAGACCGCTCCGGCAGGGGGGGGCTTTCAGGTGGAGCCGGCGTCAGAGGCGACGCGGGCCCGGGCGCTCGTCACCCGGCGCCGGGGGGCTCTGGCGGGGTGTCTGCCTGTCAAAGCGGTTTTTGAGCTCATCGGCCTTCTTGCGCTGTTCCGGGGTCAGGGTCTGGTAGATCTGGTTAAGGCTCGCTGCGCGCATCTGGGCCAAGGTCGCCATCGCCTGGGCGTTGGTCTCGCTCAGGGTGCGGACGCGTGCCTCATCGTATTTATCCGAGAACATGAGTGCGTGCAATTCGTAGTTCGCCTTACTCACCTCCTTGGCCTTGTCGCGCAGTGCAGGGGCTCGATCGTGCATGATCTTGAAGATCTTGTCATGCTGGGCGTCACTCAGATTGAGTTCCCGCATGAAAGGCGGCAGGTGCATGCCACCGCCGAAGGGGCCCATTTCGTCGTGCATCATGGCGCCGCCGGGGTGGTGCTGGCCACAGTGGCCGCCGCGCATGCCGCCCATGCCGTGGGCCATGGCGGGAGCCGCCAGGGCGATGCTGCCGGCGACGAGAAGGGTGCCGAGGATCTTGTTGTGGATGGTCATGCTGTTCTCCTTGATCGGGGGTGTCGGGTCAGGGGCCGGCTGGCCTCGTCTGATGGCTGAATCATCGGCCGCCGACGGGTTAAGGGCGGTTCGCGGTGCGTAAAAGGGGGTTAAGGCGGTGTTACGAAGCGGTTCGGCCCTCGCGCCCGGTTTGCAGGCGGGTCGGGGCGCGTAAAGGCATGTAAATGCGGGTAAAAGCTCCGCGCACGCTTTGGTACGCCGCGCGGCGGCTCGTATCATCGAGGCATTCCAGAAGGGCAGGTGCAGGATGAACAAGGTTTTGCTGGTGGACGACGACGTGGAGCTGGTCTCGATGCTGCGGGAGTACATCGAGAGCGAGGGCTTCGCGGCGGACGCCGTGCACGACGGCGAGGCCGGCGTGGCGGCGGCTCTGTCGGGGCAGTACGCGATCGTCGTGCTGGACGTGATGATGCCGCGGGTGAACGGCATCGAGGCGCTGCGCCGCATCCGCGCCCACAGCCAGGTGCCGGTGCTGATGCTGACCGCCCGGGGCGACGATGTGGACCGCATCGTCGGCCTCGAGCTGGGTGCCGACGACTACGTGCCCAAACCCTGCACGCCCCGCGAGCTGGTGGCCCGGCTGCGGGCGATCCTGCGCCGCAGCGGCGAGCCTGCCGGCGCCGATGGTGCGGCCGGCCCGCTGAGCGTCGGCGCGCTGGTGATGTGGCCGCAGATGCGCCGCGCCCAGTGGCAGGGGCAACCGTTGGCGCTGACCAGCACCGAGTTCAACCTGCTCGAACTCCTCGCCCGCAACGCCGGCCGGGTGGTCGGCAAGCCGGAGCTCTCCGAGCAGGGCCTGGGGCGGCCGCTGGCCCGCTTCGACCGCAGCATTGACGTGCACCTGTCGAGCATCCGCCACAAGCTGGGGGTGCGCCCGGACGGCCGTTCGTGGATCGAGACGGTGCGCGGGCAGGGTTATCTGATGGTGCGCGAGTGAGGGCGGGGCGATGAGGCTGGGGCGCCTTTTCTGGAAATTCTTCTTCGCGTTCTGGCTGGCGTTGATCCTGGCCGGCGCGGCGGTCGGCAGCGCGGTGTGGTGGCACCAGCAGGGCGAGCGCAGCCGCATCGAGGCCGAGCGCGACTCGGCCCTGGCCGGCGGGCCGCGGGCGGCGATGACGGTGTCGGCCGCCGCCGCGGTGCTCGGCCACGGCGGCGTGCCGGCGCTGCGGGCGTGGCTCGCCGACTGGCCGCGGGAGCGCATGCCGCTGCTGCTCTATGTGGTGGACGGCGCGGGCCACGAACTGCTCGGGCGCGAGGTGTCGGAGGCGGTTGTCGCCGATGCCCGCCAGCGGGCCCGCTCGGCCGACCCGCGCCGGCCGGCCCGCCAGGTGACGACGGCCGACGGGCAGGCTCACCTGCTGTTTATCCCCGCCGAGGCGGTGGGGCGCGACGTGCGTGGCTTCGGGCCACGCCACCCGCCGGAGCCGCCGGGCCTGTGGGCGCCGGTGTCGGTGGGGCTGGTGGCGAGCGTCTTCTTCAGTGCGCTGCTGGCCTGGTATCTGTCGAAACCTATCCGCAACCTGCGCTGGGCCTTCGGGGCGGTGGCCGAGGGGCGGCTGGAAACCCGGGTGCGGCCGCTGATGGGCAGCCGGCGCGACGAGATCGCCGACCTGGGCGGCGACTTCGACCGCATGGCCCAGCAGTTGCAGAGCCTGATCGGCGCCCAGCGCCGCCTGCTCCACGACGTCTCCCACGAGCTGCGCTCGCCCCTGGCCCGCCTGCAGGCCGCCATCGGCCTGATGCGCCAGGACCCGTCGCGCCTCGAGGCCAGCATCGAGCGCATCGAGCGCGAGACCGGCCGGGTGGACGAGCTGGTCGGCCAGCTGCTCACGCTGGCCCGCCTGGAGGCCGGCAGCCGCGACATGCACGAGGAGCAGGTGGATCTGGTCGACCTGGCCGCGGCGATCGCCGACGACGCCGGCTTCGAGGCCGAGAGTCTGGGCCGCAGCCTGCGCTTCGACGGCCACGGCGAGGCCCCGGCGCCGGTGCGCGTCGAGCAGATCCAGCGCGCCTTCGACAACGTGATCCGCAACGCCCTGAAGTTCACGCCGCCCGGCACCGGCGTTGACGTGCGGGCCGCGGCGGGCGAGGGCGGCTTCGTGCTGCGGGTGGAAGACCGCGGCCCGGGCGTTGCCGAGGCCGACCTCGAGGCGATCTTCGAGCCCTTCCATCGGGGCGGCAACGGCCACACCACCGGCGGCTTCGGGCTCGGGCTGGCCATCGCGCGGCGGGCGGTGCAGGCCCACGGCGGGCGCATCCAGGCCAGCAACCGGGCTGGCGGCGGGCTGTGCGTCGAGATTTTTCTGCCCCTTGTGCCTGCTGCGCTGCAAAAGGATTGACCCCCGGCCGGGGCAAGCTGTTAGAATCCGCGCCGTGGCGGGTCTCCCCGCATTGCAGCGCGGTGAACCTGGTCAGGGCCGGAAGGCAGCAGCCACAGCCGTTCCCTGCAAGTGCCGGGGGTCAGGCTCGCCACCCTCATTCAGAAATGGGCGCCCATCGTGGCGCCCATTTCATTTTGTGCGCCGCCACCGGGCGCGATTGCTGCCGGGCGCGTCTCGGCCGGCGCCGGCCTGTTAGAATCCCGCCATGGCTTATCAAGTACTTGCCCGCAAGTGGCGCCCGCGCAGCTTCGAGACACTCGTCGGGCAGGAGCACGTGGTGCGTGCCCTGACCCACGCGCTGTCCACCGGCCGCCTGCACCACGCTTATCTGTTCACCGGCACCCGCGGGGTCGGCAAGACCACCATCTCGCGCATCCTCGCCAAGGCCCTCAACTGCGAGACCGGTGTCACCCCGACGCCGTGCAACCAGTGCGCGGCCTGCACCGCGATCGACGCCGACCGCTTCCCCGACTACGTCGAGATGGACGCCGCCTCCAACCGCGGCGTCGACGACATGGCCGCGCTGCTCGACCAGGCGGTGTATGCGCCGGTGCAGGGTCGCTACAAGGTCTACATGATCGACGAAGTGCACATGCTCACCGGGCATGCCTTCAACGCCATGCTGAAGACCCTCGAGGAGCCGCCCGAGCACGTCAAGTTCATCATCGCCACCACCGACCCGCAAAAGATCCCGGTCACGGTGCTGTCGCGCTGCCTGCAGTTCAACCTCAAGCAGATGCCGCCGGGGCACATCGTCAGCCACCTCACGCGGCTGCTCGAGGCCGAGGCGGTGCCCTTCGAGCCGGGCGCGCTGCGTCACATCGCCAAGGCCGCCAGCGGCTCGATGCGCGATTCGTTATCGCTGCTCGACCAGGCCATCGCCCACGGCGCCGGCAAAGTGGAGGAGCAGGCCGTCCAGGACATGCTCGGCTCCGTCGGCGACGACCACCTGTATGCGGTGCTCGACGCCCTGCGCGCCAACGACGTGCAGGCCCTGATGAGCGCCGTCGACGCCATGGAGGCGCGCAGCCTGTCCTTCGAGTCGGCGCTGCAGGCCCTCGCCAGCCTGCTCCACCGCATCGCCCTGGCCCAGCTCGCGCCGGCGGCCATCGCCGACGAGTTCGAGGCCGCACGGCTGGCGCCCTATGTCGAGGCCTTCGACGCCGAGTTCCTGCAGCTGGCCTACCAGATCGCCATCCACGGCCGCGACGAGCTGCCCCTGGCCCCCGACGAGGCCACCGGCTTCTCGATGACCCTGCTGCGCCTGTTCGCCTTCCGCCCGACCCAGCCGGCCGCCCTCGGTGGCGTGCTGGCCGGTGGGGGCGGCGACGGCCAGGCCCGGCCGCTGCCGGCCGCTGCGCCCCGCCCGGTTGCGCCGGCGCCCGCTGCCGCGCCTCGCCCGGCTCCGGTTGCTGGTCCGGTGAATGCCGCTCCGGTCGCCAAGCCCCAACCCAAGCCCGAACCGGAGGCCCCGCGCCCTGCGCCGATGGAGGCGCGGGCGCCTGAGCCGGTTCCGGCCCCGGTCGCCGCAGCGCCCACTCAAGCAGCGCCGCCAGCGCCGGTGCATGTACCGCCGCCTGCGCCGGCCAAGGCCAGCGAGCCCGACTACGGCAGCAGCGTGCCGCCCTGGGAAGACCTGCCGCCGGAGGCCCACGAGAGCCTGGACGCGCCGGTGCGTCGTTCGCCCGAGCCGCCTTCTGTAGCAGCGACCATCCCCGAATCGTTCGCGTCTGAGCCCGCCGCGGCACCGCCTGCGCCTGCTCCCGTCAGCGTGGCGCCGGTCCTTGCCGCAGCGGCTTCCGAAGCGCCCGTGCCGGCTGCCGCCGATTCCGGCGAACCCTTGCCCGCCGACATCGACTGGCACGCCCTGCAGGAGCAGATCGGCCTTGGCGGCTTCAACCTGCAGCTCGCCCAGCACAGCGAGCTCGTCAGCGTCGAAGGCCGGCTCTTCAAGCTGCGTCTCGCCAATGACCAGCGCCACCTGCTGCAGATCAACCGCAGCGGCCCCGAGAAGCTCCAGGAGGCCTTGTCGGCCCATTTCGGCTTCCCGGTGCGGGTCGCCATCGAGGTGGGCGAGATCGCCACCGTCACGCCGGCCCAGCGCAACCAGGCCGAAAAAACCGAGCGCCACGCCGCCGCGGTCGTCGCCCTCGAGCAGGACCCCTTCGTGCGCGAGCTCATCGCGCGCTTCGATGCGACGCTGGAAGTGGCGTCGGTCAAACCCCTCTGATTCCCTTTGAATCTCACCCAACCCATCCGGAGAACAGCACCATGATGAAAGGCGGCATCGCCGGCCTGATGAAACAGGCCCAGCAAATGCAGGACAACATGAAGAAGATGCAGGACAGCCTCGGCAGCATCGAGGTTGAAGGGCAGTCCGGCGCCGGCATGGTCAAGGTCACCATGACCTGCAAGCACGATGTGCGCCGCATCGCCATCGACCCGTCGGTGATGGACGACAAGGAAATGCTCGAAGACCTGGTCGCCGCCGCCGTGAACGACGCCGTGCGCCGCGTCGAATCCACCACCCAGGAAAAGATGTCCGGCTTCACCGCCGGCCTCAACCTGCCCCCCGGCTTCAAGATGCCCTTCTGAGGCCCTGACGGCAGCCCCGCGTGAGCACCCCTTCCAGCCTCGACGTCCTCATCGAGGCCCTGCGCTGCCTGCCCGGCGTCGGGCCCAAGTCGGCCCAGCGCATGGCCTTCCATCTGCTGCAGCGGGACCAGCGGGGCGCCGCGCGGCTGGCCACGGCCCTCGGCCACGCGCTCGAGGTGCTGCGCCACTGCTCGCGCTGCAACACCTTCTGTGAAGACGAGGTCTGCGCCCGCTGCGCCAGCCCCCAGCGCGACGCAAGCCAGTTGTGCGTCGTCGAAATGCCCTCCGACCTGGCGATGCTCGAGCAGACCCACAGCTACCACGGCCTCTATTACGTGCTGATGGGCCGCCTGTCGCCCCTCGACGGCATCGGCCCGCGGGAGCTCGGGCTCGAGAAGTTCCTCGGCCGCGCCTGCGACGGGGCGGTGCAGGAGGTCATCCTCGCCACCAACTTCACCAACGAGGGCGAGGCCACCGCCCACATGATCTCCGAGCTCCTCAAGAGCCGCGGCATCAAGGTGAGCCGCATCGCCCGCGGCATCCCGGTGGGCGGCGAGCTCGAACACACCGATTCGGGCACCATCGCCCAGGCGCTGGTCGAGCGCCGTTCCCTCTGAGCCCCAAGCGGGCCTTCCCGGCATGAACACTCCATCGAAGCCCCTCGCCGGCGTCAAGGTGCTGGAACTCGGCACATTGATCGCCGGCCCCTTCTGCACGCGCATCCTGGCCGAGTTCGGCGCCGAGGTGATCAAGGTCGAGTCGCCCGACGGCGGCGACCCGCTGCGCCAGTGGCGCAAGCTCCACGAGGGTACGTCGCTGTGGTGGTCGGTGCAGGCCCGCAACAAGAAGTCGATCACCGCCAACCTCAAGCACCCCGAGGGCCTCGCCGTCGTGCGTCGGCTGGCCGAAGCGGCCGACATCGTCGTCGAGAACTTCCGCCCCGGCGTGCTCGACAAGCTCGGCCTCGGCTGGGATGCGCTGTCGGCGGCCAACCCCGGCCTGGTGATGGTGCGCCTGTCGGGCTTCGGCCAGACCGGGCCGTACCGCGAGCGGCCAGGTTTCGGGGCGATCGGCGAGTCGATGGGCGGGCTGCGCTACATCACCGGCTTCCCCGACCGGCCGCCGGTGCGCACCGGCATCTCCATCGGCGATTCCATCGCGGCCCTGTGGGCGGCCATCGGCGCACTCATGGCCCTGCGCCACCGCGAGGTGAACGGCGGGGTAGGGCAGGTGGTGGACGTGGCCCTCTACGAGGCAGTGTTTGCGATGATGGAGAGCATGGTGCCGGAGTTCGACGTGGCCGGCTTCGTGCGCGAACGCACCGGCAACGTGATGCCCGGCATCACCCCGTCCAACACCCACACCACCCGCGACGGCCGCCACATCATCATCGGCGGCAACGGCGACGCGATCTTCGTGCGCCTGATGCGGGCCATCGGCCGCCACGACCTGGCCGACGACCCGCAGCTCGCCAGCAACGCCGGCCGCGACGCCCGCGCCGCCGAGCTCTACGCCGCCATCGACGCCTGGGTCGCGGCCCACGACAGTGACGCGGTGCTGGCCGCGATGGAAGCCGCCGAAGTGCCGGCCAGCGCGATCTACTCGGTCGCCGACATGTTCCGCGACGCCCAGTTTGCCGCCCGCGGCATGTTCGAGTCGGCGACCCTGCCCGACGGCACGCCGATCCATCTCCCCGGCATCGTGCCCAAGCTGGCCGAGACCCCCGGCGGCACCGAGTGGCTGGGCCCCAAGCTGGGCGAGCACACCAGCGAGATCCTCGCCGGGCTCGGCTTCAGTGCGGAGGAGATCATCGCGCTACGTGAAAAAGGCGCAATCTGAGCGCTGCCCGGGGGCGGGGCGGGCGTGAGGCGCGCTATCATGCTGCCGTCCTTTGACTGTCCGGATCACACCATGCCCACGATTCTCGTCACCGGCGGCGCCGGTTACATCGGCTCCCACACCTGCGTCGAACTCCTCGCCGCGGGCTACGAGGTGCTCGTCGTCGATAACTTCAGCAACAGCAAGCCCGAGGCCCTGCGCCGCGTCGAGGAGATCGCCGGGCGCAAGCTCGGCGCCTTCTACCGCGCCGACATCCGCGACAAGGCCGCGCTGCGCGAGATCTTCAAGGCCCACGCCATCGACGCGGTGATCCACTTCGCGGCCCTCAAGGCGGTCGGCGAGTCGGTGGCCAAGCCGCTCATGTACTACGACAACAACATCGCCGGCACCGTGGCGCTGGCCGAGGTGATGGCCGAGGCGGGCGTCAAGTCGCTGGTCTTCAGCTCGTCGGCCACCGTGTATGGCGACCCGGCCAGCGTGCCGATCCGCGAGGACTTCCCCACTGGCCCGACCAATCCGTATGGCCGCACCAAGTGGATGATGGAGTTCGTGCTGTCCGACCTGGCCGCTGCCGACCCCGAATGGCGGGTGGCGCTGCTGCGCTACTTCAACCCGGTGGGCGCCCACGCCAGCGGCCGCATCGGCGAAGACCCGAATGGCCTGCCCAACAACCTGATGCCCTACGTGAGCCAGGTGGCGGTGGGGCGCCTGCCCCAGTTGCGCGTCTTTGGTGGCGATTACCCGACAAGCGACGGCACCGGCGTGCGCGACTACATCCACGTGGTGGACCTCGCCGTCGGCCACGTGGCCGCGGTGCGCCGCCTCACCGAGCGCCCCGGGGTGCTCACCGTCAACCTCGGCACCGGCCGCGGCTACAGCGTCATCGAGGTGGTCAAGGCCTTCGAAAAGGCCAGCGGCCGCCCGGTGCCCTACGAGATCGTGGCCCGCCGCCCCGGCGATGTGGCCCAGTGTTACGCCGAACCGGGCCTCGCCGAGCGTGAGCTGGGCTGGCGCGCCCAGCGGGGCATCGACGAGATGTGCGCCGACGCCTGGCGCTGGCAGAGCGCCAACCCGGAGGGTTACCCCGATTGAGCGCCGATCTTCCCCCCAGTGACGCCCTCAACGTGCTGGGCGGCCCGCTCCTCGCCTGCAGTTACGACCCGCTGACCGGCTGGATGCGCACCGGCTGCTGCGAGGCCGACGCCCAGGATATCGGCCGCCACCACGTCTGCGTGAAGGTGACCGAGGCCTTCCTCGAGTTCAGCAAGCTGCGGGGCAACGACCTGTCCACGCCGCGGCCCGAGTACCGCTTCGCCGGCCTCAAGCCCGGCGACCGCTGGTGCCTGTGCGCGCTGCGCTGGCGCGAGGCCTGGGAGGCCGGCGTCGCCCCGCCGGTGGTGCTGGCCGCCACCCACATGGACGCCCTCGAGGTCATCCCCTTCTCGGCGCTGAAGCGTCACGCCTACGAAGGCTGAAGTCGCGCCCGCCCGGCTTCGAGCTTCCCATTCCACCGTCCGTGCCGAACGGCCCCGGGCCGCTCCGAGCGCTCCTGCGATCCCCTCGGGGGCGGAAGTGTCGCGTGGTGGCGCTGCCGGGGGCCGTCCTCGCAGGAACGCGCCGGGCCGTCCCAAGCGTTTCTGCGACCCCTCGGGGGCGGAAGTATCGCGTGGTGGCGCTGCCGGGGGCCGTCCTCGCAGGAACGCGCCGGGCCGTCCCAAGCGTTTCTGCCACCCCCTCGGGGGGGGAAGTGTCGCGTGGTGGCGCTGCAGGGGGCCGTCCTCGCAGGAACGCGCCGGGCCGCCCCAAGCGTTTCTGCGACCCCCTCGGGGGGCGGAAGTATCGCGTGGTGGCGCTGCCGGGGGCCGTCCTCGCAGGAATGCGCCGGGCCGTCCCAAGCGTTTCTGCGACCCCCTCGGGGGGTGGAAGTGTCGCGCAGCGGCACTGCCGGGGGGCCGTCACCTCGCCGTAACCCACTCCAGCAGCGCATCCTGGGCATCGCGGGTGGCGCCTGCGTTGGGGTGGTTGATCATCAGCACGACCGCGTAGCGCTGGCCGTCACGGGCCAGCACGTAGCCGGCCAGGCTGCGCACGCCGTCGAGGGTGCCGGTCTTGATGTGGGCATGGCCGGCGGCAGGGCTGTTGGCGAGGCGCCGCCGGGCGGTGCCGTCGACGCCGGCGATCGGCAGGGAGGCCAGCAGCTCGGGCATCGTCGGGCTGCGCCAGGCACTCAAGAGCAGCTGCCCGAGGCTGTGGGCGCTGATCCGCGCGCTGCGCGAGAGCCCGGCGCCGTTCTCGATCACGAAGCCGCTGGTGTCGACGCCGCCCGCCCTCAGGCTCTGTTCGACGACGCGCCCGCCGGCCGCAACGGAATCCTGCTCCGGCTCGGCGGTCGCACCCAGGGTGGCCAGCACATGGCGGGCGATCACGTTGTTGGACCACTTGTTCATGTCACGGAGCACTTCCGGCAAGGGCGGGGAGCTTGTCTCGGCCAGCAGGCGGGCGTCCGGCGGCGTGCTGCCGGGCCGGAAATGCCCGCCGATCTCGCCCCCAAGCTCTTTCCACAGGCTGCGGAACAGGCCTTCGAACAGGCGCTCCGGCGGCAGCGGGGCCAGGTTCCAGTCGAAGGCCTCGGTGCAGCTGGCGGCGAGGCTGCCGCTGAGGCTGAGCCTCGTCACGCCGCCGGCCCGCGCGGTGCTCGCGCTGAGTTGGCTGGTGGGGTCGCCGCAGGCGCCGGCTTCGCCGCGGCGGATCCGGCTTTCGATGACGAGGCCCGCGGGCAGGGGGTCGCTGCGCACGCTGGCGCCGTCGGCGGTCGGCTCCACGCGCAGGCGGATCGCCCCGTAATCCACCGTCAGGGCGTCGGCGCCCACGTTGTAGGGGCGCAGCGGGCGCTGGTCGAAGGCGGCCGGGTCGTGGGGGGCGAGGCGGAACAGGCTGCGGTCGGTCACCACGTCCCCGGCGATGCGCCGGACGCCCTGGGCGCGCAGCTCCCGCAGCAGCAGCCACAGGCGCTCCCGCGACAGGCGCGGGTCGCCGCCGCCGGCGATATGCAGCGAGCCGTTCAGCACCCCGCCGCGGATCTCGCCGTGGGCGAAAACGCGGGTTCTCCAGGTAAATGTGGGGCCTAGCCGCTCCAGCGCGACCCGGGCGGTGACGAGCTTCATCACCGAGGCCGGGTTCATCGCCTCGCCGCTGCGGTGGCTGACGAGGGGGGCGCCGCCGTCCACCTTCTGGACGAGGACGGCCACCGCGCTGTGGGGGATGTTGGCGCGGGCCAGGCTGGCCTCCAGCGGTGCCGGGAGCGTGTCCGCCCTGGCCGCCGAAGGAGGCATCGCGAGGGTGGTCAGGAGTGAGGCGAAGAGAATCTTGCGGGCGAGCATCGGTGGGGGCGTAGGTGCAGGGGAGGGAGTGGCCTTTGGCGCAGGGTGGTCGAGCAGGGCTCGAGCCAGATTTAAACATCCTTTTTCGCGCGCTGCGACTGCCGAAATTCTCAATGCTGGCGGGGGTTTGCGAGGCGAAGCTTTTTTTGGGTGCGGCTTTTCGGTATACTTGCAAAGTTTTCCGTATTGCGATCTTCGAAGACTCTTTTATTGAGGTTAGTGGGCCATGAGCGTGGATCAAAAAGTGGATGGGAGTCGGCGCCAGCTGTTGCTGGTGACCTCGGCAGCGGGGGGCGTGGCCGCTGCGGCTGCGGCTGTTCCGTTTGTCGCGAGCCTGACGCCGTCCGAGCGTGCTAAGGCAGCCGGTGCGCCGGTTGAAGTGGATATCGGCAAACTCGCTCCGGGCGAGATGATGACTGTCGAGTGGCGTGGTAAACCGGTGTGGATCATCAACCGCACCAAGGAAATGCTGGACTCCCTCAAGAAGACCGAGGGCGAGGTCAGCGACCCCAACTCCGACAAGCCGATGCAGCCGGAGTACGCCAAGAACGAAACCCGCTCCATCAAGCCGGAAATCCTGGTGGCGGTCGGCATCTGCACCCACCTGGGCTGCTCCCCGTCGGACAAGTTCAAGACCGGCGCCGACAGCGGCATCGCCGCCGACTGGCCGGGTGGCTTCCTGTGCCCCTGCCACGGCTCCACCTTCGACATGGCGGGCCGTGTGTACAAGAGCAAGCCGGCACCCGACAACCTCGAGATCCCGCCGCACAAGTACCTGAGCGACGCCAAGATCCTGATCGGCGAAGACGGAAAGGCCTAAACGATGAGCAAAAACTCCCAATCGGTGATGGACTGGATCGACGCGCGTTTTCCGCTCACGTCGTCCATCAAGGGCCACCTCACCGAGTACTACGCGCCCAAGAACTTCAACTTCTGGTATTTCTTCGGCTCGCTGGCCCTGCTGGTGCTGGTGCTGCAGATCGTCACCGGCATCTTCCTGGTGATGCACTACAAGCCGGATGCCTCCCTGAACGCCGCCGGCGTCCCGGTGGCCTTCGCTTCGGTCGAATACATCATGCGTGACGTGCCGGGCGGCTGGTTGATCCGCTACATGCACTCCACCGGCGCCTCGGCGTTCTTCATCGTGGTGTATCTGCACATGTTCCGCGGCCTGCTCTACGGTTCCTACCGCAAGCCCCGCGAGCTCATCTGGGTCTTCGGCACGCTGATCTTCCTGGCGCTGATGGCCGAGGCCTTCATGGGCTACCTGCTCCCGTGGGGGCAGATGTCCTTCTGGGGCGCCCAGGTGATCGTGAACCTGTTCTCCGCGATTCCCGTCATCGGTCCCGACCTCTCCGTCGTGATCCGTGGCGACTTCGTGGTGTCCGACGCGACCCTCAACCGCTTCTTCTCCTTCCACGTCATCGCCGTGCCGCTGATCCTCATCGGCCTGGTTGCCGCCCACATCGTCGCCCTGCACGAAGTTGGCTCCAACAACCCGGATGGTGTCGAGATCAAGAAGAAGAAGGACGCTCGTGGCATTCCGCTCGACGGCATCCCCTTCCACCCCTACTACACCGTCAAGGACATCGTGGGCGTGGTCGGCTTCCTGATCGTCTTCTCCTTCATCGTGTTCTTCGCGCCTGAAGGCGGCGGCTACTTCCTGGAGTTCAACAACTTCATCCCGGCCGACCCGCTCAAGACGCCGCCGCACATTGCGCCGGTCTGGTATTTCACGCCGTTCTACTCGATCCTGCGTGCCGTCACCTACCCGCTGTTCGGTATCGATGCGAAGTTCTGGGGTGTGGTGGCCATGGGCGCCGCGGTGGTGATCATCGCGTTCCTGCCCTGGCTCGATCGCAGCCCGGTCAAGTCGATCCGCTACAAGGGTGGTCTGTTCAAGATCATCCTGGCGGTCTTCGTCATCTCCTTCTTCATCCTCGGCTACCTTGGCGTGCTGCCCCCCACCCCGGGCCGTACCCTGGTGTCGCAAATCTGTTCGGTGATCTATTTCGCGTTCTTCCTGCTGATGCCGGTGTACTCGAAGATGGACAAGACCAAACCCGTTCCGGAAAGGGTTAGCTGAAAATGAAAATCCGCGGAATCAGTCTCGTGAAAAAGCTTCTGGCTACGGCACTCTTCGCCCCGCTGCTCGCTGTCGCGAGCGGCCCCGAACTGCACCTGGACAAGGCCCCGGTGTCCACCGATCCGGCTGCGCTGGCCAACGGCGCCAAGCTGTTCGTCAATTACTGCCTGAACTGCCACGGCGCCAGCTACATGCGCTACAACCGGCTGCAGCAGATCGGTCTGTCCGAGTCGATGATCAAGGACAACCTGATGTTCACCGCCGACAAGATCGGCGAGCCGATGCGCATCGCGATGCAGCGCGAAGAGGCGAAGGTCTGGTTCGGGGCTGCCCCGCCCGACCTCACCGTGATTGCCCGTTCGCGCGCGTCCGAGTTCGGCAGCGGTGCCGACTGGCTGTACACCTACCTGCGCGGTTTCTACCGTGACAGTGAGCGTCCGACCGGCTGGAACAACGTGATCTTCGAAAACGTCGGCATGCCGCACGTTCTCTACGAGCTTCAGGGTGAGCAGGTCGCCAAGGTCACCGAGGCGGACGACGGCCACGGCGGCAAGGTCAAGACCATCGCGCTGGAGCAGGGCAAGCCCGGCAAGATGTCCAAGGAAGAGTACGACAAGGCGACCGCCGATCTCGTCTCCTACCTGGTCTGGATGGGTGAGCCGATGGCCGAAACCCGCAAGACGATCGGCACTGTCGTGCTGGCCTTCCTTGGTCTTCTCTTCGTCCTTTCCTATCTTCTCAAGAAGAATTACTGGAAAGACATTCATTAATCGGCTTGGTTTTGCCGATGCAGTCTCTTGCCGCAACTGAGCAAGACGCACCACGCGCCCGGCGCGTGGTGCGTGATTCAGAGTATCCGTGGGGTAACACAACGATGATGAATTTGTATTCCGGAACGACAGATCCTTTCAGTCACCGGTGTCGTATCGTGCTCTTTGAAAAGGGCATGGATTTCCAGGTGATTGATGTCGATCTCTTCAACAAGCCGGAAGACATCGCTGTCATCAACCCGTACAACCGGGTTCCTGTGCTGGTTGATCGTGATCTGGTGCTCTATGAGTCCAACATCATCAACGAGTACATCGACGAGCGTTTCCCGCATCCGCAACTCATGCCGCCCGACCCGATCATGCGGGCTCGTGCGAGGCAGCTGCTGCACACCTTCGAGCTTGAGCTGTTCTCCCATATCGACGTCCTCGAGAAGAACCCGAAGGGTGCCGACAAGGAGCGTGCTCATGTCCGCGACCAATTGACGCAGCTGGCTCCGATGTTTGCCAAGCAGAAGTTCCTGCTGGGCGACGATTTTTCGATGCTCGATGTGGCCATCGCGCCGCTCCTGTGGCGTCTCGACCACTACGGCATTGAACTCCCTCGTTCCGCCGCACCGCTGATGAAGTACGCCGAGCGCATCTTCAGCCGCCAGGGCTTCATCGATGCGATGACTCCCTCCGAAAAGGTGATGCGGCGCTGATGTATCGCCGGGGCCGCGGGTTTTGCGGCCCCGTCATCGGGCTTCCCTTCCCGTCGTTCCCCTTGCTCGAAGGTCCGGCTCATGAGTGAAATCTCAACCAAGCCTTATCTGATCCGCGCCATCCACCAGTGGTGTTCCGATCAGGGGCTGACTCCTTACCTCTCCGTTGTCGTCGATCACCGGACCCTGGTGCCGCGCCAGTTTGTCCAGGACGGCCAGATCGTGCTCAACGTCAGCACCGACGCCACCCAGAGCCTGGTGATGGGCAACGAGATGATCGCCTTCCAGGCGCGTTTCGGCGGCGTGGCTCAGAACATCTCCCTTCCCGTCGATAACGTATCGGCGATCTACGCCCGCGAGAACGGTCACGGGATGGCCTTCGAAATCGGCGCTGGCAGCTTCGAGGAAGAAGCTGACGCAGGCCTGGATCTCGAGCCGGGCTTGCCCGAAACCTCGGCTTCAGTCGAAGCCGACGCCGAGCCGAACCCGCCCAAGGGTGGCGGACGCAGTCATCTCAAGCTGGTCAAGTAGGCTCGCCTGCTGCCGGCTTGTTGCCGCATTGACGCCGCTTGATCTGGCGCAGGGCGCGGGGCTCGCCCGGCCCTTAGAGTCGCGCTCAATCTATGTCTGAAAGGTTTTGAAATGGCCGCCATGGAATGGACTGAAAAACTCACCCTCGGTCTGGGCCCGATGGACCAGACCCACGTGGAGTTCGTCGATGCCTACAACCGTCTGCTGAGCCTCTCGGGTGCGGAACTGCTGGCAGCGATGGATGATTTCATCGTGCACACGGTCGAGCACTTCGACCAGGAAAACCGCTGGATGGAGCTGATCGGCTTTCCCGGCTGCCACAAGGCCGAGCACGACCGCGTCCTCGCCGTCTGCCGCGATGTCCGCAAGCGCATGGAGCGCGGTGACACGGCCCTCGGGCGACAGCTGATCCAGGAGCTGCCGGTGTGGTTCGATAACCACGTGGCCACGATGGACGCTGCCCTGGCCTCGTACATCCAGAGCATCGGCTTCGACACCGAGACCGGCGAGATCCGCAACCCGCCGAAGGAAGACTGTGGCGATGGTTCGTCGGCCTGCTGCACGCCGCCGGCGTCCGCTGCAACGGTGGAATCCCAGCCCGCCTGAAGCTTCTCCCCGCCCGGCACTTCCCGGTGAGCATTTTCGATCAACTGGCCGAAGAGCGGATCCGGGCTGCCCTCGAGAAAGGGGAGCTGTCGAGGCTGCCCGGTGAAGGCCGGCCCCTCGAGTTTGATGACGATGCGCTGGTGCCGGCCGAGCTGCGCATGAGCAACCGGATCCTGCGTAACGCCGGTTACGTGCCGCCGGCGATCCTTGAACTGCGCGAGTTGCGCGCCCTCTGCGAGGCCCTGGCGGCAGGTTCCGAGGGCGTCGACTCGGCCGCCACTGCGCGCCGCCTGACAAGCCTGTTGCTGAGGGTCGAGGCGGCGGGTTTGTCCCACGTCTCGTCGGCCATCCTGGCGCGCCTCAACGCTCCCCGCCTGAAGACTCTGACCCCGTCGCCGGCTGTCACTCCCGGGGTCTGAGCCACTGCGCCATTCAAGTCCGCCCGCCGGGTGACGTTATCAGGCGACCGTCTTATACAGCTTGGGTGCGTGATGTCTTTTGTGCGAGTCAATACCGGTGAAGTCGAGGTGGGGCAACCGGTGCCCTGGGCCCTGTACGACGATCGCAAGCAGTTGCTGTTTGCGCGGGGTGTTGTCGTCGAGACCGAGTCCCAGAAGAAGGCCCTCATCGAGCGTGGCCTGTTCCGCAAACTCCCGGTCAACGATACCCGTTTGAATACCGAGAGCGGCGACAAGCCCGCCGACAACCTGTGCGCTTTCGATGACATCAAGCTCGACATCGGCGACACGCTGCAGCTGCAGTCCCAGGGCGAGGGTCCCCAGAGCCGCTTCTATGTCCGGCTCATCGGCTACCTCAAGGGCCGCAGCATCATCGTGACGACGCCAACCCAGGACGGCAAGGTGCTGTTGATGCGGGAAGGGCAGGGCTTCGTGGTGCGGATGTTTTCGGGCAAGAGCGTCTATGCCTTCGGAACGTCCATCCACAAGGTGGCCAACGTGCCTTTTCCCCATCTGCATCTGAACTACCCCGGCCAGGTACGTGGCCTGGTGGTCCGGCGAGGCGCTCGGGCGCGGGTCAATCTGATCGCCGCCGTCGTTGGCGCCGATGGCCGCTCCCACGCGGCGTCCCTGGTGGATCTCAGCACCGGCGGGGCCATGCTCACGGCCAGGTTGCCGATGGGCGCGAGGGATGATCGCCTGCTGCTCAAGTTCCGCGTCGTGGTGAACGAGATCGAGGAATATCTCAGCATCCCGGCCGTGCTGAAGTCGGTTCATGCCGGCGCCGCCTCCGAAGGAGATTCTCCCCTGATCAACCACGGCGTGCAGTTCGAGGAGCTTCCCCATAACCAGCAGGTGGTGCTGTCGGCGTTTGTGTATCGGGTGCTCTTCGAGGAGACAGCGGAGGGCTGAAGCCCTGCAGCGCTCAGCGGGGTTTCAGGAAGGGGAAGGTCGCCTCCGGCTGTGTGCCCGTCACGATATCGGCGATTGCCCGGCCGGAACCGCAGGCCAGGGTCCAGCCCAGGGTGCCGTGGCCGGTGTTGAGGTAAAGCTTGTCGATGCCGCTGTGCCCGATCAGCGGCAGGTTGCTCGGCGTGGCCGGGCGCAGCCCGCACCAGTGTTCAATCTGGCTGAGGTCGGCGGCGCCGGGGAAGTGCTCTTCCAGCCAGCGCACCAGGGCGGCGCTGCGTTCGGGGTTGGGGCTCAGATCGAAACCGTTGAGCTCGGCCGTGCCGGCAACGCGCAGGTGCTGCCCCAGCCGTGAGCACACCACCCGGCGCGATTCATCGGTGAGGCTGATCTTGGGCGCCAGGCCCGCATCGACAACCGGTGCGGTGATCGAATAGCCCTTGACCGGGTAGATCGGCAACTTCAGGCCCAGCGGGCGGACGAGCCCCGCACTGTAGCTGCCCGCCGCCAGCACGATCGCGTCGGCGCGCATCATGCCGCTCCGGTTGGCGTCGTCAAATATGCGCACCCCGGTGATGCTGCCGTGGACGACATCGAACTTGCTTACCCGGGCCCCGAACACGAACCGCACGCCCGCGTCGGCGGCCAGCGTCGCGAGCCCCCGGCAGAACAGGTGGGCGTTGCCGCTCTCGTCGTCCAGCCCATGCAGCGCGCCGGCGAGCCGTGGGCCCAGCGCCGCGAGGGCGGGCTCGACCTCGACCGCTTCGGCGGGGCTGAGAATCCGCCCGTGGATGCCCAGCGCTTCCAGCTCGTCGAGGCGCTGCGGCAGCCTTGCCGCCTCGGCGGCTTTCTCGAAAAGATGCAGGATGCCGCCCTCGCGGGATTCGTAGCGGAGGCCCGTGTCCTGCCTGAGCGCCCGGAGCTGCTGTCGGCTGTAGATCGCCAGGCTGGCGATGGCGGCCGTGTTGCGCGCCGCCCGCCGCGGCAGGCATTCGCGGAGGAAGGACAAACCCCAGCGCCATTGGGCTGCATCGACCCGGATACGGAACAGCAGCGGCGCGTCCTCGCGGCCCAGCCAGCGCAGGATGGTGCCGGGCGCCGAAGGGTTGGCCCAGGGTTCCGGGTGGCTCACCGAGATCTGCCCGCCGTTGGCGAAGCTGGTCTCGAGCCCGGGCCCGGGCTGACGGTCGACAACGGTGACCTTGCACCCGGCCTGGGCGAGATACCACGCACTTGTGACGCCGGCGAGGCCGGCGCCGATCACCAGAACTTCCATGATGCCCTGTGAAAAAACTCAAAGAAGGGCGGCAGGCGGCCGCCCCGACGCGAGGTGAGCAATCATAAACGACGAACGAGGGCGATCCGGGCGATAATCTCGCCTTTCAAGGCCCACTTTTGGAGAAACATGACATGCGTCGAGTCACGCTCACCCAATTTCTGATCGAGCAGCAGCGCAAGGGGCTGATGGACGCCGACCTGCGTCTCCTGATGGAGGTCGTCGCCCGCGCGGTCAAGGCGATCGCCGTCAACGTCTCGAAGGGCGCCCTGGCCGGCGTGCTCGGCGAGGCGGGCAGCGACAACGTCCAGGGCGAGGCCCAGAAGAAGCTGGACGTCATCGCCAACGACATCCTGATCCAGGCCAACGAGTGGGGTGGCCACCTGGCGGCGATGGCCTCCGAAGAAGTCGAGGAGATCCGCCCGATCTCCAGCGACTACCCGCGCGGCGGTTTCCTGCTGCTGTTCGATCCGCTCGACGGCTCGTCCAACATTGACGTGAACATCTCGGTCGGCACGATCTTCTCGGTGCTGCGCTGCCCCGAGGGTTCCAAGGCGCCCACCGAGGCCGATTTCATGCAGCCCGGCACCGCCCAGGTGGCGGCGGGGTATTCGGTCTATGGCCCGTCCACCCAGCTCATCCTCACGGTGGGCGATGGCGTGCATGGTTTCACCCTCGACCGCGAGATGGGCAGCTTCATCTACACCCATCCGAACATGACGATTCCCGAGGACACCAAGGAATACGCCATCAATGCGTCCAACGCGCGCTACTGGGAGGCGCCCGTCCAGCGCTACGTCGGCGAACTGCAGGCCGGCAAGGAAGGCCCGCGGGAGCGTGACTTCAACATGCGCTGGGTGGCTTCGATGGTGGCCGATGTGCACCGCATCCTCACCCGCGGCGGCATCTTCATGTACCCGATGGACAGCAAGATGAAGGCGCAGGGCGGCAAGCTGCGTCTGATGTACGAGGCCAATCCGATGGCGATGATCGTCGAGGCCGCCGGTGGCGCCGCATCGACGGGCCGCGAGCGCATCCTCGAGATCCAGCCGACCAAGCTGCACCAGCGTGTGCCGGTGGTGCTCGGCTCGAAGAACGAGGTCGAGCGGGTCGTCCGCTACCATCTCGAGGCTTGAGCGGTCCGGCGGTGGCGCGCTCTCGTTGCCTGGCTGCCGGCCGTCGGCTGGCTGGCCTGGTCGTCTTTGCGGCCCTGCTGTCCAGCGGGGCGGCGAGCGCCGTCGGTGTGGTGAGCCTCGAGGCGCCGTCCGGCCTGCAGCCTCTCCTCGAGAAGCATCTGGGTTTCATCGGCGAAAAGTCTGGCGACGAGCTCGATGAAGGGGGGCGGGTGGCGCTGCTGCGGCGGGCGCGCAAGGAGGTCGCCGACATCCTCGCCACCGAGGGGCATTTCAAGCCGTCGGTCGAGGGGCGTGAAACACCCGGCGGCGGTTTCGCCGTTGTCGTCGATCCCGGGCCGCGCACCACCATTGCAGATGTCGAACTCCACTTCAGCGGTGCCGCGAGCGGCGCCGCCGAACGCCTCGACGCCCTGCGGGCGGCCTGGGCCTTGCCAGTCGGCCAGCCCTTCCGGCAGGCCGACTGGGACGCGGCCAAGCAGCAGCTCCTCGACGGCCTGAGCCTGCGCGATTACGCCGCCGCGGCCATCACCGCCAGCGAGGCCTTGATCGATCCAGAAAGCGCTAGCGCCCGCCTGCGCGTCGACATCGACTCGGGCCGGGCTTTCCGCTTTGGCTCCATCGAGGTGACCGGCCTCGCGGACTATGACCGTAGCCTCCTCGAGCGCTACCAGCCGCCCGAGCCCGGCGAGCCCTACAGCCAGGAGCGCCTGCTGCGTTACCAGACGGCGCTGCAGAACACGCCTTACTTCGCCTCGGTCGTCGTCGACATCGACCGCTCCACCGCGACCCCGGAGGCCGCCCCGGTGCAGGTTCTCGTCACCGAGGCCAAGCCGCGTCGGGTGGGCTTTGGGGTCGGGGTGAGCAGCAACACCGGTTATCGTTTCGAAACCAGCTACCGCGACGCCCATTTTCTGGACAAGGCCTACAACCTCGTCAGCGGCCTGCGCATCGAACAGCGCCGTCAGCTGGCCTACGCCGACGTCTTCCTGCCGCCAACCCAGGCGGGCTACCTCGACAGCGTCGGTGCGCTGGTCGAGCATACCCACATCGCGGGCCTGCAGACACGGCGCCAGTCCTTTGGTGTGGTCCGCACGATCCCGCGGGGCAACATCGAAAACCGCTTTGCGATCAACTATCAGCGCGAAATGCTGGCGCCCGACGACAGCCTCGGCACGCGGCGCAACGCGCTCACCGCCAACTGGTCGTGGACTGGCCGCTTCGTCGACAACATCCTCGACCCACGGGATGGGCAGGTGCTGAATCTGCAGCTCGGGGGCGCCTCCCAGGCGGTGTTGTCCGATCGCAACTTCGTGCGTGTCTATGGGCGCTACCAGCTCTTTTGGCCGGTGATGCGGCGGGATGTGCTGATCCTGCGGGCCGAGGGCGGCATCACCCTCGCCGAATCCCGTGATGGCGTGCCGCAGGACTTCCTGTTCCGCACTGGCGGCGCCCAGACCGTGCGGGGCTATGCCTACCAGAGCCTGGGTGTGAAGGACGGCAGCGCCACCGTCGGCGGGCGCTACCTGGCGGTGACGAGTGCCGAGTACGTCCATTGGTACGAGGGAAACTGGGGTGTTGCAGCCTTCGTCGATGCCGGCAACGCCAACGACGAGCGTCAGCTTTTCAAGATGAACCTCGGCTACGGCGTCGGGCCGCGCTGGAAGAGCCCGGCCGGGCCGATTGCGGTCGATCTCGCCTACGGCCAGCGCGATCACCGGCTGCGTCTGCAGTTTGCGGTGGCCATCGCGTTCTGATGCGCGCTTTCGTCGCAGCCGTCTGAAACCCGCGCAGCTTCGGCAGGTCAACGCTTGGCGCCCGCGAGGCGTTAAGACTTTGCTACCATCCGCGGCCCGGGCCGGCGTTCCGGCCAGGCTTTCATGATTGGCAAATTTGCGGCGGGAAGTTTAGACTCCGCTAATATTCTGCCTACTTACACCGAGAGGGATCACAATGAAGAAGCTGTTTGCTGTTGCCGCCATCGCCGGCCTGCTGGGCTCCACCGCCGCTTTCGCCGACGCCGGCGCCGATCTGGCCAAGGCCAAGAACTGTCTGGCCTGCCACGCCGTCGACAAGAAGCTGGTCGGCCCCTCCTACAAGGACGTGGCCGCCAAGTACAAGGGCGACAAGACCGCCGAAGCCAAACTGATCGAGAAGGTCCAGAAGGGTGGCGTTGGCGCCTGGGGCCAGATCCCGATGCCCCCCAACCCGCAGGTCAACGCTGCCGAAGCCAAGACCCTCGTGGCCTGGGTGCTCGCCCAGAAGTAAGTCCTCCGGGCTCCGCCCCGTCAAAAGCCAGCCTTCGGGCTGGCTTTTGTGCTTTCCGGGCCGGGCGTGGCGGAAGCTGCCGAGAGTGAGCGGGCGTGTTGCGCCCTTGCAACAGTCCACCGGCCCCTCGCACCCAAAAAACAACGCCGTCCTTGCCCGGGCTTTGCCACCCAAGGACAATGCAGTCCAACTTCTCGTTAGAGAGGTGAAATTGGTCGGCCCCGCGAAAGCGGTGCGTGCCAGTCTTCAATCAAGAGGAGAATCATATGCAAAAGAAACTGATCGCTCTGGCCGTTGCTGGCCTGGCCTCCACCGGCGCCTTCGCTCAAGCCAACGTCACCGTCTACGGTGTCGCTGACGCCACCTTCGACGTCGTCAAGGTTTCCGGCGACGCCGTGAACGACCTGGGCAACACCACCCGCGTTTCCACCAACTCTTCCTACATCGGTTTCAAGGGCGCTGAAGCGCTGGGCAACGGCCTGACCGCCGTGTTCCAGTTCGAGAGCGGTGTTGGCTTCGACAACGCTGGCACCCTGGGCACCACCCGTGACAGCTTCGTCGGCGTTGCCGGCGGCTTCGGTACCGTGGTTCTGGGTAAGCTGACCGGCCCGACCCGTGCTCTGGGTGGTGCGGTTGACGTCAACTCCGGCGCCACCAGCATCGGCGCTAACTCCGCCCTGCTGGGCAAGCTGGGTGGCTACCTGACCTCCGGCACCACCATCAGCCAGACCGGCGCCACCGCTGGCGATGTCGTCACCAAGGCCTGCGCTGCTTCCAGCATCTGCGTGTCCCCGTTTGACGACCGCTGGAACAACGCCATTGCCTACGTTTCCCCGACCTACGCTGGCCTGAACGCCACCGTTGCTTACGTGGCTAACGAAAACAAGGCTTTCAACGGCCTTGGCCCCCAGAACACCTCCGGCTATGACGTGGGCCTGAAGTACGCCAACGGCCCGGCCATGGCTGCTGTGACCTACAACAAGGTCCGTTTTGGTGACAACTTCGACACCCGTGCCGGCGACTTCCGTATCGGTGGTACCTACAACTTCGGCATGGCCTCCGTTCGCGCCCTGTTCGACCGTGTCCGTCTGGACGTGGACGGCGCTCGCGTTACCCAGAACGTGTTCGGCCTCGGCGGCACCTTCAACGTGACCCCGGCTGGCAAGCTGATTGGTCAGTTCTACATGGCCAACGACCTGAAGGCTGACGGTTCCAGCGCCAAGGACACCGGCGCCAAGCTGTTCGAGATCGGCTACGAGCACAGCCTGTCCAAGCGCACCATCCTCAAGGCTGTGTACGCTCACCTGAACAACGACAAGAACGCCAGCTACGACTTCGGCATCAACGCTGTCGGCACCAACGCCAACGTTTATGGCTCCCCGGCTGGCACCGCTGCTGCTCCGCTCGGCAACACCATCGGTGGCACCCTGCAGGGCATCCAGATCGGTCTGCGTCACTCCTTCTAATTCAGACTCCGTCTGAGCTAGAAACGGCGGGCACCTTCGGGTGCCCGTTTTTCGTTGACGTTTTCCGGTGGCTAACTTTTTAGCGGAAAAGTGCAGACGAAAAAATGGCCACCCGAGGGTGGCCATTGCTTTTGGTGCGGAGTGCTAGCCGATCAGCACCAGGTTGTCCCGGTGAATGAGCTCGGTTTCTTCCACGTAGCCCAGAGTGTTCTCGATCTCCGCCGAGCTGTGGCGGGCAATGCGGCGGGCGTCGTTGGCGGCGTAATTGACGAGGCCGCGCGCGATCTCGCGGCCATCCGGCGTGCGGCAGGCGACCACCGCGCCACGGTTGAAGTCACCCTCGACGGCGGTGACGCCGATCGGCAGCAGGCTCTTGCCTGACTTCAGGGCCTCTACGGCGCCGTCGTCGAGGATCAGGCTGCCGGCCAGCTGCAGGTGATCCGCCAGCCATTGCTTGCGGGCGGCGAGTGGCGTGCTGGAGGCGTAGAGCAGGGTGCCGACCTGCTTGCCATCGGTGACCCGCAGCAGCGCGTCAGCCTCGCGGCCGCTGGCGATGCAGGTGTGGGCGCCGCTGCGGGCGGCGCGCTGGGCGGCGCGTACCTTGGTGATCATGCCGCCCTTGCTGATGCCGCTGCCGGCGCCGCCGGCCATGGCCTCGAGGGCGGTGTTCTCGGCGCGCTCCTCACCGATCAGCGTGGCGGACGGGTCCTTGCGCGGGTCGGCGGTGTACAGGCCCTGCTGGTCGGTGAGGATGATCAGCGCCTCGGCGTCGATCAGGTTGGCGACCAGGGCGCCGAGGGTGTCGTTGTCGCCGAACTTGATCTCATCGGTGACCACCGTGTCGTTCTCGTTGATGATCGGCACCACGCCCAGCTCGAGCAGGGTGATCAGCGTGGAGCGGGCGTTGAGGTAGCGGGTGCGGTCGGCCAGGTCGGCGTGGGTGAGCAGGATCTGGGCGGTGTGCAGGCCGTTCTGGGCGAAGACGCTCTCGTAGGCCTGGGCGAGGCCCATCTGGCCGACGGCCGCCGCCGCCTGCAGCTGGTGCATCTCCTGGGGTCGGGCCGTCCAGCCGAGGCGCTGCATGCCAGCGGCGATGGCGCCCGAGGAGACCAGCACTACCTGGCGGCCGTCGGCGATGAGGGCGGCGATCTGGCGGGCCCAGTCGGCGAGGGCTTCGACGGCGAGGCCTTCGCCGTTGTTGGTGACGAGGGCGCTGCCGACCTTGACGACGAGGCGGCGGGCCTTACTGATTCGGGTTCTCATCGCGGTCTTCCTGTTCGTCGTCTTCGTCGTCGTAGTCTTCGTGGCGGGTGTCGTAATCGTCGTCCACTGCCTCCGGGGTGGTCTCGCCGCGCTCGGCGGCGGCTGCCGCGGCCGCATCGGCGGCGGCCTGGGCTGCGGCTTTTTCTTCGTCGAGGATGTCCTGGATCGCGAAGACGACCTCCTGGCAGCCGGCGCGGCTGATCGCCGACACTTCGAAGTGGCGCTCGACGGGGCCGTAGCCCTCGAGGAAGGTGGCCACGCGGGCCTCGCGCTCGTCTTCGGGGATCAGGTCGAGCTTGTTGAGGACCAGCCAGCGGCGCTTGTTGGCCAGCTCTTCGTCGTATTTGTGAAGCTCTTCGACGATGGCGTGAGCGTCGTGGACGGGGTCGGCTTCGGGGTCGAAGGGGGCCAGGTCGACGATGTGCAGCAGAATGTGGGTGCGCTGCAGGTGGCGCAGGAACTGGTGGCCGAGGCCGGCACCGTCGGCCGCGCCTTCGATGAGGCCGGGGATGTCGGCGATCACGAAGCTGCGGTTTTCGGACGTGCGCACCACGCCGAGGTTGGGGGCCAGCGTGGTGAAGGGGTAGTCGGCAACCTTGGGCTTGGCCGACGACACCGCGCGGATGAAGGTGGATTTGCCGGCGTTGGGCATGCCGAGCAGGCCGACGTCAGCCAGCACCTTGAGCTCGAGGTTGAGGCTCTTGCGCTCGCCTTCCTGGCCCATGGTCTTCTTGCGCGGGGCGCGGTTGGTGCTGGTCTTGAAGTGCAGGTTGCCGAGGCCGCCACGGCCGCCGCGGGCGATGATCACGCGCTTGCCGTCCTGGTCGAGGTCGGCGATGAGCTCGCCGGTTTCCTGTTCGGTGATGACGGTGCCCACCGGCATGTGCAGCTCGATGTCGTCGCCACCCTTGCCGTAGCAGTCGGCGCCGCGGCCGTTCTCGCCGCGTTCGGCGAGGAAGGTGCGCTTGAAGCGGAAGTCGATCAGGGTGTTGAGGTTGCGGTCGGCGACGGCGTAAACGTCGCCGCCCTTGCCGCCGTCGCCGCCGTCCGGGCCGCCCATCGGGATGTATTTTTCGCGGCGGAAGGTGGCGGCGCCGTTACCGCCGTCGCCGGCGATGACTTCAATACGGGCTTCGTCGAAAAATTTCATGGGTGTTTCCGGTTGGGGCGTTGTTCAGGCCCTGAATGAAAAAAAGCCCTATCGCGAGATAGGGCTTTGAATACGTGCGAGCTGAACTTATTCAGCGGCGGGCACGATGTTCACGGTGCGACGCTTCTGGGCGCCCTTGACGGTGAACTGCACGGTGCCTTCGGTCAGCGCGAACAGGGTGTGATCCTTGCCGATGCCGACGTTTTCGCCCGGGTGGTATTCGGTGCCGCGCTGGCGAACGATGATGTTGCCGGCGAGGACGAACTGGCCGCCGTAGCGCTTGACGCCAAGGCGTTTACTTTCTGAGTCGCGACCGTTACGGGAACTGCCGCCAGCCTTTTTGTGTGCCATGTCGGTTTCTCCTTAGGCCGAGATCGCTTCGATGCGAAGCTCGGTGTAGTTCTGACGGTGACCCTGATGCTTCTGGTAGTGCTTGCGGCGACGCATCTTGAAGATCTTGACCTTGTCGTGACGGCCGTGGGAAACCACGGTGGCCGTGACGGTGGCGCCAGCCACAACGGGGGTGCCGATCTTGACCGACTCGCCTTCGCCGACCATGAAGACCTGGTCGATGATGATTTGCGAGTCCACGTCAGCCGGTATCTGTTCTACTTTGAGTTTTTCGCCGACGACGACGCGATACTGCTTGCCGCCGGTTTTTATGACCGCGTACATGGATGTACTCCGATTGAAGGGTTTTCAGGAAACGCGCAAGTATATATGCGGCCGCCTGTCGAGTCAAACAAAGCATGGCCTGCCGGCGCCTTAGCCGTTGGTGTATTCCCGTAGGATCAGCCATTGCCCATCGCGGCGGACGAGCTCGAGGGTTTTCTTGTCGGTGAGGGTCTGGGCCTCGGCGCGGTAGATCTGCTGGAAGCGGGCGCTGGCGGTGTCGCCGCTCTGCTCGATCTGCAGGTCGATGATCTCGACGCTGATCGCCCCCGGGCGTGACAGGCGCTGCCGGCGCTGGGCGAGCCAGTCGCCGTGGGTCAGCTTGCCGGCTGGCTTGAAGTCGGGGGCGTAGTGCCCGAGGTAGTCGTCGATGGCCTTGTTCTGCCACGCCGCGGCCCAGTCATTGACCCGCTTGCCGATGGCCGGGTCGGCTTCCGGCGCGGTGGGGGCGGGCGCCGCAGCTGTCGCTGGTGCGGGCGCCGGGCCGGCGGTGGCAATGTTGACCTTGGCGAGATGGGCGGCTTCAGGGGGCAGGATGCCCTCGGAGCCGGATTCGAAGTCGCTGCTGGTGGCGCCGGCTCCCGGGCCGGAAACGGTGGCTTGTACCGGCGGGGTGACCGCGGTGGGGCGGGGGGCGGCCTGCTCCGGGGCGGAGGCCGCCTGTGAGGCCGTGGTGAAGGGCAGCGATCCCTGCAGGCCGAGCTTGATGGCGAAGAGGGCGGAGACGATCAGGAACATCCCGGCAACGCCTGCCGAGAACCAGAGGAGGGTCTGGCTGGCGGACAGGGCCTTGGTGGTGGCCGGGCGTGGCGTCTTGCTTGGTGCGGAGTTCATTGAATGAAGCCGGAGAAAGTCATTGGTGCACCGGATTTTATGTCGTCGGGGATGCGCAGGTGGTGACCGTGCCTTTTGCCGGGCTGAAACTGACGTAAGTTCACAGAGGCCTGCGCTCGGGCCGGCTGTTGTGTGCGGTGGGAGCTTCCGCGCTGGCGGCCGTGTTGCAGCCTTCAGATGGGACGTGCGCGCCTCGCTCGGGCCTGCCATTTTAGACAGGCCCGGGCGAGGGCGATGAACGGCGGGTGCGCCCTTGCCTGGCTTTATTTTTTCCAGGTGTCGCGGAGCGTGACGGTGCGGTTGAACACCGGCGCGCCATCGCGGGAGTCGACCCGGTCGGCGACGAAGTAGCCGTGGCGCTCGAACTGGAAGCGGGCCTCCGGCCGGGCGGCGCGCAGGGCGGGTTCGAGTTGGGCGGTGATGACCTGCAGGCTGTTCGGGTTGATGTCGCTCGTGAAGTCGCGCTCGAAGCCTTCCGGGTCGCCTTCGCGGCGGGCGCCGGGGTAGGCGTGGGCGAACAGGCGGTCGTAGAGGCGGACCTCGGCGGTGTAGGCGAACTCGACGGAGACCCAGTGCAGGTTGCCCTTGACCTTGTAGTTGTCGGCGCCGGGGGTGCCGGATTTTGAATCGGGCAGGTATTCGCACAGCACGGCGGTGATGTTGCCGTCGGCGTCTTTTTCGCAGCCGGTGCACTTGACGACGTAGCCGTAGCGCAGGCGGGCCATGTTGCCCGGGTAGAGGCGGTGGTAGCCCTTGACCGGGGTTTCCATGAAGTCTTCGCGCTCGATCCAGAGCTCACGGCCGAAGGGCATTTCGCGCTTGCCGAGCTCGGGGTGGAGCGGGTGGTTGGGGGCGTGGCAGCGCTCGGTCTCGTTGGCGGGGTAGTTGGTGATGATGAGCTTGAGCGGGTCGAGCACGGCGACGCGGCGCTCGGCGGCCTCGTTGAGGTCTTCGCGCATGCAGTCTTCGAGCACGCTCATGTCGATCCACGAGTCGGCCTTGGAGACGCCGATGCGCTCGGCGAAGCGCTTGAAGCCTTCGGCGGTGAAGCCGCGGCGGCGGGCACCCACCAGGGTGGGCAGGCGCGGGTCGTCCCAGCCGGCGACGTGCTTGTCGTCGACGAGCTGGATCAGCTTGCGCTTGGAGAGCACCACGTAGGTGAGGTTGAGCCGTGCGAACTCGATCTGGCGCGGCACCGGCCGGCTGAAGAAGCCGCCCTCGGCGAGGTTGTCGAGCAGCCAGTCGTAGAAGGGGCGCTGGTCTTCGAACTCGAGGGTGCAGATGGAGTGGGTGATGTCTTCGAGCGCGTCCTCGATGGGATGGGCGAAGGTGTACATCGGGTACACGCACCACTTGTCACCGCTGCGGTGATGGGTGGCGTGACGGATGCGGTAGATGGCCGGGTCGCGCAGGTTGATGTTGGGCGAGGCCATGTCGATCTTCGCGCGCAGGATGTGGGTGCCGTCGGGGAACTCGCCGGCCTTCATGCGCTGGAACAGCTCGAGGTTCTCGGTGACGCTGCGGTTGCGGTAGGGGCTGTCCTTGCCCGGGGCCGACAGGGTGCCGCGGTAGGCGCGCATCTCTTCGGCGTTGAGCGAGTCGACGTAGGCCTTGCCGACCATGATGAGGTGCTCGGCCATGGCGTACATCTTGTCGAAGTAGTCTGACGCGAAGTAGAGGTGCTCCTGCCAGTCGAAGCCCAGCCACTGGACGGCCTCGATGATGCCGTCGACGTATTCCTGCTCTTCCTTGGTGGGGTTGGTGTCGTCGAAGCGCAGGTGGCAGGCGCCGCCGTAGATCTGGGCCAGACCGAAGTTGAGGCAGATGCTCTTGGCGTGGCCGTAGTGCAGGTAGCCGTTGGGCTCGGGCGGGAAGCGGGTCTCGACGCGGCCACCCCACTTGCCGAGGCGGCGATCTTCGTCGATGAGGTTGCGGATGAAGTTGCTGGGTGCGGCGTCGGCCGGGGAGGTCGGTGCGGTCATCTGGGTCTTACCTTGGCGGGCTGGGGCGGATTGCCGGCGGATTCAAAATGAGGCCGTGATTGTAGCCGATGGCGCGCCCGCTGCAGGCTTGCCGGCGGCATTCCGTGGGTTCTTGGGCCGGCGGCGGTTGCGCCAGCCTCTCCGGACACTTCAGATCGGCCTTGTCGGAGCCGATAACGAAAGCTCAGACATAATGGAAGCGGATTCATGAGTCGTCATCGAACTGGAGTGCTGCTGGCCACCCTGCTGGGGGCCGGCGCCGCCGGAGCCGTCGAGACTTCGTTCATCGATTTACCCCTGGAAGAGCTGGGCAAGCTGGAGGTCGCTGCGGTGTCCCGCAAGGCCCAGAAGCTGTCGGACATGCCGGCCGCGGTGACGGTGCTGTCGGCCGAGGACATCCGGCGCAGCGGCGCCCGCAGCATTCCGGAGGCCCTGCGTGAAGTGCCGGGCGTCAATGTGGCGCAGATCGGCTCGGCGCGCTGGGCGGTGGGGGTGCGGGGGGCCCAGGGGCGCTTTGCCAACAAGCTGCTGGTCCAGGTGGACGGGCGCAGCATCTACAACCCGCTGTTCTCGGGCGTGTTCTGGGAGGCCCAGGACATCCTGATCGAAGACGTGGAGCGCATCGAGGTGGTGCGTGGCCCCGGGGCGTCCCTGTGGGGGGCGAACGCGGTGAATGGCGTCATCAACATCGTCACCCGCAAGGCCACGGCAACGCGGGGTGGCCAGGTGTCGGTGGGCGCGGACAGCCAGGGCGGGGTGACGACGGCGGTCCGGCAGGGGGTGGAGCTCGAGGGCATCGGCACCATGCGCGTGTTTGCCAAGGGGCGGGATCTCGGGCGCTCCGATACGATGGATGGTGACAGGGCCAGTGACACGGCCGGCGGTTGGCTCGCCGGCTTCCGCATCGACGGCGAGGGGGGCTGGATGGTGCAGGGCAACAGCTATCGCCACTCCAGCAAGGAGCTTCTGCCGATCTCCACCGCCCTCGACCCCAGCGGAGGCTTTCCGGTCTCCTTCGTGTTCGAAGGCAGCAACCTGCTGGCGCGGCGCAGCTGGGGCATGGCGGGCGGTGACGCGACCCTGCAGGCCTACGTTGACCATACCGATGCCAGGCTCAACGCCCAGGGCAACGGCAAGATCGACATTGCCGATGTGGACTTCCAGCACACTCTGGCGCCGATGGGGCGCCACGAGCTGATGTGGGGGCTGGGCGCCCGCTACGGGCATGTCGATTTCACCTCGAGTTCGCCGGCCTTCACCTTCAAAGACCAGCTCGTCGAATACCGGATCGCCAGTGCTTTCGTGCAGGATGAGATCAGCCTGGTGCCGCAAACCTGGACCCTCACCCTCGGTTCACGCTTCGAGCATTCGACGCTGTCCGACTTCGAGACCCAGCCGACCGCGCGCCTGATGTGGACGCCGACAACGGATGACAGCCTGTGGCTCAACTGGTCGCGGGCTGCGCGCACGCCGTCCCTCGGAGAGCTCAACGCCAATGTGGTGCTCGGGGCCCAGCCGCAGCCCTTGGCTCCGGGAGGGGTTGTCGTCTTGCGCTCCTTGCCGGCACCCAATCTGAGGCCCCGGGCCGAGCGCGTGGATGCGCTGGAGCTTGGCTACCGCCGCACCCTGTCGAGCGGTAGTCTCGAAGCGGTGCTGTTCCACCACGACTATCGTCGGCTTGGCGCCACGACGATGGGCCAACTGGACATGAGCTCTCCTCCGTTCGTCCAGCCCTTGTACCGGAGCTATTTTGCGAACGCCTGTACCACCGGCCTGGAGCTGGCGGCGGATATCAACGTGACGGCCACCCTGCGCCTGCAGGGCAGCTACACGGTGCTCGACACGCGGGCCCGGCACTATCTCGACCCCGCCGCCGATGCCGCCGGTGTGGCCAGGGAGGGGGCCGCGCCCAAACACTGGGCGAGCCTCCATGCCCTGTGGTCGCCGGGTGGCGGGCACGAGTTCGATCTGATGCTGCGCCGGGTCGGAGAGGTGAGCGCCGGCGATGTGCCGGCCTACACCAGCGTCGATGCCCGCTATGGCTGGCATCCCGGCCGGAGCTTCGAGCTGGCGGTCATCGGGCAGAATCTCTTCGACAACCGGCACCTCGAATACGCATCGGATTTCTTCGCCAGCCAGCTGAGCTATCAGCCCCGGCGCGGCTACATCCAGGGGTTATGGCGCTTCTGAACCGGCGGGCAATGACGATGCATCGGCATTTCGCCAGGGCATGTCCATGAAAATGGTGCCTGTGGCCCTTCTCGTGGTGCTGCTCAGCCTGGCCAGCGGGGCGCTGCGTGCTGCGCCGCCGCCGGGGGAGTACCAGATCAAGGCGGCCTACCTGCTCAACTTTGCCCGTTACGTCGAGTGGCCGGCAGCGCGGCTGGCGGCTGCGCAGGCCTTGCGGGTCTGCGTGCTCGGCCGCGATCCCTTCGGCGGTGCGCTGTCGGCCCTCGACGGGCGTCAGATCAATGGCCGCGAGGTGCGCATCCGCCAGCTCGAAGGCATCGATCTGGCCGGCGAGTGCCATGTCGTGTTCATCGCCGATTCCGAAGAGCGCCGGCTCGGCTCCATGCTGCGCTCGCTGGCCAGCCGGGGCCTGCTGCTGGTCAGCGACCTCGACGGTTTCGCCGAGGCCGGCGGCAGCATCGGCCTGGTCACCGAGGACGGCCGCGTCCGCTTCGACATCAATCAGGCCTCCCTGCAGCGCGACGGCCTGCGCGCCAGCGCCCAGCTCCTGCGTCTGGCGCGGAGCGTGCACGGAGCCCGCGCACCCTGAGCGCTCCCGGGGCCGCGCCTCGCCCGAACCAGGTGTGGCCCTGCGTTTTCTTGGGCGCCGGGTTCATTCCGGGCCCCTGGGTTGTTTTTGCTGCAACTCCTTTTGTACGTCTTCTTTCCGCCCTCTGCGAGCATGGCGGCGTTTTTGTTGATATGCTGGACAATTCCGTCGAGGTCATCATGGAGAACAACAAAAAGATGCTCGACACCGCCAGCTCGCCCCTCGCGCCGCAGCTTGCTGCCTGCGGACAGCCCGAAGTCGTGCTCGACCTGGCGGTGCTGATGAGCCTGCCCGGGGTTTCCCAGCGGCGGGATGCGCCCGTCCTCAAGCGTCTGCTGGGCATTTTCGTGGTCGAGACGAGCCGCAGTGTCGGCCTCCTGCAAGCGGCCCTTGAGCACGGCGACCGGGAACAGGTCGGGCGGCTGGCCCACCGCATGAAGTCTTCGGCGCTGGCCATCGGGGCCTTGCACCTGGGCACCGAGGCGCGCCGGCTCGACAGCAGCCTCAAGGCGGGGTCGCCCCTCGACCCCGCCGATGGGGGCATAATCGCCGCGGCCTGGAGGGATGCCCGCCAGGCTTTGCTCGACGAAGGGCTGCTGGGCGCAGATGAGCTCCGCAGCATCGAAGCCTCGATTGGATCATGACCGGAACCCGCAAGATACATGTCCTGATCGTCGATGACGATCCGCTCACGCGCCTGATGGCGTCGGAGGCGCTGCGCGAGAGCGGCTACACCAGCGTAGAGGCCGAGGACGGCTTGCGGGCGCTCGCCCTGTTCGACTCCGAGCGGCCCGACCTCGTGCTGCTCGATGTGATGATGCCGCGCCTCGGCGGCTTCGACGTGTGCCAGCACCTGCGCGCTCGCCCCGAGGGCCAACTGGTGCCCATCATCATGCTCACCGGGCTCGACGACGGCGAGTCGGTCGAGCGGGCCTTCCAGGTCGGGGCCACCGACTTCATCTCCAAGCCCATCAACTGGACCCTGCTGCGCTTTCGCATCCGCTACGTGCTGCGCTCGGCCCAGGTCATGCAGGAGCTCGTCCGCAACAAGGAAAGCCTGTCCAGCGCCCAGCGCATCGCCCGGCTGGGGAGCTGGGAATGGTTCGTGACCGAAGACCGGGTGCAGCGCTCGGCCCAGTACTATCGCCTGTTCGGGCAGCAGCCCGAGAGCTTCGGCGAGCGCATGGAGGCCGTGCTCGATCACGTCTATAAGCCCGACCGGCCGATGGTCCAGGCGGCGCTGAAGGGCGCGGCGAAGGGCCTCGGCTATCAGCTCACCTACCGCGTGGTGTGGCCCGACGGCAGCGTGCGTACGGTGCTCGAGACGGCCGAGCCGGCCGAGGGCGGCGTCGACCTGCTGCTCGAGGGTAGCGTTCAGGACATCACCGAGCAGGTCGATACCCAGCGGCGGATCCGCCAGCTGGCCTATTTCGATCCCCTCACCGGGCTCCCGAACCGGGAGTTCTTCCGCGAGAGCCTGCTCTCCGCGGTGGCCCGCTGCCTGCGCAACGACAGCCGCTGCGCGGTGATGGTGCTGGACATCGACCGCTTCGCCCGCATCAACGACAGCCTGGGCCCGGAGCGGGGCGACCAGGTGCTGCAGGTGATCGGGCACCGCCTGCGCGAAAGCATGGGCGACCGCACGCCCGCCGAGCCCGCCGGCGGCGGCGGCCTGCCTCGCCTCAAGGTGGCGCGCCTCGCCGCCGACGAGTTCGGCGTGCTGGTCAGCGACGTGGGGCCGGTGGATGAGGTGATCGAAGTGGCCTATCGCCTGCTCGACGTGGTGCGGGCGCCGATCCGTGTGCCGGGGCAGGAGATCACCCTGGCGGCGCGGGTCGGGGTGGCGATGATGCCCGAGCACGCGACCGAGGCCGACGCGCTGCTCAAAGCCGCCGAAACCGCCCTCAACCGCGCCAAGCGGTCCACCGGCGAGCAGGTGGCGCTGTTTTCCGAAGAGATGAAGGTGGCGGCCTTCCTGCGCTTCACCCTCGAGGGCGACCTGCGCCGGGCCATCGGCGAGGAGGAGCTGCAGGTGGTCTACCAGCCCATCGTCGACCTCAACGGCCCCCGCATCGCCAAGGTCGAGGCGCTGGTGCGCTGGGCTCACCTGGCGCGGGGCACGGTGCCGCCGCCGGAGTTCATCTCCCTGGCCGAAGAGACCGGCATGATCGTGCCCCTGACGCGGGCGGTGATCGAGCAGGTGTGCTCCGACATCGTGCACATGGGCGACGCGCTGCCGCCGGACTTCCGGGTCAGCGTCAATCTGTCGGGGGTCAACTTCATGGACCCCCAGCTGATCCCCACGATCCGGGCGGTGCTGGGTGCGGCGCAGGTGCCGCCGTCGCGCATCGAGTTCGAGCTCACCGAGACGGTGCTGATGCGCGATCTCGACTACGCCACCACGACCCTGGCCCAGCTCCGCGAGATGGACATCCGGGTGGCGGTGGATGATTTCGGCACCGGCTATTCGTCGCTGGCCTACCTGCGCCGGCTGGCCGTGAACACCCTCAAGATCGACCGCAGCTTCATCGGCGAGCTCCACGACAGCCAGGGCCTGGCGATTGTCGAGGCGGTGATCGGCCTCGCCCGCAGCCTGGGGATGGACGTGGTGGCCGAGGGCGTGGAGACACCGGCCCAGCTGGAAGTCCTGCGGGAGCGGGGCTGCCACCTTATCCAGGGCTACCTGTTCGCCCGCCCGATGTCGCGCCAGGCGCTGCTGCAGCTGCTCGCCGGCGGCGCCGCCGTGCTGCCCCAGCGGGCGGCGCTGCGCCCAGACTGAGGCCGCACGCCGGCCCTGCCGCCCGGGCGGCTCAGGCGCCCTGGGGCGGCCGGATGGCGACGGTGAGGCGGGAGCCTTCGCTGGCTTCGAGTTCGCGCAGCTGGCGGATGAGGTTCTCGTCGAGCACGAAGTCGGCCGCCAGCAGCATCACGCCGTCCTTCCCCACCAGGTCGCGAGCGAGGACCATGCCTGGCCGAAGGGCGTTGGTGCCGATCTCGTGGCCGGCCAGGGCCACCGGATCGCTGGTGCCCATGATCTCCAGAAACGCGTCCACCACCTGCGGGCAATAGCGTTTGCCGCGGTTCTGCTGGATGAAGGTGACGGCCTCTTCCGGCTTCAGGCGGCGCGGTGACAGGACGCCGATCTGCAGGCCGTCGAAATCGTTGGCGACCGCGATGATCCGCGCGCCATACGGGATCGTCAGCCCCGAGAGGCGGTCGGGGAAGCCCTGGCCGTCCCAGCGCTCGTGGTGGGCGCGGATGTAGGCGGCGGCCTGGCGCAGGTTTTCCAGGCCCATCAGGGCGTTCTGGCCAGAGGTGGGGTGCTTGCGCCACTGCCCCAGCTCGTCGCCGCTCATGTGCGAGACCGGCTTTGACAGGAGCTCGTCGGGCAGACCGATCTTGCCCACGTCGTGGAGCAGGCCGGCGAGCATCACGTCCTGCACCTCGGTCGGCTTCAGGCCCAGCCGGACGGCGATCTTGCGGGCCAGGTCGGCGACCCGCCGCGAATGGCCGCACACCGCGCCCTCACGCAGCTCGATGAGGTTGGAGAACACCCGGATCGAGGTGAGGAAGTTCTGCTTGAGCTTCTCGTGGGCGCCGCGCAGCTCGGCGGTGCGGGCCTCGACCTTCTGCTCGAGGCTGGCGTTGAGGCTGCGCAGCTCTTCGTTCTGGGCCTTGGTGAGCGCCTCGAGGCGGGTTTTTTCGCGCTGCAGGGCGCGCCGCTCGAGCGCCTCGCGGACGGTGAGCAGCACGTCCTGGTCGTTCCAGGGCTTCGAGATGTAGCGGGCGATGTGCCCCGCGTTGATCGCCGCGATGGTGGACTCCATGTCGGCGTAGCCGGTGAGCAGCAGGCGCACGGCGTCGGGCTGGCGCTTGCAGGCTTCGGCCAGGAAGGCGGCGCCGTCCATGCCCGGCATGCGCATGTCCGAGATGATCAGATCGATGCGCTCGGCGTCGATGACCGTGAGGCCCTCGGCGCCGCCGCCCGCCACCCGCACGGTGTAGCCCTGGGGGCGGAACAGGCGGCGCAGGGCCGACAGGATGTTGGGTTCGTCGTCCACGCAGAGGATGGTGAAGCCGGACGCTTCGGCGGACGGGGGCGATGGGGGCGTGGTGGAGGCTGTCATTCGGGGGTTCCGGGCTCGGCAGGTTGATGCACGGGTAGCGTGATGCGGAACAGGGTTCCGCTGCCGGGGGTGCTGCTGGCGGTGATCTTGCCGTGGTGTTTCTGGATGATGCCGTAGGACAGGGAGAGGCCGAGGCCGGTGCCCTTGCCCACCGGCTTGGTGGTGAAGAAGGGGTCGAAGATGCGGTCGAGGGTTTCGGATGGAATGCCGCAGCCGTCGTCCTCCACCTCGATCCAGACCTGCTCGCCAGCGTGGCCGGTGCGCACGCTGAGGGTGCCGCGACGCCCGTCTGGGATCGACTGGGCGGCGTTCACGAAGAGGTTCATGAACACCTGGTTGAGCTGGGACGGCAGGCACTCGACCAGCGGGATAGCGCCGTACTCGCGCACCACGTCGGCCCGGTACTTGATCTCGTTGCTGGCGATGTTGAGGGTGCTGTCGAGGCCCATGTGCAGGTCGGCGGCCTGCCACTGCTGCGCGGTGTCGCTACGGGAGAAGTCGCGCAGGTCCTGGACGATCTTGCGAACCCGCTCGGTGCCCTCGGCCGATTCGCGGATGAGCTCGTGGATGTCGTCGCGGAGGTAGTCGAAATCGGCCTCGTGTTTGATCTTGTCGATGCGCGCCCGGGCCGCGTCGGGCAGGGCTGCCTCGGTGGCCTGGTAGACGTCGAGCACCTGGAACAGGCGGGTGATGTAGTCCTGCAGGCTGCGGATGTTCGAGCTGACGTAGCCGATGGGGTTGTTGATCTCGTGGGCCACGCCGGCGGCGAGCTGGCCGATGGAGGCGAGCTTTTCGGATTGCACCAGCTGCTGCTGGGTTTCGTGGAGCAGGCAATTGAGCTCGGTGAGCTCGGCGTAGCGCTTGAGGAGCTCCAGCTCGGCGCCCTCGCGGCGGGCGATGTCGTCCTCGAGGCTGGCCTTGGCCTGCTGCAGTTCGGCGGTGCGGTTCTCGACCTGGGCTTCGAGGTCGGTGTGCACCCGGCGGAGTGCCTCTTCGGCGCGCTTGCGGTCGGTGATGTCGACGAGGATGCAGAGCGTCGTGGCGATGCCCTGGACGGCCTGCTGCGAGAGGCTCAGCTCGACCCAGCGCGCCTCTCCCTGGCGGGTCTGGACAAGGGCCTCGTATCTGGCCGGCACGGGCTCGTCGTCCGGGCCGAGGCGCTCCCGCTGGCGCGCCTCGGCCTGGACTTCGGGAGGGAACAGCGCCCAAAAATCCAGCTTGGCGAGATCGTCCGGGGCGTAGCCGGTGAGTTGCGAGAAGGCCTTGTTGGCAAACAGCACCTGGCCGTCCCGGTGCAGCGCGATGCCGTTGGACAGGGCATTGGCCAGGGGAAACAGGCTGGACGGGAGCGGGTAGGCCTGGTTGTCCATGGGGCTATCCAAGCAGCAGGCTGCAGTGATCGAAGCCTTCCTGGGTCTCTGCCAGCACCCGGGCCAGGGTGTGCTGGTCGAGGTCGAGGGCGTCGATGGTTGCCGGATCGAGATGGGGCAGCTGGGTGTCTTCGGCACCGTCGAGGTCGAGGGCCTTGGCGATGGCGTCGGCGTAATGGATGAGGCCCGCCGGGCCGCCGGGCGTGCCGCCGCTCGGGGCGTGGTGGAAGGCGAGGGCCTGGCGGATGTCTTCGGGGAAGTTCCAGCGCTGGGCCAGGGCCGCGCCGACATCGGCGTGATCGTAGCCGAAGGCGCTCATCTCGGCCTGCTGCCAGGGGCAGTCCTGCTCGTGGGCGGTGGCGATCACGCGGGCGTAGTCGTCGGGGGCCACCACGACCATCGCCAGCCGGCCGATGTCGTGGAGCAGGCCGGCGATGAAGAGGTTGTCGCCCTTGTGCCCGAGCGCCCGGGCGAGGTTCCGGGCGGCCACGCCGACGGCGAGCCCGTGGCGCCAGAAATGCTCCTGGCTGAAACCCGGGCAGCGCCCGGCGGGCAGCCCGCTGACCACCGTCGCGGTGAGCACCAGCGAGCGCACCGACGAGAAGCCCAGCACGACGATGGCGTCGCGGATCGAGCCAACCTGCGTTTGCAGCCCGTAGAACGGCGAATTGGCCACCCGCAGCACCCGCGCGGCGATGGCCTGATCCTGGGCGATACGGCGGGCCAGGGCGTCCACCTCGGTGTTGTCGTCGGAGAGGCTGCTGAGGAGCTCCATCGCGACGGCGGGCATGGCCGGCAGCTTGTGGAGGCGGGCGATCATTTCGGCGAGGCTGGGGTGGGTCATCGGAAGTGTTCCTGCCGGAAGGCCAGCACGGCGTGCAGCAGGGCCTGGGCCTCGGGGGCCTCGGCGCTGTGGCGGAAGATGTGCAGGACGCGCGCCCGGGCTGCCTCGCGAAGGCGGCTGTCTTCGGCGGGGTCGCGAGGCGTGACGATGGCGATGGCCTCGATGCCCCGGCGCTGCAGGTTTTCCAGGTCGGCTTCGGCGAGCACGTAGCCGGCGGGGCGCAGCAGTGCGCCGCCGGCATCGCGCAGGGCTTCGGCCAGCTCGGCGCCGGGCTTGATGTCGGTGATCGGGACCAGGCTGTGGGGTGTCATGTTTGGCAGCCTTCGCAGGTAAAGCTGAGCAGGAGACCCCGCTCGCCATGTTGGCCGCCGAGGGGGTGGGCTTCCACATGATACTGGCGGCCTGCGCATACGAGGTCGGTCTCGCGGGCGCTACCGTCGAGGAGCGGCGCCAGCGCCGCCGGCAGGGCTTCGTCGCCGCCCTGGCCGATCAGCGGGCCCTGCTCGGGAAACAGCCGGCCGGCGGCGTCGTTGGCCAGCGCGATCATGCCGGTGGGGTCGATGCCGATCAGCGGCTGGGGGGCGACGGCGAGGGCTTCCTGGGTGATGCCGAGGGCGGCCTCTTCCATGCTCAGTCGGCGCTGCTGGTCGGCCAGCACCTCCTGGAGCTGCGTGTTGATGCGGGCCAGCGCCTCGTTGGCGTCCTTCAGCTCGCTGGACAGGCGCCGGTTGTCGTCGGCCAGCAGCTTGCGCCGGAAGGCTTCCTCGATGTTGGCCCGCAGCATCGCGTCGTCCCAGGGCTTGGACAGGAACTTGTAGATCGCCCCCTCGTTGATCGCGTCGGTGACCGACTGCAGGTCGCTGTAGCCCGACAGCATCAGGCGCACCGAGTCGGGGTGCATGTCCTTGGCCTTGCGCAGGAACTCGACGCCGGTCATGCCGGGCATGCGCTGGTCGGAGATGATCACATCCACCGGATGGGTGGCCAGCAGCTCGAGGGCGGCCAGGCCACCTGTGGCGGTGAGGATGGTGTAGCCGTCACGCCGCAGCAGGCGCCGCAGGGAGGACAGGATGTTCTCCTCGTCGTCCACCAGCAGCAGGGTGCGCTCGGGGCGCGGGCCGCGCAGATGTGCATTGTCGAGGCGCGTGTCGGCCGCCAGCAGGGCCTCGAACTCCGCCGCGGGCAGGGGGAGCCCGAACAGCGCGCCCTGGAGCAGGTCGCAGCCGGTGGCCACCATCACCGACGCGGTGCGGGAAGCGCCGACGTCCTTGGCGCAGACACTCAGCCCGAGCTTGTGGGCGCGGGTGACCAGGGCGCGGATGATCGCCACGCCCTCCGGGTCGGCGGCCACGTCATCGACCAGCCGGCTGGGCACCTCGATGCCGTCCAGCGGCAGCAGGCGCCGGGTCCAGGCCAGGTGGGCACAGGCCGGGCTGGCGGCGCTCAGGGTGAAGCGGACGCCGCAGTTCTTGAGCTGCTGCAGGGCCCGCTCGCCGGCTTCCGAGATGTCGCCGTAGAGGGTGACGATTTCGAGCTCGAGGCTCTGGGGCGGCAGGCGGGTTTCGACGAGTAGGGCATGCAGCTGCGTCGCAAACTCGGGCAGGCACAGCACCTCGATGTGCGCGCCGAGGGTCAGGGCCAGCGGCCGCCCGTGGCTCTCGGACCAGCCGGCAACCCGGACGCAGGCCTCCCGCAGGGCCATCAGGCCGGCCCCGGAGAGGTTGTCGAGAAAGGTCCCGTCGCCCCGGTCCAGGCCCGCCAGGCTGGCGTGTACGCCGCTCAGGAGGCCGCTCCGGCAGTCGAAGCGGGGCTGGTACAAAAGTGTCGACGGGGCTGCTGCCAGGTTGCGAGGGTGTTCCATCAGGGCTCCAGATACGGCAACCGCCTGGCTTGATCCAAGCGTTGCCTGACGTTCGGGGTATCGGCGCGAGCGCCGACTCCTTTAGGGGGAGTTGGTCCGCGTGACGATGCCCGGCAGCCAGCCGGGGCATATCCGGCGGTCGAGGGGCCGGCGGGCGGGGTAAAATCCGCGCCATGTCGGATCACGCCCACCACTTTCCTGTACTCGCCCTCGTCGCCATTGGCGTCGGCGCGGCCCTGGGCGCCTGGCTGCGCTGGTGGCTGGGCCTGCGTCTCAACCCCCTGCTGGCGCACCTGCCCCTCGGCACCCTGGCGGCCAACCTCGTGGGCGGCTATCTGATCGGGGTGGCGGTGGCCTTCTTCGCCTTCCGCCCCGGGCTGCCGCCCGAGCTGCGGCTGTTCATCGTCACGGGCTTTCTCGGTGGGCTGACGACCTTCTCGTCCTTCTCGGCCGAGGTCGTGCAACTCATCGACACCGCCCGCTACGCCTGGGCGGCCGGGGCCGCGGCCCTGCACGTGCTGGGCTCCCTCACGATGACGGCCCTCGGCATGTGGTCCGTGCACGTCCTTCGCAACTGAATCACTACGGCATCTCCGAATGGCTTCCCCGCAACACCGTCAAACCCCGCGAGACCCGCAAGACCCCTATTCGCTGCTCGAACACTGCCTGTCGGCCGACCGCCCGCGCCTGCGCCGTGACCTGCGCCGGCTGCCGAAGCGGCCGCGCAGCCTCGACGAGCTGCCGGAAACCCTGCGTCTGGCGATTGCCGACTCGGCCGCGAAGCTGATCGCCCGCCGCGAAGCCCTGCCCAAGCCCGACTTCCCGCCCGAGCTGCCCGTTAACCAGCGCAAGGGCGAGATCGCCGCGGCGATCCGCGACCACCAGGTGGTGATCGTCTGCGGTGAGACCGGCTCGGGCAAGACCACCCAGCTGCCCAAGATCTGCCTCGAGCTTGGCCGCGGCGTGGCCGGCCTGATCGGCCACACCCAGCCCCGCCGGATCGCCGCCCGCGCCACCGCCAGCCGCATCGCCCACGAGCTGAAGAGCGAGCTCGGCGCCACCGTCGGCTACAAGATCCGCTTCACCGACCGCATCGGCCCGCAGAGCTACATCAAGCTGATGACCGACGGCATCCTGCTCGCCGAAACCCAGGGCGACCCGCTGCTGTCGGCCTACGACACCCTGATCATCGACGAGGCCCACGAGCGCAGTCTCAACATCGACTTCCTGCTCGGCTACCTGCGCCAGCTGCTCGCCAAGCGGCCCGATCTCAAGCTGATCGTCACCTCGGCCACCCTCGACGCCGAGCGCTTCGCGCGCCACTTCGGCAGCGCCGACAAGCCCGCGCCGGTGATCGAAGTCTCCGGCCGGCTGTTCCCCATCGAGATGCGCTACCGCCCCGTCGAGCGCGACGAGCCCAAGCCGGCCCGCCCCGGCGAGCCCACGCCGCGCCCCGACAGCCGCGGGCCCGACCGCGACCTCTACGACGCCCTGGTCGACGCCGTCGACGAAGCCCAGCGCAGCGGCCCCGGCGATGTGCTGGTGTTCTTGCCCGGCGAGCGTGAGATCCGCGAGGCCGCCGAGGCCCTGCGCAAGGCCCACCACGCCGCCGGCACCGAGGTGCTGCCGCTCTTCGCTCGCCAGTCGGCCCAGGACCAGGCGCGGGTGTTTGCGCCCTCCAAGGGTCGCCGGGTGGTGCTGGCCACCAACGTGGCTGAAACCTCGCTCACCGTGCCGGGCATCCGCTATGTGGTGGATACCGGCCTCGCCCGGGTAAAGCGCTACAGCCACCGCAACAAGGTCGAGCAGCTGCAGATCGAAAAGATCGCCCAGTCGGCGGCCCGCCAGCGCGCCGGCCGCTGCGGCCGGGTGGCCGACGGCATCTGCTTCCGCCTCTACGACGAGGACGACTTCAACAAGCGCCCGGCCCACACCGACCCGGAGATCCTGCGCTCGTCGCTGGCCGGCGTCATCCTGCGCATGAAGTCGCTCAAGCTCGGCGAGGTGGCCGACTTCCCCTTCATCGACGCGCCCTTGCCGCGCATGGTGGCCGACGGCTACCAGCTGCTGGCCGAGCTTGGCGCCGTCGAAGAGGCCGAGGGCGGGGCGGTGATGAACCTCACCCCCATCGGCCGCGAGCTGGCCAAACTGCCCCTCGACCCCAAGATCGGCCGCATGATCCTCGCCGCCCGCGACCGGGGCAGCCTGGCCGAGGTGATGGTGATCGCCGCCGCGCTGTCCACGCAGGACCCGCGCGAGCGCCCGCCCGAGCGCCAGGCCGCCGCCGACCAGGCCCACGCGCGCTTTCGCGGCCCCGAGCACGAGCAGAAATCCGAGTTTTTGTGGTTCTGGAACCTCTGGAAAGCCTGGGAGGAAGTCCAGCGCCACGAAACATCCAGCAAGCAGAAGGCCTGGTGCAAGGCCAACTTCATGTCGTGGCTGCGCCTGCGCGAGTGGCGCGACGTGTTCACCCAGCTCCACACCCTGTGCGCCGAGCACGGCTGGAAGGAGAGCGACAAGCCGGCCAGCTTCGAGGCCATCCACAAGGCGCTGCTGGCCGGCCTGCTCGGCCACGTGGGCTGCAAGATCGAGGACGCCACGGGGCCGGCGGCGGGCAGCTACCTGGGTGCCCGCGGCATCAAGTTCTGGCCTCACCCGGGCTCCGCCCTCGCCAAAAAAGCCGGCAAGTGGATCATGGTGGCCGAGCTGGTGGACACCTCGCGCCTGTTCGGCCGCTGCCTCGCCCGCATCGAGCCCGAGTGGCTGGAGGAGGTGGGCGGCCACCTGCTCAAGCGGCAGGTCTCCGAGCCCCACTGGTCGAAGGCCAGCGGCGCGGTGCGCGCCTGGGAGCGCGGCACGCTGTACGGCCTCACCGTGTATCCCCGCCGCGGGGTGAGCTACCGCGAGGTCGACCCGGCCTTGTGCCGTGAGCTGTTCATCCGCGAGGGCCTGGTGCAGGGCGAGATCGCCGAGGGCCCGGCCCGCGGCATGGCCTTCCTGGCCCACAACCGGCGCCTGGTGGCCGAGATCGAGCGGCTCGAACACAAGTCGCGCCGCCCCGACGTGCTGGTGGACGAAGAGCTGATCCACGCCTTCTACGACGCCAAGCTGCCGCCCGACGTGCTCGACATCGCCAGCTTCGATGCCTGGCGCAAGGGCGCCGAGAAGCAGTCGCCCAAGCTGCTGCAGCTCAGTCGCGACCAGCTGATGCGCCACGACGCCGAGGGCATCACCACCGACCGCTTCCCGGCAAACCTGGAAGTGCTCGGCCAGAAGCTCAGGCTCACTTATCTGCACGCTCCCGGCGAGGCCGACGACGGGGTGACGCTCACCGTGCCGCTGGCGATGCTCAACCAGATCCCCGCCAACCGCTGCGAGTGGCTGGTGCCGGGCCTGCTCGAAGAAAAGGTCCATGCGCTCTTGCGCACCGTGCCGCAGAAGCACCGTCACCGCCTGCAGCCGATGGTCGACAGCGCCGCCGACTTCATGGCTCGTTTTGATGCCGGCGAGTTCGACCAGGACGAGCCGCTAATCAAGATGCTCCAGCGCTTCGTCGAGGAGCGGGTGTCGCTCAAGCTGCCGATGGAGAGCTTCCGCGCCGAGAACCTCAACCCGCACTGTTTCATGAACTTCCGGGTGCAGGACGAGCACGGCCGTATCGTCGGCCAGTCGCGCAACCTGGCCGAGCTGCGCACCAAGTACCGCGACCAGGTGGCGGCGCGCTTCCAGTCGGCCCGCATCGTGCCGGCCGACGCCCCGGCGCCGAAGAAGGGCACCCCCGAGGCGAAGAAGGCGGAGCAGCCCAAGGCGCCCGGCACGTCCAACGCCGCCGAGCCCCGGCTCGCCGGCTTCACCGGCTGGAGCTTCGGCCCGCTGCCGGAGCTGCTCGAGGTGAAGGTTGCCGGCCGCGAGATCGTCGGCTTCCCGGCCCTGCATGACGACGGCAGCAGCGTCTCGCTGCGCCCCTTCGACACGCCTGAAGAGGCGGCCAAAGTCCATCGCGGCGGCCTGGCGCGTCTCTTCGCGCTGGAGCTCTCGGCCCAGGTGAAGGCCATCGAGAAGCTGCCGGGCATCCGCGAACTGGCGCTGCAGTTCATCAGCTACGGCAACGAGGCCGAGCTGAAGGCCCAGCTGGTCACTGCGACGCTGGAGCGCTGCTGCCTGCTCGAACCGCTGCCCGTTGACGCCGACAGTTTTGCCAAGCGCTGCCAGGAGGCCAAGCCGCGGATCACCCTGGTGGCCCAGGAGCTGATGCGCCTCACTGGCCAGCTGATCGCCGAGCACGCCACCCTCGTCAAGCGTGTCGCCGGCCTCAAGACCTTCCCCGAGGTGGTCGCCGACATCAACGCCCAGGTGGCCCGGCTGATGCCGAAGAACTTCCTGGTGGCGCTGCCCTACGAGCGCATCGCCCAGATCCCGCGCTACCTCAAGGCGGCCACCGTGCGCATCGACAAGCTGCGCACCAACCCCGCCCGCGACGGCGAGCTGATGGCCGACTGGAAGCGCCTCGCCCAGCCCTTCGAGCGCGAGTGGCTCGCCAAGGCCAAGGCCGGCGTCACCGATCCGCAGCTCGAGGAGTTCCGCTGGCTGCTCGAGGAGCTGCGCGTCGGCTTGTTCGCCCAGGAACTCAAGACGCCGATGCCGGTGTCGGTGAAGCGCCTGCAGAAGATCTGGGACAGCCGCCCGCGCTAAGCCCGTCGGCCCGGCTGCACGCCCCGATCCGGGGGCGCCCGCTGCGTTGATGGGCGTCAATTTAATGGCCAACCAAGGTGCATACGATGTCGTCCCTGGAGGTCGGCATCTGCTCCTCCCAATCACCCGGGAGGGAGCGCCATGTCATTCCTAGATCGCCTGTTCGGGCGACGCGAGCCCGAGGCCGCGTCGCCCCCCAAAAAGTCGGCTCCGCCCTCGAAGTCGGCCCAGCCCGCCAGGCCGGCGCAGCGCCAAAAGCCGGCCCAGCTGCCCAAGCCGGCGCCAGCTGCCGCCCCGGAGCGGCCGGCGATGGCGCCGGGCACCCGCATCGCCCACCACTTCGAGCTGATCGCCCAGCTCGAACAGGATCACCGCGACCTCCTGCGCATCTACTCCGGGCTGCGCCGGGCCAGCGACGCAGGCAGGATGCAGGAAGCCGGCGAGCAGCTGGAGACCTTCCGCCACGCCCTGCAGGGCCACCTGCTCAAGGAGAACGTGAAGCTCTACGTCTATCTCGAGCACACGCTGGCGGCGGATGCCACCAGCCATGAGCTGATGCACGGCTTCCGCCACGAGATGGACCGCATCGGCAAGGCGGTGATGGTTTTCCTCGACCGCTACCGGGACCTGGCCGGCCATCCGGAATGGAAGGACGACTTCGCCCGGGAGCTCGACGGTATCGGCAAGGTGCTGGTGGAGCGGATGCGCAACGAGGAGAGCAATCTCTACCCCCTCTACGGCCCGCCCTGAGCGTCCCCAGGCCTCGCCCAGCCCGCCGCCCGTGGGGGGCACGGAGGCTCGGGGCGGCCCTGCGGGCCTTGAGCGCAGCAGGTGGGCCGCGGAACACCCCGGCGGTGTGATTTCCCCGGGTGCTCCGCAGCGCTGGTGAATTGCCCGGCCCGGGGCGATACTGGGGGACGCAATCTTGAGCCGGGAACCCCCATGAGCGATCTTCAAGAACTTCCCCGGGTGCAGCCGGTGGACCCTTCCCTGGTCCGCTGGACTCACGTGATCTATGGCCTGCACGCCGTCGCGGTGCTGGTCGGCGTCGCCTCGGCGGCGGCCACGGTGGCGGGCGGCTTCGTGTTCGGTCTGCCCTCGCTGGCGGCGGTAGTGCTCAATTACCTGAAGCGCGGCGAGGTGGCCGGCACGTGGCTGGAGAGCCACTTCCGCTGGCAGATCCGCACGTTCTGGTTCACGCTGCTGTGGCTGGTGCTGTCCTTCCTGGTGATGCTCACCATCATCGGCATCCCGATCGCGGCCTGGGTGATGATCCCGGTGCTCGGGCTGTGGGTCGGCTACCGGGTGCTGCGGGGCTGGCTGGCGCTCTCCGGGGAGCGGCAAGTCGGCGTCTGACGGCCCCCCGCTGCGGGGCTGTGGCTTATCCCCGTCCGGGGTGATCAAGCTTGTGGATAAGCTGTGAGGGGTGTTGCGAGTGGGCTGATCTGCAAGGATTTTTTGGGTTTGCTCAATTTTTGTGCAGATGCCGCCAGTGGCTGCAGTGGCGGAGGTTTGTGCGTGTGCGGCCTCGGCACAGGGGCCGTGGGGCTTCCGTGCCCCAGCTGTCGACAAAGTCGGTGCGGGGTTTATCCCCGCCCGGCGTGGTCAAGCCTGTGGATAAGCTGTGAGGGGTGTTGCGAGCCGGCTGATCTGCAAGGGTTTTTTAGGTTTGCTCAATTTTTGTGCAGGTACCGCCGGCGGCCTCAGTTGCACAGGGCCTGCAGGGCTTCCACGTCCCAGCGGTCGGCGAGGGCGAGTACCTTTCGGGCGAAGGCGTCATGCTCGGGGGTTTGGGCCGCCAGCGCTTCGGCCCACTCGACGAGGTCGGTGAGGGCGCCCAGCTCGATGAGGGCGCGCATCCGGGCCAGGGTTGCGGCGTCCGGGCGGGGGGCCGGCGCGGCTGGCGGCTCGGCGGGGGCGGGCGCCAGCAGGCCGGCCAGGGCCGCCCGGAGTCTGGCCGGGGTCACGGGTTTGTGCAGGCGGGCGTCGAAGGCGCTGTCGGTACCCCCGGCGTCCGGCGCCTGGGCGCTCAGCAGCACCACCGGCACGCCGGGCCAGCGCGCCCTGACCGCGGCGCACACCGCGTGGCCGTCGGCGCCGGGCATCATCAGGTCGGTCAGCACGAGGCAGGGGGCGGCGGCATCGGCCGCGCCGATACGCTCGATGAAGGCCTGGCCGTCTTCGGCGCAGGCCACCACGAAGCCGGCGTTTTCAAGGATGTCGACCAGCTGGCCACGGGTCTCCGCCGCGTCTTCCACCACCCACAGGCGCCGCCCGCCGCCGAAGGGCGCCGGCAGCGCTTCTTCGTGCGGCTGGCGGGCCTCGATGTCGCCCTCGCTGCCGAGCTTGAGCGGAATGGCGAGCCGGATCCGGGTGCCGACGCCCAGGGCGCTGTCGAGCTGCAGGCTGCCGCCCAGCCGCTTGATCCACAGGTCGACGATGGGCAGGCCGAGCCCGGTGCCTTCGATGCGGCGGCTGTCGCCACAGCGGAAGAAGGGCTCGAACACCCGCGGCAGGTCGTCGGCGGAGATCCCGCAGCCGGTGTCGCGCACCTCGATCTGCAGCATCACGCCGCCGGCCGGGGCGCCATCGGTGCTGTGGCCGACGGTCAGCTCGATGCTGCCCTGGCGGGTGACCTTGGCGGCGTTCTCGATGAGGTTGCCGACGATCTGCTGCACGCGCCGGGCATCCATCCAGACCACGCCGGGCAGCCCGTCGCGCCGCTGCAGCACGAAGCGGTTGTGGTTGCGCCTGGCCAGCATGGTGGCCTCATGGGCGAGACGCTCGATGAACTCGGGGAGGCGTTGGGGGCGGGCGTCGATCTCGTCCCGCAGCGAGCCGCTGGCATATTCGACGAGGTCGTTGATGAGGGTGAGCATGTGGTCGGCGCTGTGCCGGATGATCTGTCCATGCTGCCCGGCCGTACCGCCGCAGCCCTGCAGCAGTTGGGCGTAGCCGATGATGGAGGTGAGCGGCGCCCGCAGGTCGTGGCTGGCGCGGGCCAGGAAATCGGTTTTGGCCCGGTCGGCGGCGTTGGCGCGCAGCACGGCGTCGCGCAGGTGCTGCTTGCTCTGGCGGAGGGCGGCGATGGTCTGGCGGTGCCGGGCGGTTTCGTGGATCAGCGAGAGGTTGCTCTCGATGATCCGGCGGGCCAGCCCGAGCTGCTTGTCGATGGCTTCCGAGTAGTGGTTTTCGGCTCGGTCGAGGATGCACAGGGTGCCGAAGGGCACGCCGTCCGGCCACAGCAGTGGGTAGCCCAGGTAGGAGATCATGCCCAGGCGGAGGTCCGGGTTGTGGTCCCAGTTCGGGTCGGTGAGCGCATTGGCGACGTGCAGCCGGTCGCGGGTGGCGATCACGTGTTCGCAGTAGAGGCCGGTGCACAGGTTTTCCCGCTCGCCGGGGTGGTAGGGCGAGTCGCTGCCGTCGGAGACCAGCACCTCGATCTGGCTCGGGTGCACCCGCATGATGAGCGCGGCGGGCACCCCGCAGTCGACGCTCACGAGGCTCATCAGCTCCTGCCACTGGGCAAGCAGGAAATCGGGTACTTCGGGGTAGGCGGCAGGTGGGGACATTGCTTGTGGGGAGGAGGGCGCGGGGCCTGAATTTAGCAGATCGCCCCCGGGGGCGAGGGTTCAAGTCCGACTTGAACCCCCAGGGCTCCGACTTGAACTTTCAAAGCGCTGACTTGAACCATTGCAGCTTCGACTTGAACTTTCGGCGCCCGGACTTGAACGATTTCAAGTTTGACTTGAACCATCGAAGCCAGCACTTGAACTGTTTCAAGTCAGACTTGAACTCTCAGAGCCTAGACTTGAAGTATTGCTGCCTGGACTTGAACCGCTTCAAGTCCGACTTGAACCCGCCCGCCTCGAGGCCTTGAAGAGGTGTCAGGAACGCGCCGCGGCGGCGTTGTCCGATCGGCTCGCTTGCCGGGATAATCGCGACTTCATCACCCGCTGCGAGCCTCCGATGCCCCACGCTTACGACATCACCGAAGCCGATTTCGACACCGCCGTGCTGGCCCGCTCCCGTGAGGTGCCGGTGCTGGTGGATTTCTGGGCCCCCTGGTGCGGGCCGTGCCGCAGCCTCAAGCCCCTGCTCGAGAAGCTCGCCGGCGAGTATGGCGGGCGCTTCGAGCTGGCCAAGCTCAACTCGGACGAGGCGCCGTCGGTGTCGGCCCGCTACGCGGTGCGCAGCATCCCGGCGGTCAAGCTGTTCGTCGATGGCGAGGTGGTGGATGAGTTCACCGGCGCGCTGCCGGAGGGCCAGTTGCGGGCCTTCCTGGACGCCCGCCTGCCCGACGAGGCCGAAAAATTGCGCCGGCAGGCGGCCACCCTGGCCGACCCGCTGGCCCGGGCCGAGCTGCTCAACCAGGCGGCGGATCTCTCCGGCGGTCGGCCGGAGATCGTGCTCGACCTCGTCGCCGCGCTCCTCGACGCGGGCCTCGCCGACTACGCCGCGGCCGGCCTGGATTCCATCGAGCCCCGGGAACGGGATGAGGCTTGGCTGAAATTGAAGGCCCGGCTGGATCTCGCCCGCGGCCCGGGCGACGTGGACGAAGCCGCGCTGGACGCCCGCATCACCGCCGACCCGAAGGACTTCGAGGCCCGCTTTGCACTGGCCACGCTGCACGCCCAACGCCAAGCCTGGAGCGCCGCCTTCGCCCAGCTGCTGGAGATCGTGCTGCGCGACAAGGCCGACGCCCGCAAGCAGGCGCGGGACAAGCTGGTGGAGTGGTTCCCGCTATGCCCCGACCCGAAGGCGGTGATGAACGCCCGGCGGGAACTGTCGATGTATTTGAATTAGGGAGTGGGTAATGGGTAATGGGTAATGGGTAATGGGAAGTGGGAAGTGGGAAGTGGGGGGGCGGGGATCGACGGGCCTTGCTTTTTCTGCACCCGGGTTCTGGCCCGGTGAGGAAAGGGCAGGGGGGCTGCCCAGCCCGTCTCCCGTCTTAATGCCCGGCCGGTAGTGGGGAGTGTCCGCGGGATCAAACCCCCACTTCCTACTCCCCATTTCCCACTATCCAATCACTGTTCGCCGCCGCGCTTGCCCACGTGTTCCTTGGCCAGGCGTTGCTGGACCTCGAAGGGCGCGGGTTCGTAGTGGCTGAAGGCGATGCTGCAGCTGCCGTCGCCGCCGCTGATGGACTTGAGGCGGGACTCGAAGCCGTCCATCTCGGCCATCGGCACCTGGCTGGTGATCTCGGTCCAGCCGGGTTGCGGGCTGTCGGTGCCGGTGACGCGGCCGCGGCGGCCGGAGAGTTCGGCGCTGATGCCGCCGAAGTGCTCGTCGGCGACCCGCACCGAGAGGGTGATCAGCGGCTCCAGCACGATCGGCTTGGCGGCCTGGGCGGCCTCCTGCACCGCGTGGCGGGCAGCGGTGACGAAGGAGATCTCGTTGGAGTCGACCGCGTGGTGCTTGCCGTCGAAGACCACCACCCGCACATCCTGCAGCGGGAAGCCCGCCAGCACGCCCTCTTCGAGCGCCTGCATGACGCCCTTCTCGACCGCCGGCATGTAGTTGCCGGGGATCGTGCCACCCTTCACCTCGTCGGCAAACTGCACGCCGGCGCCGCGCTCGAGGGCCTCGACCCGCAGCGCCACTTCACCAAACTGACCGGCGCCGCCGCTCTGCTTTTTATGGCGATAGCGGGACTCAGCGGTGCCGGCGATGGTCTCGCGGTAGGGGATGGCCGGCGGGCGGGTGCCGAGGCTGAGGTTCCAGCGGCTCTTTAGGATTTCCAGCACCGACTTGAGGTGCACCTCGCCGAGGCCGCGGATGACGGTTTCCTTGGCCTGCATGTCGCGCTCGACGCTGAGGCAGGGGTCTTCGTCGAGGAGGCGGTGGAGGGCCTCCGAGAGGCGCTGCTCGTCGCCGTGCTTTTCGGGCAAGAGCGCGAGGCCGAACACGGCCTGCGGGTAGCGCGGCCGGGCCACGTGGAAGTGGTCTTCGTCGTGGGAATCATGGAGCACCGCGTCGCGGTGGATTTCGTCGATGCGCGCTACCGCGCAGATGTCGCCGGGGATGCCGACGTCGATCTCGGTCTGATTTTTACCCTGCACGCGCAGCAGGTGGCCGACCTTGAAGGGCTTGCGGGCGTCGCCGATGAAGAGCTGGGTGTTGGGCGTGACGGTACCCTGGTGGATGCGGAACAGGCCCAGCTTGCCGCGGAAGGGGTCGTTGCTGACCTGGAAGACGTGGGCGATGACGTGCTGGTCGGCGTCGGTGGTGGCGCTGACCGCCTGGGCGGCCGGGCCCTCGCCCTTCAGGAACTGGGGCGGGTTGCCTTCGGTGGGGTCGGGCAGCAGGCGGCCCATGATGTCGAGCAGCTCGGTGATGCCGGCGCCCGTGCGGGCCGAGGTGAAGCACACCGGGATCAGGTGGCCTTCGCGCAGGGATTGCTCGAAGGGGTCGTGGAGCTGCTCGGGCTGCAGCGATTCGCCCTGCTCGAGGTAGAGGGCCATCAGGTCTTCGTCCACCTCGACCACCTGGTCGACGATCTGGTCGTGGGCTTCGCGCACGCTGGAGAAGGCCGGCACGGCGTCGTAGTCGGGCGTGAAGAAGCAGTCGATGACCCGCTCGCCGCCGGCGGTGGGCAGGTTGATCGGCAGGCATTCCTTGCCGAAGGCGGCGCGAAGGCGCTCCAGCAGCGCGGCGAAGTCGACGCCCGGCGCGTCGATGCGGTTGACGACGATCATCCGGCATTTCTCGGCGGCGGCGTCCATTGCCTTGCGGGTGACGGTCTCGACGCCGGCGGCGGCATTGACCACCACCACCGCGGTTTCGACCGCCGGCAGCGTGGCCAGCGCGCGGCCGAGGAAGTCGGGCATGCCCGGGGTGTCGAGCACGTTTACCCAATGGCCGGCCCATTCGAGGTGGGCGAGGCTGGGGTTGAGGGAGTGGCCGGAGGTTTTTTCCTGGGGGTCGTAATCGCTGACGGTGTCGCCCTTCTCGACCGAGCCGGCGGCGTCGATGGCGCCGGCGGCAAGCAGCAGGCGCTCGAGGAGCGTGGTCTTGCCGCTGCCGGACTGGCCGAGGAGGGTTAGGTTACGGATGTCGCGGACCGAGGTCGGTGTCATGCTTGCTCCCTTGCAGTAGTTATTCTGAAAGCTGAAAGCCTGAAACAGAAGTATCTGCCTCGAAAACCGCCGGAACAACGATCCAGGTCAACAAAGACGCGCCTACCACTCCAGCCCGCGGCGGACCGGAGGCGGTGGCGGCGCGGCGCCTAGCAGGGGCAGCAGGTGGGGCAGGGCGTCGTCCTCGTGGCGGTAGGCGGCGTGGGGGCCGAGCTCGGCCCACAGGCCGGTGCGCTCGAGCACGTCGATGACCTGCTTCTTGAGCCCGCAGCAGGCCAGCCGCCGCCCGCCCGCTGCCAGCTGGCGGCGCAGCCGGCGCAGGGTGTCGATGCCGCTGGCGTCGATATCGTTGATGCCCGCCGACGAGATCAGCAGCACCTTGAGCTGAGGGTGGTCGCGCTCGACGGCCAGCACCGCGTCCTCGAAGGTGGCGGCGTTCACAAAATGCAGCGGGCCGTCGAAGCGCAGGATGGCGAGGCCCGGGTGGGCCGCCGGCAGGCCGAAGCGGCGGGCGTCGCGCCAGGTGCCGTCCGGGTGGCGGCCCAGCACCGCGACCCGGGGCCTCATGCTGCGGTAGATGAGCAGCGCGAGGGACAGCAGCAGGCCCGACAGGATGCCGATCTCGATGTGCGGCGCGAAGGCCAGGGTGGCGACGAAGCTCACGGTGCCGGCCAGGCCGTCGTCCCGGCTGCTGCGCCAGGCCTCGCGCAGCGGCGCGATGCTGAGCAGCTTCGCCACGGTGACCAGGATCACCGCGGCCAGCAGCGGGCGCGGGATGTGGGCGATCAGCCCGGGGATCGCCAGCAGCGCGGCGAGCACCATCAGCGCGCCGATCACCGAGGCCAGGCCAGTGCGCGCGCCGGCACCCAGCAGGAAGGCCGAGCGCCCGAAGGAGCCGCTCACCGGGTAGGCCTGGCACACCGCGGCGGTGAGCTTGGCGAGGCCCTGGCCGATGAGCTCCTGGTTGCCGTCCCAGCGCTTGCCGGTGCGGGCCGCGGCGATCTTGCAGCTCGACATCGCCTCGAGAAAGCTCACCAGCGCCAGCACGAAGGCGGCCGGCAGCAGGTCGGTGATCTGGCGCCAGTCGGTGGCCGGCAGCGCGAGGGCGATGACCTGCTCCGGCAGCGCACCGACCACCTTGCCGCCGGATGCCTCGAAGCCGCCGAACCAGGCCGCCGTGCCGAGCCCGGCGATGACCAGCAGCATGCCCGGCCAGCGGGGCGCAAGGCGGTTGAGGAGCATCAGCAGCACGATGGCCGCCGTGCCGAGGGCGAGGGACGGCAGATGGGTGCCCGGCAGGCTGCCGGCGAGGTGGGCCAGGCCTTCGGCAAAGGGCAGCTGGCCGGCGCCGTTGATGCCCAGCAGGGCCGGCAGCTGGGCCAGGCAGATCAGCACCGAGCAGGCGTTGATGAAGCCGTGGAGCACCGGGTGCGACAGCAGATCGGCAAAGTGGGCCAGCCGCAGTACGCCAAACGCCAGCTGGAGCAGGCCGGAGAGCAGCGCCAGCTGCACCGCCAGCACCAGCCAGGTGTCGGAGCCGGGCAGGGCCAGGGGCGCCAGCGCGGCGGCGGTGAGCAGGCTGGTGAGGGCCACCGGCCCGGTGTTGAGCTGGGGCGACGAGCCGAACAGGGCCGCCACGATGCTCGGCAGCAGCGAGGCGTACAGGCCCACGTAGGCCGGCAGCCCGGCCAGCTGGGCGTAGGCGAGGGCCTGGGGGATCGCCACCAGCGCCACCGTCACGCCGGCCAGCAGGTCGGTGCGCAGGGTGGCGGCGTCGAGCTGGCGGCGCCAGGCAAGAAAGGGCAGCAGACGGCGCAGCAGGCGTTGGGTGGCGAGGGGCATGGCAGGGGCGCGTGGTCGGCGGTGGGCGGCCGGGCCGGCCGGCGCGCATCCGCCGGCTCGGGCAAGGGCCGAAGTTTAGCCCGCCACGCGCCGGCGGGCACCTGGGCCGGGCAGGAGGGGGTTAAAGATGTGGCGGTGGCGGTCGATAAGTGTCGTGCGTCGTTTGCCACCCGATCCGGAACGTTCCATTGTTTATCCTTCGGTTTCCTCTGTCCCTGTCCTTGCCTGTATCGTGGGGAGGTGAGGTCGTGACGCGGCAGTCCGCGGTGATGGCGACGGCAGAGGGAGGAGTGGGGCTGTGAGTTCTCGGGTGACCGGGGTGGTGCTGATCTATGCGCTGTTTGCCGCCGGGTGGATTCTTTTTTCCGACAGCCTGGTCGCCCTGCTGCTGACCGACCCCGAGTATGTGCTGATCGCCAGCACCCTGAAGGGCTGGGCCTTCGTGGGGGTGACCTCGCTGCTGCTGTGGGGCCTGCTGCGCCGGTTTCCCGGCCACACGGCCCAGGCGTAGGTCGAGGCCGGCAGCCTGCGCACGGTGTTGCCGCCGTTTGCCTTTCTGGCGCTGGGGGTGGTGGCGCTGGGCGCGGCCGGTGTGGTGATGACCGTCCACGAACACAGCGCGCTGGAGGGCCGCCGCCTCGAGGCCGTCGCCGATCTGAAGGTCGGGCAGATCACCCGCTGGCTCGACGAAAGGCGGGCCGACGCGCTGGCCGCCGTAGCCCAGGCCAATATCCTCCTCCCCCGCGAGACGGAGCTGCGCAGCCAGGATCTGGCGGCCCAAGCCAAGGTGACGGCGTTTCTCGAGGGGGTCCGCAGGCCCTACCGCTACCAGCGGGTGGCCTTGCTGGATATGGATGGACGGGTGGTGCTGAGCAGCGACGGCGACTTCGAGCCCGCTGCGCCGCTACGGGATGCCGTCCGCCTTTCCCTGCGCGAGGGCCGGCCGATCGAGACCCCCTTTTATCGCGCCGGCGACCAGAAGGACGCGGTGACCAGCCTGGATTTCGTGGCCCCCTTGCGCAGCGAGGCCGGTACCGCGCCGATGGCGATCGTCCTGCAGGCCGACCCGGAGAGCGAGCTGTTCAAGTATGTGCAGGACTGGCCGGCGCCGAGCCGGACCGCCGAGACCCTACTGCTCCGCCGTGACGGTGCCGACCTGCAGTCCATCACGCCGCTGCGCCACGGCACGGGCGCCGCCCTGGGCGACCGGATCGCCCTCAGCCGGACTGACATGCTGGGGGTGATCGTCGCCGAGAACCCCGCCCGCCGTGGCGTGGCCATCACCGCCAGAGATTACCGCGGCGAAGCGGTGCTGGGGGTGGGCCGTGATGTGCCGGGCTCCGAGTGGCTGCTGGTGGTCAAGGTGGACGAGGCCGAGCTTTACGACGAATCCCGCTCCCAGGTGCTGTGGATCAGCGCGGCGGCGGCTTTTGCGCTGTTTTCGACCGTCGGCGTCGGGGTGTGGTTGTCCCAGCGGCGGGCCCTGCTGCTGAGCCTGCAGCGGGAAGAGGCCCAGGGCCGGCAGCTGCGCGAGCTGCAACTGCTCGACGCGATCGCCGAAGGCTCCAGAGACCTCATGTACGCCAAGGGCCTGGATGGGCGCTACACCTTCCTGAACCGGGCCTATAGCCAGCTCCACGGCCTGGCCAGCGCAGACATGCTGGGCCAGACCGACGAGGCCCTGTTCCCGCCGGCCCAGGCGGAGCGGGCCCGCCAGGCGGAGCGGTAGGCCGTCGCGGCAGGGGTGGAGTCCACCCGCGAGGAGGTGCTCGACACGCCCGGCGGCGCGCGGGTGATGCTCACCACCCGGGGGCCGCTGTTCGGGATCGACGGGCGCCCGGCCGGGGTGTTCGGCATTGCCCGCGACATCACCGCCCTGCGTCAGGATCAGGAAGCCCTGCGGGCGCGGGAGGAGATCTACAGCGCCATCGTCAACCAGGCGGTCGATGGCATGGTGCTGCTCGACCTGCAGACGCTGCGCTTCACCGAATTCAACGATGCGGCCTGCGCGGGCCTGGGCTATTCCCGCGACGAGTTCGCCCGGCTGACCCTGCGCGACATCAAGCCCCCGGACCTCATCGACGAGACCGAGGCGCGGATCGAGGCGCTGAGGCGGGGCGAGCAGCTGCCGCCCTTCGCGAGCCGCCACCGCTGCGCCGACGGCAGCGTGCGCGATGTGGAGCTGAGCTACCGGGCGCTGGATATCCGCGGCCGTCGCTACCTTGCCGGGGTGTGGCGCGACACCACCGCCACGCGCGCCACCGACGAGCAGTTGCGCAAGCTCTCCCAGGCCCTCGCGCAGAGCCGCGTCAGCGTGATCATCACCAACACCGACGGCATCGTCGAGTACGTGAACCAGGCCTTTGCCGACAGTTCGGGTTATTCCATCGCCGAGTCGCTGGGGCAGCGGGCGGGCTTCCTCCGCTCCGGCCAGACCCCGCGGGAAACCTACGTCTCCCTGTGGTCTGCCCTGCGTGCCGGGCAGGCGTGGGAGGGCGAGTTCTACAACCTGCGCCGGGATGGCCGCGTGGTGGTGGAGTTTGCGCGGATCTCGCCGGTCATCCAGGCCGACGGGCGCACCACCCATTACCTGAGCGTCCAGGAGGACATCACCGAGCGCAAGCGCGCCGAGGCCGAGCTGGCTCGCTACCGGGACCAGCTCGAGGAGCGGGTGGCCGAGCGCACCCGCCAGCTCGAGGCCGCCAACCGGGTGCTCTCCGAACGCTCGGTCGAGCTGGAGGCGGCCCGCGAGGCCTCCGACATGGCCAACCGCGCCAAGAGCGTCTTCCTGGCCAACATGAGCCACGAGATCCGCACGCCGATGAACGCGATCATCGGGCTCACCCACCTGCTGCGCCGCAGCGTCTCCGGCGACGAGGCCCAGGGGCGCCTGGTCAAGGTGGGTGACGCGGCGGAGCACCTGCTCACCATCATCAACGACATCCTCGACATCTCGAAGATCGAGGCCGGCCGCCTCACCCTCGACGAGACCGATTTCCGCCTCGAGGACGTGGTGCGCAAGGCCTGCGCGCTGATCGCCGACAAGGCTGGCCAGAAGGGGCTGGAGGTCGTCGTCGACGTCGCCGACGTGCCGGACATGCTCCAGGGCGACCCGACCCGCCTGAGCCAGATGCTGCTCAACTACCTGGGCAACGCGGTCAAGTTCACCGAAAAGGGGATGGTGCTGCTCCGTGCCCGCATCGACGCCGAGGATGAGACCACCTTGCAGCTGCGTTTCGAGATCGTCGACACCGGCATCGGCATCGAGCCCGAGGCCCTGGCGCGCCTCTTCAGGCCCTTCGAGCAGGCCGACGCCTCCACCACCCGGCGCTTCGGCGGCACCGGGCTGGGCCTCGCCATCACCGCCCACCTTGCGCGCCTGATGGGCGGCGAGGCCGGCGCCGACAGCATCCTGGGCCAGGGCAGCCGCTTCTGGTTCACGGTGCGCCTGGCCCGGAACACCGCGGCGGCCCGCGCGGCCTACCTGCTGCCGTCGCTGCGGGTGCTGGTGGTCGACGACCTGGGGGCCTCGCGGGATGCGCTCGGCGCCATGCTCCGCGCCCTCGGGGCGAGGGTGGCGCTGTGCGCGTCCCAGGCTGAGGCGCTGGCCCTGCTGAAGGCCGCCGACGCCGGCAGCGAGCCCTTCGAGCTGGTGCTCCTCGATGCGGGCATCAGCGGCCTCGACGATGCCCTCGTCGACTGCCAGGCAGTCCTGCATGGTCTGACCCACGTACCCCGCTGTATCCTGCTACCCGTCGGCGACGACTCCCGGGCCCGGGAGAGGGCGCGGGCGAGAGGGGTTGCGGGCGTGCTGCCCAAGCCGGTGACCCTGTCCAGCCTGCACGGCAGCATCCTGTCGGTGCTCCGCCGGGGAGCCGGGCCCGACACCACGCCGGTGGCCCGGCTACCCGACGACGAAGCCACGCTGGTCCGCATCCACCACGGGGAGCGCGTGCTCCTCGTCGAGGACAGCCCGATCAACCGGGAGGTGGCGGTGTCCCTGCTCGAGAGCGCCGGCCTGCGGGTCGACCTCGCCGGCAACGGGGCGGAGGCCGTCGAAAAAGCCTGCGCCACCGATTACGACCTGATCCTGATGGACATGCAGATGCCCGTGATGGACGGCCTCGAAGCGACACAGGCGATCCGGCGGAGTGGCCGGACGCAGGTGCCCATCGTCGCCATGACCGCCAACGCGTTTGGCGAAGACCGACAACGTTGTCTGGATGCAGGAATGAACGATCACCTTCCCAAACCGGTCGATCCGGCCATGCTCTACTCCAAGCTCCTGCAGTGGTTGCCCGAGGGCCAGGCGGTGGCGGACGCCCCCGCTGCACCCGCCGCCGGCACGGACATCCGCAGCCTGCTCGACCAGGTGCCGGGCCTCGACGCGGCCTACGGGCTCAAGAACCTCCGCGGCCGTGTCCCCAACTACCTGCGCCTCCTGCGCAAGTATGCCGACGGCCACGCCGACGACGGCGGGCGGATCCGGGCCGGGCTGGCGGCCGGCAACATGGACGAGGTCCGCCGGCTCGCCCATTCCCTCAAGGGCGTCGCCGGGATGATTGGCGCCACCGGTGTTCAGGGCCTGGCTGCCGAACTCGAGGCGGCCATCCGCGAGGCGCTCGACGCCGCCACCATCGAGGCACGCCTGGCCGCCGTCGAGGAGGCCCAGGCCGCCACGGTGGCCGCCATCTACCGCCTGCCCGACGCCGACGCCGTGGCCGCCGCCCAGGACGCCGCAGCGAGCGCCGCCGCGCCGGACGAAGCCGCCCAGGCCGCGGCGGCAGAAGAAACCCTGCGGCGTATCGAGGCCTTGCTCGGTGAAGGCAATGTGCTGGTGATGAAGCAGGCCCGGGAGGCCGCGCCGCTCATCCGCAGCGCCCTCGGCGACGCCGCCGCGGGCTTCGAGCAGGCCCTCGCCGCCTACGACTTTCCGGCGGCCCTGGCCTGTCTGCGTAGCCGTAAGCCCTGATTGACTTGGCGTCGCCCCTGCGGGATGCTGCTCGGCCCTGAAAGCCCGACAGCATTCCGCGGTACGCCATGACCTCCCACCCGACCCCATCCGCCTCCGCCTCGCCCGCCGCCTCGTTCTGGCTGCTGGTGCTCGCCGCCGCCAGCGTGTTGATGGTGACGATGGGCGTGCGGATGACCCTCGGGCTCTACGTGGCACCCATCAACCAGGCCACCGGCCTCGGCATCGCCGGCATCAGCTTCGCGCTGGCCGTCTCCCAGATCATGTGGGGCGTGTCGCAGCCGCTTTTCGGCGCGGTGGCCGACCGCTATGGGCCGGGAGGCTCGCTGTTTGCCGGTGCCGCGATGATGGCCGTCGGCCTGGCGCTCACGCCCTTTGTCGACAGCCGGCTGGGGCTCACCCTGTGCCTCGGCGTGCTGGTGGCCGCGGGCGCCGGCGCCGGCAGCTTCTCGGTGCTGCTGGGGGCCGTCGCGGCGCGCCTGCCGGCCGACCGGCGGGCCTTTGCGTCGGGCTTCATCAACGCCGGCGGCTCCTTCGGGCAGTTCGTCTTCGCGCCGCTGTCGCAATGGCTGATCGCTGGTTTCGGTTGGGTCACGGCGCTGTTCGGCCTGGCGGCGGTCACGCTGCTGACGATTCCGCTGGCCTGGCCGCTGCGCCACAAGGCCGAGCACCCGGAAGGTGGCGCGGCGGTGAGCGGCGGCATGGGGGAGCAACTCCGCGTTGCTTTTGGCGATCGCAGCTACTGGTGCCTGCACGCGGGCTTCCTCACCTGCGGCTTTCACATCGCCTTTCTGGCCACCCACCTGCCCGGTGCGGTGGACCTGTGCGGCCTGCCGGGCAGCGTGTCGGCCAACTCCCTGGCGCTGATCGGGCTGGCCAACATCGTCGGCGGCCTCGCCGCGGGCTGGGCCTGCCAGCGCTACCGCATGAAGTGGCTGCTGTTCGGGATGTACGCCTCGCGGGCGGTGATGGTGGGGCTCTACCTGGTGGCGCCCAAGACCGACCTGACCTTCTACCTGTTTGCCTTCGGCCTCGGCCTCACCTGGCTGGCCACGGTGCCGCCCACGGCGGGCCTGGTGGGCAAGCTGTTCGGGCTGCGCTACCTGGGCACCCTGTTCGGGCTCACGCTGCTGTCCCACCAGATCGGGGCGTTTTTTGGCGCCTGGCTGGGCGGCCTGGCGCTGGTCGAGTTCGGCAACTACGACAGCATGTGGATCGCCGACATCGTGCTGGCCAGCCTGGCCGCATTGATCAACGTGCCGATCCGCGAGGCCTCGCCGGCTGCCACGGCCACCGCCTGCGCGGCGCGCTGATCGCCCCCAGGGCCGGGCTCGGCCCAGCCAGGAGATTCAAGGAAACTTGGGGCGGCCCTGCGTTTCCTTGAGACAGGCACCGGCCTCAGCGCATGTCGAAGAGCTCCTGGTGGAAGTCTGCCGCCGGGAGGCCCTGGTCGGTGAACGCCTCCCGCAGCGCGCTGCCGAAGGCCGCCGGGCCGCAGAACCAGAAGTCCGCCGTCTTCCAGTCGGGCACCGCCGCGGCGATGCGCCGGGCGTCCAGCCGCCCGTCCCGCTGGCTGACCAGCACGTGCAGCGTCACGCCGGCGTCTTCGGCGCGCTGGCGCACCTTGTTGATGAACACCGCATCCGGCGCGCTGGTGGTGTAAAAAAGGTCTATCCGCTTGCCGTCGGGTGCCAAGGCCAGGGCCTGCATGCGGGCGATGAAGGGGGTGATGCCGATGCCGCCGGCCACCCAGATCTGGCGGTTCTTGTCACCCGCAAAGCCGAAGCGTCCGTAGGGGCCTTCCACCGTGACCGGCTGGCCCACCTGCAGCGTGCCCGGCAACTGCCCGGTGTAGTCGCCGAGGCCCTTGATCAGGAAGAACATCCGCCCGTCGCCCTGCCAGGCCGACGAAATGGTGAAGGGGTGGGCACCCTCGTGGCGGTCGAAGGTGACGAAGGCGAACTGGCCGGCGTCGTGGCCGGGCCAGTGGCCCTGCAGCTTGACTGCTACCTTCAGCACCCGGTTGTCCGGGTGGTGGACGAGCTCCTCTATTGTCCCCAGGGCCCGGCGCTGCGCGCCCACCTTGCGCAGTAGCGACACCACCGCGGCGACGCTGCCGCCCGCCATCAGCAGCGCCATCACCGGCCCGACGGGCTGGCTCCAGTAGCCGAAGTTCATCAGCACCACCGAGTGGAACACCAGCAGCAGGTACACCACCGCCATCAGCCGGTGGGTCTGGAAGAAATGCTGGTACGGAAAGCGCTTGATCAGCGCGATGGCGATGAGGACGACCGCCGCGTAGAAGGCCCACTCGCCGATGCTCTCGGCCAGGTCGCGCTGCTCGCGGAGGAAACGGAAGATCTCCACCGTCTCCTCGGCCCGCGGGCCGCGCTTGGGCTTCTCGAGCCAGCCCCAGCCCACCGCCCATTTGGGCAGCTTGGCCCAGGCCCAGTGGACGATGGTGATCACCAGGCCGGTGATGCCCAGCCACTTGTGCAGCCGGTAGGTCTTGTCGAGGCCGCCCAGCCAGGGCTCGACGCGCACCGGGCGCAGGGCCAGCATCATGCCGACGCTCATCACGCCGATGCCGAGGATGCCGGTGTATTGCATCATCGTCTTGCGCAGCGTGAAGAAGGGCCAGTAGGTGCTGAGGATGGGCTCGGCCTGCAGCCACAAAAGGGTGATGCCGGCGATGAGGGCCGCCCAGGCGAGTCGGATGTTGCGCATGTTTTTCAGTTTGCCGCGGCGAGGTTATTTTTCGAGCACATAGGTGCCGGGTGCATCGCCCAGCGCCGGGTGGCTGGCGGTGCCCATGGGTGGCGGTGCCACCGGGGCGTCCGAGTGGGCCGCCAGCCAGGCCGACCAGTCCGGCCACCAGGAGCCCTCGTGGCGGGGGGCGAGGGCCAGCCATTCGTCCGGCGCGATGTAGTTCTCGCCGGCCGGCCGGTCGAGGACCTGGAAGTGGCGCCGGGGCTGGCCGGGCGGGGTGACGATGCCGGCGTTGTGCCCACCGCTGGTGAGCACGAAGCGCAACTCTACACTGGTGAGGTAGTGCAGCTTGTGCACCGAACGCCACGGCGCCACGTGGTCGGTGACGGTGCCGACGCAGTAGCTCGGGGTGTCCAGATCAGACAGCGACACCGGCCGGCCGCCCACCAGGTAGCGGCCCTCCGAGAGCGCGTCGTTGAGGAAGAGCTGGCGCAGGTACTGGCTGTGCATGCGGGCCGGCAGGCGCGTGGTGTCGGCGTTCCAGGCCATCAGGTCGTTCATCGGGGCGCGCTCGCCCATCAAGTATTCGCCCACCATCCGCGACCACAGCAGGTCGTAGGAGCGCAGCAGCTGGAAGGCGCCGGCCATCTGCCCGGCGCTGAGGTAGCCGGTCTCGGCCATCTGGGCTTCGAGCAGGCTGACCTCGCCCTCGTCGATGAAGAGGGCCAGCTCGCCGGGCTCGGTGAAGTCGGTCTGGGCGCAGAAGAGGGTCATCGAGGCGAGGCGATCGTCACCGTCCCGGGCCATCGCGGCGTTGGCGATGGCCAGCAAGGTGCCGCCCAGGCAGTAGCCGGCGGCATGCACCTGGCGGCCCGGCACGATGGCATTGATGGCGTCGAGGGCGGCAAATAAGCCGAGCTGCAGGTAGTCGTCCATGCCCATCCCGGCCTCGTCGCTGCCCGGGTTCTTCCAGGAGATGCAGAACACCGTGAAGCCCTGGCCCACCAGGTAGCGCACCAGCGAGTTGTGGGGAGACAGGTCGAGGATGTAGTACTTCATGATCCACGCCGGGACGATCAGCACCGGCTCGGGGCGCACCTCGCCGGTGGTGGGGGCGTACTGGATCAGCTCCATCAGGCGGGTGCGCAGCACCACCCTGCCCGGCGTCACTGCCACGTCGCGGCCGACGGCGAAGGCTTCGGCGCCGGCCGGCGGCTGGCCGGTGAGGAGGCGGGCCGCGTCGTCGGTGAGGTTGCCCAGGCCGTTCAGCAGGTTGAGGCCGGCGGCGCTTGCGGTGCGCTGCAGCACCACCGGGTTGGTGGCCAGGTAGTTGCCCGGCGAGAAGACGTCGAGCAGCTGGCGGGCGGCGAAGGAGACCACGTGTTCGTGGTGGGGCGAGACGCCGGCGATGCCGGTGGTGGCGGCCTGCCACCACTCCTCGGCGAGCAGGAAGGACTGGTGCATCACGTTGAAGGGCCAGCCCTGCCAGGCGGGGTCGGCGAAGCGTTTGTCCTGGGCCGGCGGCGCGATGCAGCGCAGGGCCGGGAAGCCGGGGCTCGCGAAGGCGACGCTGCCGGCGTATTCGGTGATGCGGCGCAGGTGTTCCTGCGCCAGGCTGACGAGCTCGAGGCGCTTGCCCGGCGAGCCGGCCAGGTGGGCGGCCCAGTCGACGGTGGCGAGGAGCAGCGCCACTGGCGAGATCGACATCGTGGCGCGGGCCACCGCGGCGTGGAAGCGCATATCCAGCGGGTTGCGGCAGGGCGCCGCCGGCGCTGGCGGAGGCGGGTTGGGCAGTGCTGCGGGGGGCTTCGCGGCCGCTTGGGCGGCGGGGCGGGAGGGCTTGGGCTGCGTGGCTTTTGGGTTGGCCTTGCGGCGGGGCGGACGGGGGGTGTTCATGGTTGATCCTTTGCTGGGGGTCAGGCCTGCATCGCGCTGATCGTCTTGCGCAGGCGCTGATGGGCGAGGGCGAAGAAGGCGCCCCCGATTGCCGCGACGATCAGGAACTGGGGCCACACCACCGCGACGCCGGCGTCCCGGAACAGCACCGCCTGGGCCAGGCTGACGTAATGGGTGGTGGGGGTGAAGGACATCAGCACGCGCACCAGCTCGGGCATGCTCTCCCGCGGGGTGAGGGCGCCGGACAGGATCTGCAGCGGCAGCAGCACCAGGATCGACATCAGCCCGAACTGGGGCATGTTGCGGGCGAGGGTGCCCATGAAGATGCCGATCGAGGCCGCAGCGAACAGATAGAGCAGGGTGGCGACGCCGAACAGCAGCACCGAGCCGGGCACGTCGACGGCCAGGAAGCCTTCGACCACCACCTTCAGCGACAGGCTCGAGGCCACCAGCACCACCACCGCCATCGACCACAGCTTGGAGAGCATGATCTCGAGGGGCGTCACCGGCATCACCAGCAGGTGCTCGATGGTGCCGTGCTCCCGCTCGCGGATCAGCGCGGCGCCGGTGAGCAAAATGCCGAGCTGGGTGACGTTGTTGATCACCGCCGTCACCGCGGCAAACCACGCGGCGCTGAGGTTGGGGTTGAACAGGCTGCGCGGCACCAGCTCGACCGGCAGCGGTGCGGGCGCGCGGTAGCGCTGGGCGAAGTCACGGATTTCGTCATTGACGATGCTCTGGATGTAGCCGGTGCCGGTCTGGGCCTGGCTCTGGCGGGTGGCGTCCACGTTCAGCTGGATCGCCGGGCTGCGGCCGGCCAGCACGTCGCGCTGGAAGTTGGGCGGGATGTCGAGCACGAAGGTGTAGCGCCCGGCGTCCATGCCCTGGTCCATCTCGGCGAGGCTGATCCGGGCCGGCGGGATGAACTGGGGGGGCTGCAGCGCGGCGATGATGCGCTCGGAGAGCTGGGAGCGGTCCTCGTCCACCACCGCCACGGCGGCGCGGTGCAGGCTCTCGGGCTTGGAGTGGGCGTCGGCATACACTGCCACGCTGAACATGAAGACGGTCAGGAACAGCATCGTCATGTCGCCGAGCAGGCTGTGGAACTCCTTGAGGCCCAGGTGCCAGGTGTTGTGGAGGAGGTTTTCGCGGGCTGCCATGGCGGTCTCCGTCAGCGGCCCTGCTTGCGCAGAAGCAGCATCGACAGCAGCGTGAGCACCGGCACCGCGATCAGCAGCGGCACGAAGGCGCCGCCCAGGTCGGCAAAGTCGAGGGCCTTGTCGAAGGTGCCGCGGCTGATGGTGAGGAAGTGGGTGGTCGGGTAGGCGGCGCCCACCCACGCGCCGCCGCCTTCAAGGGATGACACCGGGTCGAGCATGCCCGAGAACTGGATCGCCGGCAGCAGGGTGCCGATGGAGGTGCCGGCCATCGCGGCGATCTGGCTGTCTGTGACCGTCGACATCAATAGCCCCAGCCCGGTGGTGGCGGTGACATACACCAGCGCCCCGGCGCACAGCGTGAGCAGGCTGCCCTTGAAAGGCACCTGGAACAGAAAGATCGCCAGCAGGAAGAGCAGCGCAAAGTTGAACAGCGACAGCCCGATGTAGGGCAGCTGCTTGCCGAGCAGGAACTCCAGCTTGGTGACCGGCGTGGTGTAAACATTGAGGATGGAGCCGAGCTCTTTCTCGCGCACCACGCCGAGGGCGGTGAGCATGGCCGGGATGAAGACCAGCAGCATCGGGATCACCGCCGGCACCATCGCCACCAGGCTCAGCATTTCGGGGTTGTAGCGGTAGCGCACCTCGATGGTGGCGAGGCCGGCGGGGTGGCTGCCGGTGGCCTGGGCGACCCCCTCGGTGAGCGTGCGGGTGTGCAGGCCGATCACGTAGCCGCGGGCGACTTCGGCGCGCATCGGCATCGCGCCGTCGAGCCACAGGCCGATCTCGGGGCGGGCGCCGCGGGCCAGGTCGCGGCCGAAGCCGGGCGGGATCTCGATCGCCATCGCGAGCTTGCCCGCGCGCATGCGGGCGTCGAGATCGGCGTGGCTTTGCAGCGGCGGCTGCTCGGAAAAATAGCGGGAGCCGGCGATCTCGAGGGTGTAGGCCTCGCTGGCGATGCTCTTGTCCAGGTCGAGCACCGCGTAGCTGAGGTTTTCCACGTCCATCCGGATGCCGTAGCCCATCACCAGCATCAGCAGCACCGTGCCGAGCAGGGCGAGGGTGAGGCGGAAGGGGTCGCGGCGCAGCTCGGTGGCCTCGCGGGCGCTGAAGCTGAGGAGCCGGGCCAGGCTGAAGCGGGCCGGGCGGGTGGGCGTGGCCGGCGTGGGGGCTTCGGGCTGGGGCGGGGGGTCGGCGGCGGCTTCGCTGCCGCTGGCTTCGCTCAGGCAGGCGATGAAGGCGTCTTCGAGGCTGGTCGCGCCGCGGGCCGCCACCAGCGCGGCGGGGGCGTCGCTGGCCAGGATGCGGCCGGCGTGCATCAGCGAGATGCGGTCGCAGCGCTGGGCCTCGTTCATGAAGTGGGTGGTGATGAAGATCGTCACGCCGTCCTGGCGCGAGAGCTGGATGATGAGCTCCCAGAAGCGGTCGCGGGCCACCGGGTCGACGCCCGAGGTGGGTTCGTCGAGGATCAGCACATCCGGCCGGTGGAGCACCGCCACGGCCAACTGCAGGCGCTGGCGGATGCCCAGGGGCAGCGCGTCGGGCAGGGCGTCCAGTACCGGGCCGAGGTCGAAGCGCTCGGCCAGCGCGGCGATGCGGGCGTCGCCCTCGGTCTGGTCGAGCCGGAACAGGCGGGCGTGGAGTTGCAGGTTGCGGCGCACCGAGAGCTCGCCGTACAGCGAGAAGCTCTGGGACATGTAGCCGACCCGCCGGCGGGTGTCGATGTTGGTGGCGTCGAGCACCTCGCCGAGCAGCCGGGCCTCGCCGCGGGTGGGCGGCAAGAGGCCGGTGAGCATCTTCATGGTGGTGGATTTGCCGCAGCCGTTGGAGCCGAGGAAGCCGAAGATCTCGCCGCGACGCACTTCGAGGTTCACATCGTCCACCGCGATGAAGTCGCCGAAGCGCATCTGCAGGCCGCGGGCCGAGATCACCACCTCGCCGGCCGTCAGCGGCGGGATCGTCAGCTTGCTGTGGCCGTCCCGCCGCTCGGGCGGCAGCAGCGCGAGGAAGGCATCTTCGAGGCTGCTGGCGCCGGTGCGGCTGCGCAGCTCGGCCGGCGTGCCCGTGGCCAGCACCCGGCCGCTGTCGACGGCCACCAGCCAGTCGTACTGCTCGGCCTCCTCCATGTAGGCGGTGGCGACCAGCACGCTCATGCCCGGGCGCTTGGCGCGGATGCGGGCGATGAGCTCCCAGAACTGGCGGCGGGACAATGGATCGACGCCGGTGGTGGGCTCGTCGAGGATCAAGAGGTCGGGGTCGTGGATGAGCGCGCAGCACAGGCCGAGCTTCTGCTTCATGCCGCCGGAGAGCTTGTGCGCTGGGCGGTCGGCGAACGCGGCCATGCCGGTGGCGGCCAGCAGCTCGGCGATGCGCCGCGCCCGCTCGGCGCGGCCCTGGCCGAACAGGCGGCCGAAGAAGTCGATGTTCTCGAACACCGACAGGGTGGGGTAGAGGTTCTTGCCGAGGCCCTGGGGCATGTAGGCGATGCGCGGGCAGACGGCCTCCCGGTGGCGCGCCGCAGCCATGTCGCCGCCGAGCACCTCGACCCGCCCCTGCTGGATCTGCCGCGCCCCGGCGATGAGGCCGAGCCATGTCGATTTGCCCACCCCGTCGGGGCCGATGAAGCCCACCATGCGGCCGGCCGGGATCTCCAGATCGACCCCGTCGGCGGCCTGCACCGTGCCGTAGCGGTGGGTGAGGCCGGCGAGCCGGACGACGGGCGCCTCGCCATTCATGGCAGCCGGACCTGCAGTTCATCCGGCCAGGGGCGCGCGGCGTCGAGGCGCAGATGGGCCATGCCGGGCAGGCCGGTCTTGACCTGCTCGGGGTATTTTTGCAGCAGCTCGGGGGCGATGCGCGCCTTCACGCGGAAGACCATCTTCTGGCGTTCGTTGCGGGTTTCGACGGTTTTCGGGGTGAACTGGGCGACGCTCGCCACGTACGACACCTGAGCCGGGATCACGAACTGGCGGGCGGCGTCGAGCACGATGCGCACCTCGCTGCCCAGCGCCACGCGGCCGGCAGCCATCTCGGGCAGGAAGAAGCTCATGTACACGTCGGAGATGTCCACCAGGCTCACCACCTTGCCGCCGCTGCCCACCACCTCGCCGGGCTGCACCACGCGGTACTGCACGCGGCCGCCGCGGGGGGCGCGCAGCACGCCGTCCTCGAGCTCGGTGGCGAGGCGCTCGACCACCGCCACGGCGGCGTCGATGCCGGCCTGGGCCTGGGCGACCTGGGCCTCGGCGGCGCCGATGGCGGCCTTCGCGGCGGCGATCTGGGCCTGGGCGACGCTCACGCTGGCGCCGGCGTTGCGGGCGCGGGCGGCGTCCTCGTCGGCCTGCTGGGCCGAGGTGGCGCGGTCGGCCAGCAGGGCCCGGGAGCGGGCCTCGGTCTTGCGGGCCACGTCGAGCTCGCTCTTGCGCTGCACCAGCAGGGCTTCGGCCATCGCCGCGTCGGCCTTGCGCTGGGCGACCATTGCCAGCGCCGTCTGCTTTGCGCTCTTCGCGTTGGCCACCTGGGCGCGGGCCTGGGCCAGCTGGGCGTCGATGGCGCGGGTGTCCATGCGGGCAATCACCTGGCCGGCCTTCACGAAGTCGCCTTCGTTCACCAGGATCTCGGCGACCCGGCCGGCGAGCTTGGCGGCCACGTCCACCTCGACGGCCTCGATGCGGCCGTTGCCCGTCACGAAGCTGCCATCGTCGGCGGTCGGGCGGAGCTTCTGCCAGGCCAGGAGCGCTGCGATCAGGGCGGCGGCCAGCAGCGCGCTGCGGACGAGCCAGGTTCGGGTGTCGGGTTTCATCGTGCTTCCTTCGGGCTTCAGCGCGGCGCGCCGCCGCCCAGGGCCTTGTAGAGGTTGACGGTGCTGGCCATGTGGGCGCGGCGCAGCTGGACCAGGGCCTGCTCGGCGGTGAACAGCGCTCGCTGGGCGTCGAGCACGTCGAGATAGCTGCTCACACCGCGCTCGAAGCGCAGGGTGGCCAGCCGGGCCCGGTCGGATTCGGTGGCCACCAGGGCCTGCTGCTCGCGCACCTGTGCGGCCAGCCAGTGGCGGGCAGCGAGGGCGTCGGCCACCTCCCGGAAGGCGGCCTGGATGCTGGCCTCGTAGTCGGCCACCGCCACCAGCCGGCGGGCCTCGGCGAGGCTCAGGTTGGCGCGGTTGCGGCCGCCGTCGAAGAGGGGCAGGCGCAGCGCGGGGGTGAAGCTCCACGTGCTGGCGCCGCCGCGGAAGAGGCCGTCGAGCTCGGCGCTGGAGCTGCCGCCGAAGCCGGTGAGCGTGATGTTGGGCAGGAAGGCGGCACGGGCCGCGCGGATGCTGGCCTGGCTGGCGGTTAGGCGCTTCTCGGCGGCGCGGAGGTCGGGCCGGCGGGTGAGGAGCTCGGCGGGCAGGCCGGGCGGCAGCGGGCCCTCCAGGCCCTGCTCGGCCAGCGGTGCCGGCGGCGCTTCGGGGGTCGGCGCGTGGCCGGTGAGCTGGGCCAGCAGGGCGTCGTTCTGGGCGCGCTGGCGTTCGAGGGCGGCCAGCTCGCCGCGGGTGTTGAGGAGCAGGGACTCGACCTGGCGCAGCTCGAGGTCGGAGCTGCTGCCCACCTCGGCCCGCCGGCGCATGATGCGGAAGGATTCCTCGCGGGTCGCCAGGGCCATCCGGGCCAGCACGATGCGCTCGTCGAGCTCTCGCGCCAGCAGGTAGGCGTTGGCGAGCTGGGCGACGAGGCCGAGCTCGAAGGCCTGGCGGGCTTCGTCGGTGGCGAGGAACTGGTTGAGGGCCGCATCGTTGAGGCTCTTCACGCGGCCCCAGAAGTCGATTTCATAGGTGACCAGGTTGGCGCCGGCCCGGTAGTTGCCGCCGATCTTGTCGCGGCCGGTGACCGACAGGTCGGCCGGCGTGCGGCTGCGGGTGCCGGCGGCGCCTAGGTCGATGGCCGGGCGGCCGGCGGCCTCCTGGATGTCGTAGGTGGCGCGGGCTTCGGCCACCCGGGCAACGGCCACGCGCAGGTCGCGGTTGTGGGCCAGGGCGCTGGTGATGAGGGCACGCAGGTGAGGGTCGGCGAAGAGGGCGTCCCAGCTGGCGGGGCGCTGGGCGGCAGCTTCAGGGGCGAGGGCGTAGGTTTGCGGGAGCTCGCCTTGGGGCGGGGCGCCCGGGCCGGCGCACGCAGCCAGCCCCGCTGCGACGCAGGCGAGAAGCGTTGCGCTGAAACGGGGGGTGCTTGAAACAGGCTTCACGATGACTCCCTGCCGGGTGCCCGGCGAGCGTTGCTACCTTAGGCGTATTCCAACACTTGTTGGAAACTCCGGCAAGGGCGCGGGAGCGCTTCGTGCCGGTGTCGTGCAGGAGGATTGATCGGGGTCAATATTTTCACCAACGTTCGTTGGATTATTGACGGGTGAGGCGGTGCGATGTTCTGGCCTCGCCCGCGCTTTCATCCACTTGTCTTCATTTTTGAAGGGGCCCCGCCATGCCTGCCAACGATGCGTCCCGCAGCCCCGGCCGCCCCCGGGGTGGCGATTCGGCCTGTCGCGGGCGCTTGCTGGAGGCGGCGATGGAGGCCTTTGCGCGCAGCGGCTACGACGGCGCCAGCCTGCGGGCGATTGCGCTGGCGGCCGACTGCGACGTCTCGATGGTGGCCCACTATTTCGGCTCGAAGGCCGAGCTGTGGCGGGCGATGGTCGATGAGCTGGCCCAGCGCCACCAGGCCGACCGCGCCGAGATCGCCCGCAGCCTCGCCGAGCCGGGCGTGGCGCTGGAGGCGCGGGTGCGCCGCGGGGCGGGCCTGCTGTTCGACCGCATCGCCCGCCAGGCGCCGCTGGCCCGCCTGCTGATGCGCGAGGCGGCCGAGACCGGCGAGCGGGCCACCTATGTGCTCACGCAGCTGATGCAGCCCAATCTGGAGCTCTACCGGCCCCTGTGGGAGGAGGCGATGGACGCCGGCATCCTGGGCCGGAGCGATGTCGTGGTGGCCCACACGGCGCTGGTCGGGGCGATCGCCTTGGTGATCTCGATGCGGGTGTCGATCGCCCGCCTGAGCGGCCGTGAGATGGAGGTGGCCACGCTGCGGGATGAGTTTCTGGACGTGCTGCTGCGGCACGGGCCTCAGGGCGCCTCGCCGGCGCGGTAGGGCAGCCGCTCGGAGAGCTCGTCCAGGTAGTCCTCGACGCCTCCACGCTCGCGGGCCAGGAAGTCGGCTACCGCGTCGGCAAAGCGCGGGTCGGCGATCCAGTGGGCCGAGGTGGTGCGCACCGGCTCGAGGCCGCGGGACAGCTTGTGTTCGCCCTGGGCGCCGCCTTCGAAGCGACTGATGCCTTCGGCGATGGCGTAGGCGATGGCCTGGTAATAGCAGGCTTCGAAGTGCAGGCAGGGGATGTATTCGACGGCGCCCCAGTAGCGGCCGTAGAGGGCGTCGGCGCCCTGCAGGAAGAAGCTCGCCGCCACCGGCTGGCCGGCGCGCTCGGCGATCATCAGCACGCAGGCGTCGCCGGCCTGGCTGGCGTGGTCGGCGAAGAAGGCGCGGCTGAGGTAGGGCGTGGAGCGGTGCTCGGCGTAGGTGCGGGCGTAGCAGGCGTGGAAGAAGGCCCAGTCGTCGGCCTGGATCTGCGCGCCGCGCAGGATGCGGAAGGCGATGCCGGCCTCGGCCACCTTGCGCCGCTCCTGGCGGATCTTCTTGCGCTTGGCGTGGGTGAGGTGGGCGAGGAAGTCGTCGAAGCTGGCATAGCCTGCGTTGTGCCAGTGGAACTGCACGCCGTGGCGGAGTTCCAGCCCGGCAGCCTGCAGCCAGCCGGCTTCCTCGTCGGTGGGGAAGAGCAGGTGGAAGGACGAGGCGCCGGAGCCCTGCACCATCTCCAGCACCCGGGCGAGCAGTAGCTGGCGGCTGGCCTCGTCGCGGCCGAGGATGCGCTGGCCGGGCACCGGCGTGAAGGGCAGGGCGGCCAGCCACTTGGGGTAGTAATCCAGTCCGTGGCGCTGGTAGGCGTCGGCCCAGGCCCAGTCGAACACGTACTCGCCGTAGGAGTGGGCCTTGAGGTAGAGCGGCATCGCCGCGACGAGGGTGTCGCCTTCCCACAGCGCGGCGTGGCGGGGCGTCCAGCCCGTGCGCGGGGCGACGCAGCCGGAGGCCTCGAGGCCGGCCAGGAGGGCGTGGGCGAGGGGGGCCTGGCCGGCGAGGGCGTCCCACTGGGGCGCGGGGATCTCGGCGAGGGCGGCGTGGAGGCGTAAAGTGGGCATGGCGGCCATCCTACACCGGGCCGGCAGCACGCCGGGGCGCGGTGCGCGGCGGCTTCGCGGTATAGTGTCGCCCCATGAAAACCCCTCTTTCCGTTGCGGTCGCCCAGCTCGATTGTGTCGTGGGCGACATCTCCGGCAATGCGCGCCGGATCCTCGATGCGGTAGCCCGGGCCAAGGCCGCGGGTGCCGATGTGCTGCTCACCCCCGAACTCGCCCTGTGCGGCTACCCGCCTGAAGACCTGCTGCTGCGGCCGGCCTTTCTGGATGCCTGCGCCGAGGAGCTTGAGGCGCTGGCGGCGCATGTGCACGGCATCACGGTGATCGTCGGCTACCCGGCCGAGCGGGCCGGCGAGCGCTTCAACGCCGCCGCGGTGATCCAGGACGGCCGCGTGGCGCGCACCTACTTCAAGCACCGCCTGCCCAACTACGAGGTCTTCGACGAGGAGCGTTACTTCGAGTCCGGCCATGAGGCCTGCGTGTTCGAACTCAAGGGCGTGCGGGTGGGTGTCAACATCTGCGCCGACGTGTGGGAATCGGGTGCCGCCGACGTGGCCCGCGGGGCCGGTGCCGAGCTGCTGCTGGTGCTCAACGCCTCGCCCTTCCACATGTACAAGCAGGGCCTGCGCTACGAGGTGCTGCGCGAGCGCATCGCCGACACCGGCCTGCCGGTGGTGTATTGCAACCTGGTGGGCGGTCAGGACGAGCTGGTCTTCGACGGCGGCTCGTTCGCCCTCGACCGGGACGGCACGCTGGCCTGGCAGGGTGTGTCGTTTGCCGAGGAACTCGCGGTGCTGCGCTTTGCCGACGGCGCCTGGCTCGACCGTGGCGTGCCGGCGGCGCGCCCGGTTGAGGCGGATGTCTACGACGCGCTGGTGCTGGGCGTGCGCGACTATCTCGGCAAGAACGGCTTCCCCGGCGCGCTGATCGGCCTGTCGGGGGGCGTCGATTCAGCCCTCACGTTGGCCATCGCCGTCGACGCGCTGGGCGCCGACAAGGTCCGCGCGGTGATGATGCCCTCGCCCTACACCGCCCAGATGAGCCTGGACGATTCCCGCGAGATGGTGCGCCGCATCGGCGTGCGCTACGACGAGATCGCCATCGAGCCTGCCATGCACACCTTCGCCGACATGCTGGCGCCCCAGTTTGCCGGCCTGCCCGAGGACACCACCGAAGAGAACCTGCAGTCGCGCATCCGCGGCATGCTGCTGATGGCGCTGTCCAACAAGACCGGCGCGATCGTGCTCACCACCGGCAACAAGAGCGAGATGGCCACCGGCTACGCCACGCTTTACGGCGACATGGCGGGCGGTTTTGCGGTGATCAAGGACATCTACAAGACCTTTGTGTACCGTCTGTGCGCGTGGCGCAACGCCCAGCCGGGCGGCCCGGTGATCCCCGACAACATCCTCACCCGCCCGCCCTCGGCCGAGCTCAAGCCCGACCAGTGCGACCAGGATTCCCTGCCGCCCTACGAGGTGCTCGACGCCATCATCGCCGCCTACATGGAAGAAGACCTGTCGCCCCGCGAGATCGTCGCCCGCGGCTACCCCGAGGCCGACGTGCGGCGCGCGGTGGCGATGTTGCGGCGCAACGAATACAAGCGCCGCCAGGCGCCGCCGGGCGTGCGCGTCACCCAGCGCGGCTTTGGCAAGGACTGGCGCTACCCGATCACCTCGCGCTACCGCGACGCCTGAACGCACGAAACCACCACGAGGCCGCTTGGAAGCGGCCCGCCAACAGCAGCCCGACCGCCTGACCATTCCAAGGAGAACATCCGATGAAAAAAATCGAAGCCGTGATCAAGCCCTTCAAGCTCGACGAAGTGCGTGAAGCCCTCTCTGAGGTCGGCATCACCGGCCTGACGGTGACCGAAGTGAAGGGCTTCGGCCGCCAGAAGGGCCACACCGAGCTCTATCGCGGCGCCGAATACGTGGTGGATTTCCTGCCCAAGGTGAAGATCGAGGTGGTCGTCGCCACCGACGTGGTCGACCAGGCCGTCGAAGCCATCATCAAGGCCGCCCGCACCGGCAAGATCGGCGACGGCAAGATCTTTGTCATGCCGGTCGAGCAGGTTGTGCGCATCCGCACCGGCGAGACCAACGAATCGGCGATCTGAGCCTCGGCCCGCCTTGAAGAAAGCCCGCCCCCGCGGGCTTTTTGTTTTTGTGGGGTGGCTTCGCGTAAAATGTGATGTTTTACGCATTTTCGGATTCACCCATGGCCTCCACCGTCCGCACCCGCTTCGCCCCCAGCCCCACCGGTTACCTGCACATCGGAGGCGCGCGCACCGCGCTGTTCTCGTGGGCCTACGCGCGGCGCCACGGCGGCCAGTTCATCCTGCGCATCGAAGACACCGACGTGGCCCGCTCCACGCCCGAGGCCGTGCAGGCCATCCTCGACGGCATGAGCTGGCTCGACCTCAACTGGGACGAAGGCCCGTTCTACCAGATGCAGCGCATGGACCGCTACAAGGCGGTGATCCAGGAAATGCTCGCCGCCGGCAGCGCCTACCACTGCTACATGCCGCCCGAAGAGCTCGACGCCCTGCGCGAAGCCCAGCGCGCCCGTGGTGAAAAGCCCCGCTACGACGGCCGCTGGCGCCCCGAGCCGGGCAAGCAGCTGCCCGAGCCGCCGGCTGGCATTGCACCTGTGATCCGCTTCAGGAACCCCACGGATGGCGTGGTGGCCTGGGACGACTTGGTCAAGGGCCGCATCGAGATCGCCAATGCCGAGATGGACGACCTCATCATCGCCCGCGCCGACGGCACGCCCACCTACAACTTCTGCGTGTGCGTGGACGACTGGGACATGGGCATCACCCAGGTCATCCGCGGCGACGACCACGTAAATAACACCCCGCGCCAGATCAACATCCTGAAGGCCCTCGGCGCCGTGGTGCCGCAGTATGCCCACCTGTCGATGATCCTCGGCGACGACGGCCAGAAGCTCTCCAAGCGCCACGGCGCGGTGAGCGTCACCCAGTACGACGACGACGGCTACCTGCCCGAGGCCGTCATCAACTATCTGGCCCGCCTCGGCTGGAGCCACGGCGACGACGAGATTTTCAGCCGCGCGCAGTTGGTGGAGTGGTTCGACCTCGACCACATCACCCCGTCGGCGGCCCAGTTCAACACCGAAAAGCTCAACTGGCTTAACGCCCATTACATCAAGCAGAGTGACAATGCGGCCCTGGCGGCCGATGTCTCCCGCCGACTCGCGAAGCGCGGCGTCGACCCCGAAACCGGCCCGTCGCTCGAGGCGATCATCGGGCTCTACAAGGATCGTGTCGCCACGCTTAACGAACTCGCCGATGCCGCCGAGGCCTTCTACATCGACCTGCACCCGGCGCCGGAGCTGGTCGCGCAGCACCTGACGGACGCGGCGCGTGCGGCACTGGCCACCTTGCGCGGCAAGCTCGAAGTGGTGGCGTGGGAGAAGGCCGCGATCTCTGCCGCGATCAAGGAGACCTGCGCGGAGCACGGCATGAAGATGCCGCAGGTGGCGATCCCGCTGCGAGTGCTGCTGCTGGGGCAGACGCAGACGCCGGCGATTGATGGGGTGGTGGAGGTGATGGGGCGGGGTCCGGCAGGGGAGAGGATGGGGAGGGGGTGAAGTTTGCGTAAACCGAAAAATTGCAGTGGGTCGGTTTTATTGGACTTTAATGTCTGAGCTGCCCCCCGAATTTCGTCTTCCAACGTAGTCGTCGTACGATCGACAGCACGAGAGGAAGAACGACATGAAACGCATCCCGAAGCAGGAATACACGGCCGAGTTCAAGGAGCAGGCCGTCAAGCGCGCCGACGAGGTTGGCAGCATCGCCCGTGTCGCCGAGGAACTGGGGCTGGTCGAGCAGACACTGCGCAACTGGGTGAAAGCGGCGAAGGCGGGCAAGCTCAATCCGGCCGGTGCCAGGCAGATCACTGCCGAGCAGATGGAGTTGTCCCGGTTGCGCGCCCAGGTGGCCCGGCTCGAGATGGAGCTGGAAATCACAAAAAAAGCGGCGGCATATTTCGCGAAGGAGCTGCTGTGAAATATGCCTGGATCGACACGCAGCGCAGCGCCTTCCCGTTGCCCGTCCTGTGCGACGCCCTGTCGGTGAGCCAGAGCGGTTTTCGGGCCTGGCAAGCGGGCGGTACCCAGGAGCGCAAGCGACTCACCGACGGGCAGGCCCTGGTGCTGATCCGCACGATCCACCAGGAGGTCCGGCAGGCCTACGGCGCCCGGCGCATTCATGCCGAGTTGCGTGGGCGTGGCTACCGGATCGGCTTGCCACGCATCGAGCGTCTGATGCGCGAGAACGGCATCCGGGCGCGGCACAAGCGGCGTTACAAGGCAACGACGGACTCCCGGCACAGCCTGCCGGTGGCGCCGAATGTGCTCGATCGCCACTTCGCGCCCGAGGCCCCGAATCGCGTGTGGACGGGCGACATCACCTACATCGCCACCGCCGAGGGCTGGCTGTATCTGGCGGTCGTGATTGATCTGTTCAACCGCGAGGTGATCGGCTGGTCGATCAAGTCGCGGATGACGACCGATCTGGTGCTCGATGCGCTGTTGATGGCCTGGTTCCGCCGTCGGCCAGAACCGGGGGTGCTGTTCCACTCCGACCGCGGCAGCCAGTACGCCAGTCATGCCTACCAGGCCCGTCTGGCCACCTACGGCATGCGCGGATCGATGTCGCGCAAGGGCAACTGCTGGGACAACGCCCCGACCGAGAGCTTCTTCAACAGCCTCAAGAACGAGCGAGTGCATGGCGTGCGTTACGCGACGCGCGACGAGGCGGCGAGCGACCTGTTCCAGTACATCGCCGTGTTCGAGGTGCCCTAAAGATTTACGGCACAGTGCTCGTCCTGTGTTCCAATCTGGCTGCCTGACTTTCTCGCGGTCTTAGCAGTTTAACGACGCTGTTAGTGAGGTGCTCGCCGCGTAAGGCCGCAAGATCAGTGGCCGGCAGGCATCGTTTCTGAATCCGTTAGTCTGGAGCAAAAGAATAAATGAGAACGCTTATCGTCTGGGGTGTGAGGTGGCTGCTCCTAGTATTCTTTGCGGTTCAACTTGTGGCGTGCGGTGGTGGAGGGGCTTCGCAAGGGGAGAAGAGCGACATTCGGGTGGCAGGGAGTTCTGCCGGCGTCACCCCTTTTATCAGCTTCCTCCAGTTGCAGGGCGTGAGCGTGGATCAACTCGCATCGATCCGCTTCGAGATCTCGCCGAAGCCCGGTTCGATCTCCAAGCCGGTCAATGTTAACTATCCTCTGATTGAACTCGTGAGGCGTGGTTATCGGGCATCCGCCGATAGTCTTGTGGTCCCGGTCTTCGGGCTTTATGCGGGCTACGAAAACCAGGTATCGCTCACGCTCAGCTTCAACGATCACTCCACGCAGGCGTTGAGCGCTTCCTTGGTGACGGCCGATTACACCGACACCGCGGGAAACCACGATCATCCCGTGATTCGCAAGAAGCGGATGGCCACCGACGGTGCGCTTGGTTTCGACTATTTCTTCATAAGGTCGGGTACCACCACCCCGGTCATTATCGATACTGACGGGGAAATACGCTGGATCGGGGTCGGCTCGACCAATTCACTGAGTTCGACGTTCAGCGGAAACGCCTTTATCGTCGGCGATCCCGCGTCCACCAAGCTGACGCGTTTCGAGCTTGACGGAACCGTTGCCACGACCAGCATCGCTTCCGCCACCGGCACTGCGTTCCATCACAATATCGACCCGGGCAAACAAGGCCTACTGGTTACGCTGGATGGCGTCATCGATGGTGTTAAAGCCATCGAAAGCAGCATTACCGAAATAACGCCTGAAGGTGTCGTCATCAAGGAGTGGGATCTGGCCGAATTGATGGCGCGGCACATGCGCAACCACGGCGACGATCCGAGCGCTTTCGTCCGACCCGGGGTGGATTGGTTTCATATCAATGCGGCTACCTACGACCCCCGCGACGACAGCATAATCGCCTCGAGTCGCGAGAATTTCGTCATCAAGTTCGATTACGCCTCCGGCGATGTGATCTGGATTCTCGGTGATACGACGAAATATTGGTACTCGTTCCCGTCCCTGCGCGCGAAAGCCTTGCAGCTTGAAAGCGGGGGGCTCGCTCCGATTGGCCAGCACGCCGTATCGATCACCTCCGATGGACTGTTGCTGCTTTTTAACAATGGTTTCAAGAGCAACAACCAGCCGGCCGGAGCGCCGAGTGGTCAGGATCTGGCATACAGTGCCGTTTCAGCTTATATGATCACGCCGGCCACGATGAGTGCTCGGGAGGTCTGGCGCTTCGACTACGATCAGACCATCTATTCCAAGATCTGCTCAAGCGCTTACGAGGCTCCGGGCAAGACCTTTCTGGTGGATTATGCGGTGGCCGACAACATGACCAAAAGCCGTCTGGTTGGTCTTGACAGTTCTAGGAAAGTCGTATTCGACTTCGAGTATCTCGCGTTTCCCTGCAGCAACTGGAATGCCGCACCGATCGCGCTGGATCGCCTCAGCTATTGATCTGGCTGTTCCCTAGCTTGCGCTCGTCGGTTGTTTCGCAGTTCCTCCCGCGTGGCTTGCCGGAAATGCGTAAAATATGAGGCCTTATGCGTTTCCGGCTCATCCCCACCGCGTCTCGTGTCGCTTCTCCCATCTGAAGCCGACCGTCGTACCCGCCCCGGGGCTTACCCGCATGTGATGCGGCGTTGCGAGGGTTCTTGTCTCGCGAGGCCGGGACGGTAGGCGGGCGGGGCGCGTCCATGGATCGTGTTTTTTGGGGCTCTGTTTCAGGTGACGTTCCTGATGGCATGGTCTTCAAACCTGAAGGGATCAAGGTGATGGCGTTATGGATACGTCGGGTACGTCTCCTTACTTAAATTTCCGATCGACGTCTTGTTAAAAGATAAATTTATACAGCAAGTGGTTGGGTTCAGCGCTTCCGGGCTGAGCCTTTTTAATTTAGGAGTGTAGGGTTTATGCACAATGCTTCTGTGATGCCGATGGAGATGGTGCGCAGTCTGCTGCGTAACCGTGCCCTGGCTGGAGCGCTAATTCGTCGTGAAGTGGCTGGGCGTTATCAGGGATCAATGATCGGGAGGGTGTGGGCTTTCTTCAACCCGGTATTCATGCTTGCAATTTACACCTTCGTATTCAGCGTCGTATTCAAGGCGCGCTGGAACGTCGGAAGCGACTCCAAGACCGAGTTTGCATTGGTCTTGTTCGCGGGCTTGATGGTTTTCAATTTGTTCGCCGAGTGCGTGGTGCGTGCGCCGTCGATAGTTGTCACCAACCCGAATTATGTTAAACGGGTGGTCTTCCCCCTGGAGATTCTGTCGTACGTGACGCTGGGCGCAGCGCTTTTCCATTGGGCCATGAGCTTTTTGGTCTGGTTGGCTTTCTATGTGATCTTCTTCGGCATCCCCCCACTCACGTCGTTGCTGCTGCCATTTGTGATGCTGCCACTCCTAATGCTCGCACTCGGCGTTTCTTGGTTCTTGTCTTCGCTGGGAGCCTACCTGCGGGACATGATCCAGATCACCAGTCTTGCAACATCGACCCTGATGTTCATCTCTCCTGTCTTCTTTCCTGTTTCTGCATTGCCTGAAGAATACAGGCCGGTGCTTTATTTGAACCCGCTTACGCACTCCATCGAGCAGGTTCGTGACGTACTTTTCTGGGGAAAAATTCCGAATCTGGAGTCGCTTGTTATGTCTTACCTGATTGGATGTGTTGTTGCCTGGTTGGGGTTCGCTTGGTTCCAGAAGACGCGGGAGGGGTTTGCTGATGTCGTCTGATGCGTTGGCAATTAAGGTTGAAGGTCTTTCCAAGTGTTATCAGATCTACGAGAACCCTCAGGATCGTCTCAAGGAAGCGGTGTGTGGGCCGTTGCGCCGTGTTCTCGGTCTGCCCGAACACAAGTACCACAGGGATTTCTGGGCGCTTCGTGATGTTTCCTTTGACGTTCGGAAAGGAGAAACGGTCGGGATCATCGGCCATAACGGATCTGGAAAGTCGACCCTTCTTCAGATGATCGCGGGCACCCTCGCTCAGACCACGGGTCGCGTCGAGGTCCATGGCAGAGTGGCCGCGTTGCTCGAGTTGGGTTCGGGCTTCAATCCGGAGTTTACGGGTCGGGAAAACGTGAAGATGTACGGTCAGCTTCTCGGAATGACTCCCGACGAAGTCGATGCGCGCTACGATGAAATCGTCGAGTTTTCGGAGATCAAGGACTTCATCGATCAGCCTTTGAAGACGTATTCTTCCGGCATGGGAATGCGGTTGGCGTTCTCCGTCGTGGCTCACGTGGATCCGGAGATCCTGATCGTTGACGAGGCGCTGTCGGTCGGTGACGTTTTCTTTCAGGCGAAGTGCATGGCCTTGCTGCGAAAGCGGATGGATTCGGGGATGACCCTGCTCTTCGTCAGTCACGATTCGGGTTCCGTCAAGTCGCTTTGTAGCCGCGCGGTACTGCTCGATCATGGCAACATGCTGGAAGTCGGTGAATCCGATGCGGTCGTCGAGCGTTACTACTCGACATTCGTGGGGCGTCGCCAGCGCGTCGTGGGCCGTTCTGACCCGACAGCGTCGAGTGTGGACGATGCGTTCAAGTCGATCGTCAGTTCATCTGAAAAGGCGGCCCTTCCGGTCGTGCCTGCCGCCGGAGACGTTTCCGCGCTGCGCGAATATGACAGCGCCGAATTCCTGGAGTGCGCGAAGTTTCAGCGCATTCAAAACGGCAAGGCTGAATTCGTTAATGTCTTGCTTCTAGACGCCGAGGGGAACCGGATTCGCGAGGTGGATTTCGAGGAACGGATCACCCTCAGAATGATCCTGCTGGCCCATGAGGATATTCCGGTTTTGGCCTACGGATATCATTTGCGCGATCGCAATGGATTCGATCTCGCCTATTCCGACTCCGGAATCGAGGATCAGCATCTCTACGACGTGAAGGCCGGTCACGTCTATGTGGTCGATTGGATCATGCCGCTCGCCTTCAAAGAGGGGGATTACACCATCTCCGCGGTTACGGCCGTTCCACTTGACTTGACCGTTGGCTCGGTCGAGACCTGCGACCATGTGCCGATTGCGTTGCAATTCCGCATGAATCGAGGTCGTCTGCCGCTATACGGCGCCATGCGCCTTGATGCCGCGCTGCAGGTTCGTAATTGTAGTGAGGCCTGATTTCTCGGCATGAAGAAGCTCGTCATTTTCGGCGCGGGAGGATTCGGGCGCGAAGTACTTCAACTCGTACGGGACGTCAACCGCGAGGCTCCGGCGTGGGAGTGCGCAGGTTTCCTGGTCGATGGCGCACCACAAGCTGAGACTTTGGTGCAAGGGCTTCCCGTCCTGGGAGGGGTCGATTGGCTGCGGTGCAACCCGGACGTCGAGGTCGTGGTTGCGGTGGGAGAGCCCGCTGCTCGCAAGAAAATCGTCGAACGACTTGTTTCGCTAGGGGCTGTATTTGCCACGCTGATTCATCCCAGGGCATGGCTAGGCGAATACGTATCCGTCGGCAGGGGCTGCGTCATTTGTGCGGGGGCCCTGATCACGACGGATATAAGGCTGGGCGAACATGTTCACGTCAATATCGGGACCACGATCGGTCACGATTCGCTTTTGAGTGATTTTGTGACCGTCAGTCCCGGTGTGAATGTGTCGGGCAAGGTTCGTCTGGGTGACGGGGTTTTTCTTGGGAGCGGGGCCGTGCTGTTGCCCGGGGTTTCGGTCGGTGAGGGGGCTGTCATCGGGGCTAATTCTGTTGTCCTGGCTGATCTGCCTCCCGGCTGTACCGCTGTCGGTGTGCCGGCCAAGGTCGTGAAGTCAGGTATTGCCTCTTAAGGAGAATGCGAATTGGTAATTTCCGCTAGTCCGGCGCCCTTTGCCGAGCCCGTTTTTGTGACGCGGCCGATCGTGCCTCCGATGGAGGAGTTTGTCAGGGAGCTTGAATCCGTCTGGCGTTCCGGCTGGTTTGCCAACGGTGGTGCGCAACATCGCACGCTGGAAGATGCGCTCCGCAACACTCTTGGTGCCCGTCATCTGTCCTTGTTCAATAATGGGACGATTGCCTTGACGGTTGCTTGCAGGGCGCTGAGGCTTTCTGGCGAAGTGATTACCACGCCCTTCACATTTCCTGCAACCCCGCATGTCCTGTCGTGGAACAATATAACTCCCGTATTTGCCGACATTGATCCGGTCACGATGACCATCGACCCGACCCGTATCGGGGAGTTGGTGACTGAGCGCACTACGGGGATCCTCGGTGTCCATGTTTACGGAATGGCGTGCGATGTCGACGGTATTCAGAAAATAGCCGAAGAGTATGGTCTTCGGGTTCTTTACGATGGTGCGCACAGTTTTGGCACGGAGGTCGACGGCCGGCCGGTGGCTCAATTCGGCGACGCCACGATGTTCAGTTTTCATGCCACAAAGCTGTTCCATTCTGCCGAGGGTGGAGCATTGGCCGTTTTGGATCCACTCCTGAAGAACAGGATCGATCTGTTGAAGAACTTCGGAATCAAGAATGAGAACGAAGTGGTCATGCCGGGCATCAATGGCAAGATGAATGAAATTCAAGCCGCATTGGGTTTGGTCGTGCTTCGGCACGTCGATGCCGAGCGGGAGGCGCGGGGGCGGTTGGCGAAGGTGTACGACGAGCGCCTCGGGAGCCTCGAAGGGGTTTCGGTGTTCTCGTTGCCCGGTCATGTTCGCAGCAGCATGCAGTATTACGTGATCCGGGTTGACGAAAAGGTTGCGCCCGTCGGGAGAGACCGGTTGTACGAGAAGCTGCGTGAATTCAATGTCTTTTCCCGAAGATATTTCCATCCGCTTTGCAGCAGTCTGAACTGTTACCGCTCACACCCCAGCGCCAGCCCCCAAAATCTGCCGGTCGCCAACCGGATTGCCGGAGAGGTGTTGGCGCTCCCGTTCTTTGGCGCCTTGGGTGTCGAAGGCGCCAACAGGGTGAGTGACATGATTCATCATATTTTTCAAAACTCCTAAAAGGTAGTATTCCTGCTTTGGAAAATCCCTTTTTCTCGATCATAACGACGTCGTTCAATTATGAGCGCTTTGTCGGACAGACGATCGAATCGGTATTGAATCAAACCTTCCAGGACTGGGAGCTGATTCTGGTCGACGACTGCTCTGGCGACGACTCGTGGTCGATCATCAGTCGGTATGGCGACCCCCGGATCCGCGCGTTTCGCTTTGAAAAGAACAGAGGTGCGTGCAGCGCTTACAATTATGGCCTTGCGCGAGCGCGTGGCCGTTTTGTGGCGAGCCTTGATTCGGACGACCTTTTTTCGCCGGAAAAGCTGGCTCGGCAACATGCGTTTCTGACCGCGCACCCTGATGTCGATATTTGTGGCACTTGGCTCCTGGAGATCGACCCTGACGGTAACAGGGTGGGTAAGGACGCATTGATCTATGAGCCTTGGTTCAATATCCACGTTGATCTGAACGATCCTGCATCTTGGATCTGGAAGAATCGATTGTGCCACTCCAGTTCTGTCGTCAGGAGAGCGCTCCACGACCAGGTTGGGCCGTTTCGCGAGGATTTGATTTACACTCCGGATTGGCAGTTCTGGCTACGGGCTTTGGTGACGGGCGCGCGTTTCGCCGTCATCGAAGAACCGCTCACTCTGTATCGAAATCACGGCAGCAATATCACGCATAAACGGCCGATGGGTACTGTGGAGGAGTATGCGCGGACGTGCGCCGCAATCTTTCATCCCCATCTTTTCGGGATTGGCAGGCTTGACCTCATCCAGAAGAACTTATATGAGTTTCTGAGAAGTCGCCCTTTTAATGATGCGGCCGAGCCCGTTCAGCGGGATATCGTCAGGACGATCGTCGGCTTTGGATCCGACCAGGTGGCTGCACGTGAGTCGCAAGAGCTGGTTGTCGCACTGTTGCTCGATGTCGCAAGAGAACGTTTAAAGGAAGGGGCGATTGCCGAGTCGGAACGCCAGCGGAACACGACGATCTCGAGAGGGTTCGAAGAGCAGATTGCCACAATGCGGCTCGAGATCGAAGGCTGCGAGCAGAATAGGATTGCCGCAGAGAGGTCTTGCAACGAGTGGATGCAACGCCTGGCGGACGCGAACGCGAGGCTTGAGGAAACCGTCTCGGCGCGTGATTGCGGGTTTCTGGATCGCGAAAATCGTATCTCTGTGCTGCAGAACGCGTTGGTGGACCGTGCCGAGATGCTTTGTCAGTGGGTTGAGCGTAGCAGCCTGAGTGAGCAGGAACTAACTCATGAGCGGCAGCGTGCAGCTGCGATGCTGCGCGCCCACGAAGATGCGCAGCGGTCTTTTGAGGAGGCGCTGCAGCGCGCCGGAGACCGCGAAGCAGCCGTTCATGAAGCGCATCGCGCTTCACTCCGGGAGCTGGATGCCGTAAATGAGCGCTTTCGCGCCGCTTCGTGCCGGATCGAGGTGCTGCTGGAGGACCAGCGAGCGCTGACGACGCAAAGCGCCGAGCGCATGGCTACGGTAGAAAAATTGGAAGGGGAGCTGCAGTCGCTGCGGAATAGGGTGGCGGAGCTGGAAGAGAATAGGGTGGATCTTCTGAAGCACCTCGAAGAACTGGCCATTCCGGCCCGCAGATATTTCAAGTTGAGAGGTTTGTTTCCTGAGCCCTTGCGTCGTATTGGCCGCAAGGGATTGCAGGTAGTCAGACAGATGAAGGGGAAGTGATGAGTGTTGTGCCCGAATCCAGGCCTGTGGTGACGGCTCAGTGGTTGCTGGAGAATCTTGTCGTTTGCATGTTGTTCTTCAACAAGTTGGAGCAGACGATAGAGAGCTCGAGCAGCTTCTTGGCTGCCGGCGTTCGCGTCAATCTGCTGAACAATGGTTCCGAGCCGGCGGCGCTGGAAGCATTGAAGGCCCATTTTTCGGACAACCCCCGCGTGACGATACTGGATGCCGGCAGTAATCGTGGGGTCTCCGGGGGGCGTAACCTGCAGATTACGGGGACGACGGCGCCCTGGTTGTTGTTCGTCGACAACGATATCACCGTCGAGACCGAAAACTGGGTTGATTCCCTCGTTGAGGCGCTGAATCGCTCTCCCCTTGCCGACATCTTCGTACCGCGACTTTTCAACAAGCACGAGGATGCTTGGGGCTGGCTGTCCGATTTCGTGGTGGATGGATATGGCAATTGCGCCTTCATCCGCACGGATGCTCCCTTTGCGAATGCCTTTCCCGGTGGGGCTTCGGTCGTTTCGAGAAGGGTGTTCGAGCGCGTTGGCTTGTACGACGAGGATCTTTTCGTAGGTTTCGAGGATTTCGAACTGGCAATCCGCGCCTGGAAGAAAGGGCGTCCGCTGCTTGTGCGCGCGGTCGAGGATGTTGTCTTGATCCACGATCATCGGGTTTCGCTGGTGGCTGCAGACAAATCGGCTGCGCTGGTGAGATATAACTTCGGCCATATCCGAAAGTCCCATACGGTCATAAAGGAAAAGCACGGCGTTCTGCTCGACCCTAATTTTGCCGACTGGCTGAAGGAGCAGGTGCATCAGCTGACCGGGGAGAGGACGCACGATGTGGAGGAAACCGCGCAGTCCGACGGTAATCACGCTTTGCACGGATTCACCGTGGCGCCTCATTTCTGCGGGGATGGCCTGGTCCGAGTGATTGTGGATGGCCGAGGGGCTGATCTCTGGATGCGCCTGCGGGCGATTCGAATCGCCTGCGATAGTGCTCGGGAGGCTCAGCTCAAGGTGCTGGTTTCGTTGGTGGATGCCCCCGTCGACATGGCTCGGGAGGCTCTACGGCTGGGGCTGGCGGACCACGCCTGTTCATTCGAAGAATGGCGTTCGACGGAGGCTCGGGCCTCGGTGGAGGGCGCGGACATGTATCTTTGCGTGGGCCCGGCGCTGCTGACTTCCGGATTCATTGTGAAGGCTTTTCAGCACAACAGGTTTGATGTCCGGGTTGCCGGCTCGATTCTCCATCCGGAGCGGGTGATCCGCGCGTCGTCAAATGGTCTTGGGGAGCAACTCGTCCGGAGCGATGTTTTCGATCCTTCTGCACTTGAGTCGTCCCTCAGGTGTTTCCCCGCCTTTGCCATGCCGAGTTCGATCTGGGGCGATTTTGTGCGCTCTGATTTGCTCTCGTGGGTGCCGGGCCACACCGAGGCAATGACGTGCTGGATCGATCGTTCGTGCCGTGATGGTGTCATTCATCGGGGCGTGCCGGGCTCCGCTGCAATAATTAAAATTTGCGAGTGATTTTCAGATGGCCAGAATGACGAATTGGCTTTACCGGACTGTGGTCAGGGTCTATATGCGCTTTGAGAGTAGGACTGTCAGTGCCTGGCACCCCGACTACCAAAGAGCGTTTTTTCGATCGATGTACGGAATCAAGCGCAGGATCTTTCCGAGACATGGTGAAGCGGCGCTTCTTGGGCGCTTGGAGAGGCAGGATGCCTTGACGGCTTCGCCCGTCGAGATCGCGGAGGCGCCATGCATTCCGCCGACAGTCGATACGCCGGCGGTAGAGGCGTGCATTGCCGTCGAGGCGGCCGTTCTGGAAGTGCCGGAGCCGGCGTCACCCGTTGAAATCGAAGCCCCCGCCGAGATTGCAGCACCTGCGGAGGTGGTCGTACCTGCGCAGGTCGAGGCTCCTGCTGAGATCCCGACGCCCGAGTCAGTTCGCTGCACTGAGGAGACTGAGTTCGCAACGTGGTTGTGGCTTGAACAGGAGAACATGAAGCTGGTTGCTCGGCATCTCGGGCTCGCGGCTTTTGACTGGAATGGTTTGCCGTTGCGGCGCGCAGGGGATTCGTCCCAAGACATCGTGCCCGCCGTGCGGGATTTGCTCGTGCGCCTCAAGGAAGAGGGCGTCGAGTGCGTGATGATTCTGCCGTGGCTCAAGCACGGCGGAGCAGACAAGGCCGCCATTGCCTATCTCAGGACACTCGGGGCACGGATGCCGGGCCGAGTGCTGGCGATCACGACCGAGGCTGCGGATTCACCCTGGCTGTCGAGACTCCCTGCCGGTGTGAGCGTATTGGAGTGGGCGCGCGTCTGCGATTGGCCGTATGCGGCGGTGGCTGCTGACAATCTTTCGTGGTTGCTGTCGCGCCTGCGTCCGCGCGTGATTCATGTCATGAATTCGTGGCTCGGCTGGGAGTTGCTTCTGCGTGATGGGATGAGGCTCAGGGCGGTCAGCCGGATTTTCGTTTCCCTGTTCTGGTACGGGCCGTCGGATCATGGCAACTTGCGCGGTTATGCTCCGGAGTATCTTCCGAAGGTCATCGGGAATGTCGATGGGGTAATCACCGATAACAAGGTTTTCCCCATCGTATTGAATCGTGATTACGGCTTCCCGCTGGACATCTTCCACTGCGTCTGGCATCCGACCGACCATATTGCGGATCGGCCCTTGCCGGTGCGCCAGCATGTGCTGACATTCTTGTGGGCGAGTCGTTTTGCACCGGAGAAGCGTCTGGATATTCTTGCCGCCATTGCATCGAGCAGGCCAAAATATCGGTTTGTCGTTTTTGGCGCGCTCGACGGCGAAATGCCGATGCTGGCCGATTCGCTCCAGATACTTGCCGGCTTGCCGAATGTGACGATGGGGGGAGCATTCGATGGTTTCGAGTCCTTGCCGATCGACGAATGCGACGCTTTCCTCTACACGTCGTCCTCGGACGGCATGCCGAATGTGGTGATCGAAGCCCTCGCCCATGGATTGCCGCTCGTTGCGCCGCTGGTGGGAGGGGTCGGAGATTTGCTCGATGCGGATACCGGCTGGGTGGTGTCGCAGTTCGATTCCGTATCCAGTTACCTCGCTGCGATCGACGACTTGGCCGCCCATGAAGCGCTGCGCCCCGTTCGTGCGGCCAATGCGCTTGCGCGCCTTCGAGAACGCCATGAATCGAGCGCGTTCGAGAAAGCCCTGCTGGCTGTGCCGGGGTACGTCTCCGGTCAATGAGTCGGAGAGACCCGAGGTGTGATTTCGGCGTGGAGGCCAGTGGTGGCTCGGGCTGGCGCCAGCGATATTTGATCGAGGTGGAGATGTCATGTTCAGTGTTCGCAACCCGGGGAGGGTTTCATGAAGGGTAATCGAACGAGAGCGATCGCCAGAGCTATCTATCATCGCTTGCCTCTTTCTCAGAGCGTCAAATGGCGGCTCAGGGCGCGTCTGAGTCCGCTGATCGTCGCCCTGACGCGGTCGCCCACGATCGGGACGGTCAGCCGGGGAATCGCTGACTCGATCGTTGGCGGAACGCCCGACGCCGTGGTTCGCGATTTCGAGTGCGAAGCGGCGCTCTCGGCCATTCTCCGACTTATCGGCGAGCATGCCGCGCGTTGCGGCCCGGCGGATCACTGGCTTGCTTTGCCGTTCCTCTCGTCGGGCGGCGCAGAGCGGGTTGCATTGAACATATGTCGCGCATTGCGGGAAGTTCGGCCGACCCACGCGTGCGTGCTTTTCCTGACGGATCGGAAAGTCGTCAATCCAGGCATGGCAATTCCTGAAGGGACGCTGGTCGTCGCTTTCGATGATTATCTGGGTGAGGGGGCCAGCTACGCTCGCAAACAGTCGTTATTGCGGGATTTGTTGCTCGCGGTGCAGCCGCAGTGCTTTCACAACATAAACAGCGAGGTCGCCTGGCACCTGATTTTGGCGGAGGGGGAACGGCTGAAAAAGCGTGTGCCTCTTTTTGCTAGCATATTTGCATTCCAGTTCGCGCCCGACAAGGTCACCAAGATCGGCTATGCCGCGTATTTCCTCAAGCAGGGCCTGCCCCATCTCACCGGTCTGCTTTCCGATAATCGTCGTTTCATCGACGATGCGGCCCTGGAGTACGGGTTGAATGATGAGGAAAGATCCAAACTGCGCGTGCTTTATCAACCATGCCGGTTGGAGGCTGCGCCGCCTGCCCAAGGCGTGCCCTTTAACAAGGCGGATCGGCGTCTTCAGGTAATCTGGGCAGGCCGCCTCGACGAGGAGAAGCGCGTCGATCTGTTCATCGAGATCGTACGCCGTTGCACTTTTGCCGACTTCAAGGTTTTTGGGCAGGTGGTGCTGGGTGATGGCGCCAAGCTCCCGTCGTTGCCGAATCTGAGTTACGAAGGCGCATTTTCGTCGCCGCTGGACTGGATCGAGCGGCACAGCTTCGACGCATTTTTATTTACTTCGAAATGGGAGGGGCTCCCCAATATCCTGATCGAGGCAGGGTGGCTCGGTATTCCGATTATCGCGCCGACAGTGGGCGGTGTCGGCGAGCTTGTTGCGACGACGACGGGCTTTCCGCTGCCGGAGGATCCGACGGTTGACGACTACGAGCGCGCATTGCGTCTGATCGAAGGAAATCCGCAAGACGCCATGGCGCGCGCGGCCCGAATGCGCCTCCTCGTATCGGAGCGTCACTCCTGGCCGGCCTTCGCCGCCGCCGTGGCCGAGGTGCCGGGTTACGTTGGTCCGGCCGAACCGGCGCCTCCGCGAGATCGTTCCAACCCGCAGGCTGTCGCAGTCTCGGTTGTCGTACCCTGTTTCAATCAGGGGCGGTACCTGCGTGAATCCGTCGGTTCGGTCTGCGCGGCCACTCGGGCATCCGTCGAGGTGATCGTCGTAGACGACGGAAGCAGCGATCCCCGGACCGAGCGGTATCTCAAGGAACTGGAACAGGCATTTCCGGCCATCGTCCGGATCGTTCGGCAGGCGAACAAGGGGCTTTCTGGCGCCCGCAATGCGGGGCTGGAACTCGCTCGAGGCGAGTTTATCCAGTTTCTCGACGCGGACGATCTTCTCGCGCCCGGCAAGATCGACGCGCAGCTCGCCCAGTTCGCGGCAAATCCGAAGATCGACGTCTCCGTCTGCAATTTCCTGCTGTGCGACGAGTCCGTGTCCGAATTCAGCAAACCCGAAGAGGCCATCGCCCGTTTCGACCTGGAGCTCGCGGACTTCCTGTACCGCTGGGAGCGGGGGTTTGCGGTGCCGATCCACTGCGGGCTATTCAGAAGGGCCGCGCTGCCGGCCGCGGGCTTCGATGTCCATGCGCGTGCGAAGGAGGACTGGATTTTCTGGACCGGCCTTGCCATGGCTGAGGTTCGGTTTGGCTACGTCCACGGCCATTGGGCGATTTATCGTCAGCACGCGAGCAGTATGCGCAGGTCGTACATGGGGATGGGGCGTGCCTGGTTACAGGCGGGCCTGAAGATTGAAGCGGCGCTGGGGGGGCGCGAACCTCTGTTCTTCGAATCCGTCGTCGCGTGGTTCGAGCAATGCTATCGGAGCAGCCCCGCCTATCGCCAGGAGATTGCGGAACTGCACTCCGCGGGCGGCAGCAGCGTGCGCGAGGTAGCGGCGAAGGATGTGTCGGTTGGTGACGACGTCGCCGAGACCGTGCGCTCGATCGTCGACGTCTTACGTTCGTCACCGGTGGGCCGTGGGGCCCAGAAGCCCTTGCTGAGCGTCGTCGTCCCGGTCTATCGTCACTACGAATACCTGTCTGCCTGCCTTCGATCGCTTGCCGATCAGGGCGATGTGTCGTTCGAGATCGTCTGTGTGGATGATTGTTCGCCCGATCCCCGCGTGACGGCCTTGATGGCCGGACTGACGGGACAACTCCCCGGACTGAAGGTCATGGTTCTGCCGTCCAATCAGGGGATCAGTCTTGCCCAGAACCTGGCGGTCGAAGCGGCGCGTGGCGATTTCGTCGCCTTCCTCGACTGTGACGATGAACTGGAACCGGGGGCGCTGTCTGTCATCGGCGGGAAGATTGTCGCTCACCCCGAGGTGGATTATTTCTTTTCGGATCGTCGAGATGTGAACGAGTCGGGCGTTCAGGTTCGTGTCGCCAGCTACGGGGGCTACGGGTCGATCAGTTTCCGCTCGCAGGCCTGCATCAAGGACGATTTGCTCGACGGCATGGTGGCGTCGCACTTGAAGGTCATCCGCCGCGATGTCTATCTGGCGGTGGGCGGCTGCGATCCGCTTTTCTCGGGCGTGCAGGACTGGGATCTCGCGTTGCGTCTTGCGGAGCGGAGCACACTGCATTACGTTGATCAGGTGCTGTACCGGCATCGCGTGCACCTGAATTCGGTGACCAGGGGCGATCTCGTCGCGCAATTCAGGAAGACCAACTGCCTGCGCCGGCGTTTCGGCGAGCGATGGCTGATGCCGCGAGGCGTGCAGCCAGACGCGCCGCAAGCGTTCGTCGTGTTGGACGCCAAGCGTCTTCCGTTGCCACTCGAGACCCTCAAACAGTCCTGGCGGGAAGGGAAGCGCTGTGCCGTTGACCTGACCGGGCCCATCAACATCAGCACCGTGAACTTCGTGCGGGAGTTCAACTCGTATTTCGAAAGCGTCGTGTGGGATGATCCTGCGGTTCCCGCTGCATTGGTAGGTTATGTCTGGGATCCCAACATTCTCGTGCGTGACAAGGCAATCTGATTCGTCTGTCTCTTAGCCCATCGCTTACGTCCGTCAGAGTGAGACAGGCTCTATTTTGCCGATCCTCAACTGCCTCCTATGTGCCGGTGGATAACAATTGCTTGATCTGCGTAAGCACTCGGCAAACCTCTCTTGACCGAGCACTTCGTAAGCGTCCAACCGTGCCATCTTCTCAGCCCCGCCTGAGCCGATGACGGTAACCGTCCGCCCATCCCACCTTGACGTGAGTTTGCCCGTATGAATCGCCCCGGATCGCCATCGTGTCCATGAGCTTCATCGTGGACACTATTGCTAACGAAGATGAGGTGAGGAAGGTGGGATGGGCGGATGGTTACCGCGGTGCTGGCATCGCTGTTGACCCGCGGGCTGACCCTCTGGCTGGCGGTTCTGATCGGTCTCGGTTCCACCGCATCGCTGGCGCTTGCCGCCCCGACCGCGAATGAGGGCTAAAATCGCGGCTTGCCGATGATCTGACCAGGAAAACAATATGCCCCCCGGCACCCCCATCCTCCGCTCTGCCTACCAGCCCCTCGCCTACACCGTTGCCACGGTCGACCTCGACTTCCACCTCGACCCCAAGGCCACGCAGGTCACCAGCCGCCTGCAGTGCGTGCGCAACGAGGATGCCCCCGCCGGCCCGATCGTGCTGTTCGGCGACACGCTGGAACTCGTCTCCCTCACCATCGACGGCGCTGCGCCGGCCGACGGCCAGCTGCGCCACACCGATTCCGGCCTCGAGATCGACGTCTCGGCCGACTCGGTGGCTCTCGAGATCGTCACCCGCATCGACCCCTCCGCCAATCTCACGCTGTCCGGCCTGTACCAGTCCCGCGGCGGCTTCTTCACCCAGTGCGAGGCCGAGGGTTTCCGGCGCATCACTTATTTCCCGGATCGCCCGGACGTGATGGCGCGCTTCACCGTGCGCCTCGAGGCCGACGCCGCCACCTGCCCGGTGCTGCTCTCCAACGGCAACCTGCTCGAAACCGGCGCGCTGCCGAACGGCCGTCACTTTGCCCGCTGGGAAGACCCCTTCCTCAAGCCGTCCTACCTGTTCGCGCTGGTGGCAGCGGATTTGAAGGCGCTGGAGCGCAAGGTCGACACGATGTCGGGCCGCGAGGTGCTGCTGCAGGTGTGGGTCGAGGCGCGCGATCTCGACCGCGTTTCCCACGCCATGGATTCGCTGGTGCATTCCCTCCGCTGGGACGAGGAGGTCTTCGGCCTCGAGCTGGATCTCGACCGCTTCATGATCGTCGCCGTGTCGGATTTCAACATGGGCGCGATGGAGAACAAGGGCCTCAACATCTTCAACACCAAGTACGTGCTGGCCAACCCCGACACCGGCACCGACCTGGATTTTGAAAATGTCGAGAGCGTCGTCGCCCACGAATACTTCCACAACTGGACGGGCAACCGGGTCACCTGCCGCGACTGGTTCCAGCTGACCTTGAAGGAAGGCCTCACGGTCTTCCGCGACCAGCAGTTCACCGCCGACATGATGGCGCGGGCTTCCGATTCGCCGGCTGCGGCGGCCTCGGCCCGGGCGGTCACGCGCATCGCCAATGTGCGCGGCCTGCGCGCCGGGCAGTTCCCCGAAGACGCTGGCCCGATGGCCCACCCGATCCGCCCTGACAGCTACCAGGAGATCAACAACTTCTACACCGCCACGGTGTACCAGAAGGGCGCCGAAGTCATCCGCATGCTCCTCACGCTGCTCGGGCGCGAGGGCTTCCGCAACGGCATGGATCTGTACTTTTCCTACCACGACGGCCAGGCCGTCACCTGCGACGACTTCGTCGGCTGCATGGCCGAGGCCAACGGCGTCGATCTTGACCTCTTCATGCGCTGGTACAGCCAGGCCGGCACGCCGCACCTGAAGGCCGAAGGCGCCTGGGACGCCGCCGCCGGCAGCTACACCCTCACGCTCTCGCAGCACACCCCGCCCACCGCCGGCCAGCCCGACAAGCTGCCGCTGCACATCCCGGTGGCGGTCGGCCTGATCGGGCCGGATGGCGCCGACCTGCCGCTGGTGCTGGCGGGCGAGGCCGGCCCCGGCGACACCACCCGCGTGCTCGAACTCAAGGAAGCCTCCCGCAGCTGGACCTTCACCGGCCTCTCCGCCGAGCCGGTGCCCTCGCTGCTGCGCGGCTTCTCGGCGCCGGTGATCCTCGACATCGCCGAAAGCGACGAGCGCCTGGCCTTCCGCATGGCCTTCGATGCCGACCCCTTCAACCGCTGGGATGCCGGCCAGCGCTACATGGAGCGCGTCATCCTGGCGCTCGCGGCCGATGCCGCCGCCGGCCGGCCGCTGGAAGTGCCGCAGGCCTTCGGCCACGCCTTCCGGGCCCTGCTCATCGACGACAGCCTCGATGCGGCCTTCGTCGCCGAGGCCCTCGCGCTGCCCTCCGAGGCCTATCTCCTCGACCGCCTGCAGCCGGCCGACCCGGCGCCGCTGCGCGCCGCGCTGATCCACCTCACCCGCGCATTGGGCCTCGCGATGAAGGCCGACTTCCTGTCGCGCTACCTCGACCTCGAGGTGGACGGCGAGTACCGCTACCACCCGCTCGACGCCGGCAAGCGCGCGCTGCGCAACCAGTGCCTGCGCTACCTCACCGCCGCCGGCAGCGCCACCGCCATCGACCTCGCCACCAAGCAGTTCGAGCACGCCGGCAACATGACCGAGCGCTACGGCGCCCTGGCGGCCCTGGTGCAGAGCGACGCCCCGGCGCGCGTCGGCGCGCTGGAGGCCTTCCACCAACGCTACATGGGCGACGCCCTGGTGCTCGACAAGTGGTTCCAGCTTCAGGCCGGCGCCTGGCGCTGGTCGGACGCCGCGCCCGACACCCTGGCGCAGGTGCAGGCGCTGATGGCCAACCCGGCCTTCAGCCTGTCCAACCCCAACAAGGTGTATGCGCTGCTGGGTGGCTACTTCAAGGCCAACCCCGCCGAGTTCCACCGGGCCGACGGTGCCGGCTACGCTTTCTGGGCCGAGCAGGTGATTGCCCTTGACCGCAACAACCCCCAGGTGGCGTCCCGGATGGCCCGGGCGCTGGAGGGCTGGCGCAAGTTCACGCCCGAGATCCAGGCGCGCATCCGCCCGGCCCTCGAGAAGGTAGCCGCCACCGAAGGCATCTCGCCCGACGTGGCCGAGATCGTCGGCAAGGCGCTGAGCTGATTCACGCCAGGCGCGGCCGGCCCGGGCCGCTACGACGTGTGAATGAGGCGGGCGCCGTGTCGCCCGCCGCGCGCGCCCGCGCCCGCTGTCCGGTATCATCGCGTATCTGCATTTTTTTGCGCTGCGGCAATGGAACTCCTCACCACCTTCATCGACATCATCCTGCACCTCGACGTGCATCTGGCGGCCCTCACGGCCCAGTATGGCACCTGGATCTATGCCATCCTGTTCCTCATCATCTTCTGTGAGACCGGGCTGGTGGTGTTCCCCTTCCTGCCGGGCGACTCCCTGCTCTTCGTGGCCGGGGCGCTGGCGGCCACCGGCGGCATGGACATCTGGGTGCTGTGCGGCGTGCTGCTCACCGCGGCGGTGCTGGGCGACAACGTCAACTACTGGATCGGTCATCACATCGGGCCCAAGGTTTTCCGCTGGGAAAACTCCCGCTTCTTCAACCGCTCGGCCTTCGACAAGACCCATTCGTATTTCGAATCCCACGGTGGCAAGACCATCATCATTGCCCGCTTCCTGCCGCTGCTGCGCACCTTCGCGCCCTTCGTGGCCGGCGTCGCGCGCATGACCTACAGCCGCTTCGTGGGGCTGGATTTCCTGGGCGGCTTCATCTGGATTTTCTCGCTCACCTGGCTGGGTTACGGTTTCGGCAACATGCCGCTGGTCAAGAAGAACCTCACCGTCGTGATCCTGGCCATCATCGCCATCTCGCTGCTGCCGGTCTTCATCGGCTGGCTCAAGAGCCGGCGGGCGCCGGTGGCGAGTTGAGGAGCTCAGCATGAAAAAACTCGTCATCCTCATCTCCGGCCGCGGCAGCAACATGGAGGCCATCATCCGGGCGCAGATCCCCGGCGCCGAAGTCTCCGCCGTCATCGCCAACCGCCCCGACGCCGAGGGCCTCGCCTTTGCCGTCGACCAAGGCATCGTCACCCAGGTGGTTGACCACAAGGCCTACCCCAGCCGCGAGGCCTTCGACGCGGCCCTGGCCGATGCCATCGACGCCCACCGCCCCGACCTGGTGGTGCTGGCCGGCTTCATGCGCGTGCTCACCGACGCCTTCGTCACCCGCTACGCCGGCCGCCTCCTCAACATCCACCCCAGCCTGCTGCCGTCCTTCCCGGGCCTCCACACCCACCGCAAGGCCCTCGAGGCCGGCGTGCGGGTGCATGGGGCTACCGTCCATTTCGTCACGCCGACCCTCGACTGCGGCCCGGTGGTGATCCAGGCCGCGGTGCCCGTGCTGCCCGGCGACGACGAGGCCGCCCTGGCCCGCCGCGTGCTGGAGCAGGAGCACCGCATCTACCCCCAGGCCGTGCGCTGGTTCGTCGATGGGCGCCTGACCCTCACCGATGGCCGCGTGCTCGTGCAGGGCGAGCGGGCGCAGCCCGGCGGCTGGACGGTTCCGCCCGTCGAGGCCTGATCCCCCACGCCGATGGCCGGCACCCGCAAGCGTGACCTCAGCCTCCTCGTCGCCATCGCGATCTCGGCGGCGGTGCATCTGGCCGTGCTGCTCGGGCCGGCCTGGCGCCTGCCCGCCGACGACGCCAGCGTGCTGCCGCCCCTCAGCGCACGCCTGACGCCGCTGCCGCCCCCCACCGTGGTCCAGCCCGACGAGAAGCGCGTCGTGCTCGGCGACGCGCCGCCGCCCAAACCGCGTCCCAAGCCGCGCCGTCCGGTCCGCCCGGCGGAGCCCGCAGCCGCCAGCGCGTCGGTGGCCCAGATCGCCCCTGAGGCCCAGCCCGGCAGCGGCGACGAGAAAGCCGGTGACGCCGCGCCGTCCCCCGACGACACCACCGCCACGGCCGAAGCCCAGCCGGCCGACGGAAAAGGGGAGGGTGGCGCTGGCGCCAAGGCCGGCAAATCCACGGGCCCGACCCTCAGCGAGATGTGGGCCGCCTCCGGCAGGGTGCAGTACGACGTGATCCGCGGCGAGCGCAACTTCATCATCGGCCGCACCACCCACGCCTGGACCCACGACGATGAACGCTACTCGATGGAAACCGTGATCGAAACCGCCGGCCTGGTCGGCCTGGTCAAGCCCTTCCGGATGATCCAGCGCAGCGAGGGCCGCCTCGGCCCGCGGGGCCTGCAGCCCGACAAATTCACCGTCGAGCGCGACGGCCAGCTCAAGGAGCGGGCCGACTTCGACTGGTCGTCGGCCAAGGTCGTGCTGATCGCCGGCGAACGGCGGCGGGAGTTCTCGATCGCCGAGGGAGACCAGGACGTGCTCTCATTGATGCACCATCTGGCCCTCCAGCCCGAAGGCCCGTTGCGCGCCGAGCTGCTGGTCGTCACCGGCAAGAGCGCAGTGCGCTCGGTGATCGAGAACCTCGGCCTTGAAGAGCTCGAGGTGCCCGCCGGCAAGGTTTCGGCCTACCATCTGGGCAGCATCGGCCACCGGGGCGAACTGAAGATCGACATCTGGCTCGCCCGCGACTACGCCAACCTGCCCGTGCGCCTCAAGATCACCGACAAGAACGGCGACGTGCTCGACCAGGTGGCCACCGGCGTCGACCTCGGCGCCCGCAAGGCCGAATGAATGGGCGCTGTTTTTCCCCCTGTAGGGGCGAGCTTGCTCGCCCGCCGAGCTTAAGCAAGGGTCTTCCGCTGTCCAGGCCGCGCTGTGCGAGCAAGCTCGCACCTACAAATTGCCTCACAACCCGTTTCCTTACCGAGGGCATGACTTGCCCCGAATGAAAGCCCCAGCTCCATGACCATTACCCCCGCCCAGATCCAGTCCGCCAGCCAGGCCCTCCGCTCGGTGCTGCGCTTCGACTACCCCGCCGACTCGGTGCTGTCCCACTTCTTCCGCGATTTCCGCGAGCTCGGCGCCCGCGACCGGGCCTTCGTGGCCGAGGCCGTGTACGGCGTGCTGCGCCGCAAGCGCACCCTCGAGCGCCTGTGCGGCGAGCGCTCGTCCACCCGCCACCTGGTGCTGGCCTGGCTGGCCCGGGTCGAAGGCACCACCCTGCGCCAGCTCGGCGAGGGCTTCCACGGCCGCGACACCGACTTCTTCACCGAGATCAAGGGCCGCGAGCTGGGCGAGGTCGGCCTCGCCGAAGCCGCCGACCTGCCCGACTGGCTGGCCGAGCGCCTGTCCGCCTTCATGGGCCCCGAAGAGGTGCTGCGCCTGGCCCAGAGCCTCAACCGCCCGGCGCCCCTCGACCTGCGCGCCAACCCCCTCAAGCTCGACCGCGACGCCCTCGTCGACAAGCTCAAGGCCGACGGCGTCGGCTGCGCGCCGGGGCGCTTCTCGCCGCTGGCGGTGCGCCTCGAGGGCAAGCCGGCGCTGCAGAAGCACCCGCTCTTCCTCGACGGCAGTTTCGAGGTGCAGGACGAAGGCAGCCAGCTGCTGGGCTTCCTGCTCCAGCCCAAGCGCGGCGAGATGGTTGTTGACTTCTGCGCCGGCGCCGGCGGCAAAACATTGCTGCTCGGTGCGCTGATGCGCAACACCGGGCGCCTGTATGCCTTCGACGTGTCCGAGAAGCGGCTCGGCAAGCTCAAGCCGCGGGTCGCCCGCTCGGGGCTTTCCAACATTCATCCGGTGGTCATCGCCAGCGAGAACGACCCCCGCGTCAAGCGCCTGGCCGGCAAGATCGACCGGGTGCTGGTGGACGCGCCGTGCAGCGGCCTCGGCACCCTGCGCCGCAACCCCGACCTCAAGTGGCGCCAGAGCCCCGAGGCGCTGGCCGAGCTCACCACCAAGCAGGCGGCGATCCTGGCCAGCGCGGCGCGCCTCGTGAAGCCGGGCGGCCGCCTGGTGTACGCCACCTGCAGCCTGCTGCCCGAGGAGAACGAAGCCATCGTCGCCGCCTTCCTGGCCGCGAACGAGGCCTTCGTGCCGGTGAGCGCCGAAGAGGTGCTGGCCAAGCAGGGCATCACCATCGCCTGCGGCGAGCAGCTCCATCTCACCCCCGCCGGCCACGACACCGACGGCTTCTTCGCCGCGGTGCTGGAGCGCAAGGCCTGATGCCGGCATTGGTCTTCCGGCTGGCGGCCGCGGGGCTGCTGGCCGGGCTGGCTGCGGCCGCCGCGGCGGCGCCGGAGGCCGGGCCGGGCCAGGCGCCCACGGTGCAGCTGCCGGCCCGGGGCAGCGTGGAGGTCGCCTTCTCGCCCTGGAACGACCCCGAGGCGGCGCTCATCGCAGCCATCGCCGAGGCCCGGGAGAGCATCCTGGTGCAGGCCTATGTGTTCACCAGCAAGCCCATCGCCCGCGCGCTGGTTGCCGCCCACAAGCGTGGCGTGCGCGTCGAGGTGCTGCTCGATGCCGAGATGAATCGCCCGTCGTCGCTCAGCGTGCTGCCCCAGCTGCTGGAGGCCGGCATCCCGGTGGCGGTGGAGACCCGCTACAACATCGCCCACAACAAGGTGATCATCCTCGACCCGGCTTCGGCCAGTCACGGCGCGGTGGTCACCGGCTCCTACAACTTCACCCGCTCGGCGCGGGTCGCCAACGCAGAGAACCTCCTCATCCTGCGTGGCAACCCGGCCCTGGTGCGGGTGTTCACCGACAACTGGCAGCGTCACCGGGCCGAGGCGCAGGGCCTGCGCAGCCTCGATGAGCTGCCGCCACGCAGAGGAAAGACGGATGGAAGAGAATCGGATCGCAGAACTCCTGATTGAACTGTGGCGTGACGTGCAGCAGCCGGCGATCATCTGGCAGGTCGGCGTGCTGGCGCTGTGCCTGTTCGTCGCCTGGCTGATCACCCGCCAGGTGAAGGCGGTGCTGCGCCGCCGCCGAGCAGCCGACCCGACCGTCGCCGATGCCAGCGAGGAGGGGCTGCGCCGGGTGGTCTTCCCGCTCACCGCGCTGGGGCTGGTGGTGCTGGCCCGGGCGGTGCTTGCCAACTGGCACCACACCAACCTGCTCAAGCTGGCGGTGCCGCTGCTGCTGGCGATGGCGGTGATCCGCCTCACCGTGCACGCCTTGAAGCGCAGCTTCCCGCAGGCCGGCTGGCTGGCGTCCTTCGAGCGGGCCTTTGCCTTTGGCGCCTGGGGCGTGGTGGCGCTGCACCTCAGCGGTGTGCTGCCCACCGTGATCGACGGGCTGGAGCAGGTCGCCTTCTCGATCGGCAAGGCCAAGGTCAATCTGTGGATGCTGCTGCAGGGGGCGCTGACGGTGTTCGTCACCGTGCTCGTGGCCCTGTGGGTGGCCGGCGTCATCGAGAGCCGCCTGATGCGCACCGAGGGCCTCGACGGCAACCTCAAGCTGGTGTTCACGCGCCTGTCGCGTGGCCTGCTGGTGGTGCTGGCGGTGGCCATCGGCCTGCCGCTGGTGGGCATCGACCTCACCGCGCTGTCGGTGTTCGGCGGGGCGCTGGGCGTTGGCCTCGGCTTCGGCATGCAGAAGATCGCGGCCAACTACGTGTCGGGCTTCATCCTGCTCCTCGACCGCTCGATCCGCATGGGCAACCTGATCTCGGTGGGCAACGAGCGCGGCATCGTCAGCCAGATCACCACCCGCTATACGGTGCTGAAGGGCATGACCGGCATCGAGTCCATCGTGCCCAACGAGACCCTGGTCGGCTCCATCGTGCAGAACGAAACCTTCACCGATCCCAAGGTGCGCGTTTCGGTGCCGATCCAGGTGAGCTACGCGACGGATCTGGAGAAGGCGATGGCGATCATGGTCGAGGCCGCCCAGGCCCAGCCCCGGGTGATGAGCGACCCGGCCCCGGGCGCCTTCCTCGAGGCCTTCGCCGACAGCGGCATCAACCTGCAGCTCGGCTTCTGGATCCGCGACCCGGCCGAAGGCACCCTCGGCATCCGCTCGGCGATCAACATGCAGATCTGGCGCCGCTTCAAGGAGGAGGGCATCGGGATACCCTTCCCGCAGCGGGAGGTGCGGGTGTTGGGTAATGGGGAGTAGGTAATGGGTAATGGGTAGTGGGGGGGCGGGCTGAACGCGTGTGCGCTGGCGGTTCCCCCTTTACCCCTTCAGTCCGCGCCCCCACTCCCCACTTCCCACTCCCCACGCTCCCCATGCTGATCCTCCTCAACAAGCCCTTCAACGTGCTCTGCCAGTTCACCGGCGAGTCCGGCCAGCGCACCCTGGCCGAGTGCCTGCCGGTGCCCGGCGTGTATGCGGCGGGGCGGCTTGATGCCGACAGCGAGGGGCTGCTCGTCCTCACCGACGACGGCATGCTCCAGAAGCGCATCGCCGACCCGCGTCACAAGCTGCCCAAGACCTACCTCGCGCAGGTCGAGGGCGTGCCCGACGAGGCGGCCCTGGCGCGCCTGCGGAGCGGTGTCGACCTGGGCGACTTCGTCACCCGGCCCTGTGCCGCGCGCCTCGTTGCCGAGCCGGCCTGGCTGTGGCCGCGCAACCCGCCGATCCGCGAACGCAAGGCCATCCCGACCAGCTGGGTCGAGCTCGTGCTGCGGGAGGGCAAGAACCGCCAGGTGCGCCGGATGACCGCCAAGGTCGGCTTTCCGACCCTGCGCCTGATCCGCGTGCAGGTGGGCGACTGGACGCTGGGCGGCCTCGCTCCCGGCGAATGGCGTGAGCAGGCCGGCCCGCTGCCACCCGCACTAAGGGCGCCGGCCGAGCCCGTCCGCCCGGGCCCTCAGCCGTCGGCCCCCAGGACTTTCGCCAGACGCCCGCGCAGGTAGCGGCCGTTCCAGATCGCAGCTTGGCAGGCCCGCGACAGTTGCCCAACCGGCACAGTAGCCGTGCGACGTGCGGGTGCGATGAAGGGGCAACTTCAGTCGCCCGCGGACTCCGATCAAAGGCATGCCTTTGATCAACGCGCAGAGGGCGACTGAAGTCGCCCCTACAAGTCGCCCCCTGCAGCAGACCTCGGGTCGTACAAACAATCACCGCTCGACGTGGCTCCGGCGCCAAAGCCCGCCTCCTCATTCACGTCCGCCCTCAAGCCACCGTGAGCGTCTCTGGCCTACCCGACAGCTGATCCTCGATCCGCTTCGCCGCCCGCTGCAGGGCCGGCAGGAAGCGGCGTTCGGCTTCCTTGAGGGTCAGCAGCTTGTTGAGATAGACGATGTTCACCGCCGCCACCGGCAGCCCGCCCGGCCGGATCGGCACCGCGATGGCGCCCACCTTGCGCTGGGACGTCCATTCTCCGTCGTTGCTGCCGTAGCCGAGCTCCCGGGTGCGCGACACGATGCCGGCGACGAAGCGCGCGTCGGCGGCCAGGCTGGCCTCGGCGCTGTCGCCGGCCCGTAGCACGTGGAGGATCTGTTCCCGCTGCTCGTCGGGGCAGTGGGCAAAATAGGCCCGCCCGGCGGCCGTGAGCAGCATCGGGATGGTCTGGCCGACCATCGCCCGGTGGAAGGACAACGGGCTGAAGCGGTGGGTCGATTCGCGGATGATCAGCGCCGCGCCCTGGGGCGTGGTCAGGTCGGAGGGCCACACCACCGTCTGCAGCAGCTCGCTGAGGGCCGGTGCGGCGATCGACGAGACCCAGTCCTCGTCGCGAAAACCTTCGGCCAGGGAGCGCACGTTGAGGGCCAGGCAGTAGCGGTCGTCGGACGCGCTGCGGCGCACGTAGCCCTCGGCGATCAGGGTTTCGAGCAGGCGGCGCACCGTGGTGCGGTGCAGGCCGGTGACCTCGGCCAGCTGGGCGAGGGTCGAGCGGCCGCCTTCCTGGCTGTTGAGCGCCTTCAGCAGGTCGAGCCCGCGGGTCAGGCCGCGGACCAGGGCGTAATCGGCGCCACCGTCTTTGCGCATGTTTTAAAACCTTAATAAAAACAAAATTGTGCAACAGGTGGACGTTTTGTTTTGATTTTTTGCAGCGGCGCCCGCTGGCCATAGAATCAATTCCGTAAATGCATCCATTAGCAAAGCAAGCAAATCGGATGCATCGGCCAGACCTTTAGCCCGCCCCGGCGGGCTCGACCCAGAACAACACCGATCCGCGCGGCGGAGGCCCTCTTTCAGCCTGCCGCAGCCCACCCGGGAGGAGACCACCCATGAGCGCTGCTCAAGATTTCGATGCCGACGTGATCGTCGTCGGCGCCGGCCCCGTCGGCCTGACCATCAGCAACACCCTCGGCCAGTATGGCGTCAAGGTGCTGCTGCTTGAAAAGGGCGAGGAGCTGATCGACTACCCCCGCGCCGTCGGCATGGACGACGAGTGCCTGCGCAGCATCCAGGGCATCGGCCTGGCCGGCACGGTGCAGCAGCACCTCACGCCTTACCACTGGATGCGCTTCGTCACCGCCAGCGGGCGCTGCTTCGCGTCCATCGAGCCGCGCACCGACGACTTCGGCTGGTCGCGCCGCAACGCCTTCAACCAGCCGGCCGTCGACCGGGAGCTGATGGACGGCCTCAAGCGCTTCGCCAACGTCGAGGTGTGGATGGGCGCCGAGCTCGAGAAGTTCGACCAGGACGCCACCGGCGTCAGCCTCACCGTGCAGCACAAGGGCAAGGTCAACGCGCTGCGCTGCAAGTACCTGGTGGCCAGCGACGGCGGCCGCAGCTTCATCCGCACGACGCTCGGCATCGGCTTCGGCGGCTTCACCGACACCTCCAAGTGGCTGGTGGTGGACATCCGCAACGACCCGCTCGGCGTGCCCAACATCTACATGCACAGCGACCCGCAGCGGCCCTACGTGTCGGTGGCGCTGCCCGACGGCGTGCGCCGCTTCGAGTTCATGATCTTCGAGGACGAGACCGAGGAGCAGGTGACCACCCCCGAGCGGATGGCCGAGCTGCTGGCCAAGGTGCTGCCGGCCCACGTGGACATCAGCCGCCTCGACTTCATCCGCAAGCGTGTTTACACCCACAACGCCCGCATCGCCGAGCGCTGGAAGATCGGCCGCATCATGCTGGCCGGCGACGCCGCGCACATCATGCCCGTGTGGCAGGGTCAGGGCTACAACACCGGCATGCGCGACGCCACCAACCTGGCCTGGAAGCTGGCCTACGTGATCAACGGCAAAGGCAGCGACGCGCTCCTCGAAACCTACCAGTCGGAGCGCCCGCTGCACGCCAAGGCGATGATCGACCTGTCGGTCACCGCCGGGCGCATCTTCTCGCCGCGCAACGCCTTCCTGGCCGGCCTGCGCGACGTGACGACCTGGGTGCTCAACTACATCCCGCCGGTCAAGCGCTACTTCATGGAGATGCGCTTCAAGCCGATGCCCTTCTACGAGAACGGCCTGGTGGTGCATGAAAAAGTGCGCCGCAAGAACTCGCCGGTGGGCCGCATGTTCATCCAGCCCAAGGTGCGCAACCGCGCCGGCGAAGTGAAGCTGCTCGACGACGCGCTCGGCCAGGGCTTCGCGCTGCTGGCCTGGGGCGCCGACCCCAACTACTGGCTCAACCCCAAGAGCCGCGCCATCCTGCAGGCGCTGGGTGCCAAGATCGTGACCCTCAAGCCGGTGGTGCAGATCGACCGCAGCGTCGACATGAGCGACGCCACCGACGTGCTCGGCGACGAGCAGATGCGCCTCAAGGAGTGGTTCGGCCAGCACCCGGGCTCGATCGTGCTGCTGCGCCCCGACCGCTTCGTGGCGGGCATCTCGTACCCGATCGAGGTGAACGAACTGATCGCCGCCGTCGCCGACAAGATGGGGCTGGCGCTGGATGCCGGAGGCAAGGCCAAATGACGAAGGCGCTGCTCACCTGCCTCTCCCACACCCCGCTGAAGGGCTACGTGGACCCGCTGCCGGCGGTGGTCGATGAAGTTGGCCAGGTCGTCGCCCAGCTGCGCGCCGAGATCGAGGCCTTCGACCCGGAGCTGGTCTTCCTGTTTGCGCCGGACCACTACAACGGCTTCTTCCTGGATGCGATGCCCCAGCTGTGCATCGGCACCGCCGCCGATTCGGTGGGCGACTACCGCACCTCGGCGGGCCCGCTGGCCGTGCCGCGGGAGCTCGCCGAGGCCTGCGCCGCCGACGTGGTGGCCCGCGACATCGACCTCGCCGTGTCCTACCGCATGCAGGTGGACCACGGCTTCGCCCAGCCGCTCGAAGAGCTCACCGGCAGCCTCACCCGCTACCCGGTGATCCCGCTCTTCATCAACAGCGTCGCGCCGCCGGTGGTGAGCTTCCGGCGCGCCCGCCAGTTTGGTGAGGCGGTGGGCGAGTTTGCCCGCCAGCAGGGCAAGCGCGTGCTTTTCATCGGCTCCGGCGGCCTGTCCCACAACCCGCCGGTGCCGCAGATGGCCACCGCCACCCCCGAGGTGGCCGAGCGCCTGATCGCCGGCCGCAACCCCACGGCCGAGGCCCGCGCCGCCCGCCAGCAGCGCACCATCGACGCGGCCACCGGGTTTGCCGGCGGCAACAGCCCGCTGCACCCCCTCAACCCCAACTGGGACGAAGCCTTCATGGCCAACCTGGCCTGCCAGGACTGGGCCGCCCTCGACGGCTACGGCAACGACGCCATCACCGAAGCGGCCGGCGCCTCGGCCCATGAAGTAAAAACCTGGGTCGCCGCCAACGCCGCCATGAACGCCGCCACCGGCGGCCACTACACGGCCCGGCCCCGCTATTACCGGGCGATCCCCGAATGGATCGCCGGCTTTGCCGCGCTCACCGGCACCTCGGCCAGCGCATGAACCCGCAGCACCGCACCCCCAATCAGAGGAGACAACAATGAAACTGAAGAACCTGTTCGTGATCACCGCCGCCGCCCTGGCCGCTGCTCCCGCCGTGGCCGACATCAACGTCGGCGTGGTGGCCTCCCTCACCGGCCCGGCCGCCGCTCTGGGCGCCGAGACGCGCAAGGCCGTGTCCCTGTTCCCGACCACCGTTGGCGGCGAGAAGGTTAACTTCATCCTGCTCGACGACACCACCGACCCTACCGCGGCCGTCAAGAACGCCCGCAAGCTGATCAGCGAGGACAAGGTCGACGCCATCCTCGGCCCCAACCTCATCAGCACCGCGGTGGCGATGGCCGACGTGGCAAACGGCGAGAAGGTGCCGATGATCTCCGTCGCGCCCCTCGACGTCTCCGGCGACAAGCGCGGCTTCGTGTTCCGCAGCGAACCCTCCGCCGACCTGATGGTGCAGCGCGTGGTGGCCGACATGCTCGCCAACGGCGTCAAGACCGTCGGCTTCATCGGCTTCTCGGATTCGTGGGGCGAGGTGCTGCACAAGGCCCTCACCAAGGCCGCCGAGGGCAAGATCACCATCGTCGCCTCCGAGCGCTACGGCCGCGCCGACCCCAGCGTCCAGGCCCAGGCCCTCAAGGTGATCAGCGCCAAGCCCGACGCCGTCTTCGTGGGCGCCTCCGGCACGCCCGCCGCGATGCCCCAGATCACGCTGCGCGAGCGCGGCTTCAAGGGCCGCATCTACCAGTCCCACGGCGTCACCAGCAAGGAGTTCCTGCGGGTCGGTGGCAAGAACGTCGAAGGCGCGCTGATCCCGGTCGGCCCGGTGCTGGTGGCCGAGCAGCTGCCCGACAGCCACCCGACCAAGAAAAACGCAGTGGCCTTCGTGCAGACCCTTGAGGCCAAGTACGGCCCCGATTCCCGCTCCACCTTCGCCGGTGCCACCTGGGACGCCTGGCTGCTGCTGCAGAACGCCATCGCCGGCGCCCAGAAGGCCAAGGTCAAGGCCGGCACGCCGGAGTACCGCGCGGCGCTGCGTGACGGCATCGAGAAGACCAGCAAGCTGGTGGGCACCAACGGTGTTTACAGCATGGCGGCCGGCGACCACGCGGGCTACGACGCCAGCGCGATCGTGATGATCAAGGTCGAGAACAACCACTGGAAGCTGGTCAAGTAAGCGCCGCCGGGCCGGGCGCTGCCTGGCCCGGGCCTTTCGAAGCCTTGTCGTTTCCACCCGCCGGCCCCCACCCGGGGCGGCGGGTTTCCACGGGAGTCCGCGATGGATGCCGAAATCATTGCAATGCTCGGCCAGGACGGCGTCACCAACGGGGCGATCTATGCGCTCCTGGCGCTGGCGCTGGTGCTGGTGTTTGCCGTCACCCGGGTCATCTTCATCCCCCAGGGTGAGTTTCTCGCCTGGGGGGCCCTCACCATGGCGGCCCTCGAAAGCGGCCATTTCCCCGCCACGGTGTGGCTGCTGGTCGGCTGCGGCGTGCTGACGCTCGCCGTCGACGGCTTCTCGGCCACCGGCCGGCGCAGCATCGGCCGCTCCCTCCTGTGGAACCTGGCCTACCCGCTGGCGCTGGCGGGGCTGCTGTGGGGCCTGTCGCTCGCCGAGTTGCCCACCGCCGCGCGGGTGCTGATCGCCTTGGCGATCGTCGTGCCGATGGGGCCGATGCTCTACCGGGTGGCCTTCCAGCCGGTGGCCGAGGCGCCGGTGCTGGTGCTGCTGATCATCTCGGTGGCGGTGCACCTGGCGATGGTCGGCCTGGGGCTGCTCATCTTCGGGCCCGAAGGTTCGCGCACCCAGCCTTTCAGCGAGGCCCAGTTCGAGCTCGGTTCGCTGATGATTGGCGGGCACACGCTGGTGGTGCTGGCGGCTTCGGTGGTGCTGATCGTCGCGCTCTACCTGTTCTTCGACCGCACGCTGTACGGCAAGGCCCTGCGCGCCACCGCCATCAACCGCAACGGCGCGCGCCTGATGGGCATCTCGCCGGCGCTGGCCGGGCGGCTGACCTTCTTTCTGGCGGCGGTCATCGGCGTGCTGTCGGGCCTGCTGGTGGCGCCGATCACCACCATCTACTACGACAGCGGCTTCCTGATCGGCCTCAAGGGCTTCGTCGCGGCCATCATCGGCGGGCTGGCCAGCTATCCGCTGGCGGCGGGCGGCGCGATCCTGGTCGGCCTGCTCGAATCCTTCTCGTCCTTCTGGGCGAGCGCCTTCAAGGACGTCATCGTGTTCACGCTGATCATCCCGGTGCTGATGTGGCGCTCCCTCACTTCCCACCACGTGGAGGAAGAAGAATGAACGCAAATACCCAAACCCGGGCCGCGCCCGGCGCGCCGTCGCGGCTCAGCCCCAAGCTGGTGCTTGGCGTGTTTCTGGTGCTGCTGGCGGCGGCGCCGCTGGTGCTGCCGGAGTTTTACGTAACGCTGCTCAACTACGTGGGGCTGTCGGCGCTGGTGGCCCTCGGGCTGGTGCTGCTGACCGGCGTCGGCGGGCTCACCAGCTTCGGGCAGGCGGCCTTCGTCGGGCTCGGCGGCTACACCACGGCGTGGCTCACCACCGCCCAGGATCTGCCGGGCTGGCTGGCCTTCATCGGCAGCTCGCCGTGGTTCACCCTGGTCGCCGGCCTGGTGATCACCGCCACGGTGGCGGTGATCCTCGGCTCGGTGACGCTCAAGCTGTCGGGCCACTTTTTGCCCCTGGGCACCATGGCCTGGGGTATCAGCCTGTATTTCCTGTTCGGCAACATGGAGTTCCTGGGCGGCCACGGCGGCCTGTCCGGCATCCCGCCGGTGAGCCTGTTCGGTTACGAGCTGGTGAACAACGGGCAGTTCTACTACCTCGTCTGGTGCTTCGTGCTGGCGGCGCTGTTCACCACCCGCAACCTGCTCGACTCCCGCGAGGGGCGGGCGATCCGCGCCCTCAAGGGCGGCATGGTGATGGCCGAGTCGATGGGTGTGGATACCTCCCGGGCGCGCATGGTGATCTTCGTGATCGCCGCGCTCCACGCCTGCGCGGCGGGCTGGCTGTATGCGCACCTGCAGCGCTTCGTTAACCCCACGCCCTTCGGGCTGCACATCGGCATCGAGTACCTCTTCATGGCGGTGGTCGGCGGCGCCGGGCAGGTGTGGGGCGCGCTGGTGGGGGCGGGCGTCATCACGGTGCTCAAGCAGTGGCTGCAGGACATCCTGCCCAAGGTGTTCGGCAGCGCCGGCAACTTCGAGGTGATCATCTTCGGCGTGATGATGGTGATCGTGCTGCAGCGCGCCCGCGACGGCCTGTGGCCGCTCATCGCCGGCCTGGTGCCGGTGCGCGAGGCGCAAAAGACCATCGACCCCGCCGCCACGCCGCTGGTCAAGAAGCCGCAGCCGCCGATGGGCGAGACCATCCTCGAGGCGAAGGACGTGACCCGCAAGTTTGGTGGCCTCGTCGCCAACAACAACATGAGCCTGTCGGTTAAGGCGGGCGAGATCCTGGCGCTCATCGGCCCCAACGGCGCCGGCAAGAGCACCATGTTCAACCAGCTGTCGGGCGTCGACACGCCGACCTCAGGCGACGTGCTGTTCCGCGGAAAGTCGGTGGCCGGCCACAGCTCGCGGGAGATCGCCGGGCTGGGCATGAGCCGCACCTTCCAGCATGTGCGCCTGCTGCCCAAGATGACGGTGCTCGAGAACGTCGCCATCGGCGCCCACCGCCGCGGCAGCAAGGGCGTGCTGCCCGCCGCCTGGCGCCTCGACCGCGATGAAGAAGCACGCCTGCTGCGCGAGGCGGCCGTGCAGGTGGAGCGCGTCGGCCTGAAGGACTTCATGTTCGCCGAGGCCGGCAGCCTGGCCCTGGGCCAGCAGCGCATCCTCGAGATCGCCCGCGCTCTGTGCTCCGACCCCTGCCTGCTGCTGCTCGACGAGCCAGCCGCCGGCCTGCGCCTCAAGGAAAAACAGGCCCTCGCCGAGCTGCTGCGCCGCCTCAAGTCGGAGGGCATGGCGGTGCTGATCGTCGAGCACGATATGGACTTCGTGATGAGCCTGGTCGACCGGGTCGTCGTGATGGAGTTCGGCGAGAAGATCGCCGAGGGCCTGCCGGCCGAGATCCAGAGCAACCCGGCGGTGCTCGAAGCCTACCTGGGAGGTGTGTGAAATGGCCCCCACGCTCACTAATTTCGTGGAGGGGCGGCTTTGCGTGGCCGCCCCGTTCGGCAGGCACGGCGCCATGCGCCGTGAAACCCCTGCCTCACCCCTCCAAGGGGGCGCAGGTCTCCCTTGGGGCGGCCCGGCGGGAGACCTGTGATGAGCAACAACAATGTACTCGAAGTCAAGAACCTCTCGGTGGCCTACGGCAAGGTCGAGGCGGTGAGCGGCGTGAGCCTTGCCGTTGGCGAGGGCAAGATCGTCACCGTGATCGGCCCCAACGGTGCCGGCAAGACGACCACCCTGTCGGCGATCATGGGCCTGCTGCCGTCCCGCGGCGAGGTGGCCTTCGACGGCAGCATCGAGCAGGTGCCGGAGGTCGAGCGGATGGTCGTGCGCGGCATGAACCTGGTGCCCGAGAAGCGCGAACTGTTCGGCTCGATGAGCATCGAGGACAACCTGCTGCTCGGCGCCTTCCAGCGCCACCGCAGCGGCAAGCGCGACCACCTGGAGACGATGGAAGAGGTGTACACCCTCTTCCCGCGCCTCAAGGAGCGCCGCCTGCAGCAGGCCGGCACCATGTCGGGCGGCGAGCGCCAGATGCTGGCGGTGGGCCGCGCGCTGATGGCCCGGCCCAAGCTGCTGATGCTCGACGAGCCCAGCCTGGGCCTCGCGCCGCTGATCGTGCGCGAAATCTTCCGCATCATCGCCGAACTCCGCCGCCGTGGCGTGTCGATCCTGCTGGTCGAGCAGAACGCCCGCGCTGCGCTGCAGGTGGCCGACTACGCCTACGTGCTTGAAAACGGCGGCATCAAGATGCACGGCGAGGCCAGCACCCTGCGCGACGACCCCCGCGTGATCGAGAGCTATCTCGGCCTGGGCAGCAAGCACCAGGAACTGCTGTCCACCTGAAAGACCACGGGAGAACCCACATGGAAGCACTGCGCATCATCTCCGACGAGCACCAGGCGCTGGCCTCGATCCTGCACGCCATCCGCTTCATGCTGAAGGAAGTCGGCGCCGGCCGGCTGGCGCCGGACCTCAAGCTGTTCCAGGCGATGGTCCATTATCTCGACGCCTACGCCGAGCAGCGCCACCACCCGCGCGAAGACCCGCTCTTCATCCGCCTCGCCGAGCGCAGCCCGGAAGCCGCCGACGCGCTGGCGCGCCTCGCCGAGCAGCACGCCGCGGCCCCGGCGCGGATCGCCGTGCTGCAGCAGGCGCTGGAAGCCTACATCGCCGATCCGGCCCGTTTCGAGGCCTTTGCGCAGGCCTTCGACGACTACGCCGAGTTCTACCGCGGGCACATCATGCTCGAGGAGAGTGCGGTGCTGCCGCGCCTGCGCACCCACCTCGACGCCGCCGACTGGGCCGCCGCCGAGGCCGAGTTCCAGGCCGACATGGCCTCCCGCGATCTGGCCGCGCACGAGGATTTCGCCGGCCTGTTCTCGAAGCTCGTGGCCTGTGCGCCGGCCCCCATCGGCTTCGGCCCGCGCCCCTTCACCGACTGAAGCGTCGGCTGACCCGAAACACACCTCCGGACAAAGGAAACCACGCCATGACGACTCAAGCGCCCGCCATCACCGAAGCCGCCACCAGCCGCTTCGTGCGCATCCACGAGGGCGACCTCGACCTGCAACTGCACTACAACGACTGCGGCGAAGGCGCCGAGACCGTGGTGATGCTCCACGGCTCCGGCCCCGGCGCCAGCGGCTGGGCCAACTTCAACCGCAACATCGAGCCGCTGGTGGCCGCCGGCTACCGGGTGATCCTGATGGACTGCCCGGGCTGGAGCAAGAGCGACCCGATCGTGTGCACCGGCTCCCGCTCCGAGCTCAACGCCCGTGCGCTCAAGGGCCTGCTCGACGCCCTCGGGCTCGACAAGGTGCACATCGTCGGCAACTCGATGGGCGGCCACAGCGCAGTCGCGTTTGCGCTGTTCAACCCCGGCCGCGTCGGCAAGCTGGTGCTGATGGGCGGCGGCACCGGCGGCCCGAGCCAGTTCGTGCCGATGCCCACCGAGGGCATCAAGCTGCTCCAGGCCCTCTACCGCAACCCCACCATCGACAACCTCAAAAAGATGATGGCGGTGTTCGTGTTCGACACCAGCAGCCTCACCGACGCCCTCTACCAGGCCCGCCTCGACAACATGATGTCGCGCAAGGACCACCTGGAAAACTTCGTCAAGAGCCTGGCCGCCAACCCGAAGCAGTTCCCCGACTACGGCCCGCGCCTGGGCGAGATCGCCGCCCCGACCCTGGTGATCTGGGGCCGCGACGACCGCTTCGTGCCGATGGACGTGGGCCTGCGCCTGATCTGGGGCATGCCCAACGCCGAGCTGCACATCTTCAACCGCTGCGGCCACTGGGCCCAGTGGGAACACGCCGACAAGTTCAACCGGATGGTGGTGGATTTCCTGGCCCACTGAGTGCCCCCAGGGCCGGGCTCCGCCTCCCCCGCAGGTGACAAGACAAGGAAGCCTGGGGTGGCCCTGCGTTTCCTTGAGAGCATTCCAAGGCCATGCCGGCCTCGGCGTAGGCGGAGAAACATTGCATGTTTCTCAAGAGCGGCGCGCCCGCGCTGGCCCAATGGGGCGTCAGCCCGCCTCGCAGCCCCGCCGCGCGATGCCGCCGGCGGGGTTTTTCATGCTAAGTTCGTGCATTGCCCCTTGCCGTCCCCGTGCCATGAAGCCACTTCGTCCGATCTCCCAAACCCTGTTTGCCATGCTCGTCGGCGTGGCGAGCGTGGGCGTCGCGCAGGCCCAGTCGTCGATGCCGCTCACCGAGCTCAGCGCCGGCATGTATCGAATCGAGGCCGAGGTGGCGGCCACCCCCGACCACCGCATGGTCGGGCTGATGAAGCGCCGCAGCATGCCGGCCAACCACGGCATGTTGTTCATCTTCACCGAGCCCCAGCGCCACTGCATGTGGATGAAGAACACCCTGCTGCCGCTGTCGGTGGCCTTTCTCGATGAGCAGGGGCGCATCCTCAACATCGAGGACATGAAGCCGCAGACCGAGGACAACCACTGCGCCGCCAAGCCGGCAACTTTTGCGTTGGAGATGAACGAGGGCTGGTTCCGCCAGAAGGGCATTGCACCCGGCGTCCGCATCGGTGGCGTGGAGGCCCTGGGGGGCAGGGCGCGATAACTGCTTTGTGCGCCGGCGCGTCATGCCGCGCCGGTGATGGAGCCGGAAAAGTTTAAGGCCTCAGGCGGCCGCGGTCGCCTCGATCTCCACCCGCAGCCCCTCGAAGGCGAGCCGCTGCACGCCCAGCAGCGAGACGGCGGGCGGCTTCTCGGCATCGAAATAGCCCGAACGGATCTCGCGGATGCGGGTGCAGTCCTCGGGCTTCAGGTCGGTCACATAGATGTTCACGCTCACCAGGTTCTGCATCGTGCAGCCCTGGGCTTCCAGTGCGATCTTGAGGTTGTCGAGGGTGCCGACCAGCTGGGCTTCCAGGTCGCCGGGGTGGCGCACCTTGCCGTCGACGCCGCAGTCGACTTGCCCCGAGACGAAGATCAGCCGCTGATGGCCGCTGATCGAGAAGGTCTGGCTGAAGGCTTTGCCGGTGAAGAGCTGGGGCGGGTTGATCGCATTGCGTTCCATGGGTGTCTCCTTGGGGGTTATGGGATGTTGTCCCCCGAGTATGCCGGCCCCAGCCGCTTCTGGCCACTCTCGTGCCTGCCCGGTGAACGAAAAACGGCGCGATCCGAATCGCACCGCTGTGCCGGGGCCGGTAGGGCTCAGGCCGTGAGCTCGAGCAGCTTGCCGAAGGCGGTGGCGAACTGGGCCAGGCCGTCCTGCTGCAGGCGCTCACCCAGAACGTCGAGGTCGAGGCCGAGGGCGGCCAGCGCGGCGATGTGGGCGGCGGCGGCATCGGCACCCTGGGCGACGGTGTTGCCGCTCACCTGGCCGTGGTCGATGAAGGCGGCGAGGGTGGCGTCGGGCAGGGTGTTCACGGTTTCCGGCCCGATCAGCGGTTCCACGTACATCAGGTCGGGGTAGGCCGCGTTCTTGGTGCCGGTGCTGGCCCACAGCATGCTTTGCGGGCGGCCACCCTTGGCGGCCAGCGCGGCGAAGCCTGCGCCGTGGAAGCGCGCGAGGTAGCGCTGGTAGGCCTGGCGGGCCAGGGCCACGCCGGCCTTGCCGCGCAGGGCGAGGGCCTCGGGCGTGCCGATCTCGTCGAGCTGCTTGTCGATCAGGCTGTCCCAGCGCGACAGGAAGACGCTGGCCACCGAGCGCACGCGGGTGACGTCGCCGCCGGCTGCGGCGAGTTTTTCGAGGCCGCGCTGGTAGGCGCCGGCCACCGCCTCGACGTGGGCAAGCGAAAACATCAGCGTGACGTTGATGCTCACGCCTTCGCCGGTGAGGGTTTCGATGGCGCCCACGCCGGCCGCCGTGGCGGGGATCTTCACCAGCAGGTTGTCGCGGGCCACCGCGGCACGCAGGCGGCGGGCCGCGGCGACGGTGCCGGCCTCGTCGTCGGCCAGCGCCGGGGAGACTTCCAGGCTCACGTAGCCGGCGTCGCCCTGGCTGGCCTCGAAGACCGGGCGGATGACGTCGCAGGCGCGCTGCACGTCCTCGATCACCAGGCCTTCGTAGCGCGCCTCGGCGCCGAGGGAGGCGTCCATGGCTGCCAGCGCCGGGCGGTAGTCCTGCCCCTCGGCGATGGCCTTGTGGAAGATCGCCGGGTTGGTGGTGACCCCGGCGACGCCCAGCTCGATGAAGCGGGCGAGTTCGCCGGAGCTGATGAGGGCGCGGGACAGGTTGTCGAGCCAGATTTGCTGGCCGGCGGCACGGGCGGCTTGGATCGGATTCATGGGGTCGGGCCTTGCAGTGGAGTGGGTTCGGGTGAGCCTGCAATTCTGGCCGAATATGCAGGCTGAAGAAAGTGACGGATTACCGCGGCGGCCAGTGGATCTCGAAATGGCCGGGCTGATTGCCGGGCCGCGCGGCGCCACCGGCGATGGCGGGCAGGCGGCGCAGCAGCTCCGGGTCGCCCGAGAGCTGGCCGTCGAAGCGCGGTTGCTGGCCGTAAGGCGCCTCACCCTGGCCGCTGGCCATGATGGGGCCGGCGAGGGTCGCGAGCGTGAAGCGCAGGCTGCCGGCCTCGGCGCCGACCTGCAATTGGTAGTCGCCGAAGCTGCGCCCCGGAAACAGCGCGCTGCCGGCGCCGCGCCACAGCAGGCTGGCCTCGCCGCTGCAGCGGCCGTCGGCGGGGCACTGCCAGCGGGGCGCGGTGAGGCTCAGGTCGCCATGCCAGCCGGCCCGGGCGGCCGGGTGAGGGATCGCTGACAGCGCCGCGCCGGCAGGGGCGTGCAGGCTGAGGTCGCTGACGGACAGGCCGCCGGGGCCGAGCTCGACGTGGGCGAGGGGGCTGCCGCTGCTGGAAAAGTCCCAGCCGATGGCGAGGCGCGCCAGCGCCCCGGCGTCGAAGCGCCAGGCCAGCGGCAGCCAGGGCGTGAGGCTGCGCCCGCCGGCGTCGCGGCTGGCGAGAGTGCCGCGCCCCTGCCACAGGCTGCCTTCGGCCTGCTGGAGGATGAGGCCGCCACCGCTGAAATGGCCGAGCAGGCCGCCGAGCAGCGCGGCCGGGGCCTTGATGGCGAGAAAGCCGAGGGCGAGGGCGAGGAGGGCAAGGAGCTTGCGGGTCATCTTGCGCGGGGCTCAGCCGTCGTTCTTCACCAGCACTGCGTCGATGCTGGCGCCGCCGCTCTGGCCCTGGATCTCGAGGCGCTGCACCCGCAGGCCCTGGTCACGCTGAAGCGCGGCGAGCCAGTCGACGAAGGCGTCGAGGCTGGCCTGGCCCTTGATCTGCAGGCCGTCGCCGCTGGCCTGCAGCGCGAGGCCGAGGCCGCGGCTCTTGGCGGAGGCCTGGGCGGCCTCGAGCAGCGCCGGCCCGGCGGCCCGCTGGGGGGCGGTCTGGCCCCGCAGGCGGGTGAGTTCGGTGGCGGCCTCCTGCACCAGCTCAAGCTGGGCTTCGGCGCGGGGCAGGCTGCGGGCCAGGCGCCCGCGTTCGCTGCGGCTCCAGTCGAGCAGGCTCACGACGAGGCCGACCAGCACGACGACGCCAGCGGCGAGCACCAGCCGCCGCTCCCGTGGGCTGATGCCCTGCCAGGCCAGGCCGAGGCGGGCGATGGGGCCCGGGGCGGGGCTGGCGGTGGGCTTGGCGAGGGTGGTCATTGCAGGGTCTCCCGGCGGAGCAGCAGGTGGGTGGTGGCGCCGTCGCGGCGCAGGTCGGCCAGCAGGCCGCGGGCCGCCAGCAGGCCGACGACGGCCTCGGCGCGGGCCGCGGCGGGGCCGTTCAGCGTGAGGTCGAGCCGGCCGTCCTCGAAGCGCAGGGCGGCCACCCCGCCGGCGGCGTCGGTGCCGAGGGCTTCGGCGGCCTGGGCCAGCAGGGCGAGGGCGTCGTCGTCGCGGAGCAGGCCGTGGCGGGCACGCTCCAGGTTGAGTTGCTGGCGCATCTGGGCCGCCGGGGCGACCACCGGGCTGTTGGGGAAGCTGCTGCGGTAGACGCGCTCGATGCGCGCCTCGATGCCGCCCTGCTGGTGCTTGAGCCACAGCACTTCACCCACCCCGACCACTAACCACAGGGCCAGCGCCGCGCCGCCGACCCAGGCCGCCGGCGCCAGCCGGGCGAGCCAGCCGCCGCCCTGCTCGCGAAAGGCGAACTCGCCGTGGAGCAGGTTGGCGGCCTTGCCGGCGGCGCCCTGCCACCATAGGTAGGGCGCCGCCGGGCGGACGTCGAGGGCGGTTTCGGCCTGCAGCGCGCTGAGGTCGGGGCTTGGGCAGCCGGGGGCGAGGTGCAGCACGACGTGGCTGGGCGCGGTGTTGGCGGCGCGGGCGGTGGCGGCCTGGGCGGCCAGCAGCGGGGCGAGGATGTCGGCGTCGAGCGCGATGCCGGCCTCGGCGCTGCCGCGCAGGATCGCGCCACCGGCCGACAGGCTGAGCTGCCAGGCCTCGCCGCCGGCCGGGGCGGTCTGCACTTCGGCCAGCACCCGGCGCGGCGGGCGGCCGATGGCGGCGAACTGGGCGGTGACCTGGCGCAGGCGTTCGCGGGCGACGACCAGCACGCCGGTGAGCTCGCGCTCGCCGTCGCCGGCCGGGCGGCGGTGGCTGACGGTGAGGTGCTGGGTGTCCGGGTCTTTGAGCAGGCGGTCTTCGAGGGCGTAGGCGAGCAGGCGCGGCAGGTCGCTGCGCTTGGCGCGGGGCAGCGGCACTTCGAGCCACAGGCACTGCGGGCCGGTGAGGACGACCTCGCACTCGGCGGCGGCGGGCCAGTGGCGGGGCTCGGAGTGGCCCTCGGCGGTGGGCTGCCCGTCGGGGCCGAGGAGCACCCACGGGCAGTCGGGCCGGGTGGGCCATTGTTCGTCGATGGCGAGGAGGAGGCGATGGCTCATAGCAGTTTCTGCCAAACGATGGTGGGCCAGTTCTGGCTGCGGTCGAGGAGTACTTCCATGCGCACCATGGCCACGCCGAAGCGGGCCCGGCCGGTGACGAGGAAGTGGCGGCTGGTGGTGGCCAGGCGCGAGATGTCGGGGTTGGCGTCGGGGCTGCGCGACTTGAGGCGGGCCTCGAAGTCGGCCACGTCCTTGAACCAGGCGCGGCCGCGCTCGGCCACCAGCACCCGGGCGGTGTCGAGGCCGAGGCCGGGGGCCGCGGCGACCAGCACCTCGGCCGGGGCGGTGTTGACGTTGATCCGGCTGCCGGCGGGCAGGGCCGCGACGAAGGGGGTGAGGCGGGCGACGAGCGCCGGGCTGAAGCCGCGGATCTGGGCCAGCTCGGCGACCGCCGCGAGGGGGCTGTTGGCGGCCCGGCGGGGCGGCGTCTGGGCGCCGTACCAGCTGGATTCGGCGCCGCCGGGCAGGCGCGGCTCGTCGTCGGCGTCGAGCCAGTCGAGGAGCGCGGCGGTGAGGCTGATGGCCTCGGCGTCGCCGACGCCGACGCTGGCCAAGAGGCGCTGGAATTGCTCGATCTCGAGGGCGTCGGGCCCATCCAGCTGGACCAGGTTGTTGAGGTTCACGCGGCCCGAGAGTTCGCGGATCTCGCCGGCCAGCTCGCCTTCTTCGACCGGGGTCGGAGGCACCTGCACGGCCCAGGCTTCGCCCAGGTGGTCGACGGTGCTGCCGCGGGCGTCCTCGGCCAGCACGTTGCGGGCCCAGTCGACGGCGCCGCGGGCGAGCTGGCGGGCCTGGGCCTGGTCGTGGCGGCCGGTGACCTGGTCCATGGCCACGCCCAGGTCGCCCACCGCGGCGGCGGCGAGGCCGGCGACAAGGGCCACCGTGAGGAGGGCGAGGATCACCGCGGCGCCGCGCTGGCGGGGCCTGGTTGGGGAGGTTCGGGCGGCGCGGTGCATCAGCGGAGGGCGATGAAGCGAGTGAGGGTGCCGTGGTCGGGCAGCTCTAGCTCGAGGATCACCGCGTCGGGCAGGGTGCCGCGGCGATCGCCGGGCGGCCAGGCGTCGACCCGGTTGCCGCCGGTGAGAAAGCGCCAGCGTACGTTGCGCACGTTGCCGAGGAGCGGCTCGACAGTGGGCTCGCCGAAGGCGTCGCGGCCGCTCCAGCGCAGCCAGTCGAGGCGCCCGTCGACCAGGCGGTAGCCGACCCGGCGCACGCCGCGGGCCTCGTCGAGGCGCAACAGCTGCAGCTCGGCCCCGCCACTGGCGGCACGGGTGAGGAGCAGCGGCGGGCTGGCCTGGGCGCTGGTGGTGGGGCTGGAGGACGTGGCGGGGGCGACCAGCTGGAGCAGGTCGGTGTCGATGCGCTGCATGGCGCGGCCGATGCTGCGCCAGCGCTCGAAGCCTTCTTCGAGGCGCGTACGGCTGGTGCTGACTTCGGCCAGGGCGCGGTAGGAGAGCACCCCGAGCACCGCGAAGATGGCCAGCGCCACCATCAGCTCGATGAGGGTCAGGCCGCGCTGGCGGTGGGCCGGTTGCGGGGCGCTCATTGCAGCGGTCGGGCCACGTAGCCGGACAGGCGGGAAATCGCGTGTTCGCCGGAGTCGGGCCCGAACACGCTCACATCGACCCGCCGGAACAGCGGGTTGGGGGTGGGCTTGACCTCCTCGCGCCAGCGGTAGCTGCGGCCGGCCTGCTCGGCGCTGCCTTCGCTCACGCCGGGCGAGGGCCAGGCGGCGGTGGCGCGCAGTTCGGACAGGCGGTTCTCGGCGACCCAGTCGCCGAGCATGCGTTCGCGCAGCTCGGCGGCGGACTGGGCGGTGACACCCAGGGCGCGGAAGGCGGCGGTCAGGGCGATGGCCAGGATGGCCAGCGCGACCAGGGTCTCGAGGAGGGTGAAGCCGCGCTGGCGACGGGTGTTCATGGGGCGCCCTGGCCGGGCAGGCTGAGGATGACCTCGCCGCTGGCCTTGCCGGTGAAGCGGGCATTGCCGCCGGGGGTGGCGACGCGCAGCTCGTATTCGGGGGCCTGGGTGCCGAACTGCAGGCGCGGGGCGGCGCTGGCTTCGGCCTGGCCGTCGAGGCGCAGGCCGGCCCAGGCGAGGCCGGCGGGCAGGGTGCGTTCGGTGAATACCGGCGGGTCGATGAGGGGGCGCCAGTTGTCGTCGGCGTCGAGGGCGGCGAAGCGGTAGCCGTCGGGCAGTAGCTCGATGGCGATCGGCCGGCCGCGCACGCTGGCCCGGTCGGCGCTGGCTTCGAGCACCAGGCGCAGGCGCTTGAGGGCCTGGTCGGCGTCGCGGCCGCGCAGGCTGTCGATGCCGAGGCTGATGCCGGTGGCCATCACGCCCATGATGACCAGCACCACCATGACCTCGATGAGGGTGAAACCCCGCTGGGCATGGGCGCGCTCGGCCAGATCTCCCCGTCCCCCCTTGGCAGGGGGGAACCCCGCTGCCCGCGCCGCACCACTTCCTCCCTCCCCTGATAAGGGGAGGGCCGGGGAGGGGTTCAGGAGGGGCGGGGAGGCGCTCACAGATTCCAGGAGCCGACGTCCGCGTCGAAGCCTTCGCCGCCGCTGATGCCGTCGGCGCCGAAGCTCATCACGTCCACCTCGCCCTTGAGGCCGGGCATGATGTACTGGTAGGGCTTGCCCCAGGGGTCGAGGGGCAGCTTGTCGAGGTAGGACTTCCAGTTGTCGGGCACCGGCGCGGCGGCCGGCTTGGTGACCAGGGCCTGGAGGCCCTGCTCGGCGCTGGGGTAGCGGCGGTTGTCGAGCTTGTAGAGCTTGAGGGCCTGCATGATGGCCGAAATGTCCTGCTTGGCGGCGACCACGCGGGCCTCGTCGGGGCGGCTCATGACCTTGGGCACCACGAGGGCGGCGAGCATGCCGAGGATGACGATGACGACCATGACTTCGATGAGGGTGAAGCCGCGGGCGAGGCGGGAGGAGGTGCGTTGCATGGCGGTTCCTTGTCGTACTGGGTAGGTCGGGCTTCCGCCCGACGCGGCAGGTTGAGCTGAGGCGTGTGGCGGGGCGCGCAGATTATTTCATCAGGGTGTTGATTTCGATGATCGGCTGCATCACCGCCATCACGATGAGCAGCACGAAGCCGCCCATCGCCAGCAGCAGCACCGGCTCGAGGAGGGCGGTGAGGGTGGCGGTGCGGTTTTCGAGCTCGGCCTGCTGGAGGCGGGCGGCGCGGTCGAGGAGCTCGTCGACGCGGCCGGTAGCCTCGCCGTTGGCGATCATGTGGATCAGCAGCGGTGGAAACTGGCGGCTGGCGCCCAGCGCGCGCGATAGCGGCTGGCCTTCGCGGACGCGTTCGGCGGCGGTGGCGACGGCGTCGGCCAGGGGCAGCCGGCTGATGACCTGGCGGCCGGCATCCAGCGCGGAAAGCAGCGGCACGCCGCTGCCGGCGAGGATGGAGAGGGTGCTGGCAAAACGGGTGGCATCAAGGGTGCGCAGATGGCGGCCGAGCAGCGGCAGGCGCAGCAGCCAGGCGTCCCAGCGGCGCTTGAGGGTGCTGTCGCGCAGCGCCGCGCGGCCGGCGAACACCGCGCCGACGACGGCCAGCACCATCAGCCAGCCCCATTCGCGCAGCAGCGCGCTCACCACGATGAGCACCCGGGTGAGCAGCGGCAGGGCCTGCTTGCCCTGCTGGAACACCGACACCACCTGGGGCACCACGTAGGTCATCAGGCCGACGATGACCATCAGCGCGACGCTGGCGACGATGGCCGGGTAGAGCAGGGCCTGGAGCGTTTTGGTGCGCAGGGCGTGGCTGCGGTCGAGGTAGTCGGCCAGCTGGTTCATGACCCGGGCCAGCTCGCCGGACTTTTCGCCCGCCGCCACCGAGGCGCGGTACAGCGTGGAGAAGGCCTGGGGGTAGCGGTCGAGGGCCGCGCGCAGGCTGTAGCCGGCCAGGATCTCGGAGCGCACGCCGGCCAGCAGCTGGCGCAGGCCTTCGGTCTCGGCCTGCTCGATGAGGGCCGCGAGGGCCTGCTCGACGGTGAGGCCGGAGGCGAGCAGGGTGGCCCACTGGCGGGTGAGCAGGGTGAGGTCGGCGTCCCGCAGCTTGCGGCGGGCGGCCTTGTTGCCGCCGCCGTCCTGGGCCACCGAGGCGACTTCGAGGGGGAACAGCCCGCGCTCCCGCAGCAGGCCGCGGGCGGCCTTGCCGGTGTCGGCTTCGATGACGCCGGCGGTCTCCTTGCCGGCCGGGTCGACGGCGCGATAGCGGAAGGCGGTCATGGCGTCAGTCGCGCGTCACGCGGAGCAGCTCTTCGGCCGAGGTGGCGCCCTCGGCGAGAAGGCGCAGGCCGTCGTCGCGCAGGCTGTGGGCGCCGTGGGCGCGGGCATGGGCGCGCAGTTTGGCCTCGTCGGCGCCGGTGTGGATGAGGCGCTCGATGGCGTCGTCGGTGGTGATGAGCTCGTAGATGCCGGTGCGGCCGGCGTAGCCGGTGCGGCCGCAGGCGGGGCAGCCGGGGGCGCGCCACAGGTGGGCGGGCGTGGCGGGGCCGAGGAGCGCGCGGTCGGCGTCGGTGGCGGGCTCGGACGTGCGGCAGGCCGGGCACAGCCGACGCACCAGGCGCTGGGCGAGCACGCCGCGCAGCGTGGAGGCGAGCAGGAAGGGCTCGACGCCCATGTCGATCAGCCGGGTGACCGCCGAGGCGGCGTCGTTGGTGTGCAGGGTGGCCAGCACCAGGTGGCCGGTGAGGCTGGCCTGGACAGCGATCTGGGCGGTCTCGAGGTCGCGGATCTCGCCGATCATGATGACGTCCGGGTCTTGGCGGAGGATGGCCCGCAGGGCCCGGGCGAAGCTGAGCTCGATCTTGCTGTTGACCTGAATCTGGCCGACGCCGGGGAGGTCGTATTCGACCGGGTCTTCGACGGTGACGATGTTGCGGCTCTTGGCGTCCATGCCCTGCAGCGCGGCGTAGAGCGTGGTGCTCTTGCCCGAGCCGGTGGGGCCGGTGACGAGGAGGATGCCGTGGGGCTGGTCGAGCAGGCGGGCAAACGGCGCCACGGTGGCGGCGGCCATGCCCAGGCTGTCGAGGCTGCGCTGGCCGCTGCCCTTGTCGAGCAGGCGCAGCACGATGCGCTCGCCGTGGGTGGTGGGCAGCGTGGACACGCGCACGTCCACCTGCCGGCCGGCCAGGCGCAGGGCGATGCGGCCATCCTGCGGCAGGCGCTTCTCGGCGATGTCGAGGCTGGCCATGATCTTGATCCGCGAGGCCATCGCGGCGTGCAGGGCGCGGTGGGGCTGGGCGACGTCAACCAGCACGCCGTCGCGGCGGAAGCGCACCACCGAGTGGCGTTCGTAGGGCTCGATGTGGATGTCGCTGGCGGCCTGGCGCACGGCCTGGGTGAGCAGCGCGTTGATCATGCGGATGATCGGCGCGTCGTCCTGGGTTTCGAGCAGGTCTTCGACGGCCGGCAGCTCGGTCATGAGCTGGGTGAGGTCGACCTCCTGGCCCACGTCGGCGACGACCTCGGCGGCGTTGCCGTCGGTGCCGGAATAGGCCTCGGAGAGGCGCGCCTCGAAGGTGGCGCGGGAGACGTTCTCGATTTGCAGGGGCAGGCCCAGGCTGCGGCGCACCTCGGCCAGGGCTTCGAGGCTGGCGCCTTCGCGGAGCAGCAGCTGGGCGTGGTCGGCCCCTTGCCCGGCGACCAGGATGCCGTGGGCCTTGGCGAAGGCGTAGGGCAGGGCGGGGGCGCTCATGGGGCGACGGCGGCGGCCGGCGGGAGCAGGGGCGCGGTGGTCGGCACGTTGTAGGGCACGGCCGGCGGTGGGCTGCCGGGAGGCGGCAGCAGCGGGGCGCCGGGCTCCCGGCGCATCAGGCGGTCGGGGCTGTCGAGGTCGCGCTGCTGGCCGATGATGTAGTTGTAGCGGTCGGCGGAGAGGCCGGCGATGCTGCTGGCGTCGCGCAGGATGACCGGGCGCAGGAAGACGATCAGGTTGGTCTTGCCGCGCTTGCGGCTGTCGTAGCGGAAGAACTGGCCGAGGTAGGGGATGTCGCCGAGCACGGGCACCTTCTCTTGCCCGCCGCTGTAGGTGTCTTCGACCAGGCCGCCGAGGGCGATCACCGCACCGTCGTCCACCAGCACGGTGGATTCGATGCTGCGCTTGGTGGTGGACGGGCCGGTGGTGGCGGTGGCGGTGCCTTCGATGACGGCCGAGGCTTCCTGGTAGATCTGCAGGCGCACGGTGCCGCCCTCCGAGATCTGCGGCTTGACCTTGAGGGTCAGGCCGACGTCCTTGCGCTCGATGGTGGTGAAGGGGTTTACGGTGGTGGTGGTGCCGGTGTTGGCGTAGGAGCCGGTGGGGAAGGGCACGTTGCGGCCGACGACGATCTTGGCCTCCTCGTTGTCGAGGGTGACCAGGTTGGGCGTGGACAGGATGTTGGCCTTGGTGTCGGACTCGAGGAAGCGCGCCAGCATGTTGAGGTTGGCGATCTCGCGGCCGCCCACGCTCACGGTGCCGCTGCCGAGCACGAGGTTGAGGCCGTTGCCGGGGAGCACCGTGGAGCTGCTGCTGGCGAGGCCGGCGGCGAGGTTGAGGATGTTGTTGCCGCTGGAGCCGAAGCTGGTGCCGCCATAGGCGGTGGTGCTGCCCACCTTGCCGGCCTGCCACTGGATGCCGATCTCGGCGGCTTTTTCGGTGCTGACTTCGGTGATCAGGGCTTCCACATAAACCTGGGCGCGGCGCTTGTCGAGCTGGTCGATGACCTTGCGCAGGTTGTTGTAGATGGCCTCGGGGGCGGTGATGATCAGCGAGTTGGTCATCGGGTCGGCCTGGACGATGCCGTTGCCGGTGGCGCTGGTGTTGCCCGAGGTGTTGCTGAAGGAGGGCGTGTTGCCCATGCCGCCAGTGGTGCTGCTGCCGGTGTTGGTGCCGGTTTGCGTGGGCGCGAAGCTGCTGCCGGAGGTGCTGCCCTGGCCCGGGCTCTGGCCGAGGTTGCCGGCTTCGCCGCTGATCACCGCGCGGAGGGTCTGGGCCACCTTCACGGCTTCGGCGTTCTTCAGGTACACCACGTGGATATTGCCGGCGGCGCCGGGCTTGTCGAGGTTGGCGACCAGCTGGCGCACCGCGTTGAGCTTGGAGGGGTTCTCGGAGCGCACCAGCAGGCTGTTGGTGCGCGGGTCGCCGATCACCGAGATGCGCTGGCTGGCGTCGCCGCCGACGGCACCACCGGCAACCACCGCGGCGCCCATGCCGCCGTCGGAGAGCAGGCGGGTGACGGTTTGCGCGAGGTCGAGGGCCGAGGCGTGCTGCAGCGGGATCACCCGCATGTCGCCCTGGGGCACGTCGATGGATTCGACGATCTGGGCGATGCGGCCGATGTTCTCGGCGTAGTCGGTGACCACCAGCGAGTTGTTGCCCGGGTAGGCCGTTACGGTGTTGTTGGGCGACACCAGCGGGCGGATCACCGGCACCAGCTGGCTGGCCGATTCGTGCTTGAGGTTGAAGACCTGGGTGGTGAGGCGGTCGCCGCCGCCGGCGCCCTTGCCCTTGCCCACCGGCACCGCGTGGAGCTTCGCGTCGGCCTCGGGCACGATCTTGGTGACGCCGTCCCCTTCGACCGCCGCGTAGCCCTGCAGGCGCAGCGCCGAGAGCAGGATCGAGTAGGTGAGATGGCGGGCCACCGGGCGGGCGGTGACGATGTTGAGGGTGCCCTTGACCCGCGGGTCGATGATGAAGTTGCGCCCGGAGATCTTGGAGATCGCCTGGATCACCGCGCCGATCTCGGCGTTAACGAAGTTCAGCGAGATGTTCTCGCCGCTGGCGCTGCTGCCGGTCTCGGCGGCCTGGGCCGGGAGGCTGGGCAGCAGGCTGGTGGACAGCGTGAGGGCGACGCTGGCGGCGAGGGCGCGGCGGGCAAAGCCCGGGCGGCGGCGGGTGGGTGTCATGGGCTGGGCGTGGGCGGCGAGGCCGGAATGCGGATCGGGAAGCCGGGAGCGAGGTTGCGCTGGGCGGCGTCGGGGCGGGGGTCGGAGGCTTCGCCGCCGAACTCCTGGGAGGCGGGGATGCCCGGCGGCGGGCTGGCGGGCGTAGGCGGTGTGCCGGGGGTGCTGACGGCGGTTGTGCCACCGGTGGCGCGCGGGGCCAGGGCGATGGATTGCGTGGCGCCGCCGCTGGTGATCAGCACGGATTCGGCGCGCACCTCGGCGAGGGTGGTGCCGGGCTGGATGGGTTGGCCTTCGACGAAGCCCTGCTGGGGGCCGCCGTCGATGCTGAGGATGGCCCAGCCCGGCCGGCCGTCGGCGCCGGTCACGACGGCGTGGGCGACGAAGCGGCTGGGTGCGGCGGGGGCGCCGCCGGGCTGGCCGGCATCACCGCTGCGGCCCATGAGGTGACGGCCGGCGATGGCCTGGGCCGCCGCCTGGGGGTCGGCCTGGGCGGCAAACGGCAGCGCGGGCGCGCGGGGGGCAGTGAAGCGCCAGAACAGGTCGGCCGCCACCCAGGCCGTGACAGCCAGCGCCAGGCTCCAGGCAAGGAGCGGCCCGAGGCGTGCGGCACGCTGCCAGGGCAGACGGGAGGGGTCAAGACGTTCGGGAAGCTTCATCGGGTAGGCGACGCAAAAGGCCGACTATGTTAACCGGCCAGTGTTACGGGTGAAAGTGTCGAATGGTGAGGGGGGATGGGTAGTAGGGATTGGGTAGTAGGGAGTGGGGCTGGGGTGCGCTGGCGACTGGCCGGGTGTGCCGTTTTGTCGCGGGTGGAAGCCTGGAGGCGCGTTCCGCCAGTGTGGTCACCCATTCCCCACTTCCCACTACCCATTACCCATTTCCCGCTCCTTCCATCCGAGCGCTGCGAGGACTGCGGCGAATTCGCCGTCGGGCGGGGCGCATAGATCTAGGATGCGGCCGTCGACGGGGTGGCGGAGCTGCATCCGCACGCAGGCCAGCAGCATCCGGTGGCAGCCGAAGAGCTGCTGGAAGAGGCGGTTGTGGCGGCCCTTGCCGAAGGTGGCGTCGCCGATGATGGGGTGGGCGATGTGCTTGAGGTGGCGCCGGAGCTGGTGGCGCCGGCCGGTGTGGGGGGTGAGCTCGACGAGGGCGTAGCGGCTGGTGGGGTAGCGGTCGACCTGGTGCGGCAGCTCGCAGGTGGCGAGGCGGCGGAAGTCGGTGACGGCGGGCTGGGCTTCGTCGGTGCTGCGCTCGCCGACCCACTCGGCGTCATCGCGGCGGCGGGAGAGGGCGTGGTCGATGCGGCCGGCCTCGGGCGGGTGGCCGCGCACCACGGCGAGGTAGGTCTTGATGACCTCCTGGCGTTCGAATTGCCCGCCCAGCGCGCGGGCGGTGTCCTTGTCGAGGGCGAACACCAGCACCCCCGAGGTGCCGCGGTCGAGGCGGTGGGCCGGGTAAACGTGGCGGCCGAGCTGGTCGCGCAGCAGCTGCACGGCGAAGCGCGTCTCGTGGCGGTCGAGTTCGCTGCGATGGACGAGCAGGCCGGAGGGCTTGTGGATCGCGACGACGCGCTCGTCCTGGTAAATGATGGGAAGCATGGGGCCGCATGGTAACCCGCCGGCGCCCCCGCTCGGCGGGGTGGGGCCTACTTGTAGGCGACAATGCCACCATAACGGGCTTCAAGGAACACCGGGACGACGTGGCCGAAACCCAGCGCCCGCAGCTGCCGGAGGTGCTCCTCGAAGCTGGCCTCCTGGTCGTTCTCGGCGGCCTTGAGCTTGCGGTCGGTCTCGATGATCTGCTCGAGCGGCGTGATGTGGCGCGTCTTGCGCTCGATCTCGCGGCAGGTGAGGAACTCGATGAGGTCCCGGTCTTCCGGGTGGTTCGGCAGGAAGTTGTCGAACAGGATGAAGGCGCCGCCGGGCTCGAGGTGCGCATGGATGCTGGCGAACAGCTGCCATTTGCCGGTGTCGGTGAGGTGGTGGATGGCGTAGCCCGAGAACACCACGTCGAGGGCCGGGAGCGCCGACCAGTCGAGGGCGTCGAAGAGCGTGTGCTGGAAGCTCGCCTGGCGCGCCTCTTTTTGCACCCGCTGCCGGGCCAGCTCGAGCATGTCGGCCGAGCCATCTACAAGGTGGCCGCGAAAGTCGGGCTTGTGCTCGAAGAACACTTCGCTGAAGAAGCCGGTTCCGCAGCCCAGGTCGAGAAACGCGCCGTGGGTGAGGGGCTGGCGGTGCAGGAGATCCTGCAGGTAGCTGCGCTGATGCCGGCGGTCGCCCATCGTGACGGCGGCGAACTGGTCGTAGCGCGACGCCCGCTCCCTGCCGTAGGCCTCGGTGGATTGGTTGTTTTCCATTGCAGCTTCCTTCTGTGCTTCCTGGGGGGATGGCGGAGCGTGGCCCAGCGCCGCGCCGGTCAGGCGTGATGTGCCGCCGGGTGGGGGCTTGCCGGTGGGTCGTAGAAAGGCTGGCCACTGTCGATGAGCTCCTTCACGCCCTGCAGCATGGCCCCGGCGCGTATCCACACCAGCTGGGTGTTGCCCAGCCTGGCCCGCCGCAGGGCGCCGTTCTGCTCGTGCCTGGCGACGATCCGGTCGAGGCGCCGGTGGCGGTTGGCCAGGGCCGAGGGCACGCGGATGCTCTGCACGCTCTCGGTGCCGGCGTAGTCGATGACCTTGCCGCTGTGCAGCTCCGGCTCGTAGAGCGGGACCGGCAGCCGGTCGGCGAACTGGTCCTCGACGTACATGTGGAAGGTGAAGGTGGAGAAGGGCGCATCGAAACCGAGGACGATCGCGTCACGTTCGAGAATCCGGGCGAAGGGCGAGCCGGCGCCGAAGGGGCGGTCGGTTTTTTCGTGGCCCTCCACGAAGCGCTCGGCGTCCCGGCCCCAGGCCAGCAGCGGGTGGGTGGCGCTGAGGCTGCGGCGGACGCCCTCGGAGCGGCGGAAGACCTCGGAAACCAGGCCCATCATCGACGGGCTGCGGCGGACGTTCATGGGCTTCCCGCTGGCCAGCCACTGGGCCGAGCTCATGTTCTGGTAGGGCAGGGAGGTCATCACCAGCAGGCCCGACTCGCCGACCGCGGCCTTGAGGGCCTTGACCAGATCGGCCGGCTTGCCGCGAAACCCGTTGTGCGGCAGCCACGACGAATGCACGACCAGCGTCGAACCTTCGGTCACCCCGATCTGCCGAAGCTGCCGGATGAGCTTGTCGGGCCCGTAAGCCCAGAGCGTTCGGGCCAGCCAGCCCTTCACGGTGCTCTTGAATGCGGCCTGATTCATCAAGCAAGTACCCCTGAATGGCAGACGGCGGCGATGCCTGCGCTTGCCTCTTGCACGCTTCGTGGTTGTTTCGACCCGCTTTCATCTATTGGGTAGATGATTCTTCGGTTAAATGTAGTTTTCAGTTTGTCATGTCCCCAGATTTTTTTGCTCGCCGTGTGCGGTATTTGGCATAAAAAACCGGATTGGCCCGCTACGTGCTCGCTTGCGCAGGTGTGCCAGGGACTGCACGGGTAACGGGTTTTGTGCATACTTCATGCATGCGAAATAGACCCATCCTCTCCCCCCGCGACGTGCTCGCCTCGATCCATGCCGCGCTCCCGCCCCAGCGGCGGGGGCAGCGCGAGCTTCCGAAGCTGGCCCGTCACCTGTGCAATCTCACCGCCAGCGCCGATCTGCCCGACCGGCTCGACGCCTGGCTGGCCCTCAACCGCTGGCTCGCCGGCGGCGCGCTGTGGAGCGACGTTTACATCGACGCGGCGGACGTCCACGGCTCGGCCACCCAGCGCTTCGCGGTGCTGATGGACGTGCTGGCGGCCACTCCGGCCCTCGCCGAAGAGCTGCGCGACGCGCTCTGCGCCATCCTCGACGAAACCGACGGCGCCAACCTGTTCGGCGAGGTCGGGATCCCTAGCGACCGGGGTTTCCTGTCGGAGTTCGGCGACCGGGTGACGGCCAAGCTGATCCCCGCGCCCCGGGACGACCACGACCTGTCCCACCTGATGGGGCGGAGCTTCCGGCGCGACCGCGACCTCACCCTGATGCGCGGCCTGCAGCCGTCCACCTTCCAGCGCCTGCTGGAAATCCTCTTCCCGGCTGGCGCCCCCGAGATGAGCGCCGCCCTGTGCCGCGGCCTGGCGGACGGCTTCCGGCTGCTGCTGGCCCGTGTCCAGGGGCAGGGCCTGTCGCTCAAGCTGCGCACCCGCAGCGAGCCGCGGCCGGTGGCCCAGTCGCCGTTCAAGCGCCTCGCCGACAGCGGCGAGAACCTGCTGTGCGCCTGGGAGCAGGGGCGCGTCTCCGGCCCCCTGCTCGAAGCCTGGCAGGCCGACCTCGCCGCCTGCCGGGACGAAATGCAGGTGATCTCCCACCGCCTGGAGTCCGAGGGCATCAGCGTGGACATCGTGTATGGGCTCGACGTGCTCGACCGTTGCCTGGCGCGGATGGAGGCCATCGCCGCGGTGATGGCGGCCGAGCCCCGGGCGCCGGGCCCCTTGCTGGCGCTGCTGCGCCAGCTGGCCGAGGCGGCCCACGAGAGCAACGGCCTTGGCCACCTGGTGCGCAGCAACCTGCAGCGCCTGCAGCGGCGCATCGTCGACCGGGCCGGCAAGACCGGCGAGCACTACATCGCCGAGACCCCCGCCGATTACCGCCACATCTGGGCCGCGGCGGCCGGGGGCGGCGTGCTCACGGTGGGCACCGCGGCGATGAAGATGGCGATCGCCGGGCTGGGCCTGGCGCTGTTCATCGAGGGCTTCTTCTCGGGGCTCAACTACGCGTTCAGTTTTCTGCTTTTGCAGGCCTTCGGGCTGATCCTCGCCACCAAGCAGCCGGCAATGACGGCCGCCGCCTTCGCGGCGATCATCCGCGACCGGCGCGGGGGCGAGCGCCTCGAGGTGATCGTCGATTACGCGGCCTGCATCTGCCGCTCGCAGCTCGCGGCGACCATCGCCAACGTGGTGGTGGTGGCCGTCGGCGCCTATGCCTTCGACGCCCTGTGGCGGGTCATGACCGGCCACTCCTTCCTCAGCAAGGCCGAGGCGGGCTATGTTTTCCACTCCCTCAGCCCGGTGGATAGCGGCACGGTGTTCTACGCGGCGCTGACCGGCGTGATCCTCTACCTCGCGGCCCTGGTGGGCGGCTGGGTGGACAACTGGGCGGTCTATCACCGGCTGCCCCAGGCCATTGCGGAGCATCGGCTGGGCAACCGCTTCGGCCGGCTGCGCATGATCCGGCTGGCCGGCGTGGTGTCGCGCAACATGTCGGGCTGGGCGACCAACATCTCGCTGGGCCTGATGCTGGGAATGACGCCGGTGCTCGGCAGGTTCTTCGGGCTGCCGCTGGACGTGCGCCACGTGACGCTCAACTCGGGCATCCTCAGCCTCGCCACCTCGTCGCTGGAGGTCTCGTGGGTGGGCAGCGGGCTGCTCGGGCTGGCGGTGGCCGGGGTGGGGGTGATGTTCGTCCTCAACCTGGGGGTGAGCTTCGCGCTGTCTCTGCTCACCGCGGTCCGCGCCTACGATCTGCCCCGCTCCGACCTGCGCGAGCTGCGCCGCCGCCTTTGGCACCGGCTCGTCAGCCGGCCGGGGGATTTCCTGCTGCCGCCCCGCGCGGCGCCCCGGGCCGGCTGAGGTCGGGGGCCGGGATGCCCGGGCAGGCCTCAAGCCCGGCCGGCCGCCGCCGTTAATCCCACCCAGCGGCCGGCCTGTCCGCTCCTTTCGGGGGGCGGATGCCACGGCAGCGCATCCGACCCCCCAATGCGGCAAGCAGCCGCCGTGAGCCCGGCATGAACGCGCCTGAAAAACTGAAAAAGCCCCCCCGCAGCGCCAGCGAGCTGACCTGCATCGTGAGGGTCAACGAAGAGATCAAGTCGATCGTCGCGACGGCCTTCAGGATCAACCTGATGGCCCTCAACGCGATCTTCCTGGCCAAGCGGGCCGGCAACGCGGCACTGGGCTTCGGCGTGCTCTCCAACGAGCTGCGCCGCTTCGCCCAGGACCTCACCCACCACATGGCGTCCCTGCGGGACATGACCTCGGGTTCGGTGGGCAGCGTCACCGGTGTCGTCCAGCAGCAGCGCAACTCGGCCATCCTGCTGCAGGCGATCCGCCTCAGCGGCGACGGGGTGCCCGGCGTGCGGGAGGCCAGGAAGCGCGGCGCCCAGCGCCTGGCCGAGCAGCACGGCCGCCTGCGCGCCCTCGACCTGCGCCTGCGCGCGGCGGTCGAGGAGACCCAGCAGCTGGTCGAGCTCGGCGGCGTGCTGGCCCGCTCGGCCAAGATCGAGGCCGCCTACGGTGGCGGCTTCAGCCCGGCGCTGATGCAGGTCTCCACGGATTTCGCAGAGGTGATCGCCCAGATCAAGCGATCCCTCGAAGTGCTCGGCAAGGAACGCCTCGTAAAGGACTGAAACCCATGAAGCAGGCCCACTGTATCTACCAGAACGACGACCACCGCTGGCTGGCGATCGCCCGCGATGCAAGCAAACCCGGCTACCTGATCGACACCAACGAGTACCTGGTGATGGACGGCGAGCAGGCCCTGCTGTGCGACCCGGGCGGCATCGAGATCTTCCCCGCGGTGTTCTCGGCCCTGTCGGCCGAGTGCGACCCGACCAAGCTGGCGGGCATCTTCGCCTCCCACCAGGATCCGGACATCATCTCGTCGCTGGCTCTGTGGCTGGAGTTCAAGCCCGACCTGAAGTGCTACACCAGCTGGCTGTGGCAGTCCTTCCTGCCCCACTTTGGCGGCAGCGAATCCACCTTCGTGCCCATCCCCGACCCGGGCATGACGATCCGCCTGGGCAGCCTCGAGCTGCAGGCCATTCCGGCGCACTACCTGCATTCGTCGGGCAACCACCACCTTTACGATCCGAAGGCCAAGATCCTGTTCTCGGGCGACGTCGGCGCGGCCCTGCTGCCCCCCGACCAGGGCGGCCTGTACGTCGAGGATTTCTCCCGCCACATCCGCCACGCCGAGGGCTTCCACAAGCGCTGGATGGGCTCCGACCGGGCCAAGCGCGATTGGTGCGAACGGGTGTCGAGGCTGGAGATCGACATGATGGTGCCCCAGCACGGCGCCATTTATCAGGGGCCCGACGTGCAGCGCTTCATCAACTGGTTCGCGGCGCTGGAAGTCGGCGTGCTGCGCGGCTAAAGTAGCGGCCCTGCGCGTGCGGGGCCTGCGATCTGCCGGGCTTGCCGCGCGCACCGCAAATTGCGTTCGCGAGGCGACCCATGTACCTGGCTCTCAAGCATTTCCACATCACCTGCGTCGTGCTGAGCGGCGTGGGCTTTGCGCTGCGCGGCGGCTGGGCGCTGGCCGGCTCGCCGCTGGCCCGCGCGCGCCTTACGCGCGTGCTGCCCCATGTGGTGGATTCGTGTCTGCTGCTGTCGGCCATCGGGCTGGCCTGGATGGCGGGCCAGTACCCTTTCGTGCATGGCTGGCTGACCGCCAAAATAGTAGGCCTGCTCGCCTACATCGGGCTGGGCATGCTGGCCCTCAAGCCGGGGCGCCCGCTGGCGCTGCGCGGCGGCGCGTTTGTTGCCGCGCTGGCCACCTTCTCGTGGATCGTGTCGGTGGCGCTCAGCAAGAACCCCCTGGGCTGGCTGGCCGGGCTTTAGCACAAGGCCGGCGCCGGCCGCCCGGCGCTCACACCGCGTGGTGGTTGAGGAGGCGCTTGAGGCCCGGGGTGTCGAGGATGCGGATGTGTTTCTGCTGCACGGCCACCAGGCCTTCCTCCTGGAAGCGGGAGAAGGCGCGGGACACCGTCTCGAGCTTCAGCCCAAGGTAGGAGCCGATCTCGTCGCGGGTCATGCGCAGGTGGAACTCGGATGGCGAGAAGCCCCGCGCGGTGAAGCGCTGGGACATGTTGAGCAGGAAGGCCGCCAGCCGCTCTTCGGCGCGCATCGAGCCGAGCAGCATCATCACGCCGTGGTCGCGCACGATCTCGCGGCTCATGATCTTGTGGAACTGGTGCTGCAGGCTCTCCACCTGGCGTGACAGCTCTTCGAGCCGGCCGAAGGGGATCACGCAGACCTCGCTGTCTTCCAGCGCGATCGCGTTGCACGAGTGGTGCTCGGTGCTGATGCCGTCGAGGCCCAGCACCTCGCCGGTCATCTGAAAGCCGGTGACCTGGTCGCGGCCGTCCTCGAGGATCACGTCGGTCTTGAAGGAGCCGGCGCGGATCGCGTAGATCGCCTCGAAGGTGTCGCCCGAGCGGTACAGGTGCTGCTGCCGCTTGATCTTGCGGCGGCTGCCGACCAGCTCGTCGAGCTGGTCGACCTCGTTGGGGTCGAGGCCGAAGGGCAGGCACAGCTCCCGCAGGTTGCACTGGGAGCAGGCTGTCTTGATTTCCAGGGTGGTGACCGGGATTACCGATTTCATCTGCACGGGCGATTACCTGAACTGAGGCCTGAATTAGGGGGTTTGGACAAGCTTTGGAGCCCTTTGATCCACGTCAATACGATTTTCGGATGATTCTGCGATTGTCTCTCGCATTCCAGAGAAGTCCGCCATGAACACGATTCAAACAGATCTCATCTTCGACCCCGAGCTCATTCGCAAATTCGACGTGAATGGCCCGCGGTACACCTCATACCCCACGGCGGATCGCTTCGTCGAGGCCTTCAACTCGACTGCCCTGTGCGACTGGCTGGGCAAGCGCTCGATTGGCGGGGTGGGCAAACCGCTCTCATTATACTTCCACATCCCGTTCTGCAATACGATCTGCTACTACTGCGCCTGCAACAAGATCATCACCAAGGACCACGGCCGCTCGGCAAAGTACCTGGCTTACCTCGAGAAAGAGGTGGATCTGCAGGTGGCCTGCCTCGACGGCCCGCGGGAAGTCCTGCAGCTGCACCTGGGTGGCGGCACGCCCACCTTCCTGTCCCACGACGAGCTGCGCCAGCTGATGGGCATCGTCCGCAAACACTTCACCCTGGTCCCCGACGGCGAATACTCCATCGAGGTCGACCCGCGCAAGGTTGACGAGCCCACCGTCGCGCTGCTCGCCGAGCTTGGCTTCAACCGCATGAGCGTGGGCATCCAGGACTTCAACCCCGACGTCCAGAAGGCCGTCAACCGCGTCCAGAGCGAGGACGAGACCCGCCTCGTGATCGACGCCGCCCGGGCCCACGGCTTCAAGTCGGTCAGCGTCGACCTGATCTACGGTCTGCCCAAGCAGAACGTCATCAGCTTCAACCGCACCCTCGAGCAGATCCTGTCGCTGTCGCCCGACCGGCTGTCGATCTACAACTATGCCCACCTGCCCAGCCTGTTCAAGCCCCAGCGCCGCATTGTCGATGCCCAGCTGCCCTCCGGCGAGACCAAGCTGCAGATCCTCCAGCTGGCCATCCGCCGGCTCACCGAGGCGGGCTATGTGTACATCGGCATGGACCATTTCGCCAAGCCCACCGACGAGCTCACCACGGCCCAACGCCAGGGGCGGCTGCACCGCAACTTCCAGGGTTACTCCACCTACGCCGAGTGCGACCTGATGGCCTTCGGCGTGTCGGCCATCGGCAAGGTCGGCCCGACCTACGCGCAAAACGTCAAAACCCTCGACGAGTACTACGACATCCTTGATACCGGCCGCCTGCCGGTGCTGCGGGGCATCGAGCTCACCGCCGACGACCTGCTGCGGCGGGCCATCATCCAGGCCCTGATGTGCCACTTCGAGCTGTCCATCGAGTCCATCGAAATCGCCCACCTCATCGACTTCAAGCAGTATTTTGCGGCCGAGCTGGCCGACCTGCGTGAGATGGAAAAGGGCGGCCTGCTGACCATCGACGAGCAGTGGATCTCGGTGAAGCCTGCTGGCCGCATGCTGGTGCGGGCGATCGCGATGAGCTTCGACAAATACCTGCGGGCCGACCGCGAGCGTACCCGCTACTCCAAGGTGATCTGACGGCCCGGCTGGCTGCCCGTGCCGGGGCCGGCTAGAATGCAGCTCGAGCGGTCTTCCACGCGCCCCGCGTTTTCCGCGGGGCGTTTTGTTTTGTTGTGTCAGCGTTGGTGGTGGAGTCGTCCGGGGCACGCGCCCGGCCCACATCGTGGGCACCAGTCTGGTGCGATGTAGCGGCGATGTAAGGGCGACTTCAGTCGCCCGCGGAGATTGAATAGGGGATCTACCCTGGTTTTAGCGCCTGAGGGAGACTGAAGTCGCCCCTACAAGTCGCACTCGCAGAGTTCATCGCCAGTCTCTGATGCGTTGCCATCGCCAACCGTGACAGCGCCTTTGTTTTTCCAGGTCCCAAGCCATGCCTGAAACCGGCTATTTTGCAGTCTTCCTCATCGGCCTTCTCGGCGGCGTCCATTGCGTCGGGATGTGTGGCGGCATCGTCAGCGCGCTCACGGTGCAGGTGCGCCTGCCGGGCCAGACCAGCCCGGCCCGCCGGGAGTGGCCGCTGCACCTGGCCTACAACCTCGGGCGTATCGGCAGCTACACCGCGGCCGGGGCTGCGATGGGAGCCATCGGCACCGTCGGCATGCTCTTCAACGACGTCCTGCCGGTGCAGCTTGCCCTGTATGTGGCGGCCAACCTGATGCTGGTGGCGCTGGGCCTGTATCTCACCGGCTTTACCCGCGCCCTGGCGGGTGTCGAGCGCCTCGGCCAGCGCCTGTGGGCCCGCGTCCAGCCGCTCACCCGGCGCTTCCTGCCGGCGCGCAGCGTGGCCCAGGCCTTTCCCCTTGGCGTGCTGTGGGGCTTCCTGCCCTGCGGGTTGGTGTACAGCGTGCTGGCCACGGCTCTTGTCACCGGCTCGGCCGAGCGCGGCGCCGCGCTGATGCTGGCCTTCGGGCTCGGCACGCTGCCCAATCTGCTGCTGGCCGGCATGTTGCTCACGCGTCTGCGCGACGTGGTGCGCAACCAGGCGGTGCGGATGGGGGCCGGCCTGGTGGTGCTGGCCTTCGGCGTGTTTGGCCTGGTCACCACGCCGTCCCTCGGCAGCGCGCTGTGGAACGGCGTGGTGTGCCACTTCTGATGCGCGGGCGAGCAGGCTGATGGCCACTGAACCCGGGCGCCGCTACGATCTGCCGGTATCCGGCATGAGCTGCGCGGCCTGCGCCGTGCGCCTCGAGAAGGTCCTCAACCGCCTGCCCGGCGTGGCGGCCCAGGTCAATTTCGCCACCGGCAAGGCGCGGCTCACCGCTGCGCCCGACGCGGCGGATGCCGACGCGGTGCTGGCGGCGATCCGCAAGGCCGGTTTCGACGTGGCGCCCCAGGTGCTCGAGCTCGGCATTGCCGGCATGAGCTGCGCGGCCTGCGCGGCGCGCATCGAGAAGGTCGTGGGCCGGCTGCCCGGCGCCGAGGGCAGCGTCAACTTTGCCGCCGAGACGGCGCGGGTGCGCTACACGCCGGGGCTCACCGACCCGGCCACCATCGTCGCGGCGATCGCCAAGGCCGGCTTCACCGCAACGCCCATCGCCGGCCGCGACCGCGAGGCCGAGCGGGCCCGCAAGGACGCCGAGTTCCGCGCCGAGCTGCGCCTGTTCTGGATCTCGGCGGCGCTCAGCCTGCCTTTCCTGGCCCAGATGGTGGGCATGCTGGGGGCCGGCTTCGAGGCGGCCGATCATCACGTCGAATGGCTGCCGCGCTGGCTGCAGTGCCTGCTGGCGACGCCGGTGCAGTTCTGGATCGGGCGGCGCTTCTACAAGGGGGCGTGGTCGTCGCTGCTCGGCGGCGGCGCCAACATGGATGTGCTGGTGGCCCTGGGCACCAGCGTGGCGTATTTCTTCAGCTTGTTCGTGGTGCTCGCCGGGCGCCACGACCTGCACGTTTATTTCGAGGCCTCGGCCAGCATCATCACCCTGGTGCTGCTCGGCAAGCTGCTCGAGGCGCGGGCGCGGGCGCGCACTTCGGCGGCTATCGAGGCGCTGCTGCGCCTGCAGCCGCCGACGGCGTGGATAGAGCGCGACGGCCAGCTCGTCGAGCTGCCGGTGGCCCAGGTGGTGGCCGGCATGACCTTCGTGCTGCGCCCGGGCGACGCGGTGCCGGTGGACGGCGAGGTGCTGTCCGGCACCTCGTCGGCCGACGAGGCGATGCTCACCGGCGAGAGCGTGGCGGTGGCCAAGGCGCCGGGCGACAAGGTGTTTGCGGCCACGGTCAATGGTGACGGCGTGCTGCGCTGCCGGGCCAGCGGGGTGGGGGCCGACACGCTGCTCGCGGGCATCGTGCGCCTCGTCGAGCAGGCCCAGGGCGGCAAGCCCGACGTGCAGCGCCTCGCCGACCGCATCGCGGCGATCTTCGTGCCGACGGTGGTGGCCATTGCGGTGGCCACCTTCGGGCTGTGGTGGTGGCTGGGCGGCGAGCTGGCGCCGGCGCTGGTCAATGGCGTGGCGGTGCTGGTGATCGCCTGCCCCTGCGCGCTGGGCCTCGCCACGCCGACGGCGGTGATGGTGGGCACCGGCCAGGGCGCGCGGGCCGGCATCCTGGTGAAGAACGCCGAGGCCCTGGAGCTGGCCGAGAAGATCAAGGTGCTGGTGGTGGACAAGACCGGCACCCTCACCGAGGGGCGGCCGTCCCTCATCGACCTGCGCTGTGCCGAAGGCGTCACGCGGGCTGAGTTGCTGGTGCTCGCCGCCAGCCTCGAGCAGAGCAGCCACCACCCGCTGGCGCGGGCGGTGGTGGAGGCGGCGCGCGCGGAAGGCCTCGCCCCGCAGGCGGCCGAGGCGGTGCAGGCGGTGGGCGGCAAGGGCGTGACGGGGCGTGTCGAGGGGCGCGCGGTGCAGCTCGGCTCGCCGGATTTCATCGAAGGGCTGGGCGTGGCGGTGCCGCCGGCCTTGCTCGAACCGCTCGTCAGCGCGGCGCTGACGCCGGTGGCGGTGGCCGCCGACGGCCGCCTGCTGGGTGTGATGGGCCTGGCCGACCCGCTCCGGGCCAGCTCGAAGGCGGCGGTGGCGCGCCTGCAGGCGATGGGCCTGCGGGTGGTGATGCTCACCGGCGACCACCCGGCCGCCGCGGCGCGGATCGCAGCCGAGGCCGGCATCGCCGAGTTTCGCGCCCAGGTGCTGCCCGGCGACAAGGCCGCCGCGGTCGAGGCGCTGCGCGCCGAGGGCCGGGTGGGGATGGTCGGCGACGGCATCAACGACGCGCCGGCCCTGGCGGCGGCGGATGTGTCGTTCGCTATCGGCGCCGGTTCGGATGTGGCCATCGAGGCCGCCGACCTGACCCTGGTGCGGAGCGACCTCAACAGCGTCGCCGACGCGATCGCCCTGTCCCGGGCCACGCTGGGCAAGATCCGCCAGAACCTGTTCTTTGCCTTCATCTACAACATCATCGGCATCCCGGCGGCGGCGCTGGGCCTCTTGAACCCGGTGATCGCCGGTGCTGCGATGGCGATGAGCTCGGTCTCGGTCGTCAGTAATTCGCTGCTGCTGCGCCGCTGGCGTCCCCACAAACCCGACTGAAAGGAAACGCGATGGAAGAAGTGACGATCAAGGTGGGCGGCATGAGCTGCCAGGGCTGCGTGAAGAACGTGACCGGCGCCCTCGCGGCCACCGCCGGGGTGGCCGGCGTGGCGGTGTCGCTGGAGGCCGGTGAGGCCAGGGTGAGCTACGACCCGGCCACGGTGTCGGCCAACGCGCTTCGCGCCGTCATCGAGGAGGTCGGCTTCGACGCGGCCTGAACCCACCCTGGGCGCCGGCCATCGCTTGTGTTTATCGATTGCCGAGCGGTGTTTATCCCGGATTCGCGTTGCTCACTTATAATCGCACCCGGCATTCATTCAATAACATGGGAGGTAGAACTATGGGTTTCGATCAGGTCAAGGCTGGCAAGGACGTTCCGAACGACATCAACGTGATCATCGAGATCTCCGCCCAGGGCGATCCGATCAAGTTCGAGGTGGACAAGGATAGCGGCGCCGTCTTCGTCGACCGCTTCATGGGCACCTCCATGCGCTACCCGATCAACTACGGCTACGTGCCCCACACCATCGCCGGCGACGGCGACCCGGTGGACGTGCTGGTGGTCACCCCCTTCCCGCTGATGCCGGGTGTGGTGATCCGCTGCCGTCCGGTGGGCGTGCTGAAGATGGAAGATGACGGCGGCGTTGATGCCAAGGTTGTCGCGGTGCCCGTCTCCAAGCTGACCCCGCTGTACGACAAGGTCCAGACCACCGACGACCTGCCCGAGCTGCTGATGAAGCAGACCGTGCATTTCTTCGAGCACTACAAGGACCTCGAGCCGGGCAAGTGGGTCAAGATCCTGGGCTGGGGCACCGTCGAAGAAGCCAAGCAGGAAATCCTGAACGGCCTGGCCGCTGCCGCCAAGTAAGCGTCAGCATCCGGTATCGTCACAAGGGCCCGCGTTTGCGGGCCTTTGTCTTTGCTGCGCGGTCTCCCTAGAGCTCGAGGCGCACGCCCTCGCCGGGCTGGGCCGGGAAGCGTGTGGCGTAGTTCTGGAAGCCCTGTTCCACGACGTCCGCCTTGCCGTCGCGCCACGGGGCGGTGGTGGCCGCGTCGTAGTTGAAGAGGAACTCGGGGCGCCGGGGCGTGTGGCGCAGGATGCGCAGCAGCGCCTGGTTGTCCGGGTGCTTGTGGGTGGAGCCGTCGGTGGAGATCAGGTAGCGGCTGCAGTCGATCTTGCCCAGCACGGCGGCGTCGAGGTTATTGGCGCTGCCGTGGTGGGCCAGCTTGAAGGCGTCCAGCGGCAGCCGCGCCTCGCCCAGCCCGCGCGCCTGGCGCAGGCGTTCGAGGGCCCGGGCGAGATCCGGCGCGTAGCCGTCACCGGCCAGCAGGATGCTGCGGCCCGCGTGCTCGGCCAGCAGCATGATGCTCGAGCCGTTGGCGGCCGAGGTGTCGCCGGACACGGCATCCTGCCAGCTGGGCGGCCAGACATCGCCGCGCCCGAGCAGGTCGGCGGGGCCGCCGGCGTTGGTGGCGGGCGCCTCGTCGCTGCCGCCGAGTACGTCGAGCCAGCTCTGGCACAACTTGTAGAGGCGCGGAAAGGTGGGGCCGAGAACCGTGAGCCGGAGCCCGCCGCCCAGCGTGACGACCGGCAGCGCGGCCTGTTCGCTCACCATGACCGCCCGGCCCTGCCAGAGGGGGTGAGCGTTCCAGGGCAGTTTGCGGGCCGCGAGCAGGCCGGACAGCGCGTCGCCCTGGCGGGGGCCGAGCAGGTCGGCGGGGGTCGGCAGCGCCGCGGGGGCTCCGGCGTCGGCGCCCCCCAGCAGGTCACCGGGCAGGCCGCCGCCACCCTGCGCCGGGCTGCTCGCCGCCGGCAGGCCCATCAGCTGGGGCCGTCCGTTGAACCATATGTCGTGGATCATCAGCGTGGGGTGGGCGGCCTTGAGGAGCTCGATGATCCCCACGATGTGGTCGTTGTCGATGTGGGTGACGACCAGGAGTTCGATCTCCAGCGTCTCCGCGCCCCGCTCGTGGCGCAGGCCTTCGAGCCGGTTCCACAGCACCGCGGCGGTCTCGCCGAGGCCACCGTCGATGACGACGAGCCGGCTCGCCCCCGGGGGGCCGTATTCGAGCAGCAGACAATCACCGCAGCGCGCCGGCAGCATTTCGAGTCGGAACATCATTGACCTCCGAGCAGCCAGTCGCCATCGCCGAAGCCGACGATGGAGAGGATGCCGAGATGGCCTTCGCGCAGGAGCTGGCGCCGTATCAGGGGCAGCAGTTCGCCAAAGGCGGTGGGGTTGGGGCTGGCGAGCCGGAGGGCGAGGAGCGTGGCGATGCTGCGGGCGATCGGCACGGCGTCGCCGCCGCGGATGGGGGCGATCGGCGCGAGGACGATGCTCACGCCGGCGTCTCGGAAGCGTTCGGGGTAGGGCTGGAAGTCTTCGCTGACGCCCGCCGCCGAGCAGCCCAGCAGGAGCAGCAGTTGCGGCTGCCCGTCGGCGCCGCTGATGTCCCGGATGATCTCCTGCCGGCCGAGGCGTTGCAGATCGCCGATCTCGAGGATAGGGGCGTTCCGGTAGATGTCGGTGTGGGCGAGCAGCACGAGCAGCTCCGGCTTGCTCGCGGCGTGTTGCCGCCAGGTCTTCCAGTCGGGCGCATCCAGCACCGTGGTCGCCAGCGTGCCGAGATCGGCGAGCAGCGAGGCGCGCTCGGCGGCCTGCTCGGCAGCGGTCGGCTTGTAGGCGAAGCTGCGCGCGCTTGCGCCGAACAGGAGCCGGTCGACGTGGCGGTAGGCTTGCTTGCTTGGCACGCTGGCGGCCTGGTCGGCGATGGGCGGGCTCTGGGTGCCGCAGCGCTCGATCATCCGGCTGAAGCCCCAGAAGCGGAGCGGGCAGACTGTGCTCTTGTCGTCCCGCTGCGGGCAGGGCGCGCAGGCGTTGCTCCCCGCGCCGGGGTGGCAGCAGCTGCCGTGTTCGAGGGCCGCGAGCAGGTTGGGGCAGGGGGCCGCGTCGGTGCTGGGCGGGGGGCCGTCGTAAACGTATTCGAGCGGCAGGAACTTGTTGGTGGTCGGGACGAGCTGGATGCGCTCCCAGTCGTCGATGCCGTCGCCGCACTTCTGGCGCAGGTGCTGTGCCAGCAGGGAGCCGTTGGCGGCCAGGGCGTAGAGGGTGTCGCCGAAGGCGGCCTGGTCGAGGAGGCCCTGGGAGAAGTCCCACAGGATGGCGGCGTCCTTGAGCGCCTTGGTGATGAGGGTGATCGGCTCTTCGAGGCTGTCGAGGTCGACGGGCGTTGTTGCGTCGTCGCGCTGGATCGACAGGTGGAGATGCCCGCCGAGGTCGCTCACCTGGATCGCCACGTCGTAGGCCTGGCGGTCGTCGAGGTCGTCGTCCCGGGGGTGGATCAGGCCTTCCGTCCGGAGGGGCAGGGCGCCGCCGGCGGTGGCGTTGGAGGCCACGTCGATGGACAGGCGTGAGCTCTGCAGCACCCGGTTGTTGTGGATGATCGAGAGGCGCCCCTCGCAGCGCTCGACGCCGGGCTGGGGAAAGATCCCGAAGCATGCGGCGGTGCTGTCGCCGACCGGTGGCAGGGTGATGGGCATCGACACCAGCGCGATCTGGGCGGGGCCGTCGTCGGGTGGGGCGGTGGCGGCGCGGCCCGACGACCAGGCGGCGAACTCCGCCAGTTGCGCGCCGTCGAGTGCGGTGGATGAGGCGGTGAGGTCAGTCCGGCGCTGAGGGTAGGGCGCGAGGCTCACGCCGCTCATCTCGAGCTGGACGGTGAGCGCGACGTCGCCGTGGTCGAAGCTCAGCCGGCTTTCCGGGAAGGGCGCGTCGTCACGGGGAAGGAGCGAGGGCCCGATGCCCGCCGCGAGCAGGTTCCAGCGCCCCGGCGCGAGGGCCTGCGCCGGGGCGCCGGTGCCCTGGCCGGCCCACAGCCGGGCCTGGATCCAGCGGGGTTCGCGGGCGGCGGCGTTGTCGTCGCGCTGCTGGGCGAGGTCTTCCGCTGCGCGCACGCCGTCATGGGTCTCCGACATGAAGCCCCGGGCGCGGAAGGCGCGGGCCATCCCGGCCTCCCCGGCGCCCGCGAAGTGCCGCGCCGACCGCGCCTGGAGGGCTTCTTCGAGACGGTCCTGCTGGCTGGCGATGGCCAGGATGCGGCAGCCGTCGAGGGCGTCGGTGCTGCCGAGCACGAACGGGGGCCGCTGGCCTCGGGAGAGGCTGGCCTGGCTGAGCGCCGCGTGGATCGGCAGGTCGTGGGAGGCCTGGTAGATGAGGCTGACGAACCAGTCGTTCAGCTGGGCGGGCTCCTGGATGCCGCGCTGGATGGCGAGGCCCGCGGCGTGGAGCAGGTCGAGCAGCGGGCGCCTGTCGGGGCGCGGAGGGCCGGCCCGGGTGCCCGCAAGGCACACCACGAAGCCGGCCCGCACCCGGCAGCGGGGCCGGCTGCGCAGCGTGTCGAGGCCGCGCGGGGTGACGATCAGGAGGTCGCAGTGGTCGTGGGCCGCGCCGCCCACTTCATGGCAGCGGGCGAGCCGCAGGGCCCAGTCCGGCTTGCCCTGCGGGTCCTGCAGGGTGGCGAGGAGGGGCTCGTCGTCGCCCTCCGGCAGCACCCCGACCCGTAACGGCCAATGCCACGCCACCCGGGGGCGGGGCGGGAAGGGCAGCGCCTCGATGAGGGCCGTGAGGCCGACGTCCGGATGCCGCAGCCACGCGTACAGCGCGTCGTCATCGACGAGATCGGGCCGCCCGAGGTGGCGCATGGCCAGGCGGGGCTGCCGCCGTGGGGCGTCGGCGCAGCGGGCGGCATGGCAGCGCCAGCCGGCGGCCAGCGCTGCGGCGGCGGTGTGCCGGGTCGCCTGCCAGTCGGCGAGGCTTGTGTGAGGGCCGACGTTCTGCGCGGCGCGCCAGACCGGAGTGCGCTCGCCGTCCTCGAACTCGGCGGCCAGGGCGGCGGCGATTGCGTGGGAGTCAAGGCTCGCCGGGTGCTGTTCGGTGCCGCGGGATTCGAGCACGCCGAGGGCGGCCAGCGCGCAGGCGTAGTCGCCGTCGGAGAGGTCCGAGCCCCAGTTGCCGATGATGTTCTTCTGCATGAGCGTGCTTTCAACCTGGAAACGGCAGTTGGACGTGCCATATGGTGCGCCTGGGCGGGGGGCTTGCGCGAGGCGACAAAGCCAGGCGCTGGCGTGCCAGCGGGCGTGTAGCGCTCTCGCCTTCCGGGTGAGCGTTGGCGAAGGCACAAAAATTCTGACAGGCTCTGCTCATGCGGTGCTTGAACTTGCGGAAAGCGGCTAAGGGCTGTTTCCAGGTTCAATGCGTTGCGGAGCGTGAGCCTTCCGGCCGCGGCAAGGGTGGCCGCCGGCCCACCTCCGCGCACGCGTGAGTGCTCACCGAGGCCTGGCGGGCGCGGGCCGTGCCCCTCCCGATTTCAATACTGGCTCATGGGTGGGAATAGTCAAAGACAATGACGGTGGCGGCTGGGCCGTTGCCCCGAGGCGCACCGGTGACGCACCTGCCGGGCCATTCGCCAGCCCGGATCGTCTGCCGGGGCCTTGCCGCTGGCTGTGGCGTCTCGGAACGTCGGTGGAGTTCAGGCGCCCAGCGGGTTGCGCATGTCCACCAGGCCGTGGTGGGCGGCCAGGTGGAGCAGCTTGAAGTCACTGTCGGCGTCCAGCTTCTGGCGGATCAGGGACAGGTAGTTGAAGATCGTCTTGGTGCTGAGGTGCATTGCACCGGCGATGTCGGCCGCGGTGCTGCCGTGGGCGAGCATGCGCAGCACCTCGAATTCGCGGGGGGTGAGGTCGTGCAGCGGGGTGGCGCCGCCCGTGGCCTGGTCGGCGAGCAGGTCGGCCACGTCGGCCGAGAAGGCCCGCCGGCCGGCGGCGACGCGGCGCAGGGCGTCGATCACGTCGTCGGGCTCGCTGAACTTGGTGAGGTAGCCGTGGGCGCCGCTCTTGAGGGCCTGGCGCACGTGGCCGGCGCTGTCGTACATCGATAGCACCAGCACCCGCAGGCCGGGCTTGCGGGCGAGCATCCCGCGGATCGCCTCGAGGCCGCTGCTGCCCTTGAGGTTGAGGTCCACCAGCGCGACGTCGGGCTGGGTGCGCTGCACCAGGGCATTGGCCTCGTCGGCGCTGGCGGCTTCGCCGACCACCTCCAGGTCGGCCTCGGCCGACAGCAGGCGGCGGTAGCCGGTGCGCACCACGGCGTGGTCGTCGATCAATACGATGCGGATCATCCCTTGCTCCTTGTCATGCGGTAGCGCTTGCGCCCGCGCAGGGCACCCAGGCCGTCACGCACAGGCCGCGGCCGGTGCCCCCCGAGAGGGCCAGCTGCCCGCCGGCCATGTCCATCCGTTCGGCCATGCCGAGCAGGCCGCCGCGGCGCTCCGGCCCGCCGTGGAGCCCGCGGCCATCGTCGGCGATGCAGGCCTCGAGGCGCTGGCCGAGCACCGCGAGGCTCACCCGGCAAGATTCGGCGCCGCTGTGGCGGACAACGTTGGTCAGGGCTTCCTGGATCACCCGGTAGAGGGCCAGCGCCTTCGGTTCGTCCACCGGCAGCGGCGCCGGCGGCAGGTCCAGTGCAAATTCGATGCCGGTCTCGCGGCTGCGCCAGCCGTCGACGAGATCCTGCAATGCCTCGGCCAGCCCGGCAGCTTCCAGCCCGTGGGGGCGCAGCGTGGCGAGGATGCCGCGCAGCTGTTCGCCGCAGCTGCGGATGTCGCGGCGCAGGTCGGCGGCGCATTCGGCCACGCCGCCCGCGTCGAGCCGGCCGGCGTTGCGCTCGAGGTAGGCGGCGGTGACGTTGAGGGCGGTGAGGGTCTGGCCCATGTCGTCGTGGAGCTCGCGGGCGAGGGTGCTGCGCTCGGCCTCCTGCACCGCGATCAGCTGGCGGGCGAGGGCGCGCTGGGCGGCGCGAGCCTCCTGCAGCTCGGCGGCGAGGCGCTCGATGGCACCGGCGACCCGCGAGAACTCGCGCAGCGCGAAGGGGGGCAGGGCCGGGTCGGCCTCGCCGCGGGCCAGGCGCTCAAGGCCGGCCTCGAGCCCGCGCACCGGTGCCAGCGCGCGGTCGGCTGCAAACCACGCGACGAGCAGGCTTGCTCCAGAAAAGAGCAGCAGGGTGATCAATAGTCGAACGGTGTCCCCCAGCCGCTCGTCAATCTCGGAGCCGGGCTTGGGGGCGATGACGAGGTTGCGCTCGCCGATGCGGAGCTGCCGCTCGCCGCCGACCTCCGGAACCAGCCCCAGCCAGCTCAGCCACGAGGGTGGCGGGGTAGTCACCGCCGCTTGCCCCGCCGGGCGGATGCTCAGGTGGCGCAGGGCGCCGTCGGCCAGCGGCGCGGCCGCGTCGGGGGCGGCTGTGCCGGCGGCCAGCAGCACCTCCACCAGGCGCGCTGAGGCCGCCACCTCGGATTCGATGTCGCTGCGCAGGGAGTGCAGCTGCACGAGCATGGCGACAGCCAGCAGGCCGCCCAGCAGCAGGCCGAGCCGGGTGAGCAGGCGGCGGCGCAGGTCCATCGGTGTCCCCTTGGCGTGATGAATGCGGGGGTAGATGCAGGTTTTGTTCCTGCTTCCGCCGAGCCCGGGAATTTTTCCCGGAAAGCGGGGGAAGGGCTCCCGGGACAGCTGCTGCGCGGCCTTCATAAACTTGCCTCAGGCCTTTGGGGTTCGACCGGCCCGCCAGAAAAAACGCTATCCAGGAGACAAGGACACATGAAGAAGATGACTTTCCCCCGCCCGGCCCTGCTCGCCGCGCTGGTGGCCGCCACCTGCTGCAGCTCGGCCTACGCCGGCAAGACGGTGAGCTGGGAAGACCTGCTCAACGACGACAAGACGCCCCAGGACGTGCTCTCCTACGGCCTCGGCCTGAAGGCCCAGCGCCACAGTACGCTGGCCAAGGTGAACACCCGCAACGTGGCCAACCTGGTGCCGGCCTGGAGCTTCTCGTTTGGCGGTGAAAAACAGCGCGGCCAGGAGGGGCAGGCGCTGGTGCACGACGGGGTGATCTACGCCACCAGCTCGTACTCGCGCATCTTTGCCATCGACGCCCGCAGCGGCAAGCGCCTGTGGGAATACGAGGCGCGCCTGCCCGACGACATCCGCCCGTGCTGCGACGTGGTCAACCGCGGCCCGGCGATCTACGGTGACAAGATCTTCTTCGGCACCCTCGACGCCAGCATCGTGGCCCTCAACAAGGACACCGGCAAGGTGGTGTGGAAGAAGAAGTTCGGCGACCACAAGATCGGCTACACCATGACCGGCGCCCCCTTCGTGGTGAAGGATCAGCAGAGCGGCAAGGTGCTGCTGGTGCATGGCTCGTCGGGCGACGAGTTCGGGGTGGTCGGCTGGCTGTTCGCCCGCGACCCGGACACCGGCGAGGAGGTCTGGGCCCGCCCGCTGGTGGAAGGCCACATGGGCCGCCTGAACGGCAAGGACAGCACCCCCACCGGCGACCCCGCCGCCCCCTCGTGGCCCCGCGACAAGGACGGCCAGCTGGTCGAGGCCTGGCACCACGGCGGCGGCGCCCCCTGGCAGACCGCCAGCTACGACGTGGATCGCAACATGGTGGTGATCGGCGCCGGCAACCCCGCGCCCTGGAACACCTGGCACCGCACCAAGGAAGGCGACGACCCGCGCAACTGGGACAGCCTGTTCACCTCCGGCCAGGCCTACGTGGATGCCGCCACCGGCGAGCTCAAGGGCTTCTACCAGCACACCCCCAACGACGCCTGGGACTTCTCGGGCAACAACTCGGTGGTGCTCTTCGAATATAAAGACCCAAAAACCGGCAAGCTGGTGAAGGCCTCGGCCCACGCCGACCGCAACGGTTTCTTCTTCGTGACCGACCGCGAGAAGCTTGCCACCGGCGCCGGCTACCCCAACAAGCCGACCTCGCTGATCGGCGCGTGGCCCTTCGTGGAGGGCATCACCTGGGCCAAGGGCTTCGACGTGAAGACCGGCAAGCCGATCGAGGTGGAGGGCCAGCGCCCGCCGCAGCCAAAGCCCGGCGCCGAGAAGGGCGAGTCGGTCTTCGTCTCGCCGCCCTTCCTGGGCGGCACCAACTGGATGCCGATGAGCTACAGCCCGCAGACCGAGCTGTTCTACATCCCGGCCAACCACTGGGCGATGGACTACTGGACCGAGAAGCTCACCTACAAGGCCGGCTCCGCCTACCTGGGGCAGGGCTTCCGCATCAAGCGCCTGTTCGACGACCACGTGGGCACCCTGCGGGCGATGGACCCGAAGACCGGCAAGATCGCCTGGGAACACAAGGAGAAGTTTCCCCTGTGGGCCGGCACCCTCACCACCGCCGGCGGGCTGGTGTTCACCGGCACCTCCGACGGCTACGTGAAGGCCTTCGACGCGAAGAACGGCAAGGAGCTGTGGAAGTTCCAGACCGGCTCAGGCGTGGTCTCGGTGCCGATCACCTGGGAGATGGACGGCGAGCAGTACGTGGGCATCCAGTCGGGCTACGGCGGCGCGGTGCCCCTGTGGGGCGGCGACATGGCCGACCTGACCAAGCAGGTCACCCAGGGCGCCTCGATGTGGGTCTTCAAGCTGCCCAGGGTGGCCAAGAACTGAGCGTTGCGATCTCCTTCCGCCGGGGGCGACCTTCCCCCGTTCCCGGCGGCCACTCGCGGGGCCGGTTGCATGGATTCCGGCCCCGCTTCCTTTTTGACGTGTGCCCAACGCCGAGGTTTGCCGACGATGCGCAAAATCGCCAAGTCCGCCACGCCCGCCATCCTCGCCCTGCTCTTGCAGGCGCTGCCGGCCCTAGCCGACGAGGCCGCCGATGCCACCGAGCCGCCGGTCATCAATGGCTGCGGCCTGTGGCCCCACACCCAGTGCCGCGGCGCCGACCTGCGTCACGCCAACCTGGCCGGCAGGAACCTGGCCGGGGCGGATTTCTCCGGCGCCCGGCTGGCCCGCGCCGACTTGCGCGGCGCCAACCTGGCCGGCGCCAATTTCGATGGGGCCGACCTCACCGCGGCCCGCCTCAACAAGGCCGCGGCCCCCACCGCCACCTTCCGCGGCGCCCGGCTGGTGGGCGCCGATCTCGAGTTCGCCCGGCTGTTCCGGGCCGACTTCAGTCAGGCCGACCTCCGCGGCGCCAACCTCGAAGCGGCCAAGCTCAACTACGCCTGGTTCCGCGGCGCGCGGCTGGTCGATGCCAACCTTCAGGAGGCCAAGATGTTCTCGGTCAATCTGCGCGACGCCGATCTCACCGGCGCTTACCGCCGCTTCGCTGTGTTCCAGGAAGCGGACTTTGAGGGCTGCACCGGCTGCCCGACCGACTGGTGAGGCCGACATGCGCCATTTACTGCTTGGTTCCTTGTTCCTCGCGCTGACTGCGCAGCCCCTGGCCGCCCAGGAGGTCGCCGTCGCCCCCGACGTGCAGGCCGGCAGCCTGCCGCCCCTCGGCGCCGTCTGGCTGGCCGCCAACCCCTACCGCCATCAGCCGGCCGCCGCCGAGGCCGTCGCCATCGGCCGCGACGCCTACAACCAGGCCTGCGCCCGCTGCCACGGCGTCGACGCCAGCACCAACGCCGCCCCGGCGCCCGACCTGCGCAAGCTCGATCGCGGCTGCCGGCGCATCGCCGATCCGGCATTGAAGGCCCGCTGCCAGGCCGACAACGATGCCTATTTCGCGCGCACCGTGCGCCAGGGCAAGGTGATCCTCGGCGTCACCCACATGCCGCCCTGGCAGGGCGTGCTCTCCCAGGAGCTGGCCTGGGCGATCCAGGTCTTCATCGAAAGCCGCGCTGCCGGCCGCTGATGCCACCGGGCCGGCTCATGCCGCCAGCCCGGCGGCGTGGCCCGAGGCCCAGGCCCACTGGAAGTTGTAGCCGCCCAGGTGGCCGGTGACGTCCATCACCTCGCCGATGAAGAAGAGCCCGGGCACCTCGCGGGCTTCCATGGTTTTCGACGACAGGGCGCGGGTGTCCACGCCGCCCAGCGTGACCTCGGCCTTGGCGTAGCCGAGGGTGCCGTCGGGGCTGATCCGCCAGCCGGCGAGGGCGGTGGCGATGGCGTCGAGCTCCTTGCCGTTGAACTGATTGGTGGGGCGGTTCCAGTTGCGCGCGTCGCACCAGGCGTGGGCGAAGCGGCGGGGCAGGCGCTCGGCCAGCAGGTTGCCCAGCAGGGCCTTGCTGCGGGCGTGTTCGGCCAGCCACTGGCGCACGTCCTGGGCCGGGAAAAGGTTGATGGTGATCTGGCTGCTGCCGTCGTCGCCGCCGTAATCCCGCGCCTGCCAGTAGGACGACACCTGCAGGATCACCGGCCCCGACAGCCCGCGGTGGGTGAACAGCAGGTTCTCGCGGAAGTGCCCGGCGCCGCATTCGGCGATCGCATCGAATGCCATCCCGGCGAGCTCCTTGTAGATCGCCAGCTCCTCGGGCGGCAGGGTGAGCGGCACCAGCGCCGGCTTGGGGGCGACCACCGCCAGGCCGAACTGCTCGGCGATCTTGTAGCCCAGCGGCGAGGCACCGATCTTGGGGATCGCCAGCCCGCCGGTGGCCACCACCAGGCTCTGGCAGCTGAACTGGCCGTGGCTGGTGGCGAGCACGAAGCGGGCCGCGTCGCCGTCGCTTCGCTCGATGCCTTCGAGCTTGCAGGGCATCGCCCAGCTCACGTGGCCGTCGCCGCATTCGGCGCGCAGCATGTCGATGATGTCCTGGGCCGAGTCGTCGCAGAACAGCTGGCCATGCTCCCGCTCGTGCCAGGCGATGCCGTGGCGCCTCACCAGCTCGATGAAATGCCCCGGCGTGTAGCGGCTGAGGGCCGAGCGGCAGAATTGCGGGTTGCGCGACAGGTAGTTGGCGATGCCCACGTCCAGGTTGGTGAAGTTGCAGCGGCCGCCGCCGGAGATGCGGATCTTCTCGGCGAGCTTGGTGGCGTGGTCGATGATCAGCACGCTGCGCCCGCGCTGGCCAGCCCGGGCCGCGCACATCATGCCGGCGGCGCCGCCTCCGATCACGATCACGTCGAAGTGGCGGCTGGCGGCGGAGTGGGGCAGGGCGCTCATGGGGCGGTGTAAAAATAAGTCAAAGCGGCCGCGGAGGATAGTCCGTGGCTTGCTTTACGGCAAACCCTGCGCAGAACACCATTCTCAGCCCCGCGCCGGGCTGCTAGGCTTCAGCCATGGCTGATGCCCGTCTGCAGGCGAAGCATCGGGGGTGTGGAGGTATTTGTTTGGGGCGACTTCACAGTCGCCCTCCGCCGGTCAAACCGGGGCAGACCCCTTGTCTGGCCTCCGCGGGCGACTAAAGTCGCCCCTGCGGGTCGCACCCTTGGTGCCTTGACGGCTCGCATCCAGAGGGGCCTGGCGACGCATTGCCGCCCAGGGCGACGGAGCCATCGGCACTTGAGGCGCCCACGGCGCCCAGCACAAAGGACACGCAAGATGAAGCAGACAACCCAGCCCGGTGCCAGCCCGGGCAAGCCCACCGGCAGCCGCTGGCTGCGCCGCGCCCTGTGGGGCGTCGGGGCGGTGGCGCTGGTGGGGGTGGCGGGCTTTCTCGTCGCGCCGCCGCTGGTTAAATCCGTGGCCGAGACCAAGCTCTCCGAGCTGCTCCATCGCCCGGTGAGCATCGAGGGCCTGTCGATCAACCCCTACGCCCTGTCGGCCGAGGTGCGCGGCCTGCGGGTGCTGGAGCGCGAGGGCGGGGCGACGGCGCTGAGCTTTGCCTCGCTGTACGCCAACGTCGAACTGGAGTCGCTCTTCCGCGGCGGGGCGGTGGTGCAGGAGGTCAAGCTCGTCGAGCCGATGGTGAGTGTGCAGCGCCTCGAGGGCCAGCGCTACAACTGGTCGGACGTGATCGACGAGATGCTCGCCAAGCCGGACGACGGCGCGAAGAGCCACTTCGCGGTGCATAACATCCGCATCGAGAAGGGCCGCATCGAGTTCGACGACCGCCCGGCGGGGCTGAAGCACGTGGTGGCCGACCTGGAGCTGGGCGTGCCCTTCGTCTCCAACCTGCCGTCCCAGGTCGAGACCTTCGTCGAGCCGCTGCTGGCGATGAAGGTGAACGACACGCCCTTCGAGATCCGCGGCAAGGCCAAGCCCTTCGCGGCGGACCGGGAGTCGGTGGTCGACCTCAAGTTTGAAGGCTTCGACCTGACCCGCTACCTGGCCTACCTGCCGGTGGAGAAAACCTTCCGCCTGCCCAGCGCGCGCCTGTCGTCCAGCCTGGAGGCCAGCTTCGAGCAGCCCCCGGGCGGCACGCCGGCGCTCAACATCAAGGGCGGCGTGAGCCTGGAGGCGGTCGAAGTCCAGCACGCCGACGGCGCGCCGGCGATCAAGCTGCCGTCGCTGAAGGTGGCCATCGACCGGCTGGCGCCCCTCAGCAAAGAGGTGGCGATCGCCAGCGTGACGCTGGACAAACCCGAAGTCACCGTGAGCCGCGACCGGGAGGGGCGCATCAGCCTGCTGTTGCTGATCCCCAAGCCCGCCGCTGCGCCTGTACCGGAAGCCCCCGCGCCAGCCGCCGGCCAGCCCGCCGAAAAGGCCGCCCCGCTGGCCGTGAAGCTCGGCGAGTTCAAGATAAGTGGCGGGCGGATCGATGTCACCGACCACCTCGCCGCTGGGCCCTTCCACAAGACGATCCAGGATTTCGACGTCTCGCTGCGCAAGCTCGAGTTGCCGGCCGCTGCGCCGGCCGAGCTGGACTTCGGTTTCAGCACCGATGCTGGCGAAAAGCTCGCCCACCAGGGCCGCCTGGGCCTCGCGCCCCTCAAGGCGGCGGGCCAGCTCGAACTCAGCGGCCTCGACCTGCCGGCCCACAAGCTCTACCTGGCCGCCGCGATGAAGGAGGCCGAGCTGCTGTCCGGCAAGGTGGATGGGCGGCTCGCCTACGATTTCGCGCAGGACGCCGCCGGCCCTGCGGTGAAGCTGAAGGCCGAGCGCCTGGCGCTGAAGGATCTCGGGCTGCGCCTGAGGGGCGAGAAGACCGAGCTCGTCAGGGTAGGGCTGCTCGAGCTGCGCGATACCGCGGTGGACACCGCGGCCCGCAAGCTCGCCATCGGCGAGGTGAACGGCAAGGCGACGCGGGTGGTGCTGATCCGCGCCGCCGACGGCCTGTTCAACGCCCAGCGCCTGGCCGGCGCGGCGGAGGGCAAGCCGGCCTCCAAACCGGCCAGCAAGACCGCCGCCAGGCCCGAAGCCAGCGGCCCGCCCTGGCTGGTGGAGGTGAAGCACGTGGCCCTCGACGACTGGGGCCTGCGGGTGGAAGACCGTACCCTCGCGCCGGCCATCGTTTTCAACGCCGAGCCGCTCACGCTGCGGGTCGATGGCCTGTCGACGGCCAAGGGCAGCAAGGCGAAGCTCAACCTGCAGGCCGGCATCAACAAGCGCGGCCAGTTCGGCGTTAAGGGCACGCTGGGCCTGGCGCCGCTGGCGGGCAACCTCGATCTCGACCTCAAGGCCGTCGACATCACGATGCTGCAGCCTTACGTGACCGAGAAGGTGAAGATCGCCATCACCCGCGGCAAGCTCACGTCCCGCGGCCGGCTGGCCTTCGAGTTGCCGGCCGGCGCCGGCCCCAGGGGCAGCTTCAAGGGCAACGTGACCCTGGGCGATTTCGCGTCGGTGGACAAGCTCAACGCCACCGACCTGCTCAAGTGGAAGTCGCTTTATTTTGGCGGGGTGGATGTGCGGCTGGCGCCGCTGGCGGTGAGCATCGACGACATTGCGCTGACCGACTTCTACACCCGCCTGATCCTCGACGCCCAGGGCGGCCTCAACCTCCGCGAGATCACCGCCCAGCGCGCCAACGAGGCCAAGGCCGCGGCGGGTGCCGCCAAGGCCAACGGCACGGCGCCCGACGCGCTGGCACAGAAAGCCACCACCGACGGCAAGGCTGCGGCCACCGTGAAGGCGCCCGCCGAGCCGCCACCGCCGGTGCGCATCAAGCGCATCACGCTGCAGGGCGGCAACATCGCCTACAGCGACCGCTTCATCAAGCCCAACTACGACGCCAACCTTACCGGCATGGGCGGCCGGCTCACCGGCCTGTCGTCCGACCCCAACACCATCGCCGAGCTCGACCTGCGCGGCAAGGTGGACAACTCGGCGCCCCTCGAGATCGTCGGCAGGCTCAACCCCTTCCGGCAGGACCGGGCGCTGGACATCCGCGCCTCGGTGAAGGATTTCGAGCTCTCCAGCGTGTCCACCTACGCCGCCAAGTACGTGGGCTACGGCATCGACAAGGGCAAGCTGTCGGCCCAGCTGGGCTACAAGATCGAGGACCGCAAGCTCTCCGCCACCAACCAGGTCTTCCTCGACCAGCTGACCTTCGGCGACAAGGTGGACAGCCCCAGCGCCCTCAAGCTGCCGGTGCTGCTGGCGGTGTCGCTGCTCAAGAACAGCCGCGGCGAGATCGACCTCGACCTGCCCGTCGGCGGCTCGCTGGACGACCCGCAGTTCAGCGTCGGCGGCATCGTGGTGAAGGTGATCGTCAACCTCATCACCAAGGCCATCACCTCACCCTTTGCGCTGCTGGGCTCGATCTTCGGCGGTAACGCCGAGGAGCTCGCGTGGCTGGATTTCGAGCCCGGCTTTGCACGCCTCGGGCCGGCCGCCGACGACAAGCTCAAGTCGATTGCCAAGGTGATGGCCGACAAGCCGGGCCTCAAGCTCGAGATCGCCGGCCGCGTCGATCCGGCCACCGACCGGGACGGGTTGCTGCGGGCCACGCTGCTCGGCAAGGTCGAGGCCCTGAAGGTGAAGGACATGGCGAAGAAGGGCGAATCCCTCGCCGACGACGGCCGTGTGACGGTGTCGCCGGGCGAATATCCGGCCCTGCTGACGCGCGTGTACAAGGACGAGAAGTTTCCGAAGCCGCGCAACATGGTCGGCCTCACCAAGGATCTGCCGGTGGCCGAAATGGAAAAGCTGATCCTCGCCAACACCAAGGTCAGCGACGAGGACGTGCGCCTGCTCGGCCAGCAGCGCGCCCAGGCGGTCAAGGCCTGGCTGCTCGACAAGGGGCAGGTGCCGGCCGAGCGGGTGTTCGTGCTGTCCACCCACGAAGGTGACGACGGCAAGCAGCCGAAGGCCAAGGTCAGCCGGGTCGATTTCTCGTTGCGTTGAGGCGGAGGATGACGATGGATGCCACAAGACTGGACGAACTCCAGCGGGCCGAGGCCCTGGCTGGGCTGCCCGGCTGGGCGCCGGTGCCGGGGCGGGATGCGATCGGCAAGGTCTTCCGCTTCGCCGATTTCAACGCCGCCTTCGGCTGGATGAGCCGGGTCGCGCTGATGGCAGAGCGGCTGGACCATCACCCGGAGTGGCGCAATGTTTACAACCGGGTCGAGGTGGTGCTCACCACCCACGACGCGGGGGGTGTCACCGGGCGCGACATCGTGCTGGCTCGTTTCATGGATGCCGCGGCGGGCTGAGCGGCCTGAGCTGCTTTACGCCGCACTGCGCCATGCGCACGTCGGGCGACGGTGCTAAGCTTTGCCGAACCGGCCCTGGCTGCCGGCAACAGACCCGCCACTGCGTCCGGTTTCGCCGGAACGACAAAAATCGGCGGGCTGCCCGAGGGAGAATACAGCTGATGCATCTGACCTTTGACTGGCATGGGGCCTTGCGCCGCGCGCGCCACGGGGTGAAGGAGTCCGCCGACGCGTCCGTCGTGCCGCGGCTCGCCTGGAAGCGCTTTCCCTATGGCGACCGGGTTTATCGCTATGGCGGCACCGCCTTGCTCACCAACTGGTGCCGTCTTCACCGGGCGGATCGGGAGCCCTACCCGACCGTCGATAACCTCCTCGAGCTGCTGCGGGCCAACCCCGCCCTCGAGCCCCATGCCGATGACCCACGGGCGCTCGTCCCGATGGTCGAGGAGGCGTGGCGGAGTTTTCATGCCGGCGATTTCGCCGATGCCGTGGAGCGCGGGCTGCTGGCCGGGCCGGTGGGTTTCGTGGTGGCCACGCGGGCGGCCACCGTCTATGCCGCGCACCTTGAGGAAGACCCGGTACGGCGGCTGTCGATCCTGCGCGAGGCGGTGGAGTCGGCGGCGGCGCTGCTCCGGCTGGCGCCGAACTGGGCCAACGCCTGGTACGCCCATGGCGCCGCGCTGGTGCGCTACAGCCAGCATCTGTCGGTGGTGAAGGCGCTCTCCCAGGGGCTCGGCAGCAAGGTGCGCGACAGCCTGCACCGGGCGCTGCAGCTCGAGCCCGGGCACGCGGGGGCCCACGTGGTGCTGGGGGTCTATAACGCCGAAGTGATCGACAAGGTCGGCGGCGTGGTGGGGGCACTGACCTACGGCGTGCGCAAGGAGGCGGTCGTCGACCACTTCGAGGCGGCGCGGGCCCTGCATCCCCAGTCATCGGTGGTCCTGGCCGAACATGCCCGCGCGGCGCTGATGGTTCTGGGCGGCGCCCAGTCGGGCCACGCCCATGCCCTGTGCGCCGAGGCGGCGGCCAGCCAGCCGGTGGACGCCCTGGAGCGCCTGCATATGGAGTGGGCGCTGGGCGAGCTCGAGGCGGGCCCCGAGTATCCCTGAGCGCCCAGGGCCGGGCTTCGCCCCGCCCGCCGTGGGGTTTCAAAGGAAACTTGGGGCGGCCCTGCGTTTCCTTGAGAAGCGCCGGGGCTTCAGCCCTTGGCGCGGATCAGCCGGGCTTTCTCCCGATCCCAGTCGCGTTCCTTTTCGGTTTCGCGCTTGTCGAACTGCTTCTTGCCCTTGGCGAGGCCCACGCTGATCTTCACGCGGCCCTTGCTGTAATGGAGGTCGAGGGGAACCAGCGCGTAGCCGGCCCGCTCGACCTTGCCGATCAGCTTGGCGATCTCCTCGGCGTGCAGCAGCAGCTTGCGGGTGCGGGTCGGGTCGGGGGTGATGTGGGTCGAGGCGGACTCCAGCGGGGTGATGTGCATGCCGACGATGAAGATCTCGGCGCCGCGGATCACCACGTAGCTTTCCTTGATGTTGGCGCGCCCGGCCCGGATGGCCTTGACCTCCCATCCCTGCAGCACCAGGCCGGCTTCGTATTTGTCCTCGATGAAATAATCGTGGAAGGCCTTGCGGTTGTCGATGATGCTCATTGGCGTAGGCTCGTAGGGGCGCGTAAAATCGCTGATTTTAACAGCTCGGTAGCCCCGCCGCGTCCCGATGGCAGCCGTCAAGAAAATCGTACTGATCGAATTCACCCCGGCCCAGATGTTCGATCTGGTCGACCGTTGCGAGGACTACCCGAAGTTTCTGCCGTGGTGCGGAGGCAGCGAGGTGCACTCCCGCGACGAGAAGATCACCCGGGCCACCCTGCACATCAACTACCACGGGATCAAGTCCCACTTCAGCACCGAGAACGAAAAGCACTATCCGTCGCACATGCTGATCCGCCTGACCGACGGGCCCTTCACGCACCTGGACGGCTCCTGGAACTTCATTCCGCTGGGCGATGCGGCCTGCAAGGTGGAGTTCAATCTCCACTACGAATTCTCCAGCCGCCTCATCGAGAAGGCGGTGGGGCCGGTGTTCAACCATATCGCCAACACCTTCGTCGATTCCTTCGTCAAGCGTGCCGGCCAGGTTTATGGCGGGAAGGCCTGAAATGCCCGATTCGATCAACGTCGAAGTCTGTTACGCCCTGTGCGAGCGCCAGGAGATCGTCCGTCTCAAGCTGCCCGCCGGCAGCACCGTGCAGCGGGCCATCGAGGCGTCCGGCCTGTTGCAGAAGCACCCCGAGATCGACATCGCCAAAACTAACAAGCTGGGCGTCTTCGCCAAGCTGGTCAAGGGCGACACGGTGCTGCGCGACCGCGACCGGGTCGAGATCTACCGCCCGCTGATCGCCGACCCTAAGGACGTGCGCCGCAAGCGCGCCGAGGAGGGCAAGGTCATGAAGAAGGGTGGCGGGCCGGCCGAGGAGACCGCCGGCTGATTGCCGGGCGGGGCTTCGACCAGCGCGCCCCCGGCAGGGCGCAATCAAATCTGAAACGGCCCGGCCTTTACTCAAGAGGCCGGGGCAGGGCGGCCGGAGCCGGCAGCCCTATTTGCAGTTGCGGGCGACGTATTTGCTCAGGCGTTCGACCTCGGCCTCGTGCTCGGCGTCGTCCAGCACCACGCGCTCGCCGTTCTCGACAAAGCGTGCGACCCGCTGGCCGTCCTGCATGGCGAGCAACTGCGCCTTGGCTTCGCTGCACTCCTTCTGGCGGGCATCCGTGGCGGTACGCTCGTTGTTGGCCTTTTCTTCGGCCTCGGCCGTCGAGGCCCGGCGTTTCTTGAAGGCAAGCTCCCTCTCCGCCAGCGACGGAGGCGCCGGCCGGCCGTCGGCGGGCGCGGCAGCCTTCTCGGGCGCCAGCGGGGCCTTGCGCAGGGTTCTCACCTTGGCTTCGGCGGGCGGCATGTCGGAGTAATGCACGCCGCCGCTGGCGTCTTTCCAGCTGTAGATTTCCTGGCCGTAGGCGACCGTGGCGGCAAGGGTGAGCACGACGGCCGGAAGTTTGTGCAACATTGGGTACCCCATCAGGACAAAGCTTTTGCCGCAAGCCGGCGAGCTACGTATAATACGGATTTGATTCAAGGGATTAAAGCCATGCGAGTGATCCAGAAGGCGCTGACGTTTGACGACGTCCTTCTCATCCCCGCCCATTCGAGCGTTCTCCCGCGCGACGTCAGCCTTCAGACGAAGCTCACGCGCAACATTACCCTGAATATTCCCCTGGTGTCCGCAGCCATGGACACCGTCACCGAAGCACGCCTCGCCATTGCGCTCGCGCAGGAGGGTGGGATCGGGATCGTTCACAAGAACCTGACCCCCCAGCAGCAGGCGGCCGAAGTGGCCAAGGTAAAACGCTTCGAATCGGGCATCCTCAAAGACCCGATCACCATCCCGCCGACCATGACGGTCCGCGAGGTGCTGAACCTGACCCGCACCCACAAGTTCTCCGGCCTGCCGGTGGTGGAAAACGGCAAGGTGATCGGCATCGTCACCAACCGCGACACCCGCTTCGAGACCAATCTCGACCAGCCCGTGTCGGCGATCATGACGCCCCAGTCGCGTCTGGTCACGGTCCGTGAAGGCGCCAGCCTCGAAGAAGGCCGCGCGCTGATGCACAAGCACCGCCTCGAGCGCGTGCTGGTGCTCAACGACGAAGGCGGCCTGGCCGGCCTCATCACCGTCAAGGACATGATGAAGTCCACCGAGCACCCGCTCGCCTCCAAGGATGGCCTCGGCCGTCTGCGCGTCGGCGCGGCGATCGGTGTCGGTGCCGGCACCGAAGAGCGGGCCGCGCTGCTGGCCGAGGCCGGCGTCGACGTGATCGTCGTCGACACCGCCCACGGCCACTCGCAGGGCGTGCTCGACCGCGTCAATTGGGTCAAGAAGAACTTCCCGCAGGTCGAGGTCATCGGCGGCAACATCGCCACGGCCGCTGCCGCGAAGGCGCTGGTGGATGCCGGTGCCGACGGCGTCAAGGTGGGCATCGGCCCCGGCTCGATCTGCACCACCCGCATCGTGGCCGGCGTCGGCGTGCCGCAGATCACCGCGGTCGATAACGTCGCCACCGCGCTGGCCGGTTCCGGCGTGCCGATGATCGCCGACGGCGGCATCCGCTACTCCGGCGACATCTCCAAGGCCATCGCGGCCGGTGCCAACGTGGTGATGCTGGGCGGCCTGTTCGCCGGCACCGAAGAAGCGCCGGGCGAAACCGTGCTGTTCCAGGGCCGGTCCTACAAGTCCTACCGCGGCATGGGTTCGCTGGGTGCGATGCAGCAGGGCGCCGCCGACCGTTACTTCCAGGAGAACGACGGCAACGTGGACAAGCTGGTGCCGGAAGGCATCGAAGGCCGGGTGCCCTACAAGGGCGCGGTGACCGCGGTGATTCACCAGCTGATGGGCGGCCTCCGCGCCTCCATGGGCTACGTGGGCTGCGCCACCATCGACGAGATGCGCAGCCGCGCCGAGTTCGTCGAGATCACCTCGGCCGGCATCCGCGAGTCCCACGTCCACGACGTGCAGATCACCAAGGAAGCGCCCAACTACCACGTGGATTGACCCTCGTCCATCCGGTAGCGCAACTGAAGGCAGCCTGCGGGTTGCCTTCAGTTCGTTTACCGCCACGGGCGGGCCACGGCACTTGCCGCGTTGCTGCCACGCCGGGCGATAATCGGGGTCCGACTGCGCCACCGGGCCCGGCCCGAATCTCCTGATGACAATGAACCCTGGTCGAAGTGATACCCCGCCCGCTGCCGCGCCGGTGGTTGAAGTCAGCCGCCTGTGCCGCAGCGTGACTGCCGACGGTGGGCCGCTGCTGCACATCCTCGAAGACGTCTCGTTTGCGATCGCGCCCGGCGAGGCGGTGGCGATCGTCGGGGCGTCCGGCTCCGGCAAGTCGACGCTGCTCGGCCTGCTGGCCGGGCTGGATTCGCCGAGCAGCGGCACGGTGAGGATCCGCGGGCAGGACCTGTTCGCCCTCGACGAGGACGGCCGCGCGGCGCTGCGGGGGGCCTGCGTGGGCTTCGTGTTCCAGTCGTTCCAGCTGCTGCCGGCGCTGACGGCCCTTGAGAACGTGATGCTGCCCCTCGAGCTCGCCGGCCGTGGCGATGCGCGCCGGGAGGCCGAGGCCTGGCTCGGACGGGTTGGCCTGGCCGGGCGGCTCGGGCACTACCCACGCCAGCTGTCGGGGGGCGAGCAGCAGCGGGTGGCGGTGGCGCGGGCCTTCGCACCGCGGCCGGCGCTGGTGCTGGCCGACGAGCCGACCGGCAACCTCGACGTGGCTACCGGCGAGGCGGTGATCGAGCTGATGTTCTCGCTGAACGCCGAATCGGGCACGACCCTGGTGCTGGTCACCCACGACCACGCGCTGGCGGCCCGCTGTGGCCGTAGCCTGCGGCTCGCTTCGGGGCGCCTGGTGGAAGGCTGAACACCTGGCGCCCGCAATGAAAAAGGGCTGCCCGCGGGCAGCCCTTTGTGCAATCGGCCGCGGCCTCGTCAGACGACGGCTTCCTGCTTTTCCTTCTTGGGCTGGATGAACTGCTCGCGGGACACGCCGAGCCACATCACCAGCGGGCTGGCCACCAGCACCGACGAGTAGATGCCGAAGCAGATGCCGATGGTCAGCGCCAGCGCGAAGTAGTACAGCGTCTCGCCGCCGAACAGCAGCATCGACAGCACCATGATCTGGGTCGAGCCGTGGGTGATGATGGTGCGGCTGATGGTGCTGGTGATGGCGTGGTCGAGCACCTGCGGGGTGGTGAGGCCGCGCTTCTTCTTGAAGGTTTCGCGCACCCGGTCGAAGACCACTACCGATTCGTTCACCGAGTAGCCCAGCACCGCCAGCGTGGCGGCCAGCACCGGCAGCGAGAACTCCCACTGGAACAGCGCGAAGAAGCCCAGGATGATGATCACGTCGTGGAGGTTGGCGATGATCGCCGACACCGCAAAGCGCCACTCGAAGCGCATCGCCAGATACACCACGATGCCGCCGATCACCAGCAGCAGCGCCATCGCGCCGTCGGAGGCGAGCTCCTTGCCGACCTGCGGGCCGACGAACTCGACCCGGCGCAGCTCGGGTTTGCCGCCCTCGAGGGCGCTGAGGCTGGCCATCACCTTCTCGCTGACCTTGCCGGTCTCCATGCCTTCCCGGTTGGGCAGGCGGATCAGCACGTCGCGGGAGCTGCCGAAGTTCTGCACCTGGGCGTCTTGGTAGCCTTCCTTGGCGAGGGCGTCGCGCAGTTTTTCAAGGGCAGGGGCTTCGGCGTAGCTGACCTCCATCAGCGTGCCACCGGTGAACTCGACGCTGAAATGCAGCCCCTTGGTGGCCAGGAAGAAGACCGCGAGCAGGAAGGTGACCAACGAAATCACGTTGAACACCAGCGCGTGCTTCATGAAGGGGATGTCTTTGTGGATCCGGAAGAATTCCATGATGAATGTCCGTTGTGTGCTGTTGCTGCCGCGCCTCAGAGGCCCGGCTTCCAGACCTGGCCGATGGCCAGCTTCTCGAGCTTGCGCTTCTTGCCGTAGATCAGGTTGACCAGGCCGCGGGAGACCAGGATCGCGCTGAACATCGAGGTGAGGATGCCGAGGCAGTGCACCACCGCGAAGCCGCGCACCGGGCCGGAGCCGAAGACGAGCAGGGCGATGCCGGCGATCAGCGTGGTGACGTTGGAGTCGAGGATGGTGTCGAAGGCTCGGTCGTAGCCGGTGGCGATGGCGGCCTGCGGGCTGGAGCCGTTGCGCAGCTCTTCGCGGATGCGCTCGTTGATCAGCACGTTGGCGTCGATGGCCATGCCGAGGGTGAGCGCGATGGCCGCGATGCCCGGCAGCGTGAGGGTCGCCTGCAGCAGCGACAGCAGGGCTACCAGCAGCAGCAGGTTGGAGGCCAGCGCGATCACCGACACCAGGCCGAACAGCATGTAATAGGCGCACATGAAGATGGCGATGGCGATGAAGCCCCACATCGTCGAATGGAAGCCCTTGGTGATGTTCTCGGCGCCGAGGCTGGGGCCGATGGTGCGCTCCTCGATGATCTCCATCGGAGCCGCCAGCGAGCCGGCGCGCAGCAGCAGCGCGGTGTCGGTGGCTTCTTCGGAGCTCATGCGGCCCGAGATCTGCACACGGCCGCCGCCGATCTCGCTGCGGATCACCGGCGCGGTGACGACCTCGCCCTTGCCCTTCTCGATCAGCAGGATGGCCATCCGCTTGTTGATGTTCTCGCGGGTGATGTCCTTGAAGATGCGGGCGCCGGCGGCGTCGAGGGTGAGGTGGACAGCCGGCTCGTGGTTCTGGCCGTCGAAGCCCGGCTGGGCGTCGGTGAGGCGCTCGCCGGTCAGGACGACCTGCTTCTTGACCAGCAGCGGGTTGCCGCCGCGCTCGGAATAAAGCTCGGTGCCCGGCGGGATGTTGCCCTGCAGCGCACTTTCGAGGCTGCCCGGGCTGTCGTCCACCAGGCGGATCTCGAGGGTCGCGGTGCGGCCGAGGATGTCTTTTGCCTTGGCCACGTCCTGCACGCCCGGCAGCTGCACCACGATACGGTCGAGGCCTTGTTGCTGAATCACCGGCTCGGCCACGCCGAGTTCGTTGATCCGGTTGTGCAGGGTGCCGATGTTCTGGCGGAGCGCGAACTCCTGGATGGTCTTCTGGGCCAGCGGCGTGAGGGTGGCGGTGAGCTTGAAGTCGGCGCCGTCCTGGCCCTCGACGAGCTGCAGGTCGTTGTTGACGGCGCCGATCACGCTCCGGGCGCGGGCCTGGGTTTCGGCGTCGCGGAACTTGACGACCACGCTGGCGCCTTCACGACTGATGCCGGCGTGGCGCACGTTCTTGTCGCGCAGCAGGGTGCGCAGGTCGCCGGTGGTGGCGTCGAGGCGCTTGGTGACGGCGCCCTTCATGTCCACCTGGAGCAGGAAGTGCACGCCGCCGCGCAGGTCGAGGCCCAGGTACATGGGCAGCGCGTGGATGTTGGTGAGCCACTGGGGGCTGGCGGACAGCAGGTTGAGGGCCACCACGTAGGACGGGTCGGCGGCGTCGGGGTTGAAGGCCTTCTCGATGGCGTCCTTGGCCTTCAGCTGGGTGTCGGTGTCGCGGAAGCGGGCACGCACGCTGGTGAGGTCGGCGAACAGGCCGTCGTGCTGGATGCCGGCCGCCGCGAGGCTTTCCTCGACCCGCTTGATGGCCGTGGTGGCGTCGAGCTTGAGCGTGGCCTTGCCGCTCGAGACCTGGACGGCGGGCACCTCCCCGTAGAAATTCGGCAGGGTGTAGATGAGGCCCCACAGCAGCACGAGGCCGATGAGGAGGTTTTTCCAGAGAGGGTAGCGGTTCATGGTCGGGCGGAAAGGAAGGGATGCGGCGTGGATGCTGCGCGGCCCGGCGGGCGCAGAGCAGATGCTCGGCCCGCCCCGGCGCTCAGATCGACTTGATGGTGCCCTTCGGCAGCACGGCGCCGATGGCTTGTTTCTGGACGATGATCTGGGTGTTGGTGGCGACTTCGACGGTGACGTAGGCGTCGCTGATCGACACGACCTTGCCGACGATGCCGCCCTGGGTCAGCACTTCATCGTTCTTCTGCAGGCCTTCGAGCAGGGCCTTGTGTTCCTTGGCGCGCTTCATCTGCGGGCGGATCATCAGGAACCACAGCACGACGAACATGAAGATCAGCGGCAGGATGCCGGTGATGCTCGACAGCGGATCCTGCGCGGCAGCGGGTGCAGCCTGGGCAAAGGCGTTGGAAATCAACACATTGAACTCCTGAAGGGAGATTAAAACCCGGCATTATAGCAGCACCCGGGGAAGGCCTTTCGCGCACGGCGGAAGCACCGCCCGGCGCGGGGACATCGGCCCGTGCCGGACTGTGCGACCGGCGGCGAGCCAAAAAAAAGCGGCGTCTGCCGTGAGGCAGACGCCGTCAAATCTCCACGAGGGAGAGGAGGGAGAAAAACACGGTTGGGCCGGTCGGAGGACCGGCGGGCGGCCTGAAGTGGCTCAGGCGGCCTTGTTCATCTGATTGCAGAAACGCTGCCAGTTGGCAGACATCGCGGTGACCATCTGCTCGGCGGCGAGCAGGGGCAGCAGGCCCAGACGGCTCTGGCAGCGCACCAGCGATTCGATCTGCGGCGCACACAGGGTGTTGCGCTCGGCGTCGAGGAGTTCGCGGAAGCGGGTTTCGGCGGCGTCCCAGAACTCGGACGTGCCTACCCAGCCGGTGTCGGCAGTGGCTTCGCGGATGGCCTTGTTCCACAGCGCTTCGGCGCGCTCCAGCGACACGCCGGCCTTGCGGGCCTGCCACGGTAGAAGTTTGGGCGTTTTCATTCTGTTGCTCCTGTTGGTCGCATCATCCGATTCGGGTTCGTCGCGACGGCACGTTCGGCCGTTTTGGTGCGATGCAATATATGCATGAATTTTATTAACCCTATAAAACATCAGGTTAAGTTTGGCTTCCCGATCGTTTGTTGCATTGCACAATTCGATTCTAGGCAAGCGGATGAAGCTCCGCAAGCGCTCTTGCATTTTGTTTCAGGCATTTCGTCACGAGGTGTTGGTTTGATGCTACGGCGTTCTGCCGTGCACACCCTTCTTTCAGGCCTTTGATCTGTTTTGGTGCGCATCGACAGGGGTGCTCGCTGTCGCCCCTGGCGGTACAATCCCGCACCGAGCTGTACATTTATCTACTTCGTCCGCCCCATGCCCCAGCTTCTCGACAACCTCAATCCGGAACAACTCGCCGCCGTCACGCTGGCGCCCCAGCATGCCCTGATCCTGGCCGGAGCCGGCTCGGGCAAGACGCGGGTGCTCACCACGCGGATCGCCTGGCTGATCCAGAACGGCTACTGCAGCCCCCAGGGCATCCTGGCGGTGACCTTCACCAACAAGGCCGCCAAGGAGATGCTCACGCGCCTGTCTGCGATGTTCCCGATCAACACCCGGGGCATGTGGATCGGCACCTTCCACGGCCTGTGCAACCGCTTCCTGCGCGCCCATCACCGGGACGCCGGCCTGCCCCAGCTGTTCCAGATCCTCGATTCGGGCGACCAGCTGGCCTCGATCAAGCGCCTGCTCAAAGCCCTCAACATCGACGACGAGAAGTTTCCGCCCCGGGAGCTGCAGCACTTCATTAACGCCCAGAAAGAGGCCGGCTTGAGGCCGGCGGCGGTCGAGGCCTGGGATGACTACACCCGGCGCCGGGTCGAGCTTTACACGGAGTATGAGGCCCAATGCCAGCGCGAGGCAGTTGTGGATTTCCCCGAGCTTTTGCTCCGGAGCTATGAATTGCTCGAGCGCAATGAGCCGATCCGCCGGCATTACCAGGCCCGTTTCCGCCACATCCTGGTGGATGAGTTCCAGGACACCAACCGCCTGCAATACAAGTGGCTGTCGCTGCTGGCCGATGGCGGCCGCGAGGGCGGCGCGAGCCTCTTCTGCGTGGGCGACGACGACCAGTCGATCTACCGCTTCCGCGGCGCCGAGATCGGCAACATGCGCGACTTCGAGCGTGATTTCCGGGTCGAGAGCGTGATCCGCCTTGAGCAGAACTACCGCTCCCATGGCAACATCCTCGACGCCGCCAACGCCCTGATCGGCCACAACACCAAGCGCCTCGGCAAAAATCTGTGGACCGACCGCGGCGCCGGCGAGCCGATCCGCGTGTACGAGGCCTTCACCGACAGCGACGAGGCGCGCTGGATCGTCGAGGAGATCCAGTCCCTGGTGCGGGATGGCGCCTGCCGCTCGGACATCGCGCTGCTGTACCGCTCCAACGCCCAGTCGCGGGTGCTCGAGCACCAGCTGTTCTCCAGCGGCGTGGCCTACCGGGTGTATGGCGGGCTTCGCTTCTTCGAGCGCCAGGAGGTCAAGCACGCCCTGGCCTACCTGCGCCTGATCGCCAACCCCGACGACGACACCGCCTTCACCCGGGTGGTTAACTTCCCGACCCGCGGCATCGGCGCGCGCTCCCTCGAGGCGCTGCAGGACGCCGCGCGCACCTGGAATACGCCGCTCTACCAGACCGTGCCGCACCTGGCCGGCAAGCCGGGCGCCGCGCTGGGGCAGTTCGTGGCGCTGATCGAGCGCCTGCGCGTCGAGACCCGTGACCTGCCGCTCCACGAAACGGTCGACCACGTCATCGAGATGTCCGGCCTGCGGGGCCACTACCAGCTCGAAAAAGAGGGCCAGGAGCGCCTCGAGAACCTCGACGAACTCATCAACGCCGCCGCCAACTTCAGCGCCGAGGTGGGCGCCGGCCAGGCGCCCGGCGAAGCGCCGTCAGAGCCCGGCAGCGTGCTCGCCGAGTTCCTGGCCCACGCCTCCCTGGAGGCCGGTGACCACCAGGCCGACGCCGGCTCCGACGCAGTCCAGCTGATGACCGTCCACGCGGCCAAGGGGCTGGAGTTCGACGTGGTGTTTCTGTCGGGCCTTGAGGAGGAGCTGTTCCCCCACGGCAACAGTACCGCGGAGGCCGACGGGCTGGAGGAGGAGCGCCGCCTGATGTATGTCGCCGTCACCCGCGCCCGCCAGCGGCTCTACCTCAGCTTCACCCAGGGCCGCATGCTCCACGGCCAGGTGCGCTACAACCTGCGCTCGCGCTTCCTCGAGGAGATCCCCGAGCCGCTCACCAAGTGGCTGACCCCGCCCAACCCGCGGCGCAGCTACGTGTCCGAGCCCTCGCCGCGCTATTACAACTCCGGCGCCGGCAAGCCCGCCGCGCCCTCGATGCCGCCCCCCCCGCCGCTGCGCTCGCGGGATCTGGGCGGCCTCGCCATCGGCCAGGCGGTGAACCACCCGCGCTTCGGCGACGGCGTCATCATCGCAGCCGAGGGCAGCGGCAGCGACGCCCGCGTGCAGGTCAAGTTTGCCGAAGCGGGCAGCAAGTGGCTGATGCTGGCGGTGGCCAAGCTCACGCCCGCGTCCTGAGCGGCCGCGTCGGCGGCCGATATCAACAACAAAATGGAGGAGACAACCATGAGCAACCTGCAGCGTTTTTACATCGGCGGCCAGTGGGTAGACCCCGCCGCCCCGGCCTTCCGCGACGTCATCAACCCCGCCACCGAGGCAGCGGCCGGCAGCGTCGCGATGGGCTCGGCGGCCGACGTCGAGCGCGCCGTGGCTGCCGCGCGGGCCGCCTTTCCGGCCTTCGCCGCCACCACCCGCGAGGAGCGTCTCGACCTCTTCGCGCGCATCGGCGTGGCCTACAAGAAGCGCTACGACGACATGGCCCAGGCCATCTGCACCGAGATGGGCGCGCCGCTGAAGGCGCTGGCGGGCAGCGGCCAGGCGGGTTCCGGGCTGTTCCACTTCCGCGCCGCTGCCACGGCGCTGCAGGATTTCGTCTTCGAGAAACCCCAGGGCGGCACCCGCATCCTGCGCGAGCCGATCGGCGTGTGCGGGCTGATCACGCCCTGGAACTGGCCCGCCAATCAGATGGCCTGCAAGGTGGCGCCGGCCCTCGCGGCGGGCTGCACGATGGTCCTCAAGCCCAGCGAGCTGGCGCCGCTCTCCGGCATCATCCTGGCCGAGATCCTCCACGAGGCCGGCGTGCCGGCGGGCGTCTTCAACCTGGTGAACGGCGACGGTGCCGGAGTCGGCGCGCCGCTCACCACCCACCCGGACGTGGACATGCTGTCCTTCACCGGCTCGACCCGCGCCGGCCAGCTGGTGATGCGGGCCGCCGCCGACGGCATCAAGAAGGTCGCCCTGGAGCTCGGCGGCAAGTCGGCCAACATCATCCTCGACGATGCCGATTTCACCCGCGCGGTCACCCAGGGCGTGATGACGCTGATGCTCAACAGCGGCCAGAACTGCAACGCGCCGTCGCGGATGCTGGTGCCCGCCGGGCGGCTCGACGAGGTCGAAGCCCTGGCCGTGGCGGCGCTCGCCCGGGTCCGGGTCGGCGACCCGCTCGATGCGGCCACCACCATGGGGCCGCTGGCCAACGGGGCCCAGTTCGAGCGCGTGCAGCGCCTCATCGAGGCCGGCGTCGCCGAAGGCGCCAAGCTGCTGGCGGGCGGGCCGGGGCGGCCGGAGGGCATCGCCCGCGGCTTCTTCGCGCGGCCGACGATCTTCAGCCAGGTGAAGAATTCGATGACCATTGCCCGGGAGGAGATCTTCGGGCCGGTGCTGTCCATCCTGCCCTACCGGGACGAGGACGACGCCGTCGCCATCGCCAACGACTCACCCTACGGCCTGTCGGGCTACGTGAGCTCCGCCGACCCGGCCCGCGCCCGCGCGGTGGCTCGCCGCCTGCGCACCGGCAATGTGCACATCAACGGCGCGCCGATCGACATGGCGGCGCCCTTCGGTGGTTACAAGCAGTCCGGCCTCGGCCGCGAGTGGGGCGCCTGGGGCATCGACGAGTTCCTCGAGGTGAAGGCCATGCTCGGCTACGGTGAGGGCGACTGAGCCAAGGGGGGGGGATCTCCTGCCCGAACGGGCTGCTTGCCCCGGCGTGGTGCCTCGTCAGCACGCCGGACGCCTGTCCGTGCGGTCAGGTGAAATTCGCAGCAGAGGCGGGTTCTGGTATTGAATTCAACTGGTTTGTCGGAGGTTTTTACAGTTAAAAGTCTGGCTTCCGCCAAGCGCTTGAATCTTAAAAACTTTGTTTTCGGTGTATTTTTTGCTTGCATTTCCCGTGCAAAGCCAATCGGCTTCGCTATCAGGGAGTCAGTCATGAAAACATCGATTTGCAGTATCGCCATTGCTGGGGTCATGTCGGGATTGATCGGGACGGTTCAGGCCGGGGTCATCGATCCGACCCAGCCGGTCGAGGGGCAAAGCCAGCTGGCGCTGTCCGAGCAGTGGTGGCAGTGGGCGCTGGGGATTCCTGCGGCTTCCAGCCCCCTGACCGACGTCGACGGCAGCCGTGCCAACCTCAACAATGCCGGGAGCGTCTTCTTCCTGGCGGGGGGCGGTGGAAACGTCTCGCGCACCATCGAAGTCCCCGCCGGCAAGCCCCTTTTCTTTCCGATTCTCAACATAGCCTACGTTTTTACCCCGGAGACTGGTGAGGCTTGTGACGGCGTGGCAAATCCGGTCGCCTGCGCGTTGTCCTTCATCCCCCTGAGCGGGGTCACGAACCTCCACGCCACCCTCAACGGCCAGAACCTCCTTACTTATCCGAGCTACCGGCAGACCAGCACAGCGCTGTCCTCGGTGAACCTGCCCGCCGACACTTTCTGGTCTGGCCTGAATACGGGTGCCCACGACTTCGTGACGGACGGCTACTGGGTGGCATTGGAGCCCCTCGATCGGGGAAGCTATACCCTCGCGTTCGGTGGCGAAAGTGTGTGGGGCGCACTGGAGGTGGTGGATGTGCTCCGCGTTCCGGAACCGAGTTCGCTGCTGCTCACCCTTTGCGCCCTGGCTCCGCTCGCCGCCCAGTGGCGTAGGCGGGCCTGCGAGGCGGGTGCCTGACAGGGCGCCTCCGGCCCTGGCCACGCAGGCAGGGCCGCATCCGACCTGGCAGGTGGCCCGACAGCCGCCTGCCCCTGCCGCAAGTCCATTAGCCCGTCACCGAGCCGGCGCATGTCTACGGCTGCCCGCCGCCTGGCGTCTTGCTTGCCGGTGTCGGCGGCGGCGCAGCGCACCACCGCCGGCGCGTGGGCCGGTTCAGTCTCACAATAGGCACGCAGTTGGCGCCGTGCCTGTCCAGGCGCTTCGTGCCCGGGTGTTCAGATCCCTCAAGTAAGCGCCGGCCGCTGACGTTACCCGTTCATCCCTGCGCAAAGCCGCTCCTGCGGATGTGGCGGCCTTTGCTCCCAAGCTCAACCCGCGCGCGAGGTGCCCGAATGACGCTCAATGTGGATCTTCGCCAGGTGATCCATGCCCTGGCCGATGCGCTCGACCTGGTCGGCGTGGACGACGTGGCCCACGGCAAGCGGGTCGGCGTGATGGCCGCCGAGTGCGGGCGGGTCGAGGGCCTGGGCGCGGACGAAGTCGCCTTTCTCTTCGAGCTCGGGATGCTCCACGACATCGGCGTGTCGTCCACCCGCGTCCATGGCCACCTGGTCGAGAGCTTCGACTGGAGCGGCGCCCAGACCCACTGCCAGGTGGGCTACGAGCGGGTGAGGGGGTTTGCGCCGCTCGAGGCGATGGCCCTGCCCATCCTCTACCACCACACCCGCTGGGATGTGCTGCAGAATCTTCCGTTGCCGGCCCGCGTCAAGCGCCAGGCCAACCTGATCTATCTGGTGGATCGGGTGGACGCCCTGGCGGCGCCCCACTACGGCGACAAGGCGCTGCTGCTGTTCACCGAAGAGATCCGCGCCCGGATCGCCGAGCACGCCGGCAGCTACTTTGCGCCGGAGCTGGTTGAGATCTTCCTCGAGGCCTCCCGGGCCGAGGCCTTCTGGCTGATGCTCGAACCCCGCTCCCTCGAAGCGCTGCGGCCGCAGGGCGTCGACGGCATGTTCGCCGCGACGCCCGACGAGCTGTACCGGCTGGGCGAGATCTTCGCGCGCATCGTCGACGCCAAGAGCCCCTTCACCGCCGAGCATTCGGTCGGCGTCGCCCGGCTGGCCCGCTACTTGGGCGAGCGCCTCGGCCTCGAGGCCGGGCACGTCGGCCGACTCGAGATTGCCGCGCTGCTGCACGACCTGGGCAAGCTGCGGGTGCCCGACGAGATCCTCGACAAGCCGGGCCGGCTGGACGCCCGCGAGCGCAAGATCATCAACGCCCACAGCTTCGAAACCTTCCGCATCCTGCGCGGCATCCGGGGCTTCGAGGAGATCGCCCTGTGGGCCGCCTGCCATCACGAAGAGCCCGACGGCAGCGGCTACCCCTTCCACCTCGACGCCGCCGCGACGCCCCTCGAGGCGCGCATCCTGCGCGTCGCCGACATCTTTCAGGCGATGGTGCAAGAGCGCCCCTACCGGCAGGGGATGGACGACGCGGCGGTGGCGCGCTTCATGGGCGAGCTGGTGGCGGCGGGCCGCTGCGAGGCCCGGCTCGTCGATGCCCTGCTGGCCGACCTTCCCGCCGCGCGGCGCCAGGCCTGCGGAGCCGGTGTGCCCGCACCGCAGCCCTGAAGCTTTGCGGACTTCTCAAGGAAGCGCAGGGCCGTCCCAGGTTTCCTTGAACCCCCTCGGGGGGCGGGCTGGGCAAAGCCCAGCCCTGGGGGCGCTCAGCTACCGGTGGGCGCCGGGCGCAGCATCCGGCTGGTCACGTAGCCGCACATGCCGCGGGCGAGCTCCTCCTCGCCCACGAACACCTCGCCGAGCTTCTCGCCACGCAGCAGGGCTGCGCCGTCTTCGGTGTCACTGCGCAGCACGATCTCGATGTCGGGGTTCAGCTTGCGGGCGATGTCCACCATCTGCCGGCTGGCCAGCGCGTCGGGGGTGGTCACCACCAGCATCGCGGCGCGGGTGATGTGGGCCTGGACCAGCACGATCGGGTCGGACGCATCGCCCGACACCGCGGCGCGCCCGGCGGCCCGCAGCTTCTCCACCACCTCGCGGTTGCTGTCGGCGACGATGCACGGGACATGCCGCTCGGCGAGGGCCGCCGCGATGTGCTGTCCGACCTGCCCGTAGCCCACCAGCACCACCTGGCCGGTGAGCAGCTTGCGGTCGGTGGACATCGGCAGTGCGGCCAGCGGGTCGTCCCGCAGATCGAGCCGGCGCGCCCACGCCGAGTGCGCCCGGGCCCAGGCCTGGGCCGGCTCGATGGCCGTGAACAGCAGCGAGTTGAGGGCGATCGAGATCAGCGCGCCGGCCAGGATCAGGCTCTGCCCGGCGGGCGTCAGCAGGCCCAGGCTCACCCCCAGCCCGGCCAGGATGAACGAGAACTCGCCGATCTGGGCCAGGCTGGCGCCCACCGTCAGCGCCGTGTTGAGGGGGTAGCGGAAGGCCAGCACCAGCGCGATCGCGGCGACGGTCTTGCCCACCAGGATCACCGCCAGCACCGCCGCCACCTTGCCCGGCGAGCTGACCAGGATCGTCGGGTCGAAGAGCATGCCCACCGACACGAAGAACAGCACCGAAAAGGCGTCCCGCAGCGGCAGGGATTCATCCGCCGCGCGGTGGCTGAACTCGGATTCGCGCATCATCATCCCGGCAAAGAAGGCGCCCAGCGCGAAGGACACATCGAAGAGGATCGCCGCGCCATAGGCCACGCCCACCGCGGCTGCCACCACGCACAGGGTGAACAGCTCCCGCGAGCCGCTCTTCGCCACCAGCCACAGCAGCCGCGGAAAGGCCCGGCGGCCGCCGATCAGCATCAGCGCGATGAAGGCGCTCACCTTGGCCAGGGTCAGGCCGACGGTGAGGGCCAGCCCACCGAACTCGGCCGTCGCGGCGCTGGACTTGGCGCCCAGCACCGGCGCCAGCGCCGGCAGCAGCACCAGCACCAGCACCATCGCCAGGTCTTCCACCACCAGCCAGCCCACCGCGATGCGGCCGTTGGTGGATTCGAGGTTGCCCCGCGCCTCCAGGGCCCGCAGCAGCACCACCGTGCTCGCCACCGACAGGGACAGCCCGAACACCACCGCGTCGCCGACAGCCCAGCCCCAGCCCAGGGCGAGTGCGCCCCCCAGCAGCGTGGCGGCGCCGATCTGCACCACGGCGCCAGGCACCGCGATCTTGCGCACCGCCAGCAGGTCGGCCATCGAAAAGTGCAGGCCGACGCCGAACATCAGCAGCATCACCCCGATCTCGGCCAGCTGCCCGGACAGCGCCACGTCGCCGACAAAGCCCGGCGTGCCCGGCCCGATCATCACCCCGGCCAGCAGATAACCCACCAGGGGCGGCATGCGCAGACGCGCGGCGATCAGACCCAGCACCAGCGCCAGCCCGAAACCGGCGGCGAGGAGGGCGATGAGGGAGACGTTGTGGGGCATCGAACAGGGCTTTCAGCGGACAGGACGCTGCTTCATCAAGGCAATCGGGCGGCAGGGCGCGGACAGAAACGCCATTTGTTTGGTGAGTACAGCGCAAGCGCCAGAAAAATAGCGGTACCGGCGAGCCTCAGGTGGGCTATGGTTGAACAATTGTGCCCACCGACACCGGAGCTCCGGAAAGGATTGCAGGCTTGACGACAAATCGCAAACACGAAACCTACCGAAACCACGACCTGATCTCCGCCTTTTTCAAGGGGGAGTTCGGTGGTCGTGTCATTCAGCGGGGCAAGACACTCCTTGAAATCAGCGGCGGCGGCATCGACGAGAATCTCGTCGAGTTGCGCGCCTTCGTGGACCAGCGCATGGCTGAGCTGACCGCCACCGACGCACCGGCGCCAACGGCCGAGGCCTACGTGGCCGCCTTCCGGCACATCCTGCCGCGCCTCAGCGAGGGCCACCGGGCGATGCTCAAGGCCCACTTCCATGCCCCCGACCGAATCATCACGGCCACCCAGCTCGCCCGGGCCGCAGGCTACCACGGCCACGGGGCCGCCAACCTCCAGTACGGGTTTGTCGGAAGATACCTTTTCGAGGAGCTGCCGACACCCCTGGAAATCCGCAAGGACGGCACGCCGATCTACACCATGGCGCTGGCCACCGGCGTGGATCGCCAGGGTGAAGAGCACGAGTGGCGCTGGCAGATGCGGCCCGAGGTGGCCGCGGCCATCCGATATCTGGGGCTGACCCAGTAGTCCCACGCCCCCACCGGGGCGTTCAGAAAGCGCCCATCGCCAGGCCGGTGGCAAAGGCGGCGCCGAGTTCCTCGCCCCGGGCCAGTTCGGCGGCGGGCACCACCTTGGGGGCGAGGATCGCCTCGGTGGTCTGCGCGTGGGTGCACACGATGAGCGGCGGGGCGATCTCGCGCAGGCGCCAGCCGGTGGCGATGCGGGCGATCTGGCGGGCGGCATTGCTGCCGTCGCTGCCCGCGCACACCAGCGTCGCATAGGGCCGGCCGTTGAGCCTGTCGAGGGCGGCGTAATAGCTGCGGTCGAAGAAATCCTTCATCAGGCCCGAGATGGCGGCCAGGTTTTCCGGCGTCGCAAAAACGTAGCCGTCGGCGGCCAGCAGGTCGCCCGGCCCGGCGTCCCGCGCGTGGAGCAGGCGGGTGGTGACGGCCGGCTCCTGGGCCGCGCCGCGCAGCACGGCGCGGCTCATCTGCTCGGTCGAGCCGGTCCAGGAGTGATACACGATCAGCAGGGTGCGGGCGGGGGTGTCCATGGCCGGCAAACCTTATCACGTCGGCTGGCCGCGGTGAGGGCGGCGCCCATCGGCGGGCAAAGCATGTTGCGGCACGGCAATTTGCCGCGCTTGCGGCGCCAAGGCTTGCGATAGGTCAAATTCCGGCCCTTCGCGGTGGCCGTATGATGAACTCTGTTGTTGCAGCGCACACGCCCGCACAGGGGCCGTGTCATCATGAAAACGCAATGCAGTCATGCCCGTCCGCCCCAGTCGGGGCGGTGCAGTCCAGGTAGAGCAGCCCCGCGGCCGCGGGCTTGTGGCAGCCTGGTGGGGCGGCTGGCGGTGGTTTCTGGTTGCGCTGCAGCACACTGTCTCCGTTACCCGCACGGATGTCCGTTTCGGGACGACCCCACCCGGGGTTCGCGCCCACTGTTCCCGATTCCAACAGGCACAGCCGCACCCGCCCAGCGCCGCGGCCAAGCTGCCGACCATCCCAGCAGGGGGTCCCAATGACGACGTATCTCAATCTCGACGGCAACGAAGCCGCCGCACGGATGGCCTATCTCGGCAGCGAGGTGATTGCCATCTACCCGATCACGCCCTCGTCCAACATGGGCGAGTGGGCCGATGAATGGGCCGCCCAGGGCAAGCCCAACCTGTGGGGCGTGGTCCCCAAGATCATCGAGATGCAGTCCGAAGGCGGCGCCGCCGGTGCGTTGCACGGGGCGCTCACCTCGGGCGCGCTGGGCACCAGCTTCACCGCCAGCCAGGGCCTGCTGCTGTTCGTGCCCAACCTCTACAAGATGGCCGGCGAGCTGACGCCCTTCGTGCTCCACGTGGCGGCGCGGGCGCTGGCCACCCACGCGCTCTCCATCTTCGGCGACCACTCCGACGTGATGGCCTGCCGCGCCACCGGCTGCGCGCTCCTGGCCAGCAATTCGGTGCAGGAGGCCCAGGATATGGCCCTCATCGCCCAGGCCGCCACCCTGGCCGGGCGCATCCCGGTGATCCACTTCTTCGACGGCTTCCGCACCTCCCACGAGGTCGCCAAGATCGTCGCCGTCGAGCCCGACACCGTGCGCGCGATGATCGACGACCACCTGGTGGCGGCCCATCGCGCCCGCGCCCTGTCGCCCGAGCACCCGGTGCTGCGCGGCACGGCCCAGAACCCCGACGTGTTCTTCCAGTCGCGGGAGCGCAGCAACCCCTATTACGACGCCTTCCCGGATCTCGTGCAGCAGGCCATGGACCGCTTCGGCGCGCTCACCGGCCGCCACTACAAGCTCTTCGACTACGTGGGCGCCCCCGACGCCGAGCGGGTGATCGTGGTGATGGGCTCCGCCGCCGAGACGGTGGAAGAGACCGTCGAGCACCTCGTTGCCCGCGGCGAGAAGGTCGGCCTCCTCAAGCTGCGCCTGTTCCGCCCCCTTGCCGGCGAGCGCCTGCTGGCGGCGATCCCGGCCAGCGCCAAGGCCATTGCCGTGCTCGACCGCTGCAAGGAGCCCGGCGCCGACGGTGAGCCGCTCTACAAGGACGTGCTCACCGCCTTCGCCGAAGCCGCCGCCGACGGCCGCCGCCCCATGCCGCGCATCACTGGCGGGCGCTACGGCCTGGCCAGCAAGGAGTTCACCCCCGGCATGGTCAAGGCCGTGTTCGACGAACTGCTGGCCGACCGGCCGAAGCGTGGCTTCACGGTGGGCATCGTCGACGACATCACCCACCTGTCGCTGCCCTGGGACGCGGGCTTCCGCAGCGATGCCTCTCGGGCGCTACAGCACGCGGTGTTCTGGGGCCTCGGCGCCGACGGCACGGTGTCGGCCAACAAGAACTCGATCAAGATCGTCGGCGAATCCACCGCGCTGCAGGCCCAGGGCTACTTCGTGTATGACTCGAAGAAGTCGGGCGCCGTCACGGTGTCGCACCTGCGCTTCGGCGCGGCGCCGATCCGCTCCAGCTACCTGGTGGAGGAGGGCATGGCCGGCTTCGTGGCCTGCCACCAGACGGTGTTCGTCGAGCGCTACGACCTGCTCGCCCACGCCGCGCCGGGCGGGGTGTTCCTGCTCAACACGCCGGAGCCTGCCGACCGCGTGTGGGCCAGCCTGCCGGCCGCCATGCAGGCCACCATCCGTGAGCGCGGCCTCAAGCTGTGGGTGATCGACGCCTACCGCGTGGCCCAGGACGCGGGCATGGGGCGGCGCATCAACACCATCATGCAGACCTGCTTCTTCGCGATCTCGGGCATCCTGCCCCACGACGAAGCCGTCGCGGCGATCAAGAAGGCCGTCGACAAGACCTACGGCAAGAAGAGCAAGCGCCTCGCCGATCTCAACCACCGCGCCATCGAGATGACCCTCGCCAACCTCCACGAGGCGGCGGTGGGCGAGGCCGCCGGCAGCGCCGCGCCGATCCAGCTGAACGCCCCGGAAGGCCTGCCCGACTTCGTGCGCGACTTCACCCTGCCGATCTACCGCGGCGAGGGCAACCGCCTGCCGGTGTCGGCGATGCCCGTCGATGGCAGCTTCCCCACCGGCACCGCCAGGTTCGAGAAGCGCAACATCGCGCTGGAGATCCCCGAGTGGATCGAAGACCTGTGCACCCAGTGCGGCAAGTGCGTGTTCGTGTGCCCGCACTCGGCGATCCGCGCCCGCGCCTTCCCGGCCGACGCGGTGGCCGAGGCGCCGCTCACCTTCAAGCACGTGCCCGCCAAGAGCAAGGACTTCCCGGCCGGCACCCGCATCAGCTACCAGGTGGCGCCCGAAGACTGCACCGGCTGCGGCGACTGTGTCGAGGCCTGCCCGATCCACGACAAGAGCAACGTCAGCCGCCGCGCCGTCAACATGATCGCGCTGGCCCCGGTGCGCGAGCAGGAGCGTGACAACTTCGAGTTCTTCCTCAAGCTGCCCGACTTCGACCGCAGCCTGCTCAAGCACGGCACCATCCCCGGTGCGATGCTGCTCGACCCGCTGTTCGAGTTCTCGGGCGCCTGCGCCGGCTGCGGCGAGACGCCCTACATCCGCCTCGCCACCCAGCTCTTCGGCGACCGCATGCTGGTCGCCAACGCCACCGGCTGCTCGTCGATCTACGGCGCCAACCTGCCCTCCACGCCCTACACCGTCAATGGCGCCGGCCGTGGCCCGGCCTGGTCGAATTCGCTGTTCGAGGACAACGCCGAGTTCGGCCTGGGCATGCGCCTTGCCGCCGACCAGCTGATGCTCTACGCCCAGACCCTGGTCAAGGAGATGGCCGACGAGATCGGCGCCGACTTCGCCACCGCCCTCGTCAGCGCCGACCAGCGCGCCGAGACCGGCATCCGGGCCCAGCGCGAGCGGGTCGCCCAGCTCATGCAGAAGCTCGCCGCCAGCCGCCACCCGCGCGCCACCGAGCTCGCGTCCCTCGCCGAATGGCTGATCCGCCGCTCGGTGTGGATCATCGGCGGCGACGGCTGGGCCTACGACATCGGCTACGGCGGCCTCGACCACGTGCTGGCCCTGTCCTACGACGTGAACATCCTGGTGCTCGACACCGAGGTGTATTCCAACACCGGCGGCCAGACCTCCAAGGCCACCCCGGTGGGCGCGGTGGCCAAGTTCTCGGCCGGCGGCAAGACCACCGCCAAGAAAGACCTGGCCCGCATCGCCTCCGACTACGGTCACGTGTATGTGGCCACGGTGGCCTACGGCGCCAAGGACGTGCACACCCTCAAGGCCTTCCACGAGGCCGAAAGCCACGACGGCCCGTCGCTGATCGTCGCCTACAGCCCGTGCATCGCCCACGGCGTCGACATGCTCTACAACCAGCGCCAGCAGGAGATGGCGGTCAAGACCGGCCACTGGCCGCTGTTCCGCTTCGACCCGCGGCTGGCCGACAGCGGCGCCAACCCCTTCAAGCTCGATTCTGCCCCGCCGAGCCAGCCGATCAAGGCCTTCATGGACAGCGAGACCCGCTTCGCCATGCTCGCCCGCAGCCACCCCGAAGCCGCCGAGCGCCTCGCTGCCGCGGCCCAGGACGAAGCCGACCGGCGCTATAAGGCCTACCAGGCGCTCGCCGCCGCCCACGCCGACATCCCGAAAGCAGGAGCCTGACATGATCGACCTGTCCACCGACTACCTGGGGCTCAAGCTCAAGAACCCGCTGGTGCCCTCGTCCTCGCCGCTCTCCAAGCAGCTCGACACCGCGCTGCGCCTCGAAGACGCCGGCGCCGCGGCCCTGGTGCTGCACTCCCTCTACGAGGAAGAGCTGATCGCCGAAGACGCGATGGCCGACCGCTTCCTGCTCCACGCCGAGCTCCACGACGGCGAATCGGCCGGCTTCCTGCCCGACCACGGCCACTACGAAGGCGCCCTCGACCGCTACCTCGAACACCTGCGCCGCCTCAAGGCGCGCCTCTCGATCCCGGTCATCGCCAGCCTCAACGGCGTCACGCCGTCGGGCTGGGTCGACCTCGGCAAGGAGCTGCAGGAGGCCGGAGCCGATGCCCTCGAGCTCAACGTCTACCACGTGGCCGCCGACCCCTCCGAGAGCGGCGACGCCGTCGAGGCCCGCTACGTGGCGCTGCTGGCCGAGCTCAAGCGCGCCGTGAGCGTGCCCGTCGTCATGAAGCTGCCGCCTTTCTTCTCGTCGCTGCCCCACTTCGTCAAGCGCCTGGAGGCCGTCGGCGCTGACGGCGTGAGCCTGTTCAACCGCTTCTTTCAGCCCGACATCGACCTCGACGCCCTCGAGATGGTCGAGCAGCTCCAGCTCTCCTCGCCCGAGGAGGCGCTGCTGCGCATCCGCTGGGTCGCCATCCTGCGTGCCCACACCCGCATGACCCTGGCCGCCACCGGCGGCGTGTATGGCGCAGGCGACGCCCTCAAGCTGCTGCTGGCCGGCGCCGACGTGGTGCACCTGGCCTCGGCCCTGCTCGAACACGGCCCGGGCCGGCTCAGCCAGATCCTCGACGACATGAAGACCTGGATGATCGAGCGCGAGTACGAATCGGTCGCCCAGCTGAAGGGCAGCATGTGCCAGACCAACCTGCGCGACGCCAGCGCCCTGGCCCGCCAGAGCTACATCCGGGTGCTCGACAGCTTCACCCCGCGGGCGGGGGTGTGGCGCTGAGGCGGTTTCGGGGGGCAGCGGTCGTCCTGTCATCGGCCTTGGCCTTGAATCCAGCCGTGTCCCCGTGGCCTGAGGCGTCTTCCGGCAGTCGCCTGAGGTAACCCCCACAGGTCGCCCCCGCAGGGAGCCTCGCGCGCCGGCTTCGGAGTGGTCGCCCGTCCGGGGGCAGGCTGAGGTAAACCCGGGGCGGCGCGCCGCCGGCCGGGCCCGCTAAAATGCCGGCCTCCCGTCAAGCCCACGCGCAAGGATCGCCCCATGGAAGCCCGCCCCCGCATCGCCCTCGTCACCGGCGCCGAGATGGCCAAGCCCGACCCGGAGACCCATTACCTCGTCGCAGCGCTGGCCGAGCTCGGCGTCGAAGCCGACGTCCTACCCTGGGACAGCCCCGTCGACTGGGCCGCCTGGCCGCTGGTGGTGGTGCGCACGCCGTGGGACTACTTCCGCCGCCTGCCCGAGTTTCTGGCCTGGGCCGAGCGCGCCAGCCAGCTCACCCGCTTCGTCAATCCCTGCGCGGTCATCGCGTGGAACTGCCACAAGCAGTATCTGCGTGCGCTCGCCGCCGATGGCATCCCCACCGTGCCCACCCTGTGGCTGGGCCAGGGCTGCGCCGACGCCCGCGAGCAGCTCAAGGCCCGCGGCTGGGGCGAAGTGGTGGTCAAGCCGGCGGTCTCGATCGGCGCGATCGGCGCGCTGCGGGCGGATGCCGCCGACCCGGCCTGCCTGGCGCACCTCGACCGCCTGGTGGCCGACGGCGACGTGATGGTGCAGCCCTTCGTCACCAGCGTGGCCGAGGCCGGTGAGGTGTCGCTGGTGTATTTCGGCGGGCGCTTCTCCCACGCCATCCGCAAGCAGCCCGCGGCCGGGGATTTCCGGGTGCAGGACATGTACGGCGGCACGGTGCACGCCCACCAGCCGACCGATGCCGAACTGGCCGTGGCCGACGCGGTGCTCGCCCGTACGCCGGCGCCGACCACCTACGCGCGCATCGATCTGGTGGAGTTCGCCGGCGCCCCGGCGCTGATGGAGGCCGAGCTGATCGAGCCGGAGCTCTTCCTCGGCGCGACGGCCGAGGCGGCGATGAATTTTGCGCGGGTGTTGGGGGGGATGGTTTGACGCGGGATGGGGCGGGGGGCTTGTTGTTTTTCGCTGATGGAGACCAACAGCCCGTCGCGCGTTTAGCCTTGCGTTGGCCGGGTCCCGCCCCGGCGGGCGGCTTACTTCTTTGCGTCGCCAAAGAAGTAAGCAAGAAAGGCGACCCCGCTTCACCGGTCTTTTGCTCAAGCTGT